>CAMIVY010000003.1 GCA_946402275.1 uncultured Prevotella sp.
AAAAGTTTTCGCATTTCATGACAATGCGAAAACCTTACACCTTATTATATTATATAAATAGACGATGTTCATCTCGTCAAAAGAACGAGACGACATTAATCTCTTCTTCCAAAAATGCGAAGCAGGTAGAGAAACAGATTGATAAAATCCAAGTATAAGGACAATGCGCCGAGCAATGCTATCTTTTGTGCGCCCTCTCCTGCATCGGGAGCCTGTAGAAGCATCTGCTTGATTTTCTGAGAATCGTAAGCTGTGAGACCTACAAAGATTAGCACACCTATGTAGCTAAGAATGTAATCGAAGCCAGAACTCTTAATGAAAAAGTTCACAAACGTGGCAATAACCAGTCCGATCAATGCCATAAACAGATATTTTCCAATAGAGGACAGATCCGTCTTGGTGGTATATCCTATCAATGCCATTGTAGCGAATGTACCTGCCGTGATAAAGAAAACGGTGGCAATGGACGATGCCGTGTAAATCAAGAATATAGAAGACAGCAGTGCACCGTTGATAACAGAGTAGAGGATAAACATCAGCGTAGCCATAGCCAGCGAGAGTCGGTTAATGGCGGCACTGACACCGATAACCAAAGCGAACTCTGCTATAACCAGTCCCCAAAAGACGATTTGATTGGTAAAGATGGCCTGCTGCACCCCAGGGCTGGTTGCTACGCCATAGGCTGTAAAGCCGGTAATCACCATAGCAAGTGTCATCCACACATAGACCTTACGCATCAGCACAGGGAAGGCTGAAGACATGGCCAACTGATCATCTATCGACAGGTTTTTCAGTTCAAAATCATTATAATTCATACTATTTCCTTTCTTTTTTGTTACTATATCTCTTTTTATTGTTAATCGGGGGCAAAGATACACATTATTTTGAGTGTGTGCAAATGTTATTATTAAAAAAGAATAAAAAACTTGTTAACAAGGATTTTAATTCGTACTTTTGCGAGGATATTACTTAAAGACTATGAAAAGAAAGATTATTTTATTGATTTGGGCTGCATTACTGTGTGGCTCTGTTCAGGCACAAACTACTTTTGTACATCCCTGGATGCAGAAACGGGTGGCTTATTTTGGAGACTCGATAACCGACCCGCGTAATAAAGCCTCGAAGAAGAAATACTGGAATTTCCTGCAAGAGTGGCTAGGCATCACCCCGTATGTCTATGCCGTGAGCGGGCGTCAATGGAACGATATACCCCGTCAGGCGGATAAGCTGCGGGAAGAACACGGTGACTCCGTTGATGCTATCCTTATCTTCATTGGCACCAACGACTATAACAACGGCGTGCCCATCGGTCAATGGTATGAGGAGAAAGAAGAAAAAGTGATGTACGGCCATGGGCAACCCAAGAAGCTGGTTGACCGCAAGCGCCGCTATATGAGTATGGACGGCAATACGTATCGTGGACGAATCAATATTGCCATAGACAAGGTGAAGCGGATGTATCCCACCAAGCAAATTGTGCTGCTCACCCCTATTCATCGCGCCCAGTTCTACAGGAACGAAAAGAACTGGCAATGCACGGAAGACTACACGAACCAGTGTGGCATCTACATGGAGGAATATATTGCTGCCGTGAAAGAAGCCGGCAACATCTGGGCCCTGCCCGTTATCGACCTGAATGCCGTCAGCGGCCTCTATCCCATGATGGACGAATATGCGCAATACTTTGCCGACCCACAGGTTGACCGGCTACATCCCAACGACAAAGGGCACGAGCGCATGGCCCGCACCCTTTATTGTCAGCTTAGTGCATTACCCTGCACGTTCTAATAGGACGATGATTTACCATCGCCAGCAAGGAAGGCCGATCAGGCCTTCTTTGCTGTTGTACACTCGTTAACCAGATAAACTATACTCATGTATGGTATCCCCGAATTGGTTTCAAGTCCGATTTCGCAGGTACGGCTATTGCTGTAGCCCACCTCTATGCCGTTGGCCTCTATCTGCGGGCGGAGCTTGCGCAGGCCGTAGCTGTTAAGTTCGGGGAATGTGAAACCACGATCACCTGCAAATCCGCAACAACCCACGCCCTCAGGCAGGAACACATTGTGCGAGCATAGCTTAGCCAACGCTATCATATCCTTGTCCACACCCATCAGTCGTGTGGAACACGTGAGGTGTAAGGCGATATGGCGATCGATAGGATGGAAATCCAGTCGGGGCACCAGATACTTCATGATGAATTCTGCCGGTTCGTAGAGTTTCATCTTGTGCATTACCTTCTTCATGCGATGCAGACATGGACTCTGGGCGCAGAGAACAGGATATCTGCCCTCCTCGCTGGCCTTCCACAGTGCGGTCTCGAGTTCGGCACTCTTGCGATCGGCGATGTCGAGCATTCCCTTCGACTCCCATATCTGTCCGCAACACATACGTTCCATGCCATCCGGGAAGATAACCTCGTAGCCAGCCTTGGCCATCAGTTGGATAACCTCATCAACCAAGTCGTGAATCTTTCCGCCATGCCTGGATTGTCCCATTGTCTGATTGATACAGCTGGGGAAGTATACCACCTTCAGTTCTGAGTGCGACACCTCCTTGTGTGGAATCGACTTCTCGATGATAAACTGCGTCAGGTCGCTCTTCTTGGGTTGGCGGTGCTTCTTAGGCATGGCTGTGGTCCATAGCGGCATGCCCATCTTGTTCATACTTCTACAGATGCTAGTCATCATCTTAGGACCCAGCGTGATATGTGCTGCGTGGGCCACATCCAGCACCACTCGCAGTCCACTCTTGATGCCAGCCATGTGGTTGGCAGCAAACTCGCCCAACTTATATCCTGTAGGACTTTCGTTCATATCCATCTGTCGTATCAAGTGAGTCAGTTCGCCCGTGTTAATCTTCATGGGGCACGATGTAGAACACAGTCCGTCGGTGGCGCAAGTCTGGTCGCCATAGTACTTGTATTGTTTCTTTAGAGTGGCCAATCGCTCAGGGTCGGCACCCGTCTTAGTGAGATAGCATATCTCGCGCTGTACGGCGATACGCATACGACTGGACAGGGTGAGTCCGCACGACATACAGTTTACCTCGCAGAATCCGCACTCGATACACTTGTTGGCACGCTTCACCTGTTCGATGGTCTCCTTGGCAGTCGACAGCGTTGGGTCCATCAGATAGTGTCCGCCATCAGGCACACTGTCAAAGTCGAAGTCGAGCACAGGCAGTGGCTTCAGACACTTGATGAAGCAATCCGGATCATCATTGAAGATTACGCCCCTGTTCAGCAGACCTTCGGGGTCGAATATCTGCTTGAGTTCGCACATTATCCCGTAGGCCTTATCGCCCCACTCATATTTTACGAATGGCGCCATGTTGCGACCCGTGCCGTGTTCAGCCTTCAGACTACCATCGTAGTCCTCGACCACCAGCTTAGCCACATCGCGCATCATCTCGGCATAGCGTGCCACCTCGTGCTCATCGGCAAAGCTCTGGTTCAGGATAAAGTGATAGTTGCCCTCGAATGCGTGGCCATATATGCAAGCATCGTCGTAGCCATGATCGGCTATCAGCTTCTGCAGTTTCACGGTAGCCTCAGGCAGCGATTCTATCGGGAATGCCACATCCTCTATCAGGCACGATGTGCCCACAGGACGCGTACCGCCTACACTCGGGAAGATGCCACTGCGGATGGCCCAGTACTTGCCATAGACGGCAGGATCCTCAGTAAATTCGGCTGGGACATACAGGCTAAACTGACCCAGGCACTCCTTAATCCTCTCTATCTTTTCCAGCAGTTGCTCGTGGGTTATGCCCTTGGTCTCAGTCAGTATTGCAGTCAGGTTGTGATAGTCGCCAGGCTCCACGCCCGCTATCTTGCCAGCATCCACATCCTGCTTATACTGCAGATATACGGGGTCATCAACAGACGACAGCGACTTATAGTCCAGCATCTCGGCCGATTTCACCATCAGGTTCTCGGCACTCATCTCGATATCCTCGTCGCCAGCCTTCAGTTTCTTCATGGCCACCACAGCCTCGCAACTCTCCTTCATCGTGAGGAAGTACACCATTGCCGAGGCCTTGAAGGGATAGTCCTTCAGCGTCTTCATCGTCACCTCGGAAAGGAAGGCCAGTGTACCTTCGGAACCGACAATGCTATGCGCGATGATGTCGAACGGGTCGTCGTAAGCCACCAGTGGGCGCAGGTTCAATCCTGTAACATTCTTGATGCTATACTTTTTTATTATACGCTCGCGAAGCTTGTCGTCAGCACGCACCTTGTCACGCAAACCTTCTATACGCGCCATGAACTCAGGATGTGAACGTGCAAACTGTTCCCGACTGGCTGCATCGCCCGTATCAAGCACCGTACCATCCGTTAGAACAATACGTGCCGAAACCATCATCCTGTCGCTATTGGCATGCACACCGCAGTTCATGCCCGAGGCATTATTCACCACGATGCCGCCAACCATCGCACTGCCAATGGACGCCGGGTCGGGCGGGAAGACACGTCCGTGGTTCCGTAGCATCTCGTTGACACGTGCTCCAACAATACCTGGCTGGAGAGTGATTGTCTCACAAGAATCCGAGAGAGAACACTTCTCCCAATGCTTGCCCGCCACGATGAGCACCGAATCCGTACAGCTCTGGCCGGAAAGCGATGTGCCGGCAGCACGGAACGTGAAGGGCAGCTTGTATTTCTTACATAGTTGGACAATCCTGGAGATTTCCTCCTCACCGTCGCTACGTACCACGACCTGCGGAATCTGTCGGTAGAAACTGGCATCAGTACCCCACCCCAGCCGGCGGAGTTCGTCGGTATAGATACGTTCAGCAGGAATCACCTGCCTTAATTCTGATAAAAAATGATTGTTCATATGCAGCGTTTGTTAGTTGTTTGCGGCAAATATACGAAAAAAAAAGCGAAAAAGATGTGTCGTTTAGAAAAAAAATGCGTATATTTGCCAACAACTTATAAAACTAATCGCAAAACAATACGCCCCCCTATGACAGCATTCATTTCCGTCATTCCTATCGTGTTGCTCATCGTGCTGATGATGGGCTTCAAAGTGTCCGGATACTGGAGCGCCATTATCACGCTCGTAGTGACTATTTTGTTGGCCCTGTTTGCCGTACCGGGCATGGACATCGTTCCCGAGAAGTTTGCCGGGACGTCCATTTACGGCATCACGCTGTGGTCGGTGATTGAGGGATTACTCAAGGCGTGTTTCCCCATCATCCTGATTATCATCTGCGCCATCTTCAGCTACAACATTCTGTGCGAGACGAAGGAGATTGAGACCATCAAGACGCAGTTCATCCAGATGACCTCCGACAAGGGGCTGCTGGTGTTGCTGTTGACGTGGGGTTTGGGCGGCGTGCTCGAAGGCATGGCAGGCTTCGGCACTGCTGTGGCTATCCCGGCAGCCATCCTGATAGGCCTAGGTTTCAAGCCCATGTTCTCAGCCGTCATCTGTTTGGTAGCCAATACTGTTGCCGTAGGCTTCGGAGCTGTGGGCCTGCCCGCTACGACACTGGCTAATCAGGTGGCAGCCAGTGGCACGGCAACCCCCGAGGAACTCTGTGAGGTGGCTACCTTTATTATATTACAGCTCTCGCTGATGTTCTATCTCACACCATTCCTTATTCTGATGATGACAGACAGGACAAAGATTTTGAAGAACATCGCTATCGCCCTGTTTGTAGGCACCTGCTCCATCACCGTGCAGTTCGGCTGCGCCCACTGGATTGGTCCTGAGACGCCCGCTATTCTCGGTTCCGTTGCTGCCATCGCCGCTATGCTGATATACAACAAACTGTTTCTGCGCCATGAGGCAGAAAAGGACACCGTTCATGTCGAGCACGTGCGCTTCGGTGTTGTCAAGACGCTCAAGGCGTGGAGTGTCTACGGCTTGATTATCTTCTTCATCCTCATCAGCAGCAAGATTGTCCCTGCCGTGAACGAATTCCTTAACAGCACGCTCGTCACCAAGTTCGACCTGCCCGTCATCGGCAATACGTTTAAGTTTGGCTGGCTGTCGAATGCCGGTCTGATGATTTTCCTGGGTGCCGTCATCGGCGGACTGATACAGGGCATGTCGTTCGGCGCACTGATGAGACTGCTCGCCAAGACCACGCTGAATCTGCAGAAGACGGTGGTCACCATCTGCTGCCTCGTAGCCATGGCCATGCTGATGAACAACACCGGCATGACCAACGACATTGCCAAGGGTCTTGTGCTGCTGACCGGTGCAGCCTTCCCGTTCTTCGCCCCGCTGATTGGTTCTATCGGCACCTTTGTCACAGGTTCCGCCACCAACGCCAACATCCTGTTTGGCAAGCTGCAAGCGACGGCAGCCAGCGACCTGGGACTAGTAAACCAAGGAACGTTCTTCGGTGTGGCAGGCAACGAGACCAACTGGCTGGCCGCCGCCAACTGTGCCGGCTCCGAGGGCGGAAAACTGTTGTCCCCGCAATCGATAGCCATTGCCACGGCAGCCTGCGACATGGAGGGACAGGACGGCGACATCATGCGCAAGACCATGCCGTTCGCCCTCTTCTGGATACTGATGAACGGTCTCATGGTATTCCTGGGACTACACGTTATTTAAGGGAAAAGGGAAAAGGGAACAGTGAAAAGTGAAAAATTTGCTGCCGCTGTCCCAATGTGAGAATTAACACTTATTACATTAAATGATGAAAATAGGACTATTTATCCCCTGCTATGTGGATGCCGTCTTCCCCGAGGTCGGTTTGGCAACGTATAAGTTGCTGACGCATTTGGGTTTGGACGTGACGTATCCCGAGCACCAGACCTGCTGTGGTCAGCCGATGGCCAACGCGGGTTTCGAGAAGCAAGCCATTCCACTTGCCGCGAAGTTTGAGACACTCTTTGAAGATTTCGACTATGTGGTGTCTCCCAGTGTCTCATGTACGGCATTCATCCGTCTGAACTACCCACGTCTGTTGAATCACGACTGCGAGACAGCCAAGAACTGCATGGACGTGGTGGAGTTCCTGCATGACGTGGTGAAGGTTGACCGCCGACTGGGTACCTTCCCCCACACCGTCTCCCTGCACAACTCGTGCCACGGTGTGCGCGAACTGGGTCTCTCCTCCCCCACGGAGGAGCATGTGGAGAAGTTCAACAAGATCAAGGACCTGCTCGCGTTGGTTGACGGCATCAAGGTGGTGGAGCCCGAGCGCCCCGACGAGTGCTGCGGCTTCGGCGGCATGTTCTCCGTGGAGGAGACCGCCATCTCCACCCAGATGGGTCTCGACAAACTTGAGCGCCACATGCAGACCGGTGCCGAATACATCACCGGTCCCGACTGCTCTTGTCTGATGCACATGGCTGGCATTGCCCGCAAGCAAGGCAAGAAGATTGAGTTTAAACACGTCGTTGAAATATTAGCAAGTGGATTATAATTATGAGTACACAACATAGCAAAGCGGCCAAGGAGTTCTTAAAGGACCAGCAATACGCCCACTGGCACGATGCCACGTTCTGGGCAGTACGAAGCAAGCGCGACCAGATGGCCTACGGACTGGACGAGTGGGAGCAGTTGCGTGAGAAGGCGTCGGCCATCAAGCGCCACACCATCACCCATCTGGACGAATATCTCGACCAGTTTGCCACGAATGCCGAGAAGAACGGTGTGGAAGTGCACTGGGCGAAGGATGCCGAGGAATTCAATGAAATCGTGTATGGCATCTTGAAGAACCACGACGTCAAGAAGATGGTCAAGTCGAAGTCGATGCTCACCGAGGAGTGTGAGATGAACCCCTACCTGGAGTCGAAAGGCATCGAGGTGGTCGAGACCGACCTCGGCGAGCGCATCATCCAGTTGAAGGGTCAGAAGCCCTCGCACATCGTGATGCCCGCCATCCACCTGAATCACGATGACGTGGGTGAGCTGTTCGAGGAGAAGGGCATCTCCAACGAGAAGGGCAACCACGACCCCACGTATCTGACCTACAGGGCGCGGCTAAGTCTGCGCAACGAGTTCCTGACCGCCGATGCCGGCATGACGGGTGCCAACTTCGGCATTGCCGAGACGGGCGACATCGTGGTATGCACCAACGAGGGCAATGCCGACATGTCCACCTCGTGTCCCAAGCTGCACATCGCAGCCATCGGACTGGAGAAGGTCATCCCCAACTACGACTGTCTGGCCGTCTTCCAGCGCATGCTCTGCCGGGCTGGTACGGGTCAGCCTACGACGACCTACACCTCGCACTTCCGCAAGGCCCGTCCCACGGCTCACCACATGCACATCATCCTGGTGGACAACGGGCGCAGCGAGTGGATAGCCAACCCCGAGCATTGGGAGAGTCTGAAGTGCATCCGCTGCGGCTCGTGCATGAACACCTGTCCCGTCTACCGTCGCTCCGGCGGCTACTCGTACAGCTATTTCATCCCCGGCCCCATCGGCATCAACCTCGGCATGTTGCGCGACCCGCAGAAGCACTCCGGCAACGTCAGCGCCTGCACGCTCTGCAACTCGTGCCAGACAGTATGCCCCGTCAAGGTCAATCTTGGCGACCAGATATACCTGTGGCGGCAGCAGTTGGACGACTTCGGCACCGCCAATCCTGAGAAGAAGCTGATGTGCCGTGCCATGAGTGCCGTCTATGGCAACGAAAGCATCTATAACCTCGGAACGCATCTGGCTCACTGGGCCAACTACATCCCCTCGCCCCTCATGAATTGCAGCCTTAATCCATGGGCCGAGGGTCACAAGATGATGCAATTCCCGAAGAAACCGTTCCATGAACAGATTAAAGAATTGAAGGATTGAAAAATTGAAGAATTGAAGTTATGAGCAGCAAAGAAGATATACTGAAAAAATATAAGGCTAACATTCGTGAGCAGTACGATATGCCCGACTTGAGCGACATCCGAGCCATCACCTATCCCGACCCGCTGTTGCAGTTTATGAACATGACCAAGAGCGTGGGCGGCAACGCCATCGAGGTGGAAGAAGGGCGCGACGTGAACGAGCTGATACGCGAGCTATACCCTGACGCCAAGGAGATAGCCTCCAACCTGCCCGAGATTACCATTGCCACGCGCAATCCCGACGAGGTGGGCCGCGCCCGCGACCTGAACGGCACCGACGTCGGCATCATCCGCGGCAGCTTCGGTGTCGCCGAGAACGCCTGTGTCTGGATTCCCCAGCAGATGAAGGAGAAGGCCGTCTGCTTCATCTCCGAGCACCTGGTCATCCTGCTGAAGAAGTCGGAGATTGTCAACAACATGCACGAGGCCTACGCCCGCCTGTCCGCAGAAACCAACAGCCAAGAGCCAATGGCCAAAAGCTTTAACGACTATGGCTACGGCACCTTCATCAGCGGTCCCTCCAAGACTGCCGACATCGCGCAGGTGCTGGTCATGGGAGCCCAGGCTGCCCGCAGTGCCACCGTGCTGTTGCTGCCGGAATAGCAGGCAACATAAGCCACAAAAAGAAGCTGTGACCTTACTTTACAAATCGTACTCGTACCAGTCGTAGCAGACGGTGCGCCCACCGAAGCCCTGCTTTTGGAAAATCAAGGGGGCATTGAGTTCGTTGGTAGTGCCGATGGCGGAGGTGCCGAAGTCGAAATAGGGACGGTGAAAGTCGGTAAGGTGAATGAGATGATGGAACAGCAGGTCGAGGGCGCCCAGGCGCTTGCCCTGCTCCGAGGCGGAAATGTACTGGGTGTGCACCACCTGCGACGTGAGATAAAGCACGGTACCACCCAGCGGGGTATCGTCGCGATAGGTCATGAAGAGCCTGATGGCCGACGGGAAGCGCGAATGGAGCAGCTGGATTTCAGCGAGGGTGTGCACGGGGCGGGCATCGTACTTGGTGCGGAGGTTGTCGGCAAGTATCTTCCAGAAAGCAGGGAAATCGTCGCTCTCACGCACGGTCAGCCTCTCGCGGCATGCTTTCCGCAAACCCGACAGGCGGGATTCCGCAAAACCGATTTGGTTCGGCATAAAGATGGTGGCGGAGGCGTCGCGCTCTATCAGTCGTGCATGACAACGGAAGAAGAGGGCGTAGAGGTCTTCCTCGGCGGGCATCGTGTGATAAATTCCTGGCACGGGCTTATAGACCACTTTTCGGAAACTATCAGCCTTCAACCAGGCATTCACGGTGTCAAAGAGCTGGCAGAGGTGTTCTGCCGTAGCTCTCTGGTCCGTGATGAAACCACCATAGGTCAGTCCCTGGTGCGACACGAAGACGTCGCCCTTGCGATTGCCGGGCAGCAGGGCGAAGAGCTTGTTCTTGCGGTAAATGAGCAAGGAACAGTCCTCGAAGCGGTCCTGGTGATAGTCCATGTAGCCCCGATGGAACAGGAACGTCCCGTTCTTCGAAGCTGCCACGAACCGGTTCCATTCTGCAGCCTTGTCTGCCGTGTATCGCTGTATGTTAAACATCACTTAGTGTTCGAACTTGGTGTAGGGATCTGTGCCGAGTACGGTCTTGGCAAGTCGCTTGGCCTTTTCGCGAAGGGCATTGACATCGTCGCCGACTTCACCATAGCAGAGCACGACACCCATGCGGCGACCCTTGTGCGCCTCGGGTTTGCCGAAGATGCGGATGCGCGTGCGATCTTCCTTCAGTGCATCGACGAAGTTATAGGGCAACAAGGAACGGTCAACGGGGGTCTTGGCCTCGGTGGGCGACAGGATGACAGCCGATGCGCCGGCATGCTCCAGATGGATGCCAGCGATAGGCAAGCCCAGTACGGCACGCAGATGGAGCTCGAACTCGCTCAAATTCGTAGTGTGACCCAGCGTCACCATACCCGTATCGTGCGGACGGGGTGAAAGTTCAGAGAAGATGACCTCGCCCTGCTTGGTCAGGAAGAACTCAACGCCCCAGATGCCTGCACCCGTTAGGGCCTTCGTCACCTTGTCGGCCATCGTCTGAGCCTGCTTCAAAGCCTCATCAGAAATCTTGTATGGTTGCCATGACTCACGGTAGTCGCCGCTTTTCTGAACGTGTCCGATGGGCGGGCAGAACAGCGTCGGCCAGCCGTGCTGCTGGGTGACAGTCAACAGTGTGAATTCTGAGTCGAAGTCGATGAACTCCTCGATAATCACCTCTTTCACATCACCACGCGAGCCTTCCATAGCCTCACAGAAAGCCTGCTCCAGTTCGCCGTCGTTATGCACGTAGCTCTGTCCGTGACCGCTTGACGACATCAGGGGCTTCACCACGCAGGGGAAACCAATCTCGTCGGCAGCCTTCTTAAACTCGTCGAAGGTCTTGGCATAGAAATACTTCGCCGTGCGCAGTCCCAGCTCCTTGGCAGCCAGGTCGCGGATGGCGCGACGGTTCATGGTGTAGTTGACGGCTCGAGCTGACGGCACCACCTGAATGCCCTGTTCCTCAAACTTAAACAGGCGCTCCGTACGGATGGCCTCAATCTCCGGCACGATGATGTCGGGTTGGTGCTTCTTCACCACAGCCTCGAGGGCATCGCCGTCCAGCATGTTAAACACTTCGCGCTCGTCGGCCACCTGCATAGCCGGTGCATTGTCATAACGGTCGCAGGCTATCACATACTGTCCTGCACGCATGGCGGCAATCACAAACTCCTTGCCCAGTTCGCCTGAGCCTAATAACAGAATCTTTTTCATCTCCAATTAAATTTTTTACCTAAATGATATTTCAATGACTGGAAGCCCATGAACTCCAATCTTCCCAGGCTTGGAACAGGCTGAAACGCAGTTTTCAGTTCCTCATAATTCCTGTACATCGGTTCAGTCACAGAAACTGCCAGTCTATGATTCTTAACGAGCCAAATAGATTCCTCGTCTCTTGAACCTAACTGACCATTTGACTTCTCCTGCACATCATAGAAGCCATCAAAGTCGGACACGTCATAGTATCGAACCTTAAACGGCCACAATAACCGTTTCACCTCTACTTGTCCACGCCATACCTTGATTTCCTTATAGGAAAAGAGATAGATGAAAAGCAAGCTTCCAAAAAGCAATATTGCACTTCCACCTATAATGATGGAACCCAGTCGTAGATGCCTACCATCAATCACATCTGAAAGAGCAACTGCAACACCAATGAGCACAAAGAATAACCCGAAACCTGTAATCCCATACAAGCGTACCTTGTTGTATTCCGATACGACTTCGGCATTGTCTCTGACAAAGAAGCCAGACTTATCCTTAACCGCTATAGCGCGCTTTATCTCCTCGAAATTCAGGTATAGATTAGAAGATATGCTAAGCAGCCTTTCACCGTTCTTAATCAATCTGAGCACTTTGCCTGTCTTACGATAATCGCTCTGAGCATAGTCAAACTCAGCAAAGCGATAGAACCGTTTCCAAAATGGCAACAACAAGTTTCGTGTCTCCAACCCATCAACAACAACAGTGATGCGTTTGATTGAAGCCAAATAAAAAGCAGAAAAAAGCAAAGTGAACCCCATCCAGACAAACAAAACAGGCAGGAAGGTTCCCTTATGGAATAAGGAAACGCCACACAATGACAGGACACCAATTGCAATGAGACCCAATGTCTGCCAAATATACTTTTTATTTAGCCTTGAAGTTAGCATGCTTTATCTGTTCTTATACATGTTGTCATAGTATTTCTGGTAGTCGCCCGAGGTGACGTTGTCCAGCCACTCCTGGTTGTCGAGATACCAGCGGACGGTCTTCTCGATACCCTCCTCGAACTGCAACGAGGGTTCCCAGCCAAGCTCACGCTGGAGTTTGCTTGAGTCGATGGCATAACGCAGGTCGTGTCCAGCACGGTCGGTAACGAAGGTGATCAAGTCCATATCCTCGCCTTCCTTGCGGCCCAGCAGACGGTCAACGGTCTTAATCACCACCTTGATGATGTCGATGTTCTTCCACTCGTTGAAGCCGCCAATGTTATACGTATCGGCTATCTTACCCTCATGGAAAATGAGGTCGATGGCACGGGCATGGTCCTCCACAAAGAGCCAGTCGCGCACGTTCTCGCCCTTGCCATAAACAGGCAGTGGCTTGCGATGACGGATATTGTTGATGAAGAGTGGTATCAGCTTTTCTGGGAACTGATAGGGACCATAGTTATTCGAACAGTTGGTCACCACCACAGGCATACCATAGGTGTCGTGGAAAGCACGGACGAAGTGGTCGCTCGAAGCCTTCGAGGCGCTGTAGGGCGAATGAGGATTATACTTCGTGGTCTCCAGGAAGAACTTGTCGCCATAAGCCAGATGGTGCTCAGCCGAAGAGGCGGTGGTGGTAAACGGAGGCTCGATACCCTCGGGGTGCGTCAATTCGAGTGCACCATATACCTCGTCGGTAGAGATGTGGTAGAAGCGCTTGCCATCGTACTTCTCTGGCAGCGACTCCCAATAGAGCTTGGCAGCCTGAAGGAGTGACAGTGTTCCCATCACGTTGGTCTGGGCAAAGGTGAAGGGGTCTTTAATCGAGCGATCCACATGACTCTCGGCAGCCAGATGGATAATGCCATCGACCTTCTTGTCCTGCATCAGCTGGTAGAAGGCATCGAAGTCGCAAATGTCCATCTTCACAAACTCGTAGTTGGGCTTGTCCTCGATGTCCTTCAGGTTAGCCAAGTTGCCGGCATACGTCAACTTGTCGAGGTTGATGATGTGATACTCGGGATACTTGTTCACAAACAGGCGCACCACATGGCTTCCAATAAAGCCTGCGCCACCAGTAATAACGATTGTTCTTTTCATATATCAATATTTATTGTTTTTTCTTCTTCCAATCATAAATAAAGTTGCCAAGTCCAAACACGAGGGCAAAAATAGCCGTTCTATAAAAGTTGATCTCTGGTTTCGTAAAATATTGAAAAGCCATGTCAACGATAGCGGCAAGCACGACCATCCCTGTGCCCTTTGCCAAAAAAACGAAAAGTTTATCTCTTGTCATAATTCCAATTTGTTGTATTTATCTCCCTAATGTTATAACCTCACAATCGGTGAATTTATTGCCCTCGACAGTCAGTCTTATGAGCGTGCGTTCCTTGTGCCAGCCCTGCAAGCCGGCGGCACCCGGATTGATGTGCAGCATGTTGAGCGTCTTGTCGAACTTCACTTTTAATATATGCGAATGTCCCGCCACGAACAGCTGCGGCGGATTGGCATAGAGCATGGAGCGCACGGAGTAGTCATAATTACCCGGATAGCCACCAATATGCTTGATGAGCACATCGACATCCTCACACTTGAAACGGTTCAGCTCGCGATACATCAGGCGCAGGTCGCCGCCGTCGCAGTTGCCGCAGACGGCACGGAACGGGCGGAAAGCCTCAAACTTCTCGGCCACCTCCACACTGCCGATGTCGCCTGCATGCCATATCTCGTCGCACGGCTCGAAGTAGTGCAGGTATTTCTCGTCCCAATACGAATGGGTGTCGCTGATGATTCCTATCTTCTTCATAGTCCAAAACGTTTGCGGATAAAGTCGACTATCAGTTTCTCAGTATCTTCGAGACCCAACAGGCTGGCATCGACACAGAGGTCATAGCTCTCGGCAGCCCCCCACTTCTTACCCGTGTAGTAGTTGTAATACTGCTCGCGGCGGCTCTCCACCTGTTCAATGAGCCTGCGAGCATGCTCGGCATCAAGACCTTTCACCTTCGACACCAGCTCCACGCGGAAATCTATGGAGGCCGTGATAAACACATTCACAACATTGTCGAAATCCCTCAATATATAGTCGGCACAACGACCCAGAAAAACGCAACTGCCTTCGCCGGCTGCCTTGCGGATAGCATCGCTCTGGAATTGGAACAGGCTGTCCTGCGAGAAGTTTGAACCATAGAGACCACCTATCATGTGGGGTGCCTGAATGTTAAACAAGCCACGCAAAAAGCCTTTCTTCTCATCGTTCTGCTTGAAGATTTTCTCAGAAAAGCCACTCTCCTTGGCAGCGAGATTCAGCAGTTCACGGTCATAGAACTTCGCCTCAAAATCCTGTGCCAACATCCGTCCTATCTCCTGTCCGCCAGCACCAACCTGCCTGCCTACATTGATAATTATATGCTTCATCTTCCTTGGTTTATTCACTTTTTACTGCTTTGAACTTCTTCATATACCACATCAGCATGGGTATCGTCATGGCAAACGACAGAAAATCGCTGGCTGGCATCGAATACCATACACCGTCCAAATGCCAGAATATCGGAAACACGTAAGCCATAGGCAATAGTAAGAACAACTGACGTGATAGCGACAGGAATATCGATACCTTTACTTTTCCGATGCTTTGGAAAAAATGGGTAATGGTAGCCTGAGAGCCTACCACGAAAAACACCAGCATGTCCAGACGAATGCCCCGAGCTGCCATCTCTATCAGAGTGGCATCGGTAGTAAAGATACGCGCTATCTGACGGGGGAACAGCATGGACAATCCCCAGCCTACCAGCAAGATGGCTGTGGCATAGGTAATGGCCAGAAACAAACAACGCAGCATGCGGTCGTATTTCTCTGCTCCGTAGTTATAGCCCACGATAGGCTGCATACCCTGACAGACACCCATCACAAACATGAAGAACATCATAACCACAGAATTGGCTATTGAGTAGGCCCCCACAGCCATGTCACCACCATAATGCACAAACTGATTATTCATAAAGATGACGATGACGCTACTTGTCACATTCATCAGGAATGGCGATATTCCTATGGCGATAATATTGCTAACCAAGCGCTTCTTCAACTTGTAGATACCACGCTTCAAATGCAGGATTTCGCTCTTGTTCGAAAACAGATACAACTGCCAGCACATCGCTATTGTCTGTGAAGTGACCGTTGCCAAGGCTGCCCCACGGATACCCCAGCGGAACCACCACACGAA
The DNA here is from genome assembly GCA_946402275.1 of uncultured Prevotella sp. GTDB lineage: Bacteria > Bacteroidota > Bacteroidia > Bacteroidales > Bacteroidaceae > Prevotella. The sequence goes on from CAMIVY010000003.1 coordinate 15,800, forward strand.
CAAGATGACAAGCACAATGTTCATAGCCACCGTAAACAAGACGGAATACATGGCATGCTTCGGTTTTCCGGCAGCCCTAAGCACCGCGTTCAAGCCAAAATACATGTGGGTTATCACATTGCCCAGCAAAATAATGGTCATAAACGAACGGGCGTATGGCAAGGTGACGTCGCTGGCTCCAAAGAAAAGCAGGATAGGGTCCAGGAACAACAGACAGACCGCCATGAACGAGAGTCCTATAATCAGATTCAGCGTAATGGTGTTGCCCAGCAAGTTGCCCGCAGTCACATAGTCCCGCTGCCCTAACTTCACACTGATGCACGCCGAAGAGCCCACACCCACAGCAGCACCAAAGGCAGCACTCAGGTTCATAAAAGGAAAGGTAATGCCCAAACCGGCAATGGCCTCCGGACCTACTATCTGGCCTATCATGGCACGGTCAATGATATTATACAGACTGGAAGCCGACATAGCGACAATAGCAGGCAGGGCATACTGCCATAGCAACTGTCCTATTGGCTTTGTTCCCAGTTCAAGTGCTGCTTGTTTGTTGTCCATATTATATAAATAATGTGCAAAATTACTGCTTATTGCTTGAACTGCCAAATCTTTTAGGCTTTATTATGATAGATATTTGAAGAAAATTATTTGGTTTTTCACTTAGATTACACTACCTTTGTAGCCCGAAACCTAATGAGGAAAAGATATGCTAAGACAAATCTGTATGCTTTTATGCCTGTTTCTTGCGACAGCTTCTTCGCTTGCCACGAAGCCTGGAATGGCTCAGCGGCAGAAATACAAGCATGGCATCAGCTATATCTATCGCATCTATCTTTCTGACAAAAAGGAATCCCCTTATTCTCTGACTCACCCCTCACGCTACCTCTCCCATCGTTCACTAGATCGGCGTAAGCGACAACATCTGAAGCTTGACTCTACCGATTTACCTGTCAGTCCCCGTTATATCAGACAGATAGAGAAAATCAAGGAGGTAGAAATCGTCGGGCAAAGTCGCTGGCTGAACACCCTCCTTGTCAGGATGAAGGACACTACCCTGCTCAATACTATAGACCAGTTGCCCTTTGTCCTACAACGGAAAATGGTGTGGCACTCCCCCGACTCTATCACGCAGACTGCCGAACGGGTGAAATACCTTGACCACTTTGAAGAGTACGACCATATACCCAACCAAAGATACGGGAGAAGCCATGACCAAATCAGGGTGTTGCAGGGACAACGGCTTCACGACATCCAGATGGAAGGGGCTGGTATGATGATTGCCGTTATTGACGGTGGTTTCCGCAATGTAGATCGTATTCCTGCTTTTATGCACTCTGACATCCGTGGCTTTAAAGACTTTGTCTGTCCGCCCTCTCCCTCCGTATTCGCAGAAACCGATCATGGCACAAAAGTGCTCTCAGCGATGGCACTCAACGAACCTTTCTACTATATCGGATCTGCTCCTAAGAGTGCCTATTGGCTGCTACGCTCAGAAGACCAGCAGACAGAACAGGAGGTAGAGGAAGACTATTGGGTGATGGCTGCCGAGTTTGCCGACTCCGTAGGATGCGATCTCATCAATTCATCATTAGGTTATAATGAATATGACCATGCCGGGATGAGTCACCCTTTGTGGCATCTCAATGGCAGTACGGCCTTCATATCACAAGCGGCCTCCATGCTGGCCGACAAGGGTGTTATCCTCATCAATTCAGCAGGCAATTCCGGTATGGGACCTTGGAAAAAAATTACCGTTCCTGCGGATGCAGACAACATCTTGACCGTAGGAGCCGTTACCTCCGACGCCCCTTATCGCATTGCTCCCTTCAGTTCTATCGGACCATCACAAGACGGAAGGGTAAAACCAGACATTGTTGCCGTGGGAGCACCTGCCTATCTTGTCAACGGGCGCGGAAACATCATGCAAGACATGGGCACCTCCTTTGCGGCTCCCATTGTCTGTGGACTGACAGCCTGTCTGTGGGAGGCACTTCCTGAGAAAACAGCCAAGGAGATGATTGAACTCATCCGGCTCTCAAGCAACAACTACGAACATCCCGATAACATCTATGGTTATGGCATTCCCAAGTTTTGGCGAGCCTATATGCTGGGGAAAGTGAAAAGTGAAGAGGGGAAAGTGAAAAGCGAAGAGTGAAGATTGAAAAGTGAAAAGTGAGCATAGATATACCCTCCGCCAACTGAACCTCATGGTAAAAGATGCCATCGAGATGCAACTGCCCGATGAATATTGGGTAGAAGCAGAGTTGGCAGAATGTCGTGAAAGAGGAGGACATTGCTATCTGGAACTGATAGAGAAAGAGGAAGCAGCCAATACACCTGTTGCAAAAGCCTCTGCAAAATGCTGGCGGCAGACGTGGCAGATAGTGCTACCCTATTTTGAGCGAGCCACAGGACAAACCATCCACGCAGGCATGAAAGTGCTGCTTAAAGTCTATGCACAATTCCACGAAGCCTACGGATTCTCATGGATTGTTTCAGATATCGACCCTACATACACGTTGGGAGATATGGCCCGCAAGCGTCAGGAAATTATCCGCAAGCTGAAAGAAGCTGGCATTTTCGACCTTCAACGTGAACTTTGCATCCCATTATTCGCCCAGCGAATAGCAGTCATCTCTGCTGAAGGAGCAGCTGGCTATGGAGATTTCTGTAGGCAACTGGAAGACAACGAATACGGTTTCCGCTTTGAGGTGACACTCTTCCCAGCTATCATGCAGGGCGAACAGGTGGAAACATCCGTTGTTACAGCCTTAAACGCCATATACCCTCATGTCCATGATTTCGACGTGGTAGTCATCATCCGTGGTGGTGGTGCCACTTCCGACCTTAGCGGATTCGACACATTAGCATTGGCAGAAAACGTGTCACAATTCCCCATACCTATCATTACAGGAATCGGACACGACCGCGATGAGAGCATTCTGGATATGGTGGCAAACACACGAGTCAAGACACCTACAGCAGCCGCTGCATTACTGATAGACAACCTGAGACAAGTTCTGGAAAGAATTAACAATGCACAGCAACGCATCACGCTGGCCATCCACCAAAAGATATCCAATCAGAAGTCACGTCTAACCAATCTTCAGACACTCATCCCAGCCCTCGTCGAACGTAAGCTGAGTAATGCCAAGCACCGTGTTGAATTGCTGGAGAACAGACTACCTGCAGCAACAGAGCGCATCATGACCAACCAGAAGCATAAGCTGAGTCAAATAGAACTGATGTTACAGAGTTACGACCCTCAGCTATTGCTCAAAAGAGGCTATAGCATCACGCTGCTGAATGGACGGGCCGTACGCGACCCAGAAGAGCTGAAGGCTGGCGACAAAATAGAAACGCGAGTAGAAAAAGGAACCATCCAATCTGTTGTTATAATTGAAAAATGAAAAGTAAGTTATGGAAGAAAATCTGAAATACGAAGAGGCAATGGCCCAGTTGGAAGGCATTGTCCGTAAGATGGAGTCCAACGAGTTGAATATAGACGAAATCGCTGCACAGCTGAAAGCTGCACAGCATTTAATCAAGTTCTGTAAAGACAAATTGTCAAAGACAGAAGCCGAGTTATCAAAGATACAGACAGAAGGAGAGTGACCGAGTTTTAGGTCTTTTATCGTTCAAGATTCTGCTATAATAACCATTCATTTTGGCATTATTTCAACGATTTTCTTGCTCAAACGCAAGATTTTGATTACTTTTGCGGCGGAAAAGAAAATAAAGAACATAAAAACATAAGCATTATGAAGAACTTAGACTGGGGAAACCTTTCGTTCGGTTACATGAAAACCGACTACAACGTACGCTGTTACTATCGTGACGGCAAGTGGGGTGAGATTGAAGTATGCTCCGACGAGTATCTGAACCTTCACATGGCAGCAACCTGCCTTCACTATGGCCAGGAAGCCTTTGAAGGCCTGAAAGCCTATCGTTGTAAGGACGGCAAGGTGCGCGTGTTCCGTGTGAAAGACAATGCCGAGCGCCTGCAGTCAACTTGTCGCGGCATCCTGATGCCCGAGCTGCCCACCGATTTATTTGTAGAGATGGTCAAGAAGGTTGTTCGATTGAATCAGGAATGGATACCCACTTATGAGAGCGGTGCTACACTTTACATCCGCCCTTTGCTCATCGGTACATCAGCACAGGTTGGTGTACATCCTGCCAAGGAATATTGCTTCCTGATTTTCGTCACCCCTGTAGGTCCCTACTTCAAGGGAGGTTTCTCTACCAATCCTTATGTCATCATCCGTGAGTATGACCGTTCTGCCCCTCTTGGAACAGGTAAGTACAAGGTAGGTGGCAACTATGCAGCCTCTCTGTTTGCCAACAATCTGGCTCACGAAAAGGGATATGCCTGTGAGTTCTACCTGGACGCAAAAGAAAAGAAATACATCGACGAATGTGGTGCTGCCAACTTCTTCGGTATCAAGGACAACACCTACGTCACGCCAAAATCCACCTCAATCCTTCCCTCAATCACCAACAAGAGTCTGATGCAGGTTGCAGAAGACCTGGGCATGAAAGTGGAACGCCGTCCTATTCCCGAAGAGGAGCTCGAAACCTTCGAGGAGGCCGGTGCTTGCGGCACAGCAGCAGTGATATCGCCCATTTCATATATTGACGACTTAGAGAACGGCAAGCGCTATACCTTCTCTAAGGATGGACAGCCCGGTCCTATATCCAAGAAGCTATACGACACCCTTCGCGGTATCCAGTATGGTGAAATTGAGGACAAGCACGGCTGGACAACGGTAGTCATTGAGTAATTAACAATTAATCGTCAATGGGAAAAGGTAAGTTGGCGAAATTCGCCGATATGGAGACTTACGAGAATGTGTTCCAATACCCTTATTCGGTAGTGGAACACGTACCTTTTGAGATGCAGGGGCACTGGCATGAGCAGTACTTTCACAACAATAACCCCATCGTGTTGGAATTAGGCTGTGGCAAGGGTGAATATACGGTGGGACTCGCCAAGCTATACCCCAATATGAACTTCATAGGCGTTGATATCAAAGGAGCCCGAATGTGGACAGGCGCCACCCAGGCCCTGGAAGAGGGACTGAAGAACGTAGCTTTTCTGCGCACAAATATTGAGATTATCGACCGTTTCTTCTCCTCAGGCGAGGTCAACGAGATATGGCTCACCTTCTCTGACCCCCAGATGAAAAACCCACGTAAACGTCTTTCCTCTACATGGTTCCTGGAACGCTATCGGAAATTCCTCTGCGATGGTGGCTTCATTCATCTGAAAACCGACTCCAATTTCCTTTTTACCTATACCACATACCTTGTGGAGAAGAACAAGCTGCCTCTAGTTGTCAAGACCACCGACCTCTATCAAGAGTCGGAAAACAATTCGTCGCTCAAAGAGGCTGCCGCCATCCAGACCTACTACGAATCGATGTGGATAGAACGTGGACTGAACATCAAGTACATGAAGTTCAGCCTGCCTCATAGTGGCGAACTCTTAGAGCCCGATGTTGAGATAGAGCTTGACGACTATCGCTCTTATCATCGCGACAAACGGAGTTCAAAAGACAAAGCGAAATAAGAAAAGACCCTTATTCGCAGAGAGCAACACAGACGCGGTCCTGGAAAGATTTCCCGTCGGCTCCCCGCAAAACGCCCTGGTTGATAATAGAAAAGCAAAGCTGATGACCGTTGGCTGCAGTGCAGTAGCCAGCAAGAGATGAGATGCCAGTAAGAGTTCCCGTCTTAGCGCGTACATTACCTTGTGCAACAGTTCCGCGCATACGCTTTTCGAGCGTTCCGTCAACCCCGGCAATAGGTAGAGAAGGCGCCAGATGTTCATAGATGGCCGTATTTCGCCATGCATAACGCAGCAACATCGTTTCCAATTCGGCACTAACATAGTTATAGAGCGAGAGACCTGAACCGTCAGCAATTCGATAGGATTTGCTGCCAAGTCCGATACGTCGGATGAGCTGACGGACAATAGTACTGGCATCTGTTGCTTTGCAAAACGGTTTTCCTGTTGATGCTGCAATTTGGTAGAACACGGCCTCAGCAAAGAAATTGTCGCTCTTCTTCATCATACGCTCCAAGACCTTGTCGATAGGATGGAAACAAGGACAGATGAGACGGGCATTGGCAGGACAAACAGCCTCTCCTATAGTGACATTCTGAAGCACAATACCAATATTCTGGAGTTCGCGCATAAGGCAGTCGGTAAACGTATCCTGGCGGCCTATGGAAAGAGGGGTTAGACGAGGGTTGTCATCGTCCCAGCACCACCCTTCACCCCACTCGACAGGCTCTTTCATCGAGATATCGGCATAAATGTGTCCACGAAGCGTATCGACGCCCATTTCATAGAGGCGTGCCACCATGTCCTTCACGTCATTGACGCTGACCATAGGGTCAAAGCCCCCTACGCAATACAGGTTGCCCGTCAGTTTCCCCTTTCGGATATTACCCGTATAGCATAATCGTGTGCAAAACATATAATCGCCCCCAAGACGGTCGAGAGCCGTAATGGCTGTGATGACCTTCATGGTAGAGGCAGGGCGCATGAGTTGGCGCTCATGAAACTGGAAAAGAGGCTGGTCGGCTGTTAGATCATATACCATCAGCCCTATCTGAGTGGTTTCAAACAAAGGGTCACACAACAAGGAATCAAGTTTCTGGCGCAGGTTGTCTTGCGCAAAACCAGCTGTAAAGCAGCAGCCCCAAAGTAGGAAAAAAAGATATTTCTTCATAATCGTTGGCAAATATACAAATAAATTTGTACCTTTGCAACGAAATTAAAGAAAAAAGGATGGTTTACAAGTACGATTTTCTCATTATCGGCGCTGGTGTTGCTGGCATGAGTTATGCCTTGAAAGTGGCCCAGGCCAAAAAAGGCAAGATTTGCATGATTTGCAAGACTTCGCTTGACGAGGCTAACACGTCGTTTGCCCAGGGTGGCATAGCCTCAGTGACCAACTTGGAAGTAGATAACTTCGACAAACACATTGAGGACACCATGATAGCCGGCGACTATATTAGTGACCGCCAGGCTGTAGAGCAGGTGGTACGCATGGCTCCCGCTCAGATTAAGGAACTTGTGAAGTGGGGTGTTAACTTCGACAAGAAGGAGAATGGTGACTTTGACCTTCATCGAGAGGGTGGACACTCTGAATTCCGCATACTACACCATGCTGACGACACAGGTGCCGAGATTCAGCGCGGACTGATGGAGGCCGTTCGCAGCAATCCGGACATTGACGTGAAGGAGCATCACTTTGCTGTGGAAATCATCACCCAGCACCACCTGGGCGTCAGGGTTACACGCCGCTCGCCCAACATACAGTGCTACGGAGCCTATGTGCTGAACGAGCACGAGAAAGTGGACACCTATCTGGCCAAGGTCACCGTAATATGCACGGGCGGCTGCGGTGCGGTCTATCTGACCACGTCGAACCCCGTCATTGCCACAGGCGATGGTATTGCAATGGTCTATAGAGCCAAGGGGACAGTGGCCGACATGGAGTTTGTGCAATTCCATCCCACCGTACTGCATAATCCCAACGAGACACATCCCGCCTACCTCATCACCGAGGCCATGCGCGGCTATGGCGGTGTGCTGAAATTGCCCAATGGCGAGACCTTTATGGAGAAATACGACGACCGTCTCAGCCTGGCGCCTCGCGACATCGTGGCAAGAGCTATCGACAAGGAGATGAAGATACACGGCATCGACCACGTCTGTCTGGACGTTACCCACAAGGATGCGGAGGAGACGCGCCACCACTTCCCCAACATATACCAGAAGTGCCTGTCTATGGGTATCGACATCACCACCGACTATATTCCCGTAAGACCAGCCGCCCACTATATGTGCGGTGGCATCAAGGTCGATTTGAACGGACAGTCAAGCATTCAAAGGCTGTATGCGCTGGGCGAATGCTCATGCACAGGCCTGCATGGTGGCAACCGCCTGGCTTCCAACTCGCTGATAGAAGCCGTGGTCTATGCCGACACCGCTGCCAAGCATTCACTGGAACATATAGACTTGTATGATTTCAACGAAAAGGTACCAGAATGGAACGACGAGGGCACGATGACCAACGAGGAGAAGGTGCTTATCACCCAGTCTGTGAAAGAAGTAAACCAGATTATGTCGAACTATGTGGGCATTGTACGCTCTGACCTCCGCTTGCACCGTGCGTGGGACCGTCTGGACATGCTCTACGAGGAGACCGAGCGCCTGTTCAAACGCGTGAAGGCCAGCCGCGACATCTGCGAGCTGCGAAACATGATAAACGTAGGCTACCTGATAACCCGATGGGCTTTGGAGCGCAAGGAGTGCCGCGGACTGCACTTCACAACGGACTATCCGCAGCATGCGTATGACAAAAAATAGCGTGACGAGTGGTTTTTATTTTTAAAAGTGGCTAATCCCAATCGGTTTTAGCCACTTTTTTTAAAAAACGGCCTATCGCGTCAGCGAGAACTTGAGCGAAAGTCCAAAGTCGTGCGTCGTAGTAGGATAACTGCTGGCAGAAAGCAGAGGGGTGTTCGTCTGGCGCTCATAGTAAGCAGAAAGCGTCATGAGGCGCGACAACGTATAATCGGCCATGAACGACAACTTAAAGGCAGAATTGCCGCTACTTGCCGACGATGTCCGTGAAGCAATATCACGCGTGATGGCAGCCTGGTCGCGCAACGAAAGGTCCAGGCGGAGGTTTAAGTCGTGGTTGATGCCCGACCGGCGGTTATTGCCCGCCTGGTTATTTGTATTTGTCTGGCTGGATTTCCTGGAACCGCTCTGCGCCCTCTTGATTTTTCGCGTAGTGCCGGCGCCAAACAGGCGGAAGTCTGAAATCTTATAGCCCAGTCCGATGACAATATCATTGGAGCGCGACTCGTTAATCTGCACACTCGTCATAGAAAGGTTAAGCACACGGGTACGGCGATATTCCGCCTTCAGCGTCATGTTGTTGAGGAAGGTAACATCAACACCCAGCAAGGGCGAGAACGACTCGTTGATGCTGACCATAGGCACGTTCCATCCCAACAGCGAGGCCGTTTCGCTACTGCTTGTATAACTGCCCAGTGCAAAAACACTCTTGTAGGAGTGATTGATATTGACAGACTTGAAATGGTCGCTGAACCAACGGAGTTTGGAAAGTCCGCTGTAACGAAGCGTCCAGTTGGGCAGCAGCTTGGTAATGGCTGGTATGAGGTCAAGGCTGCCTCCTCCGCTAAGCGTATAGGAATCGAGGAAGGCAGGTATCATCACAGCAGCACTATAGGGTCTGATGTCTGTGGTACCATAATGCGCCATCGCCATCTCGCGGAAACGAGGCAGTGCATCACAGAAGCGATCGAAGGCTGCCGAGGGATAGCCGCTATTGGCATCGCCCATCGACTCGAAGGCTGAACTAATGGAGATGGTGGTCATGTTAAACGAACCCGTCTGTGTGGTTGGCATTCCTTCATACATATACTGAATGCTGCGCGCCTTACTCTCCATGCGCGAGGCGTTCAGGTCTATTCTAAGGTCGCGGGCGGGTTCAAGAGTCGCACGTATTTGCAAATCTGTAGTCTGGTTGGTCGTAGCTGGTGTGGCAATACTGTCTGCCATAACCAGCCAACCGTTTTCCATTGCCTTGTTGATATAGGAATCGCCGGTCAGTCCAAAGGCAAAGCCCAGTCCTGGCGCCATCACACTTCCCGTACGCTGTCCCAGCATATCACCGACGTTGGGTGTAAAACCAGGAAGGGTCATGGAATACTGGTTACGATAGGTGATGCCTATGGAGCGAACCATCATGAGCAGGCGGGCGGCACTTTGCGCTGGCTTGTACCACCACTCATTCTCCAACGGTGGCTTGGCAGTCACCGTCAGCTTGATGGTGGCCGTATCGCGGTTCTTTATCTGTATCTTATTCTGATCTATAACCTTATATTTTATAGGATACATTTGCCCGTCACGTGTTCGCGCCGTGACTATCAGGCGCTTCGACTTCTTGTTGTGGGTAATGGTAAAGGTGCTGTCCGGGCGCAATGCCAACTCCTTCTGGTAGGCATTTTTGTTCTTGGGAAGAGAGGCGTCTGCCGGATTTGCAGGCTTCTTAGGGTCATTCGCCTTGCTGTTTTTATTTGTCTTATTTGTCTTGCTGGTATTTTTACTGATGGCTTTCCGGAATCGCTCGTTTACCTTCTTGAGGAAGGGGAAGTGGTTATAGAGCGTCTCCATATTGAAATTGCCATTGATGTTCAACTGGCGATTGTTCGAAATGGTATTGCCCAGTTCCGTTCCATCGTTTAGCGCAGTGCCACGCACCCAGCTATAGGTGGCATTATAGGACGCATCGGAGGTTACCCAGTCGAAGATAGGCAACTTGTTTATGGGCAACTGATAAGAGGCCGTGAAGGTCTGGCGATAGTCGAGTGGACGTCCCCAGTGCTTGATGCTCTGCCATACGGAATCTTTCCACGCACTGTAACGGTCTGGATAGAGGTCTTTGTTGATGGGAAGGTCACTCAGGGGCTGTTCTATCTCGGCCTGCGTTCCCGACTGGAAATTCATGTGGAGATTGCGGGTGAGGTCCCAACGCATGGAGAAGCTACGATTCCACAAGAACTGGGAATTAAAGGTGATAGGCAACTTAGCACCTCCCAAATCTGCCATATTGCGCTCTTGCAATTCACTATACACGCGGTTCATCTCCGAATTGAAGGTAATACTCTGTGGCAACCAGTTCAGCGCTAATGCCTTGGGCAGATCCATCCATTTCGACTTGCTCTTTGTCTTTTTAAAGGGTTCCCAGGGCTTATACACAGGGCTATAGCTATAGTTCAGCATACCGCGCCAGTGGTCTTCCTTTTCATAGACCGTCGTCTCACCGGAAGTATGACGATGAGAATGACTATAGGAGAATGTGAAGTTGGCTGGGTCGTATGGCATGGGGTGGCGCTTGGTCTTGATGCCAAAGCGCACGTTGCTGAGCGAGAAATTGGTATTTGTCGTTTTCAAAACCACAATACTCTCTATCGAGTCACGCTCGTGAGCGTTCATGGCTTCCAGGGCGTCGTCCAGTTCCATATCAGTATCCAGCGGATTATACTTCGGACGCGTTTCCTCTTTCGTGACGGAATAGTAAAGGGGTGCCGTCACGTTCATCTTGTCTGGGAAGAACTTACCCAATTCCACATTCGTGGTAAACGAGTAGGTCTTGTAATTTTCCTTGGAGCGTGCGGCAACACCGTCTTCCAGACCACCAAATCCCTCCGTGACAATCTTTCCCGTGAGGTTCACAGTGCCAACATCGGAGAGCTGGATGTCAAGGGCTCCGGATGCTGCCCAGCCGCCCTTGGTCACCACATCCATCAGTCGTAATTCGTTCACCCACACCTCGCCGGAAAGAACAGTACCAGTAAGATTGCGCACACCAATCATCATGGTCTTCACCTCGCCCAACGAGGGATTACCCATTATGCTGACCTTATTATTGGGATGATCTGGGTCGTAGTCTGAGAAAAGCATCGTGTAACTGCTTGTTCCCAACGCACGCGCCTGGTTTCTCGCCTTCTTCAACTTGGTGAAGATGCTGAGGTCAATATCCAGCATATTAGCTTCAGGCCATACTGCACGACAGTCGTTGAGATTGTACTTGTTATAGTCACTACGGTCGGGCGTCAGTTTCAGCGGAATGACATATTCGTAGTAGTTGCTGGTATAGTCACTACCTACACGCACAAACACGGCCAACTGGTCATCAGCCAACCGGTCATCGTCAATCAGATGGTTCGCATGAACAAACATCTGCATACGATGGTACTGTCGGAGGTCAAGGGTTGTGTTTCGATACACCGCTTTCGACTCATTGGGCGAGAGGTTCTTCGCAATCATGTTCAATGCTTGCTCGTTAGCCTCTGTCAACTGAGGCTGTGAGGGGTCTGTGACGCGTGATATGCCAGGAGGCATCACATAGTTAACAGGCTTCTTGTTGTTGTTCTCCTCAATATTGACGGCACTCACATTAAACGTTCCGCTATTGCTGCCTGTAGTCAGCGCGTGTTCATAGACACGCCACTCTCCGCGTATCAGGTCAAGCGAGCCGAAACGCAGCACGATAGGTTTGGTGAAATTGGTGAGGAACATACGCATGAAGCGGATGCTGGTCAAATCGACAACACCCTCTTTTCTACTATACTGCGACAATGGGATGCGGAACTGATACCACTTCACCGTCTCACGATTACCATTGCGCAACGTGACGGTAGCCTCGCGGATGTCTGTGATATAGTTATGTCCCAGCACCATATCCTCAGGGCGCACACTGACGTGATACTGCAGGTAGCGCTCATACTCGTTCAGCGTATAGTCCTGGTTGATATCCTCCACATCAGGATAGGTCTTGTAAGAGGTATCATATCCCTCCGGCTGCTGGTCGCTGTCTGGTGAGTTTCCTTGGGGCATGTTGATGCGCTTGTATCGTTCCAAAATACTGGCTTTGCGCTCATCCAGGTCACTGCCGCGGAAATAGTGGTAGTCGTCGTTGGCAGGGTCTGAAATCCAGGCATTGCGCACACTGTCGTTGACAGTCACGTGGTTCAGGAAGTCTGCATAGGCTGGATAGGTCAGCTCCTCTTCGTCCGTCAGTCCGTTCAGTCCCACATCCTGCTTGGCTCGTGCCCCACTGGTAGTGGCAAAGGCGTAAGTCTGTGTCGCCTGGATAGGTATCTTACCCCATGCTGTTCTGGAGAAAGCACTGGTACCATCAACCGGCATACCACTCTCGTAGAACTTCTTTCCGTCGTGTAGTATATCCTCACTGACCTCGCCAAGGTCGAAAAAAAGGTCACCGCCATATTGGGAAGCATCAGGACGGTTGTTGGTGTAAATGAAGGGGTCCAGCATCCAGAACTCGATATATTCCACATTGGCAGCCTCGAAGTCGTTGGTGTCCAACTTACGCATCATTCCACCCCAGCGGTCCTGAGGTCTGCGTAGCGTTCCGTCCATATTGACATCCGTAGAAAGGTTATAGGGGCCACGCTCCTCTGGATAGTATGCCAAATCCAGCACGGACAGCGTATTGGTTGCTCCGCTATATGTGCTTTGGTTCCTGTTGGGATAAAGCTCATTGACATAGACTGCACGCACATAGTGATTGCTCAACTGGTCAAGGTCGCTCTTGATATGACTGGGGGTCAGACTCGAGGAGCGATAGGTGAACAGCGGATCAATCGTGTACCACGCCAACAGGGCTCTGTTGAAGCCGCTGGTCACCGAGTCTTTATCAGCATACTCATTGAACGACTTAGGAACACTGGAGATAACCCACGACTTAGGCTCTATGACGCTGATTCCGTTCTTGGCATTCTCAAAGTCGTCAATATACGAGGCATTGTCCTGCGTGCCGCTGGCTGTTCCTGCTATCAGATGCGCAAACTCTCCCGTGAAGGATATCCGCGAAGGCTGGGTGCAATGCAAGAAGGGCAACTTGTCTATCATACGGGTGAGCCACTGACTCTCTGTCTTCCAGTTGACGTTCAGTCCCCACAGCGTGTTCTTCAGCGGTTCTGAACCCATAGGCACCTTCGATGTCAGAGCCTGTTCGCTGAGGTGCTGGAACGTACCTCCTATCTGGAATTCCTTGGAGAAGTCATATTCCCAGTTGAAGCCGAACATACGCTTCCGTTGCATACCATAGTCGGTATTGCTTTCCAATGATACATTCACATTGGTTCCTGCGTCAATAATGCTCTGATTGAGAATGGTAACCTCGCCTGCGGAATAATCCACGCTATAGTCAGAACCTTCTTTGAGGATGACGCCGCCCGCAGTGACAACCACAGAACCCTGTGGCACATTATAGGCTCCCAGCGAGATGACATTGGCTGAAGTGCCCTTGAACTGACCTACCAGCCGGAACTTGTTCTTATTGGTCATCTGGCGGGCTGCTGTTCGCGTGGTGTCATAGAGTTCCTCGAAGCAATATTTTGCAATACTGTCCTCTGGCAGCCCACGGCTTTTGAGGAAGTCGTGAAGCGTCTTGCCAAACGGCTCCGCAGAAGGGAAGAACACACGACCATTGGAGACGGTATATCCCTCTACGAAGTCGAAATATCCATTAGGATTCACATGGTTGTTATCGTCCAAGCGGTCACATCCCAAGCCACGCAACAGAATGACGTCACGTGTCTTTTCCGTGGGGATATAGGTCAGATAGACTCCTGCCGTATCACTCTGATACTTGATATCCAGACGGAAGCGAGTGCGCTCAACGGTAGAAGCCAGATAATACACATTCTTCATCATCAAGTCCCAGTTTGCCTGATGAGGACTGTTACTCGTATTCTTCAGTGCCTTGACGAAAAGGGCCTCATTCACATTATCGTTATGGTCGGAAGCAAACTCACCCACGCGATAGGTCTTTCCTCCATACGTATATTCATAGGCCACCGCCAGCACCTGGTCGGTCTGCAACGTTGTCTTCAGCGAGATATATCCCAAGGCACTGTTCACCGTATATTCCGAAGAGTTCAGTAATCGGGCAGCAGCCAGCTTCTCATAATCCTCTCCACCCACCAATGGCAGTACCGTGCTCGCCTTGTCAATGTCGCGCGCCTCCGCATAGGTGGTTATCAGTTGCTTATACTCGGTATTGGCATCGTTATCTGGATTCTTTGACACAGAGCCGCCCCCACCCCATTGGGTCGCTGTGCTCTCGCCCAGTTCCGAGAAGGCCAGGATGTTACGGGTGTTCTGCGTAGTTCCCGTCTTGTTGGTCACCCACACCTCCACATGTGTCACATTGATACCCGTCGTCAGATTGGGCAACTGCTGCATAGCAGCATCGTAGCGCTCACGGAAGAAAAGGGACAGGAAGAAGTGGCGGTTCTCCTCGTAGTTTGCCACATTCAGCTCAAAGGGTGTCATCTGCGTACCACCTTTTGACGATACACTCTTGGTGGTAGAGTTTTTCTGCGACAATACCGTCTGCAATTTCAGCTTGCCAAACTGCATGTCCGTACGGATACCAAACAGGCTGCTGGCACCCTTGACCAGCGAGTTATTAGAGGGGAACGTCACATTACCGGCTTCTACGAGTTTGATGATCTCGTCCTCCTTTCCCTCATAGCGCAACTTGATATTCTTCGTGTCAAAGTCGAAGGTGGCATCGGTATTGTAGTTCAGGTTCATGTTCACCTTGTCACCCACCTTACCATTGACGTTCAGATTGATTTTCTCGTCGAAGTCAATGGCCTTGGTGCGCCTGTTAGCCTCTGGCAGCGAAGGGTTGTCTATGTTCTTGAAAGTACCGCCCAGCTTCAGTTCGGCAGTTCCCTGTGTCTTGATGCGCACACCACCAGGTCCGAAAATCTTCTCGGCAGGTCCCAGGTCGAAGTGCATATCTGCGAAGCTGAACTTCTCCTTGCCCTTATTGGCCACGTTCTCTGCATCCTTCTTGCGGAAGAAGTTCCGCAGTTCACGCTTCTCGCTCCATTCACGATATTCCTCGGGAGTCATCAGCAAGGGAGCGTTCAGATAGCTGTCGCCAATCTTCGAGCCGATGACATACATACCCGTGGAGTCATTATACTCCACCTGCTGACGGATATTCTCCGGCAGATGCAGGTCAACAGCAGACGTGTCCAGGTCGGCCACCTCCATAGGAGCCGTCTTTTGAATCTTCCAACGGGGGTGTAACAGTGAGTCAGGTATTTCCTCCTCGTCCTCTACATGTAGCACAGGCTGAGCCATAATCCTGCTGACGGTGTCAGCAGGAAATGAGAAATGAGAAATGAGAAATGAGAAATGGGCTGTCGCTGGCATCGCAATACACAGCACAGTCAACAGCGCCACAATGCACAACAGCCCGTAACAGCTCTTGCACAGCGCACGCCATTTCTTCATTTCTTCATTTACATTCCTCATTTCTCACTTCTCATTTCTCATTTGAGCAAAGCGAATTATTTTATTTGCTTCAACGCCAGTTTCACCACCTGTTCAACTGGCAGGTCGGGCTGCTCCGTCAGGATAGCCACCACCACCTTTTGCGTAGGAGCAGGGGCAAAGCCCAGCATGGTGAGTGCACTCACTGCCTCGTCCTTCACGGCATTGTTCACGGGTGCTGCCATCGTACCTCCTGCAGGAATCTCGTCGGCAATACCCAGTTCCACTATCTTGTCGCGCAAATCGACAATGATACGCTGGGCGGTCATCTTGCCAATACCCTTGATACCCTTGATAAGACGCTCGTTACCTGTCGAGATGGCATTGCACAACTCGCCCACACTCATTGACGACAGCATCATACGCGCCGTGTTAGGTCCTACACCACTGACGGTAATCAGCAGTTCAAACATCTCACGCTCTTTCTTCGACACAAAGCCATAGAGCACGTAGGCGTCCTCGCGAACAGACTCATAGACATACAGTTTCACCTCTTTCTTGCCCTGAATGGCACTGTAGGTGGTCAGCGAAATGTTCAGCCCGTAACCTACTCCCGCAGCCTCTATTGTTGCCAATGCGGGGGAAAGCTCTGTCAGCTCACCCTTGATATATTCTATCATAATGTCCTTAAAAATGTATTAATACAACTAATTAAACGGCTTTTCCTGTCATTTTATTGTATAACTCATAGAAAAGATGACATTTTGTTACATGATGTCACTTTTTTGAAAATTTTTCGGGCATTTCGTCACGTATTTCAACAGAAAGATGTACTTTTGCACACGAAAAAGAAGATTTTAGGATTTAAACAAGCACAAAGACAATGAAAAAAATCAGAGCAGCCGTCGTAGGTTACGGCAACATCGGTAAGTACACCCTGCAGGCACTGGAAGCCGCTCCCGACTTCGAGATTGCCGGCATAGTACGCAGGAATGGAGCAGAGAACAAGCCAGCCGAACTGGCTCAGTATGAGGTTGTAAAGGATATCAAGGAACTGAAAGACGTAGATGTGGCTATCCTGGCCACTCCTACCCGTTCGTGCGAGGAATATGCCAAGCAGATTCTGCCCTTAGGCATCAACACGGTCGATTCTTTCGATATCCACACCAATATCCGCGGCTATCGTGAGCGCCTCATGGCTATCAACAAAGAGACCAATACCGTCAGCGTCATTGCAGCTGGATGGGACCCAGGTTCCGACTCTATCGTACGTACCCTGATGCAGAGCTTGGCTCCCAAAGGACTGAGCTACACCAATTTCGGACCAGGCATGTCGATGGGCCACAGCGTCTGCGTACGCTCAAAGGCTGGTGTCAAGAATGCCCTGTCAATGACCATCCCCTTGGGTGAGGGCATCCATCGCCGTATGGTCTATGTAGAGCTGGAAGACGGCTACACCCTCGAACAGGTTGCCAAGGACATCAAGGCCGACCCCTACTTCGCTTCCGACGAGACACACGTCTTCCAGGTGGAGAGCGTTGACGACGTTCGCGACATGGGTCATGGTGTGAACCTGGTGCGCAAGGGTGTCAGCGGACAGACGCAGAACCAGCGCCTTGAGTTTAACATGCAGATCAACAACCCCGCCCTCACCGGTCAGGTGCTGGTCAATGTGGCTCGTGCCTCTATGCGCCTGCAGCCTGCCTGCTACACGATGGTTGAGATTCCCGTTATCGACATGTTGCCAGGCGACCGTGCCGACCTCATCGAGCATCTGGTATAATAGCACCACGATAAAAAGAAAAAGCGTCTCTATTCAGAGGCGCTTTCTTTTTGCTGTTTCTTCTCGAAGGCTGTCTTCTGGGCTTCATACCATTCCAGCCTGCCCTGATAATACTTGCGCAGGTCCTTCCACTTATAGTACGGATACTGCGTCGTCTTCACAGGCAGCGACACCTCGCGCTCGTTCAGCAGCGCCTTCACCAGAATGTCACCCTTTCCTGTGACAGGACGGTAGAACACCAGCTGCACATTACATGCCATAGGGAATATCTGATAGTTGCGCCATACCTTGTCAAGCCCTTCAAGGTCATCGGTGACATAGCCGCAGTTGCCCAGTTCCAGCAGACAAGCCAGAGGCATCACGCACACCTCGTGCCCGAAGCGCAGCACGGCACTGGTCTGCTTCGTCGTGTCAGCCACCTGGATAATGTCCTTCAGCAGGTTCTCCTGGCTGAAAGGCTGCACGCTACCACCCAGCGGTGATGCTGCATAGTCCATATACCATCCTACATTGCGGATGCGCCATTGGTTGTATATCTCGTCCTCCGTAAAATAGGGATAGAGGTCTAACCCCAAGTCGTGACTCTGCATATTGCTGGCAATATCAAACAGGCGAAATACGAACTCTCCCCCCTTGATGCTGTCAGCAGCCCATTTGGCATCGTTGAACAGCACACCCATGAGTCGCTCAGGATTACTCTGCTTACGGAACTTGCTTTCCATCTCGTGGCGCGCCTCCCTGGTATTCTTACGCACCTCCTTCAGGAAGTCGCAACGTGACTGGTTCAGGTAGTATTGGAGCGACTCGCTCACATCATTATGGAAACGAGCCGTCGGATTGGCAGCAGCCAGTTCCTCGCACTCAGCCTCCATCGAGAGGATGCAGCGTATCACCACCGTAGAACGGGCGTCAATGTTCACGCCCTGCTTCTTGAAAATCTCTGGGAAGTTCTGCGCCATACGCTTTCCTATGCCGTGATGCTGGCGCTCTCCCACCGTGGTCAGCTCACCCAACCGATTGATAGAGCTGGCATAGACAGCCTCCACCTGACGCAACACATCCTCACCCTCCTTCGTCAACTTCTGCTGCTCCTTGGCCTTGAGGAGCGTGTTTCTCACACTCGTGTACTGTGGCTCATTGATAAGCCATCGTGAGCCGTGCCTGCCGTAGTGGTTCATCAGATAAGGCTCATACCCCTTGGGGGCAGGCGTCAGCGGCATGGTAGCCGGATAGTTGTCGTAGTCCAGATAGTTACTTGCCGACAGGAATTTGTTCGCCCTGATTTCCTCCTGCGCCGTCTGTGCACACAGCACCAGCACCATACAGGAAGCCAGTAGCATTGTGAAAAGTCTTTTCATATCACCACTCTTTTAATCTTTTCTGAAATTTAATCTTTTCTGAAATTTCGCTCGACCTTTGGTCGCTTTGTACCTTTAGGTCAAAGAATCTTTAATCTTTAATGTTTAATCTTTAATCTCAACCCTAATTACCGTCTTGGTGTTCTGTCCCATCATCTGATAGGTAGTCTCCGAAAGAATACTCTTCACCCATCCGTCGTCTTGCAACTCGTAGGTCGCCGTTTCTTTCGAGTCTATTTTCGCCATACCACTGTCCATCAGCTGGTCAATGTTCTCCTTCACCATATCGGCCTGCGAAGGCATGATCTTCTCCACCTCCTTGATGATATGCTGCTTCATGTCGTCCTTGCTCATATTCAGGCTGCCGTTGGTAGTAATCTTATTACCATTCACAAAGTACATACGCTTCATTTTCAGCCCATAGTCGGCAGTATAGTCTTCCTGCATACCCATCGTCACCGTCTTGCCGTTCAGCATCAGCGGGCTGTTGGTCACCGGCATAGTCTTCAGCATACTCTCTGGCGTAACACTCGACAGCACCTGCTTCTTCAGCGTCTCTTTATCCATCACCTGCGACAGCATAGGCACCTTCTCAAAGAGTTCGTTAACAAGCTGGCCACCCACCTCGTCCATTTTCTTTTTCAGCTCAGCGAAATTGTCAATGCTTTTCACCTGTCCGTCCTGATCCGTCGTCACGCGGACGGTCAGTCCTTTCAGCAGTTCGAACGGTGCGCTCATCAGCTTAGCGGCTATGTTGGTGTCGGTGGCATCACACTTAAATTCCGTGGTCACCACCTCCATCGTATATCCGCCCTTCACGGCTCCCGTCACGGAATATTTTGTCTCTGCAGTCATGTTAAACTCTGGCTGACCAGGTATTCCCACCTTGCTCTCTGTCACATACACTTTCTGCATGCCCTTAGCCATTTTTGGTGCTACTTTCACCTGTGCCTGTACAGCCACCATCATTGTAAGCAGCAAGCCCACCATCATTATTTTCTTCATAATCTTTTTTTGTAAGTTCTTTTGCGTGCAAAGTTATGCTTTTTTTTCCGAGATATTGGCAGAATCTATGTAAAAAAAACTTTTTTATCTGGAGTAGCCAAAAAGATACTTGAAGCACTTGTTGATGCGGGCAGCCTGGAAGTCGTAGCTCTGGGTGTGGCCAGCGGTCTTCGGGCTGAGGTTCTTCTTCGCCAGTATGCGGTCGAGTATTGCCAGTGATGCCTGCTCGTCGCCTACCACCCTCACATATTCGTATTCAGGAAGATAGATACGGTTATAGACGATGGGGTCAGCCATATTCTTCATCTTGATGGTCAGCGTCACGTTGACTTCAGCTGCAGGGAAACGAACAGGGATGTGCTTAATGTCTATTATAGGAGTAGAAGTCGTGGGATACCCATGCTTACCATCATCATCATAGCCAACGACATAGCCACTACTTCCATTATCATCTGAATTTGGATCAAATTTGTTTTGCTCCATGATATAGTCATAATCATAACCGGATTTACCATTTCTGGTATCTGCTCTGTTAAGTCTTGCGATTCTGCGAAATACATAACTTATCCCACCCCCAGGTTCATAGAAGTTATACCCAAGACCATCTCTCCAGAACACCATCTGCGGCTCGATAATATATTCGTCTTCCGTTGCGGGACCGAAAGTTATCAGTGCTTGATTTATAGTCTCCTTTCGATCGTTCCAGGCCCCGAAATTATCATAATATGTCATTAACGTTTCAATACTATAGCCGGTTTGACCATTTAAGATGGGTTTCGGGTAAGTTAGCTTTTCCAATGTCTGTTCTGGGGAACCCTCTGCGGCTAAGAAGTTGAATACATAGTCGTCTACTTCACTTCCGTAAGATTTTGTCCAGCGCACCTGGTCATCTGCGAAGTTCTTTGTAGCAAGAGGCTCCATGCCCATCGTAGTTCTGAACGAGTCCACTTCCTGCGTTGTCAAAGACTTGCGCAAGCCGGCTACTGCGTCCACCTGCATCCACTCTATCTGATCCTCGGGGAATACGTTAGGATTGAGTACCACCTCTACGCTGCTGGGGTCGAAGAACGACCAGTGGGCAGCATCTACAAGCCAATAGTACGTTTTGCTATATTGATCGTGTTTTGGTATGAACAAGAAGCAGGTATTCGCACTATTGGTGGTGTATATCTTGGGAGCTGTCTTCAGGTTCCATACACCTTGCCCGACCGTCGAAGTGCTAGAGAAATCCGTTGCGAGGGGGAATGTGGGCGTAACAATGCCTACGGTGGGCTGCGAAGTGCTGATGACGCCATCGACGTTGGCAGTACCCTGGGTAGTAAACGAAATGGTGCCTGTTGGGGCTGGACCGGAATCGCCTCCGCTGGAGAAGGTACCTTTCAGAGCAATAACATCCTTTCCGAACGCTATTCCATTGCTGATACCGCCCTTAACGTCTCCGCTTCTTAAGGTGGTGATGGTTTTAGCAAGACCTGTACCGGCCTTGACAACATCTTTTATCTTACCGAACAAGCCTTTTGACTTTTTAGCAGAAGCCTTTGTTAAATCAATAAAATCACCCTTGCTCTCAGCTGTAAAGGTGCTGAAGAGCGAGACATGGCTATCGGACCACGAACGCATCTGCAGACGAATCTTCTCTGCATTGGGGTCAATCGTCTCTGTGCGATAAGTCGAGAGATCGACATCGAAAGCCCACCACCCTGGATTAGGCATAATACATCCGTCGTTGCTCATGGTGCCGACATAAGGTGTCACGTCGTCTGCCCAAGAAGTGCCGTCCGCTGTCAAACCGTAAACATCCTTGGTGCTGGCGGTCTTGTCCAACGGTATGCCATAGCGCAGATCATAACGGTCGGAGAGTCCCTGCGTCATTGTTATCTGCCACAAGTGGTCATTGCCAGCTCCGTAGCCCTGAGGCAAATAGTAGAAGAAACGCAGTATTCCGAGGTATTTGTTGTACAGGGCGAAGAAGTTGCCGTTAGGCGTGCTACGCCTACCACAGTAGTTGAGCACCCACTCCCATCCGTTTTCTGGCGTTATGTCGGCGCAGAAATCCATCGGCAGGTTGCTGATCACCGTTCCGTTGTACCAAGGCAGGTTGACACTTGCATAACCCTCGTTGCCATTTTCGTCCTTGATGCCCTTGCTCACACCGTCGTAGACGTAGATGGCCTCTTGCTGGCGCCACTGGTCTACCTTAAAGTCCTTGTCGTTGATGTTGTAGGTGTCGGCATCAGCGCCGTGCATCGAGTTCTCCAGCGCCAGCAGCAGGTTGTCGTAGTCCTTGGGAGCAGGCTGCATCGTCTGTGCAGTACCACCGTCACCGAAGGTGATGGCTCCGTCCTGATAGAGGAAGACGAGCGCCATCGGACTTCCGTCCTGCCCTTTCTCGCCCCTGCGCTTTGCCCTGATGGTGCCGTCGGCAGCTGCGCTATAGTCGAAGGTGCCATTCTCCAAATAGCGTCCGCCAAAGAGAGCGAGGGGCTTGCTGGCATCGTCGGCAGCAAACATCATCTTCCACCACGTTCCCGTGCCGTCGGCATTGAACTTCACAGCCTGCACCACGCGGCTGTAGGGAGGTTTGTCCACGCCCACGATACCCGATTCTTGATAGTCGGCATACCACAGCCCATAGATTTTATCACCCAGCGGATTGTACCACGCTGCATTGTCTCGCTCAGCCACACAGGCTGTCAGCATCATTGCAATCCCTATCAAGACTGCGGAAATCAGGAAATTACGGTTTTTAGTCTTCATAATCATTCTAATTATGTTAATTGGCTTGCATGGGCTCCCTCTTTTTTTATCTGTTCAGTGGGACTAACCTAAAATGTACTTCTCGGCATTCAGGTGGAAGAGCTTTTCTTTTTCCTCTTCCGTCAGATCGAGCGTCTTCACGAATTTCATCATGTCAGCCAGGCACACGTAGGGATAATCGGAAGCGAAAATGATACTGTCGATGCCGAAAGCCTGCTTGGTACACTCAAAGCTGATTTTAGACATAACGCCGCTGGTCGTCACCACCACATTCTTGTTCTTGAAGTAGTAAGCAACCGTGTGCTTCATCTTCACCTCGTCGTCCCTGATCCATGCAAAGCGGTTATCTACCCTGTCGATGATGAACGGGAAGAATTCGCCCAAATGGCCGAGAATCATTCTCAGCTTGGGGAACTTGTCGAAGGTGCCGTTGAGAATCAGTCGCAACGACGTCTTCATGGTATCCAGTCCGAATCCAAGACCAGGCGAAGAATACACATAGCCCATATCCTTCATATCCTTGTCGTCGGAAGCCTGCGGATGAACATAGACGGCACAGCCCAGCTCTTCTGCTTTGGCCAGCAAGGGAAGGTATTTCTCATCATACAGGTGCTCGTGCATATAATTGGAATGCGTGTGCCAGTATTTGAATCCCAGTTCTTTCACGCAACGCTCCAGCTCTTTGATGGCCTCATCAACGTATGGCGTCGGCAAAATGGCAGTACCTATGAAGCGACCAGGGAATCTCTTGATGAGCTCCGCTACGGCGTCGTTAGACTTCTTGGCGAAATACACGCTCTCCTTTTCAGGCAGTTCCTCCACAGCGGGCGAGCTGGACATCACACCGACATCAATGCCGTTGCGGTCCATCTCAGCCACGCGCTCCTCGCCGAAATTCATCATTTCGTCAATGAAAGGATAGGTGTTCGTCACCCCACCGAAATGGGCATAGACATGATCCCTCACTTCCAGGACTTTTGTTTCCGGATAATACCTCATGGCCTCATCTCTCGTAGCGAGATAGTCCATCAACTCAGGTAGATAATAATGAAATTCGCAATCAATGATTTTCATATCGTTTTATCACCTCGACTCCCCCAAAATGTATTTCTCCGCATTCAGGTGGAAGAACTTTTCTTTTTCCTCTTCCGTCAGATCCAGCGTTTTCACGAATTTCATCATGTTAGCCAGACACTCGTATGGATAATCCGATGCGAAGATGATGCTGTCTATGCCGAAGGCCTGCTTGGTACACTCAAAGGTGATTTTAGACATAATGCCGCTGGTCGTCATCACTACGTTCTTGTTCTGGAAGTAGTAGGCCACCGTGTGCTTCATTTTCACCTCGTCGTCCTTGATCCATGCAAAACGGTTATCTACTCTGTCGATGATGAATGGGAAGTATTCGCCACAGTGTCCGAGAATCATTCTCAGCTTGGGGAACTTGTCGAAGGTGCCGTTCAGAATCAGTCGCAATGACGTCTTCATGGCATCCAGTCCGAATCCGAGACCTGGCGAAGAATATACATAACCCATATCCTTCATGTCCTTGTCGTCAGAAGCCTGCGGATGAACATAGACGGCACAGCCCAACTCTTCTGCTTTGGCCAGCAGAGGAAGATATTTCTCCTCATACAGGTGCTCGTGCATGTAATTGGAATGTGTGTGCCAGTATTTGAATCCCAGTTCTTTGACGCAACGCTCCAGTTCCTTGATGGCCTCATCAACGTATGGCGTCGGCAAAACGGCAGCACCATAGAAACGACCGGGGAATTTCTTGATGAGTTCAGCCACGGCATCGTTAGATTTCTTGGCGAAATACACACTCTCCTTTTCAGGCAGCTCCTCCAACGCAGGCGAAGAAGACATCACAGCGACGTCAACGCCGCAACGGTCCATTTCCGCCACGCGTTCCGCTCCGAAATTCATCAACTCGTCAATGACAGGATAGGTGTTCGTCACGCCGCTGAAATGGGCGTAGATTTGATCTCTCACTTCCAGAACTTTTGTCTCTGGATAATACCTCGGTGCCTTATCTCTTGTAGCGAGATAGTCCATCAACTCAGGTAAATAATAATGAAATTCACAATCAATAATTTTCATATTGGAAAATAAATTTAAGTTAATAAAATAATTATTTGGCTGTAACGGTCATCGTGTAGGGCTCTGCGTGATTGCCATCGGTGCAGTACCACTTGATAGTGAACTGCGATACGCCTCTGTCCAAGGCATAGCCCTTCAGCGTCTGCAGGGCGTTGGGGTCGTTGAGCATTTTCTTCGACTTATCCACCAGGTTCTGGATGGTGTTCTCGCTCTGAGGCGTCTGGTCGGCAAGCACGATGGAGGGCTGGTAGAGGTCAGGGAACTGCGTCTTCAGGGCGTCAGTCAGCTCGTCTTTCACGCCTTTGTAGCCATCCTGTCCCAGTTCAGGGAAGTCCACATCCATATACCATGTTTGCTGAGAGCGGTTAGGGATGGGGAGTGCATATTTCACATTTACCTTATCGTCAGGAATAGCGTTTGAAAGTATTATATCCTTATATTCCTTACCATTACCATCGCTTAATACGTATTTATAGAATGTACGATGGTAATGTATGTCAGCCATCTTAACCTGATGCATAATCTCAAGTGTGTCTTGCCCAGAAGGATTGGATACCGACCAGCATACCTGATTGCTGACGTCAACGTCGTTGATGAGTGATTCGTCAATCACCGGATGCTCGTCCACGTCGCCCTCTGCCATATTTCTTCCCTCTCTGTATTCCCAAGAAACCTTTGTGCCTTCGGTGTTCTTCTTGCACGTCAGTTCTTGTACCGTCGTTGTCGTTGCGAGTGAATAGAAGGTTCCGTTTACCCAGCCGCGGTTGACATTGCCAGTAACGCCACCGCCTTTAGCCGCGCCAGTAATCGTGCCTCCGATGGTTGTCATTTGTCCATTGAATTTACCTACGGTCACAGTTGTGCTGATTTCACTTCGGTCCGTAGATGGCACGGCACCTTCCACTTGCACCGAGCCTTCACCCTTCAGGTCGAATGAGAAGTTGGCGGTATCATACCAAGAACCATATAACATCTGTTTTACCTCACCTGCTCCACCATCAACCTTATATTCGTATTTATACCATTCGTTTTCCCCATAAGGGCCGTGATAAAGTGTCTTGTTGGGGTCAAGGCGATCATCGCCATCCTTCTTGCCGCCTACAGAAGCCGTGGAGCTATGCTGAACAAGGTAGTAGTCTTTGTTTGAATCCATGTTGTGGGCAGCCCAAATACGGATGATCTCATGATAGGCATTAGGTTTTGTAACGTTAGCAATACCACCATTATCCGTAGGCTTCATGTCGAGAGCTATGAGGGAACCGTCATAGGTATATTCATCATCGGCCGACATAACTTCGTTGATATAATCATTGCCTTCGGCGCGGTTGCCAGCACGGCGCACCTGCTGAGCCTCGCCGCGCCTGTTAAGCCACTGCGCTGCTCCGTCTGCCATCAGTCCGCTGACGTAATTGTCGTAATCGGGATTGTGCACAACGGTGTTTTTCGTCACTGTGCCGTCTTCCTGTCTCGTTTCAGTGGTAAATGTCTTACCCTGATAGGATTCGTGATGATAGTAGCCGTTGCGAGAGAATATCACCATCTCGGCAACAGGCTGCTGTTCGTCGCTAGCAGCACGGTGGCCAGACTTAGCTTGGATGTTGGCAATGCGAGCCTTGAAGCGCTCTGCCTCGGCATTGACAGCATTGGCAGACTGACTGTTGGACGGGTTATAGTTAATGATGATGCCGCTACCGTCGTCCTCGGTCAGAATGGCGTGAGTAGCCTGCGCCAGCTTTGCCGACAGCTGCTCCATCACGCTCACCAAATGCGCATTGTGGGGCTTCTCCACGGCTATATATCCGCCGCGCAGGTATATCTTTGCCACCTCAAACCACTCAGTAATTGGTCTGTTCAGGATGTCCTCACCCTTAATCAGAACCATCTTCGTGTCAGCATCAAGGCTGCTCGTAGTCTTGGGCAAACGACGCACTAAGGCTGCACCCATAGAGTTGTCGTCGAACGAGCTTAGCACGGCTGTCGGCATGTCGGCAGTCACCTTGACATTCAACTCATCCACCTTCACGTCGGTAGGATTAGTACCGCCGCCGTTATCATTGCTGGCTATGTCTTCTTTAGCACAGCCTGTTATCATCATCGCAATACCTATCAGGATTGCGGAAAGAAAATAACTACGGTTTTTTGTCTTCATATTCATTTCAATTTTAGATTCTTAGCAATAGATTTTGCAAATATACAACATTTTTTTGATATACAAGCTAAATCACCATTTTTTTTCACCGTTTAAAATTACACCGTCTCCGGTTCCCCGAGGGACGGACTGCGAAGTGAATCCAGACCACGTGCGCCTTCTGCTCTATCAGCAATTCATCGAAATCTTCGTTGTTCAGGTCGCTGATGTCGAGTAGGATAGAGGCGTATCGCAATGCCTGTTCCATCCCGATGCAGCGGATATCTACGGCACAGCCCGTCAGGTGGTTGCTCGTAGCGACGCCTCCCACCGCCTTGTTCACTTCTGGCGAACGGAACCCCGAGTTGATGATAATCGGGTCATCACCCTCCCCATACAGGTTGTTCCATCGCCTTCTCAATTGTTCTAACCATTGGCAAAGCCTTTTTAAATTCTCTACTTGTGCCTCATTCGGCACGTTCTCAATTCCCGTTCTCGTTTTGCAAAGCTCAGCGAGCGTCATATGCTCGCTGAGTTTAGTTTCCTTATTCATTTCTTCTTTTTGTTTACGTTAATTGGTGTACTATTAGGAAATGCGATGCTGTAGGCTGCGTCGAGGGCCTTCAGATTGATTTTCCAAAAACTGATGCCGGCACGTACGGCTACGATAGCACGCAAAAGTTCACGGTGCTTGCGAGGATAGAGACTAGGCAGAGGCAACTCGTTCCAACCTTCCTGCTCGCACAGGTGGCATACCTCCCAGATAAAGTTGTCATTAGCTTCGGCTGGGAACCACGACTTCAACACATTGCGGATACAGAACCGCTTATACTGACCTCCGAGGAGGCACCTCGTGCGCTCCAGCTTACGCCAGAGCTGCACAAAACATGCCTTGTTATTCTGAACTTCAATCATACCTTACCTCCAAACTTATGCTTGTACTCCTCAGTCTTGCAGTACCTGCCGCTCACCTCGTCAAAGACAATATATCCGCGACTCTGCCAACTGCGCAACGTGCCGTCACCGCTACCACTCTTGCCCTGCTGCTGGCGCATCTGGTAGTATTGTGGCTTTGTGAACTCATCGGGCAGCAACTCCAGCAGGTTCTGCGGCCCTGACTGACGCTGAATCTCCACCTCCTCACGCAGCTCTTTCTCCAGCTGCTGACCGAAGTACAGCATCTTACACCACAGGTTATACTGCTCGCTCCAGCGCACGAAGTCGGCAATCTCTTTCGACCATTTGTAGCCGTGCGCCACGTAGAGCACCATGCCCTTCAGCCATGCTATCACGTTGGCACGATAGCTGAAAACCTTGTAGGCCTCGCTCTCATAGAGCTTCGCGGCATCCTTGTTCTCCTGCTTGATGTCCAGTGCCAGCTTCCTGGACTGAGCACACTCTATCAGTCCGTTGGCAGCTTCCAGACGGTCGATGTAGGGCTTCAGCTCTGCGGCAAACGTGTGGTCGTAGATGCCCAGAATGGGTGCCGTATCGTCGTCGTCATCGCTGTGTATAATGGTCGAGATGTCCAGTCGGCTCACCGTTCCGTCGTTCACCATTTTGAAGAAGAACTTACGGGCGTTGGGCGGCGTGGTCGAAGCATTGAAGTTCCAGCGCAAGGGTGCGATACCTGATACGCTGTCGGCTCCTACACGCTCCTGACCGGCATCCGAGTTGTCGAAGGCCTTGCGAATCAGCAAGCCTACCTCATCGACAGTACCCTTCGACGTCACCTTCTTCAAGCCCTCAATCTCGTCCACGATGGTATAGATGAATCGCTGACCGTTGTTGTTGGCATCTACAATGCGCTGGTTAAAGACGGCATCTGTCAGGTTGTCTATCAACATCTGGATGCAGATGTCCGTGGGGCGCGGGTCTTTCTTCTGCTTGGCACCCGGGTTCTTCTGCTTCCACTCCGCCTCACGCTGGCGGTTGGGCTGGTCGCGCTGCTTGATGTCGTCCATGATGTACTCGATAGGCTTCTTGATGGTACCCTTACCGATACTCTGACGACCTATCAAGACGTTCATAAACGTCGCCTCGTGGTCCACGTTATCCCAGTAGCGGAACTTCACACCGTGCAGGTGGGCTCCCAGTGCCGGGAACACCGCATTGGCCACGGCGGGCTTGTAGAACCAGGGGACGTTCTTCGTCAACAGCCTAATCAGCGGCGGCAACTTCTTGGGCATCGGTGGAGGCGTTGTCAGCGTACCGCCACAAGCCTTCACCGCCTGCTGCGACTTCAGCGCCTGCAACACCTGCTTCAACCTGTACGGCATACCCTTGCGAGGCTCCTTCAGCGCATTCTCCAGCGTCTTGCGCCACTCGGCCAAATCCTCCTGAGAACACGTACCGTCAGGCTTAGCCCAATAGTTGGGGACGACCTGCAACAGTTGCTCTAAAGAATAACCGCAAATAGAACGTATAGTGGCTGCTAATTCAAATGTCAGCACATTACGGTCACCATCCACAGGAATCTTCCCGTCATTGAACAGCTCCCAATACTTCGCGATGATGTCCTTGAACAGCACCCCGTTGTATCTTGCCTCTGGGTCAAATGATGGCTGAGGGACAGCCTCTTGAGAACTGCAACACTGCAACGCTGCAACATCAGCATTATCTTCCCAAGGGCGATAGTGCTTGTTCGACTTCTTAGCCCCAGCAGAGACTTCCTCCAAGCCTTGTGCTTCACGCTCCTTCAGTCGCAGATACTCAGCAGCAGCTTCCTCGTCAGAGAGCGATTCGATAAAGAGTGCTGGGTCTAACAGAGGCGTCGTTTCAGCGTCAATAGGCCCGTGGAACACCACCCTGTTATTTTCTTTATTATTAGTGTCCATCTCTGTTTTTGTAAGAACCGACATACGAACCTGACACTCCAGAATAGTATGCTCAGGCATACGACGGGCCACAGCATGAACACCGTAACTGGCCGACTCTGACACCTCTACCAGCCCCAGTTCTTCCTTCATCTGAAGCAGCTGATTGATGATACGGCGGCATTCTTCACGGTCGCGGCAGTCGATGTCGTAGAAGAAGAACGGACTCACCGTCTTGATGCCTTTCAGCAGACCGCCATCAGGCACCTGACCGTTGTAGTTCACCTGCACCAGCGCGTGCTTGTACCTATCCTCTCCAGTACTGCGGAAGTCATTCCAGTTCTGAATGTTCTCAGGTGTATTACACGCTGCTATCAACTCTTCGGGGGTCTTAATGGGGCGGCAATGTTTCTCGCCGCCCACTTTATATACCAAGTTTACCATATTTCTTACTGCTGTTTCAAAATAAGTTCCCTTAAAACCTTCTGTGCTATCGCACTTGCCTGACGCACCAGTTTCTCGGGCAACTGCTCCAGCTGGTTCTCGTCGAGCGAGAAATAGAAGTACCACCTCTTATCCTGTCCTTGCGACAGCGAAGCGT
This sequence comes from uncultured Prevotella sp., assembly GCA_946402275.1. GTDB lineage: Bacteria > Bacteroidota > Bacteroidia > Bacteroidales > Bacteroidaceae > Prevotella. Next base: position 46,225 of record CAMIVY010000003.1, read on the forward strand.
TATCATCGCGGAAGATGGCTTGGTTACGTATGCGCTTGGGCTTTTCGGTCATATACACGTTGCCGTCGCGCTTGCCTTCCACTTTGAAAGTTCCTGAGAACGCGTCGAGTAATACATCTTCACAACATTGGAAGTCTGCTATACGAAGTCCGTTCTCCAAAATGCCTAAGGTCAAAAGACCATCAAGCATTGCCTGTCTCTCTGTTGTAATAATAATCTTTTCCATAATCGATCGAATTTGTGAGCTTCGGAATTGCGGGGTTTTAGTTGAGCTCATTAGTCCGGACACATTTCCTCGCTCATCCTTCGCCCGATTACTTCTTAATGATTTCAGTTACTACGATGTCTTGATAAACCTGTCCGTTGTACTCGCGGCTCTGGAATCGCATGGTGGCAAACACGAGGTCACCGGCCTTGAATTCCTTCTCTGCCTGCTCAGCGAGTGCTGTCACCACATAGTGGCTTTCGTACTTACCGCCAAGCTCTTTGAGTACCAGCTGACGTTTCTTCAGCTCACCGTTCTCACTCTTCTCACTCTTCACCGTGAAAGCGTCGCCGCATTTCACTACTTCTAAAAGCATCGTCTGCATAGTTGTAAAAAATTAATGTTATAAAAAAATATGTCGATGATGAAAGTGCAACTATCGTGCATTTCTGTGCCATTCAACTATATTTCAGCGAAATAGTTATCAGCTTGAATGAAAAAGGGGATTTCCGTAAGCGAGGCGAAAATCCCCCAAACTAAAGTGTGTTCTATTCAACCAAAAACAAGCGTTTCTCTACGCAATGTTGAACGGAGGTAGTCAAGCCTTATACGATATTCCATCGGAAAACCTTTCATAATGACATCCAGACTGATATTCGGATCGGGCGTTTGCAGATAGGATGCCAACTTTCTTTTTTTTGGCACACACAATCCGTGCTGATTGAGTATCGTAAAGCATCGCAGATATACGTCCTGGTATTCCTTTATCTTTTGCGGGTCAAATCCTGTATCGCCTATTTCTCCGTACTCAAGTTCACAGAACGACGCATTACCCAGCCAGCCAAACATTTTCGAGAAGAGACTATGATCCTTGTCAAACCTTAGTTCTTCAATTGCAGTATTTATCTCGTTGGCATAGTTCTTCATCTGAACAAATGGCTTATTATCCTTTGGCGACAGGCCCAAGTCTCTCATAACCATCAGCAGAATTGGGAAATGCCCCTTTTCAAGAATGCCACTAATCAACAATATCGGACTCATCCGTTCTACATACTCCTTCGCCGCCCAGCAAGTAAACAGTTTGTCGTATTTACCCGTTACAGGCTTCAAGAGGTGAACAGAATCGATATGCCCCTTCAGCGTATTATAGCGGAACAGGAAAGAGAATAAATCCAAGAGGTAATCATCCGACAGTTTCTCTCTGTCACGAACAATAGCCTCGTAGAGAGGGCAATCCTGATTGACAACACAATCGTACAGCCTCTTGATGCGAGCAGGCTTGTAGGAGTTCAGATGCGTCTGCCTGAGATTCTTCAATTCGCGTCTGAAAGCATCGGACTCCGTCATTCCCGCTTTGATATCAACATCAATATCCTCCTTCACTTGTCGGACAAACGACCGGTATTCGCGTGACCATTCTTTGGCCCGATAATCTTCCACCATTTTATTATATAGGTCGCACTGAGTCGCAGCGTCGCTCTCTATCTTCTGGTTCAAAGATTCCAGTTCTCTCACCAGGCTAATCATGTTGTCGATTGCTTTGATGGCATCATCCGAGCCACCCACAAGAGTTATATCCCATCTGATATACCCCAACGTCTGTAGGACTTTGCGGACATCAAAGGGAACGACATTCAGCAGAGTCATCCGCTGCCTGTCGGCTATCATGCTGATGCTACTTTCCAATCTGCGCACACCAGCCACAATGCTCTGCATCGAAGCATCCGTATCAACCTTGCTTTGTTTGGGCTGAATCATACACAACGAACTACACATCTTGTTCAGTTCTACTATTTGCTCACAAATTGCTGTTTTCTCTAAACTCTTTTTCATTTTGTTGAGTTCGTGAGAGAAGATGAAGTTCCAGAATTGGTACCACGTTTAACTTGCAAGACTTCCTTCTCATTCACTTCGCCCAACCGGTCGCTCCTTATCGACCATTAATATTATTATTGTTGTCTATATACCGGGCATTTTTACCGCATGGGTTTACCGCCCGATTTTCTCGGCAAAGATACGTTACGCATCACGAATATAAAAATACATAAGTTTTCTACTTATACTCATACTATTTTTTCTGTTAAATTTTCAACTCTATTTTTTTGACCCAATTTGCCCCCATAACGATAGACTGTGGTCTGATGGTTGCAATATACACACAGACTAGCTCGTCGTCAAGGGCAAACAAAAAGCCCGCAAATGGAATCGCTTCCAAATGCGGGTGCAAAGGTACTAACCCTTATTGTTTTTGAAAAGAAAAAAGAGTTGAGGGAGGTTTAATGTAAACTAAGCTCAACTTTAGACAACTTACCATAGTGTTTTATTCTGTCTCGAATTGTATTCTTATTCTTTCAACTGCTTTTTCATCAATTACTCCTCCCCTATGTGGTTTTTCTTCGCCTAAACATTTAGATATCATCTGTGGTGAACATGTAATAGTGGGAAACTCATTTTTTATTGATGTTGCTGTAGGTATAGTTATCCAGCCAATCCACACGGCTCGTGTGATTATTTTAAGAGCATCCGAGTTCGTTTTATTCCCAATGAGGTGATGCAACTTTTCAATAACCTCGTCGGTTCTTTCTGCATGAATGACGAATTCACGGAATGTCTTTATTGTCTTCGACTTATTAGAGACTGTCTTGGCTGGTTTGCTATGACGTTCGTCATACTCGCGTAATAGAGTCGCTATTTTCAGAATACTGATCCAATTATTAGTATTGTAGTATTCCTCATCATTGAGCATAAATCCCGAAATCTCATCATAAAAAAGCTGCTCTATTACACTCTCATTCTCCCGGATATGAAGATACCTGTGAACCCATGGATTTAATTCCGAAGACTTTTCCATACTTGCTATCAGATAGTCACGTGAACCTTCAAAATCCCGTTCCCAGGCTTTTACAAAATTCTTTCCCTTATCACTATTACGGTATTGCTCTAACAATGACGGGAAACAGCCCTTTGGTAAATCAAAACTTAATCTAAAGAAATAAATGGCATTCGTCAGGATATTAAGTGCATTCAAAATCTGTTTAGCCAATGGTTTCAATTGAAATTTTGCGTTATATGCTTCTATTGCATATTGAAGAGCTCGGTCTTTTCTCCATGAGATTTCAATCGCATCGTTTTCTTGAGAATTTAAATAGAATCCCCAGCACCATTCTTCCACAATGCGGTTACTTAATACTTCAAATCCCCTTTGGTCTAGTAGTTTCACAATGTGATTCAAAACCAGTGTAAGTTCTTCGTGAATTTGTTTTATTATATCACGGCAATCCAAATTCCAGAAGAACAAACGTCTATAAATATCAACCATCCTTTTCTTGAGATTATCATCAGGATTCGGATCGTTGCCAATATGCTCACCTATAAGGAAATAAAACAAATCGTCATAAATATAGAGATTTGCCTCAAGTATATCAATATAAGAAAGGAAGAGCTGAGAGGGAAAATCATGCTTGTTTATAAGAAGCACAATAGCATCGATTTTCTTTGCCTGCTCTAATAGGATATCCCATTCAACCGTTACTCCCCAACGTTCATCAGAAAATAGATCATAGTTACTGACATCAGCATAGTCATCCATATACCACCTTGGTTCTGGAACTTCTTTTCTCTTTAATCCCATATCTTCTCGTTTATTCTACAATGTCAGTGATACAAATCTATTGAAAATCTGATAACTCTTTCAACATATTTAATTCATCTTGTCATACTCTTCTTTCGTAAGAGGAGTTTCTGGATCAACTATCAGAACTTCATCATATGTGAGTTGATAGAGATGATAGACCAGTATGTCTATCTCAGCCTCGTACGATGTGGTATCGGCATTAGGATTCTTTGATTTTTCATCCATAATACTTTTCACCTTTGCTTCGATTTCATTCTTGTCATCTTCCGCAATATTTGGAAGAGGGAATAATTGGATGTCGTCAACAAGAATTTTCGGGAAAGCTCCTTTAGTTGCTTTGGGTGAATGATTGAAATGATAGAATGTCGCCAATCGGGAATTCATAATTGCCCAAAGTAAACGAAGATTCCAAAGTGCCTCATTTGGTTTTAAAATAACATCAATTAACTGAGGGTCGTTGACGTACAAATCGTTAATTATACATGCTATTATTTGTGGGTTTGTTATTTCTCTAACTACAAGATGCTCATTTCTAAAAAATTTTAAGTCAACATAACACGCCAAATGCTTTCCATATTTCACAAATTCACCTGTAGATTGATAAGAGTACTTTGTTATATCATGGCCATATAACTCTTGAATATATTCATCAGTCACTTTATGATCAGAATGCCAAAGCCTTTTCTCTTTTATTTGTTTCCCTTCCTCATTTCCATATTTTTTTTGTAAGTCAGAGAGTCTATAAGGAATATATCCTTGGGAATATTCAAAGAAATCTGACAGTGTGTGTGCTTGGGAAGATATCTTGTTTACCAATTCTATAACTTGAGGTGTACGTGAGAATGCAAGGCCCCAGTTTTGATTGTTGGCCAGCAATTCATCACGCTCAAGGAACTTGAGAGGTTCTGATACTAATTCGTCAAAATCTCCAGCCGTGGCAGTATTTCTATATCCAACAGAGGTTCCTCCATTCGTTTTCTTTTGCATAGTAACTACCGAATTTCGCACTGTCACTGACTTGAAAATGTTAAAGTTAGAACAGTCGAGCAACTCTTTTATCTCCCACCTATCAAGCATCTGAGTGCGATAATTTTTGGCATAAACATTAAATAGCCATGAGTTGGGAATAATAAATGAGAGGAAACCATTATCCTTTAGCAAAGCATACGAAAGTTGTATGAAATAGTAATATATCTCAAAATCTGGTACATTCTTCCACATGGTAACTACCTTGTCACGATAATCACCCTTAATAGACACTCCGTAAGGTGGATTGCCAATGATGCAATCAAACCCTTGGAACGCGCCTTTATTATCAAGGACCTCAGGTATTTCGTATCTCCATTCAAAAGCACTGGTAAAAATCTTATTGTCGCGAATATCGTTTACCAAAGCCTTTAGTTTTGCTTCTTCTTTTTCCAGCTTTGCTATTTTCTTGGCGAATTGACTCTTTTTGTTGTCTGCATCTCCAAACAAAGAACCTTGGAGTCGCATATCACCTAGTTCCTTAGCTACAGAAACCCATTTCTTATAAGTTGGAGAATTCTCGCTCAGACCTTTCTTAAGATAAGATTTGATAATGTCTATATCATGTTTCAAACGAGCTTTTGCCTCTTTATTAGCCATCCGCTTGTAGTCGGCAACATCCTCTTTGTATTTTTTTATTTCTAGCCCTGTAGAGGCCAAAACCTGACGGATGTCAGAGTCAAGTGGGTGTTGATTTAATATGGAGTTGCCGCACTTGATGTTAATATCAATATTAGGCAGTGTTTCCAAATGTTCATAATTGCTTTCAGCAGTATAATAAGAATTCTTCAACAATTCAATCCACAGACGCAAACAGCAGATATTTACAGAATTTGGATTCAAGTCAACTCCAAATAGACAATTTTCTATAATATGGCGTTTTTCATTAAATAGCGTCTCTTGTATTCTTCGACTCTCTTTATTTGTTTTGTTATAGACAAATAGATCGCCTTTGCTATCATTAACAATGAGTTCGTCATTGTCAATCGTAATCTCATAATCGCTTTTGCGAATACGATTTCCATTAGCATCAACCAATATCCCCAGATCGTATTTTACCTTAACCAACTCATTAAGAGCTGATACCAAGAAGTGGCCTGACCCTACAGCTGGATCACAGAACTTTAAAGCGTTTATCAGATCATTGGCCTCTTTGACATCAGGCTCTTTATTATAGATGTCTTGAATGGTGTCGCATTTCTCCCACTTGAAATGCTCTTTAAATTGGCGGATAACAGTTGACCTAACAGCCTCGCGGGTCATATACATGGTGATTTTTCCTGGTGTGAAGACTGCGCCATCTTTATGTCCATTTATTTTCTCGAAGATGAGTCCCAAGACAGAAGCATTTATCAAAGTCTTGGGTTCTTGTTGAATATCCTCTGTCCCCTCACTGGCAAAATTATACGCATTGAGGAATTCAAACAAGTATTCTAAAATAGGTAATTCATCAACATTTTTGTATTTAACAGAGTTCTTCAATACGCTTTTTCCTGAAAGTGGTAATTTCTTTTTTTGCGAAAGCGCATTTATACGAATCATATCATGCTCTAATTCGGTAACCTCAAAAAGAGAACTGTTTAGGTAAGGAACATTCGGGAAATCCTTAATTTCTTCTTCTCCTCTATCAGGATAGTCACGAGCTAATACTTGGAAAAACAAACGGTTTACCTCATCAAAATCACCAAGCCGATCAATATTCATAAATTGATAGCTCTTGTCGCCATTTTGATACTTTAAAATCTGACCTTCAAGCAACTTCAGAAAAAGCAAGCGATTAATCCACGTTATAACGAGCTCAAGTGCAATGTTGAAAAGTTGCTCTTCACGGTCTTTACCGAAATTCTGCCGATGTTGGAATCGCGTTAACAAATCTTCAGCCTCGATAGCATTTATGGTGTTTTCTATCAAAGAGGCGCTCTGTCGCTGTCCATCATTAAGACGTTTAATAACCAACTTGTTATGCTCGTCTTTTTTCTCTTCTAACCCCATCAAATAAAGCAACTCACGATAGAAAGCCTCATTAAGAGTGTTACTATCATTTTTTGTTGGTAATTTCATCAAATGTATATCACTTAACACTTTATAGATAGGTAGTAATAATCGGTCATTGTCTAAATTTACCTTCTGCAAGTTAAAGTAGGTAAAGTCAAGTTTATCCTTTACCTCTTCAATATATTTGCTAGCAATATTCTCATAGAAAAATTTCGTGTCACTTCCTGATAATTGCTTGTTGAGAAAAGCGTTATAATCTGACCGCAATTTGCGGTTATGAAAAAAATATTTCTCAAAAAGCTGAGCATCCCAAATAAAATATTCGTAAGCATTAGTTGCTATTAGATATTTTACACTTAGGTTATCTCTTTGTGTGCGTTGATTTAAGAAGTAATAAAGTAGTTCACGAAGGGCTTTTCTGTTAATATCATCACAACTACACATTTCTGCTTTGTTGCCTGGATGTTTCAGTTCAATTAATACGCCTACAGGAGAAGCGAGAGTACGACCTGTATGAATGGTTAAATCAATACCATCCTCTTCTATCTGAGTTTCATAGTCTTTGTATAAAGAATTATCAAGAAAGGGCTTAAAATAACCATTCAAAGAGCGTTCCAATGGAACATTAGGAACAAGCCCCAACAATTCCTTTAACGCATCTCGAAAAGCATTAAAGTTACTCGCATTAACAGGTTCTCTTTTGTAACTCTTTGTTATTGATTGATTAGGAGAATATATATTCATATCTTATTAATATAACTCTAATGAAAAAATCTACAGTATCTTCTCGCAAACATACTTCTCTATCTTCACATCAGGCAGTTTGCTTCCCTTTTGCTTCACCTCGGCGATAAAGGCTGATATCTCAGCTGGTGTCAGCAGGCCCTTCCGCCAAGCATACCAAAGGAAGTCTATCGTAGTGAGATACACTATCTTTTTCTCCTCGCAGTAGGCACGGATGTCACGCAGGTTGCTGCTGCCAATCACGTTGTGCGTAAACAGACAATAGGCCATGCAGGCACTCTCGCCCTTACCGAATCGGCTTCTTAGCATAGCATACTCGCGGAGCATTTCGCCACGAGGTGCAAAAGGGAGAAGCGTGATATTCTTCAGCAACGCCATCTGGTGATCTATCTGCGTTCTGATGTCCGATAGCAATTCCTCGTGCACAGCCTCCAGCAGCACATATTCGTAGTCAGGGAATATGCGGGGCAACAGACTTAGCAAGCCTCCCTTAGAGAAGTGAATCACCACATCTGCATCCAATACAATCTGTGTCTTCACACCCTTTGCCATCCTATTTCAGTAGATTTAAGAGTTCGACATAGTGGCCCTCGGAGATGCGCTCCTGTTCAAACAGCAGGCGTGCTTTCTCGCCAAAGTCGCCTATTACCACCCCTTCGTTGCCTGGCTGATAGAGTGAGAGGTCGTAACCGTACTCTGCGGCAATCTGCTGAATCTCCATGCTCTCCTCCAAATGGGTTTGCAATTCCTCCTCTGTAAGCAGACGCAGGTGGCGCAAACAATAGCATAGCGACTGATGGCTCACGCCAAACAACTGCTCCACACGCAGCATCGTGGCTGTGGTGATATGGCGGTTCATGATCTCTTCCGAAGGTATCGACTCCAGCACACCTGCCTGTGGCAAAAGCAGTGCGGAGGCAAAGGTATTGGCATTGATTTCCGCAGGATCTTTCTCCATTCCGGGCGTACCACAGATATGGGGTTTCGGCTCTTCGTCGTAATATAGATGGAAAAGCTCGTGGCAAATGGTGAAGTGCTGGCGACCACGTGAGTTGTTTGAGTTGACGAGTATAAACTTCGCGCGACCGTCGGATGAACGCATCGAAAGACCGCAAGCCTTCTCTGAGAGGGGACGATAAATCACCATTACTCCCAGTTTGCGCAGCAACGTCTTCGTATGGATAGGCTCAGACGGATTCAGTCCTGCCTGTAAGCGCATTTTCAGCGCCAGCTGCTCGATGGTTTCTTTGGCTAACTTCTTCATTCTCCAAGCATTTTCTGCATTTTCATATACTCCAGCACCACTTGCTTGAAGCGTGCCACTTCCTTCATGTCGCCCTCTGTCAGCCCGTCTGTGCGGAAGGCGCAGACCATCATGCGGTCTTTCACCGTCTCCACATCCTGCTCAAACAGCAGTTCCAACTCGCAGCCCAACAATGCCGCCGAACGCTCCAGCACCTCCAACGGAGTCTCTCGCTCGCCAGCCTCATAGTTGGCATACGCACTACGCCCGATGCCCAGATAACTGGACATCTGCTCTTGCGTCAAGTCGTTGGCTTCACGCAACACCTTCAGATTTCTCCCAATCACTTCTCTCATAGTTCCTTCTTCTCTTCATAATTCCGTGGCAAAATTAGCAATAACATTTCAAATAACCAAATTTTTGCCACATTTTTTGCGGTCATGTGTTGCAGTTGTTGACTTTGTCGAGGCTGCAGGCGCTCGGCAGAGTCGATGCAAGCATCACTTTGCTCTCACTGTTGCAGCGTTGCAGTGTTGCAGTTCCAAAATAAGTTATATGAAAGTCAAAAATTAACTCTATATTTATATATAAATATAGAAGTATTTTTAGGGTATGAGAATAGCCTTAAGAGAACTGCAACACTGCAACAACTGCAACAGCGAGAACAAAGTGAAAAATTTCTTGTGAAATATTCGTGAACCGCAATGAAAGATTCTTACCTTTGCAATGTCAAATTAAAATAGTGGACAGGCGGTCTTTAAAGGTGAAAATTGCGAGATTTAAATCTAGAAATTGCGCGCATTAATTGTAGCAATTGTTTTCCTTAACAGTACCTTCTGGAAGCGAAACAAGGCGACAACGAGAGTATTAACAAAATTATCAACAAATGTCTAACTAACTTATTATTAAAAATTATGGCTATTAAAGTAATTGCACAACGACGTGAAGTAAAGCTCGGTAAGAACCCTGGTAAGAAGTTCGTGATGCGTCCCGACCTGTACATCCCCATCCAGGAGAAGAAGGTATTCGCAGAGGCTGCTACCCACTCGGGAATCTCTGCAGGTGTCATCAAGGCGGCTTGGGACGCTGCCGGTGAGGTCATCCGTACGTGGGCGACCGAAGGTCACTCCATCCCTCTGCCCGGACTCGGCACCATGCGCTTCGGCGTCCGCTCGAAGGCCGTTGCCGACCTAGAGGATGTGAAGACCAGCCTCATCAGCGTGCGCCGCATCATCTTCACCCCTAACGTGGAGCTGAAGGACGAGCTGAAGAACACCTCGATTCAGATTACCTGTCTGGACGAAGAGGGCAACGTGCTGAAGCGCGTGACCTCGAGCGACAGCGGAGACATCGAGGACAACGAGAACGAATCTACGGATTCTGGGAACAATGGATCTACGGGTAGCGGAAGCACGGACAACGGTGGCAATACCGGCACTGTAACTCCCGGCGGAGGTGACAATACCGGAGGCGGTGGCACCGCAGGAGGTGACGAAGGGTAAGGCGAAAAGAGTGCCCCACAAGGGGCCTCTTTTTAAATGAGAAATGAGAAATGAGAAATGAGAAATGAAAATGAAAAATGAGAAATGAACTCGGTCAAAGAAAAGGGAAAAATTATGAAGAAGAATCGTTTTATTGAGGTGGCGGTGAAGGTGATAGTAGCCGCTCTCACAGCATTCCTGACGGCACTGGGCACGACCAGTTGCATGGGATACGGACCGTTTTGAAAATTAAGAGAGAGAGGGAGGGGCTTCAGGCGAAGCCTCTCTTTTTTTTCAATAAACAGAGATAAGGAGAATTTTTGAATTATCGGCTCATTCTGAGCTTCTCAAACAAAAAAGGGCACCCTTGCGGGTGCCCAATATCTTGTTACTCATTCTTTTGCCTTAACATCAACTGTATATACGCTGTGCTTGTCATCGGTAGTAAACCACTTGATGGTATATTGAGAGATGCCGAGGTCGAGGGCATACTCACGCAGCGTCTGGGCACCATCGCTGTTGTTCAGCACATCTTCGGTCTGTTTGACCAATAACTTGATGGTGTTCTCGCTCTCAGGCGTCTGGTCGGCAATCTTCAACTCTGTCTGATAGAGGCTTGGGAACTGCTTTTCCAAGTATTGGGTGAGCAGACCCTTCTGTCCCTCATGACCCTCCTGACCAATCTCAGGGAAGGTGATGTCCATGTGCCATGTCTGCTCAGCACGGTTAGGCACGATGAGCTCATATTTGCTATTCTCTGTGGATGGCCATTTAGTATAAGCATGACATCCATCATCATTTGCCATTATACACTTCATCCTTGAATCACTCGTGACCTCAAGGGTGTATGCCCCTTCTGGATTCTCTACTGACCAGCATGCCTGGTTGTCCATGTTTACGTCGGTGGTGACTGCGACAGGAGCCAGCATGTGCTCGTCTTCATCAGAATCGCCGAAGGTTTGCTGGCTGTTCTCGTATTTCCACATTACCTTATTAGCTTCGGTGTTCTTCTGCACCTTTATATCATTGGTATTGGTGGTAGAGGTCATGGTATAAGTGGTGCCATCAGTCCATCCGTGTGAGAGATTGCCACCGACAGAAATATTCTCACCTACCACGCCAAAGGAGAAACCAATGGTGTTAGTCTCTGAGTGAGTCTCACCCACAGCTATAGATGTGCTGGTGGTGTTGTTGTCGGTAGTAGGAAGGGCATCCTCCAGCCTTATGGTGCTCGAACCAACAAGGTTCAACGAGTAGTTGCCCTCCTGCCAATATGCACCATAGTATTTTGAGTAGTGATTGTCCTTACTGTTGAAATCAGCGTCTATCCATTCATCTTCCTTGTAAGGACCTGCATAAAGGGTCTTGTTGACATCAAAGCGGGCATCACCCTCTTGCTGACCTCCCACGGCAGACAGTACGGCTTGCTCTACGAAGTAATAGTCCTTATTGGTCTCCATATTGTGGCTGCCCCACACGCGGATGGTTTCAGTAAAGCCATTAGGCTTATGGCGTGACTGTCCTTTCCAATCCATAGCCATCAGGCTCCTCTGATAGTAATGCTCTTCGCTGGCACCCATCAGTTCGTTGATAGCCCCCTGACCGTCAGCGCGGTTGGTGGCTTTGTTAGTAGTTGTCTGAGCATTCTTGGTGTTAAGCCACATGGCAGCACCGTCGGCAAGGCAACCGCTGCTGCGCTTGGTGTAGTCGGGATTGTGTATCTCTTCTTGTACTACCTCTTTGCCATCCTTGTCTGTGTATGAGGAGCTGACCAAGACACCCTGGTGAGGCTCGCACTGGTAGTAACCCCTTGGTGAGAAGATGACCATCTCGGCAACAGCATCTGTTCCGCTGGCAGCACCTCGTCTGCCTGCTATTGCAGCGATATTGGCAACGCGGGCGTTAATCCTCGCTGCATCAGAATTGATGGCATTGCCAGACTGCTGCTTGGGAGGAGTGATTGTTACATGTCCACTCTCTGTCATCAACTCGATGGTAGCCTGCTCAAATCTTGCCGACAACTGCTCCATCATTTTCACCAGATGGGCATTGTGGGGCTTCTCCACAGCGATATAGCCGCCACGAAGGTAAATCTTAGCGGCCTCCAGCCATTCAGTAAGAGGGCGATTCAGAATGTCCTCACCCTTGATGAGTATCATCTTAGTGTCTGAGGTCACCTCGCCCGTCTTGATGTTCAAACGGCGCACTAAGGCAGCACCCATAGAGTTCTCGTCAAACGAGCTCAGCACGGCTGTCGGCATGTCTGCCGTCACCTTGACATTCAACTCGTCCACATTCACGTCGGTAGGATTAGTACCGCCGCCGTTATCATTGCTGGCTATGTCTTCTTTAGCACAGCCTGTCATCATCATCGCGGTCCAAATCATCAAGACTGCGGAAATCAGGAAATTACGGTTTTTAGTCTTCATAATCATTTCAATTTTAGATTCTTAGCAAATACGATGCAAATATACAACTTTTTTTAAAATCTGCAAGTCAAATCACGTTTTTTAAACAGAGATGGGGAGGCTTACGACGAAGCGGCTGCCATTGGTGTAGTGAGGGTCTAGTGTGAGGGTGCCGTCTATCAGCATGACGACACGGCGGCAGAGGAACAGTCCGAGGCCAAGCCCCTCGGTGAACATATCGAGCTTGGTAAACTTCTCGAAGATGAAGTCGGACTTGTCGGAAGGAATGCCGGGACCCGTATCTTCGATGATGAAGTGCACTGCATCTGCTGAGGCTTCGATACGCATGGTGACGCTGCCTTCACGAGTGAAGTGCAGGGCGTTGGCGAGCAGTTCGGTGAGGACGATGAGCAGATGGTGACGGTTAGTCGTGATGGTCAGCTGGTCATCGACATGGGAGTCGAGATGCATCTCTGCGGTATGGGACATCAGAGTGCCGGCATTTTCGAAAGCCTCGCGAGCCACCTCGTTACAACGCACGGTGTCGGCGGTGTTGATGGTCTGACGGCTCTCAACAAACGAGGCAGTCAGCAGCTTGCTCACCATATAATCGAGGGTATTGGTCTGCACGAACATCGTCTCGGCAATCTGCTGTTTCTCGTCGTCAGGAATAGACTCGCCATTTCCACGCAACACCTGTGCGAAGCCATGAACGATGTTGAGCGGCGTACGTATCTGGTGTGACATATCCTGCATGAACTGGGTCTTCTGCTCACTGGCCTGTCGCGCCAGCAGGGTGGCCTTCTCCAGTTCCTTGGTCCGCTGCTCAGTCTCCTGTTTGGTCTGCTCAGCATCTTTGATATGCTTGCTGATTCTCCGTCGCATCAGACAGAAAGTGTTCTGCAACTGTCCTATCAAGTCGGTGCGCTCACTGAGCGGCAAGGGCTTGTCGTAATCGCCGTGACCAATCTGTCGCAGTTCGGCAGCCAGGAGTCCCAACGGCTGTATGAAGTGTTTCACTATACGGTGACAACCCATGACCAACAGCAACAGTCCGATGATGAGCAACGGCAGCAGGATATAGTTCAGGCTGTTGTAGCCACGCAGCAGCTCGTTTGACGGACAGACGAGGGCTATGCTCCACTCGGTGCCTTCGAGCGGGTGGTAAAGCACGATGTGTGACTTGCCGTCGAAGTTCACCTCCATGTGTCCTGTCCGTCCGTTGGTCATCTCATAGCCTAATGCCACTACGTCGGTATGCTCTCTGGGATCCATACCCGTGAAGATAGTCTGCTTGAGCAGCTTGGTGGTATCGGGGTGTACGAAGTAATGCCCGTCGGGCCCCAGCATCATGAAGTAAGAGTTTTCGTATGGATACTCTGCATTAATGGTCTCTGCGAGTTTCTTCAGGGACAAGTCGGTGGAAATGACACCTACGAACTTCTCATGCCTGTCGTAGAGCGGTACGCAGTAGGATGCTATCCAATCCGGGTTTGACAGCGTTCCTTCATTGAAGTCGTCGAAGGGGTCCACCCAGCAGGCTGCTCTCTTCTGGCGCGGTGTCTTATACCACACCTTATTATAATAGTCGTACTCCGCTTCACGCACAGTGGCCACTGAGTCCCTTTGGCCGTCTGAACTTGTGCCGAAGCGGACAGAATAGGCCGAGAAGCCGTATGTATCCTCTGGGAAGAAATCGGGCTCCATCGTGATAGAGCAACCGTTCGCGTTGGGATGGTTGGCTACGATACGATGGGAGTACTTCAGCAGCGAGTCTTTATCATGGTGGAGGTTGACGAGCCAGATGATGTTCCGTGTGGCTGTCTCTATCTCCAGCATAGACCCTTTTACTCGCAGTGACGTGTTGTCAAGCACATGGGACGCCTCGTCAATGGCCTCCTGTCGGATGATGTTACGTGACTGCCAGTAGAGGAATCCCAGCGACAGCGAGAAGACCAGTACCACGACGAACAGGATCTCAAGACTGAGTCTTGTGGAGAGCGACTGGTGGATATGGCTTTTCATCTCTTTCATAGGCTCCCCTCCTTCCTCTTGTCGGCGACACCAAGCAGATTGCCCAACAACTCGGTGGTTATCTCCGTATGCTGCTGTATCTTATCAGCCATCTGGCGACATTCCTCAACGTCCATATCTGTCACATGCTGCCGGAAATCGTCAACGATGGTGTGGATGGCCTTCACGGATTGCTCCATGCGGTCGCTCATATTCAGGATGACGGCATCCTTCATGCTATCCGCCTCGCGGGCTTGTTCGTAAGCCAGCCTGAGATCATCATTACGCTGGCGGAGCACATCCGTCAGGTGGGTGATGTCCGCGATATGCTGTCCGATGTTCTGCTGCATCTGGCGGAAGGTGTTCTGCACATAGCCCACCTCATCAGTGCGACGGCTTTCCCTCACTGGCTCGTCCAGCTGGCCGTCAGCCATGCGCCGTGCCGTATCTACCAGCAGCTGCAAGGGTTTCAGCTTGAGATGACTGAAAAAGGAGCAGAACAAGCCTATCAGCAACAGGCCTATGAGACTGATGATGACTGTCAACCGCAAGAGCGCGTCATAAGAGCTGAAGATGTCGCTCTCAGGACATACGATAGACACGCTCCAGCCTGCATTCTCGAAGGGATGGTAGAAGATAAAGCCATGCTTGCCGCCCAACGTAATCTCACTATGTCCGACATGGCCTGTCTTCATGGATATGGCTGCCAGATGACCTTCACTGGTAGGGTCGTTGAAAGCCTCAGCAAAGAATGCCTGATGAGCCTCGAGGGTGCTGTCTGGGTGGATAATCAGATGTCCGTCGGTACCCATCACCGAGGCATGTGAGTTGGGGAACGGCCTCAGCGAGAGCACCAAGTCGGCAAACCACTTCATCGAGATCTGTGCCGAGAGCACACCCACCAGTTCTCCGTCTTTGTCGTGGAGCGGCATACCATAGGATGTGATGATGGAGGTCTCGCCGTGCTCCACATCGATATAGGGGTCTATCCAGATGGGCTTTTCGTGGTGCAGGGGTATGAAGTACCATTTCTCGCGCGTATAGAGCTTCTTTCCTCCGTTGATGGTCACGTCAATCTTGGTGGAATCGACAGCATTGCGGTGGGCATACACCTCATAGTAGATGCCATATTGCGGATAGACACCAGGCTCGAAGGCTATGACACAACTCTGGATGTGCGGATTCTCTTTCAACAGTTGCCGACAGAGGCTGTCCATGATCTCTGGGCGGTTCAAACGCTTCTCGATGGTCCAGTGCAAGCTGCGCGTAGCCGTCTCTACCTCGCTCAGGGTATTGTCGATACGCAGCTCTGTGGTGCGCAGGGTCTGACGCGCTTTCTCCATCGCCTCCTGATAGATGGACTGGCGGGCGTAGTGGAACATGATGAGGAGGGCGGTGACAAAGAGTACAGACACGAAGCCAACTACCCACAGCACGATTTGTGTGGTCAGCGAATGGCGTGGTTGATTTTCTGTAATTCTCTTCATCGACTGCAAAATTAAAAAAAATATTCGACATTGCAAGCCAACTGAGAAAAAATTTCAGTCTATGACATTTCGGAAGTTTCTTTCTCCTGACGCTTATGACGGAGGAATTCAAGACGCTCCATAGCGTGCTTGCGCGACTGGTAGATCTGGAAACGATAGACGAGGCAGGCGACAGCGAAATAAGCAGCGACGTGAATCCACAGGATGCGGTATTCAGTGGCTACGTCGTTCAGGGTAGCTCCCATCGTGTTCAAGCGTACGAAAGCACGGGCTCCAAAGGTGCTGGGGAACAGCCAGGAGACACCTTGCCAGACGCCCGGGATGTTGGACTGAGGCCATGAGACACCTGTCATGAACAACAGGGGCACACTGATGAATACCACCAGCAACATGACATTCTCGCGGTATTTCACCAGACAGGACACCACCATACCGAAGAAGATGCAGGCCAGCGTCAAGGGCAGCATCAGATGGAAGAGGGTCTGCCATGTGGCAAGATGGGGGAAATTGAAGAGGCGTGGCACGACGATGACCAGCCAGGTGCCCATCACGATATAGACCATCAAATAACAGAGTGCCTTGCCCAGCACGATGGACAGTGTGTTGTCGTAGCGGGCATCACCCACAGGAATGAGGTTACGATAGGGATTCTCATCGCGAGCAGTTCCTGCGGAGAGTCCGATGCCTAGCACGAGGGTCTGCTGAAGGATGAGAATCAGCACGGCAGGGAGCAAAGACGAGCCATAGCCTCCCTGGGGATTGAAGATGGCGACATCGGCATAGTCGAGGGGCCGTGAGGAGATGACTTCCTCGCGCTTCGTATAAGCACCACCAAGCTTCTTCTTGATATCGGTACCCATCTCCATCGACACAATCTGGGCGGTCTGGAACACATTCTTATAGGCGAGCATCAGACTCATATCGCAATAGACGCTGATGACACCCTGTTCCATACGGTTTACTTTCTCGGCAAACTCGCTGGGAATGAGGTAAATGCCTTTCACCAGCTGACGGCTCACCAACGACTTTGCTTCATCCAAGTCCTGGGCATAGTAGGCGACACGCACATCGGGCGAGGCATCGCACTTACGGATGAACTGGCGAGAGAGGAAGGAGTGGGACTGGTCAACGACACAGACGGGCACTTCGTGGACGACCTCGTTGTTGTAAATCCATGAATAGAGTAACGGATAGGCCAAGGGCACGAGGAAAAAGAAAATCAGCACGCCTTCGTCCTTCACGATGCGCTTCAGCTCCTGATACCAGATGTAACAGACAGCGTCTAAGCCTTGATATATACTACGGAATATAGACATAGGTGAGCATTGCATTTTTTATTTTCTTTACCACCATCCAGGGCAACAGCATGAATGCCAGCAGTGCCGCAAAGTGGAACCACGACTCAATAAGCGGGAAGCCATTGAATACGCAGGCCTGATAGATCATCCAATAGTGGCGCAAGGGGAACAGCCACGAGAGCGACTGCAAAGCACCATCCATTCCCATTACGGGGAAGGCGGAGCCTGCCATCGAGATGCTGACCACTGCCCACAACGAACAGACACTCATGGACATGCGGAGCGAGGGCATCAGTCCGAAGGCGAAGATGCCAAAGCCCTGGGATGACAGCACCTGCATCAGTCCCAAGAGCACCAACATGAACGGACTGCCCTGATGGGGGAAGCCCAGATGAAAGAACACGTAAAGCTGATAGCCAAAGACGATGGCAAGCCAGATGATGGTCTGAGGCAGGAACTTGCCCAAGAGAGCCACCATGATATTGTTATCAGCCATCTCCAGCCACTTCTTGGAGGTGGCAAACTTCAGTTCCGTACCCAGCGAATAGGTGGAGATAAGGAAGATGAAAAGCATGATGATGCCAGGCACCATCACGGTGGTGAGATAGACATTATAACTGCTCCAAGGATTGGCTATCTGGTGCAAATCAATCGTGATAGGCTGCAGGATGGTCCGTATCTGCTTGTCGGTAAGACCCTTTGCCCTCATGGTGGCCTGTCCCAAGCCTGCTGAGCCGAGGGTGGAGATGGTCTTCATATCCTTCATCAACATAGAACCGGCAACCAGCGTAGTATAGGTGTAATAATAGGATATCTTGGGCTGTCGCTGAGCAAGCAGCTTCGCGGTAGTTCCCTTGGGAATATACAGGAAGCCGTAAATCTCGTTGCGCTGGATAGCATGACGGGCCTCTGCCACACTGGAATAGTGGGCTACGACCTTCGACATCTGGAAGCTGACGAGACGGCGCTCCAAGGAACGGGAGGTCGATGTGTTGTCCAAATCGACAATACCCACAGGCATATCCGTAGGCAGACCGTCGTCCAGCATCGAGGTGAAAAAGAACATCACCAGAATGGGAAACAGCACCATGCAGAAGCGGTAGATGTGATTCTGACGTAGAATCATCAACTCACGCATCATGATTTCATATATCTGCCCTAGAACCTTCACTTTTCACTATTGATGTTTCACATCGAGCCTGCTTTCGCTCGACAAAGCTCAAACAAGTTTGGCTTTGTTCTCGCTTAATCGCAGCCTTCACTATTCACTATTCACTATTCACTAGCGAATGCGCCTTCACTAGCGAATGCGCCACTTTTCATTTAACAATGAGTGTCATTCCAGGACGCAAGCCCTCGAATTTCTCAGTGGGACGAGCCTTTACTTCGAAAGTCTTCAAATCGTACTGCCCGTTGGCTTTGGTAGCCTTCCAGACGGCATAGGAACCCTGGTCCTTCATATAATAGACCTTCATCTCGACATTCTTGTTGAAAGCAGGCACGAAGGCGGAGAAGGTCTTGCCAATCTCCATACCGTTCAGCTGGTCTTCACGAACATTGAAGGTACCCCACAGGTCACTCATCACGGCAATGGTCATGATGGGAGAACCTGTTCCCACCAATTCACCCACCTTGGGATAGACATCGGTCACCTCGCCTTCCATCTGGGCAATCTGGACAGTCTCGTTGATATAGGAGTTAACCTCGTTGACGGCACCCTTGGCACGACCTACCAAAGCGGCAGCGGCCTTCTTGTCTTCATAGCGGGCACCATTGCGAGCCATCTCATACTGGCTCTCTGCGGCCTTATACTGAGCCTCCATAGCCTTGTAGTTGGCATACACCTCGTCACGCTTCTGGGCACTCATCACACCTTCGTCGAACAGACGCTGAATGCGCTCATACGACTTCTCGGCAATCTCCAAGCCTGCCTTGGCCTGCTGCATGAGCTGGAAGGCACCTTGTATCTGCTCCTGACGGGCACCATTGCGAGCCATCTCCTCCTGAGCGGAGGCAGCATTCTCGGCACTACGGGCCTGTTCCATCTTGGCACGGACCTCTGGGGCATCGAGAATAGCCAGCGTATCGCCTACCTTCACGAAGTCGCCCTCCTTCACTCTGATTTCCAAAATACGTCCAGGAACCTTGCTGGACACACGATATTCACTCACCTCCACCTGACCTTGAATCAGCTCTGGGTCACGTCCCAGGGCAAAGAATCCAATCAGGGCCACAATGGCCACCACTGCGGAGAATCCTATAATCGCTAACAGGATGTTGTTATGCTGCGTTTTTGCACTCATAATATATTTTATTTTTCACTTTTGATGTTTCACATCGAGCCTGCTCACGCTCGGCATAACTCAAGCAAGCTTGGTTCTGCTCTCGCTTAATCGCAGCCTTCACTATTCTCTATTCACTTTTCACTAGCGAATGCGCCTTCACTAGCGAATGCGCCACTATTCACTCAGCGTTCCCATAGCCTTCTGCAAGTTCACCTGACTGAGCTTCACGTCAATCTCGGCATCAATCTTCTGCGACTGAGCCTGAAGCCAAGCCGTCTGCGCCTCCATCACCGTAGTAGATGAGATGACACCCTCGCTGAATCCCAGGTTGGCAGTACGCAAATTCTCGTCAGCACGCTCCGTACTGGCTTTTGCCAACTCGAGTTTCTTATTGGCCTCGTTGACCTTGAAGGCACTCTGGTTCACCTGCAGCTCTATCAGCTCACGAGCCTCGTCACGCTGGAGTGAGGCAATGGTGGTGGCACCCTTCGAGGCACGCACCTTATAGGCTACATCACCCCAGTTCCAGATAGGCACACGAACCAGCACGCCGACATTCCATACGCCGGCAAACTTCTTCTCGAAGCCATTGAACAAATTAGGATTGCTTACCATATAGCCACCAGTCAACATGACCTGAGGCAGATTGCCTGCCTTCAGCAGGTTGGTGGTTTGCTTGCCCATATCCACCACGTTCTGGAGCATCTTCAGCTCAGGACGGTTCTCGAAGGCCTGCTCGACATTCATCTGCGGAGCAACCTCGACGGCACCCAAATCGGCGGTCTCTTCATCAGTCAGCACCACTTGCTCGCTGACAGGGAGCCCACAGAGCTGGCAGAGCAGCATCTTGGCAAGAACGAGTCCGTCGTTTACCTTGATGACTGCCATCTCGGCTTCGTTCACCTTCACGCTGACGCTCAGACCCTCGGAACGGGTAGCCACCCCTTCCTTGATCATTTTCTGAACATCACCATCCAACTTCTTCACCAAGTCCAGATAGCCCTGAGCAAGCTTCTGCTTATGGCGCAGCGAGACCACTTGCCAATAGGCCTGGTCGATATTGAAAAGGGTGGATTGGCGCTTGGCCTCTTCTGAGTTGGCAGCCAACAGTTCGCCAGTATCAGCCATCTTGTTCATCGCCACGATAGCTCCACCCATGAAGACGGGTTGCGTCAGCAGGATAGCACCAGCAAACATGTTGCGGGTGTCCGTACGGAAAGCATTGACGATGCTCTGACCTCCCATATCAAGGAATCCTGCCATCCGCGTCAGGTCTGTACCTAACTGCTGCTGCAAGGCGGGAGGCAGTATCTGGGCGTAAGGACCCACACTGCTCACAATGCCGTCCTTCAGATTGGTGCCTAAAGAGCTCAACGCCTCTTTCTGGTCGTTGTTCAGGATGGAAATCTCCTTGCTGGTGAACTCATAGCCACCCAGCGCACTGATATGGGGCAGGTACTTGGTACGAGCCGCTTTGCGCACATTCGCAGCTACTTCCTTCTTGACACGCGAAATGCTCATCTGCTTATTGTTCCTAAGCGCCAGAGCCCTGCAACTGTCGAGGTTCAGCAATCGCTGAGCATCAACGGTTTGCGCCATGCCTGCCAAAAGGACTAATCCTAAGAGTTTTCTCATTATTTTTCTTAAAAATATAACAATTTTGATTCAAAATCGGTGCAAAGATAGAATTTTTTGACGAAACTTGCAAAAAAATGATGCGTGAATATAAAATATTTAGTATATTTGCAAAAATATTAACTGCTAACAGACGGGGCATGGAAAAAAAAGGCTTCCTATACAGGGTCTTCGACCTCTATTATGACGGGTTCCGCAACATGAAACTGGGGCGCACCCTGTGGACCATCATCCTGATTAAGCTGTTCATCATGTTTGCCATCCTGAAAGTGTTTTTCTTCCCCAACTTCCTCAAAGAGCATGCCAATGAAGGTGAAGAGCCTGACTATGTGGCAACGGAGATGATTGACAGGGCACAATAGCCTGACTAAGAATTCAATAACCTAAAAACTAAAAATATGCTTATGACAGATTTATTTCTAACCATCGACGCAGGAGCCATCGACTGGGCCAGAGCGCAGTTTGCACTGACAGCCATCTTCCATTGGCTCTTCGTACCACTTACCCTGGGACTGGCGGTCATCATGGGCATTGCCGAGACGTGCTGGTATAGAACACGCAACATTTTCTGGCGCGACACCGCACAGTTCTGGCAAAAGCTCTTCGGCATCAACTTTGCTATGGGTGTGGCCACAGGTATCATTCTGGAATTTGAGTTTGGCACCAACTGGTCGAACTACTCGTGGTTCGTAGGCGATATCTTCGGAGCACCACTGGCTATCGAGGGTATCGTGGCGTTCTTCATGGAATCGACCTTCGTCGCCGTCATGTTCTTCGGATGGAAGAAAGTATCGCCTGGATTCCATCTGGCCTCTACCTGGCTGACAGGACTGGGAGCTACCATCTCGGCATGGTGGATTCTGGTGGCTAACGCCTGGATGCAGTACCCGGTGGGCTGCGAGTTCAACCCTGACACCATGCGCAACGAGATGGTGTCGTTCCTCGACGTGGCCCTGTCGCCATTTGCCATCGACAAGTTCTGCCATACGGTCATCTCTGCATGGATTATCGGAGCCATCTTCGTGGTAGCGGTATCCTGTTGGTACCTGATGAAGAAACGGGAAGTCAAGCTGGCTATAGAGAGCATCAAGATAGCTACAGTAGTGGGACTGTTTGCCTCACTGGGCGCGGCTATGACAGGACACAAGTCGGCACAAAGCGTGGCAGAGGTACAGCCCATGAAACTGGCTGCTATGGAAGCGCTATACAATGGCGGTGAGGACATCGGACTGACTGCCGTAGCGTGGATCAACCCATTGTCACAACCTGATTTTGAGAATGAGGAGTCGGCTCCGCTGAAAATAGAGATGCCTTATGCCCTTTCGTTCATGGCTACCAATGACATTCATGGTTACGTGCCTGGCATCAACGACATACTGAATGGCTATACCAAGCCCGACGGCACCAGGGAGCCTTCCGTAGAGGAGAAGATGACACGAGGCAAAGAGGCTATCACAGCACTGGCGGCATACAGAAAAGCCAAGAAGGAGGGGGCGAGTGATGCTATCCTTGCCAAGCACCTTTCCACCATCCAGGAGAACATGAAATATTTCGGCTACGGCTATGTGAAGGATCCACACGACGTGGTACCTTATGTGCCCGTGAACTTCTGGGCATTCCGCATCATGGTGGGACTGGGATGTGTGTTCATTCTCTACTTCCTGGTGATGACCCTGATAACGTTTAAGATTCCGTTCCTAACCATTACGACACGCAGACTGCTGGCTGCCCTCGGGCTGTTGCCAGAGACGGCTGCTGACACCAACGAGATGGTAGGACTGCCCTCGTGGCACTACTGGACAGCTATCATCCTTGTTCCACTGGCTTACATCGCCTCGGAGAGCGGATGGCTGGTGGCTGAATTCGGACGTCAGCCGTGGACTATCCAAGACATGCTGCCCACATGGGTGGCTGTGAGCGACATCAGCAGCTGCAGTGTAGCCTTGACGTTCTTCCTCTTCCTATTCCTCTTCACGCTGATGCTGGCTGTCGAGATCAGCATCCTGTTGAAGCAAATCAAGAAAGGACCGGAAATGAGTAATCATAATTACTAATTACTAATTCCTAATTAATTATGACATACGAATTCTTACAGCACTACTGGTGCTTCTTAGTTGCCTTGTTAGGCGCAATATTGGTATTCCTGCTATTTGTTCAAGGAGCCAACTCCTGCATTCGCTCCTTAGGATGGACAGAGGAAGGCAAGCGACTCGTTCTTAACTCGACGGGACGCAAGTGGGAATTCACCTTCACCACTTTAGTTACTTTCGGAGGAGCCTTCTTTGCCTCCTATCCCCTATTCTACTCTACCTCATTTGGTGGGGCCTACTGGTTGTGGATGATTATCCTGTTTACCTTCGTACTACAGGCCGTCAGCTACGAGTTCCAGAACAAGTTAGGCAACTTCCTGGGTCCGAGGACATTCCAGTTCTTCCTGATTCTCAACGGGTTGCTGGGTCCGCTGCTCCTGGGTGGTGCCGTGGCCACTTTCTTCGAGGGCAGCAACTTCATCATTGAGAAAAACAACCTGATTGATGCAGGTTCCTTCACGCCCATCATTTCCAGATGGGCTAATGCCTCCCACGGACTCGACGCACTGCTGAATCCCTGGGTACTGGTGTTCGGACTGGCAGTCATGTTCCTGGCTCGCATCCTGGGCATACTCTACGTCATGAACAACGTGAACGATGAGGACATCCGCTCTCGCGGCTCTGTACGACTTTTAGGAAATACGATACCTTTCCTCATCCTATTCGTGGCCTATCTCGTCCACTTGCTATTGAAGGACGGCTTTGCCTACAATGAGGCCGGAGTCATCTTCATGGAGCCCTACAAATATCTGAGCAACTTCATCGACATGTGGTATCTCCTTATCCTATTACTAATAGGTGTGGTACTGGTGCTTTTCGGCATTGGCAAGACCATCGTTTCGAAAGATTACAATGGCGGCATCTGGCCTGCAGGCATCGGTACCGTACTCACCGTACTGGCCCTGTTGCTCTGCTCGGCATGGAACCATACCGCATACTATCCTTCTACTGCCGACCTACAGTCATCGTTGACAATGGCGAATTCATGCAGCAGCGAGTTTACTTTGCGCACCATGTTCTACGTCTCGCTGCTCGTACCTTTCGTACTGGCTTATATCGTCTATGCGTGGAGAGCCATCGACAAGAAGAAGTTGGACAAGCAAGAAATTATTGATGATCACGCATATTAAACTATGACACCCAACGAACAACGTAATGAACGATTAGGCGCCAAGATGGTGAAGAACCTACAGCGCCGACATTTCGATGCCTACTATTGCGCAACGGCCAACGAGGCTAAGGCTAAAGTCAATGAACTCATCCCCGACAATTCCAGTGTGACGTGGGGTGGTACAATGACCGTCCGCGACATGGAGATTCCCCAGATGTTTCGAGAGCGAGGTACCCTCGACGTGTGGGATCGCGACCTTGTCGAAACGCCTGAAGAGAAGCAGGAGATGTACCTGCGGGCCTTCCAGGCGGACTACTACCTGTCATCGGCTAACGCTATTTCCGAAGATGGTGTCATCGTCAATATCGACGGTAACGGCAACCGCGTAGCAGCCATCACGTGGGGACCTAAGCATGTCATCTTCGTGATAGGTATGAATAAGGTGGCACAAGACCCGGAGGCTGCCCTGAAACGGGCACGTTCAACGGCAAGTCCTACGAATGCGGCCCGCTTTGACATCCAGACACCCTGCCAACTGGATGGTCAGTGCCACAACTGCAACTCGCCACAAAGCATCTGCAACTACATACACTTCTTACGCAACAGCAGCAAGCCAGGGCGTATCATCGTCATCTTAGTTGGTGAAAATTTAGGGTACTGACTTTAAAACTCCCAAAATTTTTGGTTTTTCTCTCGGTTTGCACTACCTTTGCACTCACTTATGATAGTATGTATTGCTGAGAAACCCAGTGTGGCAAGAGATATAGCACGTATTATTGGTGCTACCAGCTCGCACGACGGGTATATGGAAGGTAACGGCTTTCAGGTGACCTGGACGTTTGGTCATCTGTGTACACTGAAGGAGCCCCACGACTACACCCCCATGTGGAAGTCGTGGAGTTTGTCTGCTCTACCCATGATTCCTGAGCGCTTTGGCATCAAGCTCATTGACGACCAAGGCATCAAGAAGCAGTTTTCAATTATCGAGGGACTGATGCAGAAGGCGGAGCGCATCGTGAACTGCGGTGACGCAGGACAGGAGGGTGAGCTCATCCAGCGATGGGTGATGCAGAAGGCGGGAGCCAAGTGCCCTGTGAGTAGGCTATGGATATCGTCCATGACTGATGAAGCCATCCGAGAAGGCTTCCAGAACCTAAAAGACCAGCAGGACTATCAACCCCTCTACCTCGCAGGATTGTCCAGAGCCATTGGCGACTGGCTATTAGGCATGAACGCCACCCGTCTCTATACCCTGAAGTACGGTCAGAACCGTCAGGTGCTCAGCATCGGACGCGTACAAACCCCTACCCTCGCCCTTATTGTGAACAGGCAAAAAGAGATTGACAACTTCAAGCCAGAACCTTATTGGGTACTGGCCACCGTTTATCGCGACACCACCTTTACGGCAACCAAGGGGAAATTCACGTCGAAGGAAGAGGGTGAGGCTGCTTTTGCCACCATCGAAGGAAAGCCTTTCGAAGTGACGAAGGTGGAGAAGAAAGAGGGTAAGGAACAGCCTCCCCAGCTCTACGACCTCACCTCGCTGCAGGTGGACTGCAACAGGAAGTTCGGCTATTCGGCAGAGATGACGCTGAACCTCATCCAGGCACTTTATGAGAAGAAATACACCACCTATCCGCGTGTGGATACACAATACCTTTCGGACGACATCTATCCTAAATGTCCACAGACGCTGAATGGGCTTTACCAGACCAAGTTCGGTGGTATTCCCGTTTATGCGGAATATATCAAACCCATTGGTGGCAAGGCCCTGAAGAAGACTAAACGTGTGTTTGACACCTCGAAGGTGACAGACCACCACGCCATCATTCCAACAGGCGTGATTCCGCAGAACCTGAGTGATGCCGAGCAAAAAGTATTCGACCTCATAGCCCGTCGATTTATCGGTGTGTTCCTGCCTGATTGTAAGTTCTCAACCACTACCGTTTTAGGCGAAGTGAAGGGAGAAGAGGAAACGGTGGAGTTTAAGGTGACTGGCAAGGAGATATTAGAACCTGGATGGCGCGTAGTCAGAGGGGTACAGGCCTCAGAGAATACGGAGAATGCGGAAACAGAAAACGCAGAGAAGAACGATGAGGAGCGCACCCTGCCCACTTTCGTGAAAGGCGAGAGTGGTGAGCACAAGCCTACCCTGACGGAGAAGTGGACGACTCCCCCACCATATTACAATGAAGCGTCGCTACTTCGTGCAATGGAGACAGCGGGCAAGTTTGTAGAGGACGAGACATTACGTGCAGCGATGAAGGAGAACGGCATAGGTCGTCCCTCGAGTCGTGCCAGCATCATCGAGACACTCTTCAAGCGCCGGTATATCAAACGTGAACGCAAGCGTCTGGTAGCTACCCCCACAGGTATCGAGCTCATAGACCTCATTCGCGAAGAGCTCTTGAAAAGTTGTGAGTTGACAGGTATATGGGAAAAAAAGTTGCGCGACATCGAGCATCAGAAATACGATGCCCAGCAGTTCATTAATGAGCTGAAAGCACAGGTGACGGATATCGTGCGCGACGTGATTTCAGACCCTTCCAACCGGCGCATCACTATTACCCCAGAGGAAACGAAGAAAAAGAAGGGGAAAGGAAAAGGGGAAAGCGAAAAGTGACACATAAAATAAGTGTAAAGCCCCTAGAGCTTTACACTTATTTGTTTTCCATTATACTCCACCATCTTTCCCTCTGGGTTCTCCAGGTTGAGTGCCCTTGGAGCATCCTTTGAAACAACTATCACGTTGAAACGGCGAGTTTTCAGCATACCGTTGAACGAGCCAGTTCGCTTACCGATGGTAAGGGTCTTAGAGGCCTCTTCGTAGGTGATATCGATGGTGGCATACTTGCCCTTCTCGTAATTATAATTCACGCCCTCATCCTCATAGAGCTGGAACTGGGCATCCTTGCCGGCATAGACATAGAGATTGATGAGGTCGGCAGGTTTCTCGTCACAATACTGAATCTCAGGACCAAAAGGAATGATGCTACCTTCACGGACGAAGACAGGAATGCGCTCATACGGTGCATCGACAATGAGGCGATGTCCACCCTCTATGAATTCTCCTGAATAAAAGTCGTACCAGCCGCACTGCTTGGGGAAATAGACGCTGCGACTGCGTGCCTTATAATAGCCTACCGGACATGCCATCAACGCAGGACCGAACATCCACTGATCCTTGATATTATATATCTCACGATCACCATTGAAGTCCATTACAAGGCCACGCATCATGGTGTAGTCTTTCAGATGCACCCAGCCTGCCATAGAATAGAGATAAGGCATGAGGCGATAGCGCAGCTTGTCGTAATAAACGAACGACTGGTAGCAGGGATGGTTCTCTGGGGCCAGGTTCCAAATCTCGCGCAGAGGCCACTGACCATGCACGCGGAACAAAGGAATAAAGGTGCCAAACTGGCTCCAACGGGCCTGCAACTCACGCCATTCCTTCAGGTCTTCGTTCTCCACGCCAGTGCGTTCATACTCTCCCTGTGCCTGCATATAACGGTTCTCAACGCAGAAACCGCCCTGATCCATACCCCAGAAGGGCAGACCTGACATACAGTAATTGAGACCTGCCGTCATCTGTGCACGCATATCTTCCCAACGAGTACCTATGTCACCACTCCACGTTGCCGTAGAATAGCGTTGCTCGCCAGCAAAACCACTACGGGTTAACAGAAACACGCGCTGGTTGGGACGGACCGTACGCTGACCATTGTAGATGGCATCGGCATTAACAATAGAGTAGGCGTTGAAGTATTCTGTCGTCGTACCTAAAGCGGTAGGACCGCTGAGAGCCTTGCGGTACCACATGGGTGTACAGTCGCGTACATTGGGTTCAGAGGCATCCATCCACCAGGCATCAATACCATATTTATATTTAGAGAACAGGTTCTCGTCCATCTGTCGCCAGAACATCTTACGGGCTCCGGCATCATAGGCATCGTAGAACGAACCGACATAGCCAGGTCCCACCCAGTCGTGAATATCGTCCTTGACAGCCTGATGATACATCCAGCCATTCTTATCCAGTTCTTTATAATTGTCGGTATTGCAATAGAACTTAGGCCAGACAGAAATCATAAAGCGCCCTCCCATCTGATGAACAGAGTCGAGCATAGCCTGAGGATTGGGGAAGCGCGATATCTCGAACTGGTGAGAGCCCCACTGATCTTCTTTCCAGTAGTTCCAGTCCTGAACGATGTTGTCGCACGGAATCTGACGCCTACGGAACTCTGCCAGCGTGCTTTCTATCTCACCAGAGGTCTTATAACGCTCACGACTCTGCCAGAAGCCAAGCGACCACTTAGGATAAACCGGTGCCTTACCCGTCAATGTACGATAGCCAGAAATCACCTCATCAGCATTCTGTCCTGCAATGAAATAGTAGTCCATATCCTTGGCCATCTCGCTCCATACGGAGAGTTTCTTTTGTTGCTTGTTGGGCTTTGCCACTCGCAAACCGCAATAGCTCACATCACCATCGGGTTGCCACTCTATACGCAGCTGGTAACGCTTGTTCTTCGTCAGTTTTTTTCGGAACTTATAGGTATTGGGATTCCAAGCCGTACGCCAACGCTCAGCCACCACCTCCTGTCCACCGATATAAACCTTGATATATCCAGCATAATAGAGAATGAAATGATAGAGCCTATCCTCGGGAGCCTCAATGAATCCTTCATAGATTACCTTCGAGCCATTCAACTTGAAGCCCTTTGGCAAGTTCTTAATGCCACCAGGCTCCGTCTGGTTGGCTAATACCGAAGTAGCAGGACAGTCGAACTCGTAATAGATAGAGTCCTCGTCGCGCACCACCTGATGATTATTCTTGTCAGTATAGGTTCCAGTCAGGTGACCTTCCCTGCCCTGACGGTCGTAAAGCTTAAAAGCACGTCCCAGCTGCTGATAGTCTTCTGGATTGCCCCAACGGCAATAGCTGTAACTATCCCATAGCAGGCCATAGTTCTTGCTGGACAGTACAAACGGTACACTCACCTTGGTGTTATATTGAAATAGATCTTCATTCAAACCTTTCAAATTCAATTCCTCTGACTGGTGCTGTCCCAATCCGTAGAACGCCTCATCCTTAGGACTGTCAAACAGCATGCGCCACGAAAGCCCGTTACGTTGCGATTCAGGTACCTTCGCCACATCGACACCTATTTCACGGTCGGGTACACGGAAGGGCATGAAGGTCTTTCCTTTTTTCGCCTCCTTCAACAACAACTTTCCATTGCCGTCGTAGAATGTGATGGCACCCGAATTCTTGTCAACACGGGCCTCCACACCAGCAGCCTTCACGCTCACAGTATCACCATCCGTCACAGTGAACTTCGGTGCTTGTACTTGTTTGACGATGATGAGGCTCTGCTTATCAGGTAACTGACTCTCCGAAGTAGCTTGCACACGAATAATACGGTCGCTAACCACCTGCAAACGTACAATCTGTGGTCCATCAGCCTTCACCTTCTTCACAGGAATAGTTACATACTGGCCCTTGACGCTGTAGTCGCTAGCCATCACCATTGTTGCCATCATAGACAACAGCCCCATAGCAATTGTTTTAAATCGTACCATGCGTAATCTCGTAATATTAGTTATTGTCGCACAAAGGTACGAAAAAAATCATGACCGACAAACAAAAATCCTTAAAAACTTGGATAATTGCATAATTATGGAATTATTTCTTACCGCTTTTCGCCGACGTCTCGCGGATAACGAGCTGCTGGGGAACGATTTTCTTGCAAACCTTGGTGTCGCCATGTATGTTCTTCAAGAGAAGTTGGCAGGCGGTGACACCCATCTGGTGCGACTGGTCCTCAATAGCAGACATACGAGGGGTGACGTAGGCGGCATGTACGTCGTCGGTGAAGCCGATAAGCGCGACATCATCGGGTATGCTAAGTCCTTGGTTCTTAATGGCTGTGAAAGCTGCAAAGGTGATGATATCGTTAAAGGCAAGAATGGCATCAGGAGGATTGGATTGGCTAAGCAGCTTTTCGACGGACCGAAGGGCTACGTTATAGTCTATCTTATCACAGACAACAAGGCTGCGGTCTATCTCCATGTGATTATCTCGAAGGGCTTCCAAATAGCCATGTTTGCGGCGTCGAACCATATCAATGTGGTTGGGTCCGCCGATGAAAGCGATGCGTTGGCTTCCCGTGTCTATAAGGTGCTGTGTAGCCATTTGTGCAGCCTCGTCGCCATTTGCCGTGACCGATGAGAAACGGTCGGTAAGACAGGTTCTGCCGAAGAATACAAGAGGGATTCCCATTTGGGATATCTCTTCGAAATGACTATAGTCGGTAGTATTCTGCGCCAGACAGGCTATGATACCCTCTACGTGGAGGCTGATGAAGTTGTCGATGGCCATGCGCTCTAATTCAAAGCTCTCATGGCTGTTGGCGCTGATAACGCTATAGCCTTCGCGACGGGCCTCGTCTTCTATGCCATCGAGCACCGCTGCGTAATAGTGGGTGACGAGGTTGGGGACAACAACACCGATAACCTTGGGAGCCTCTTTACGCAGGCTTTGCGCAAAGGGATTGGGGCGATAGTTAAGCCGTTTTGCCAAATCCTTTACGCGTTGTTGCATCTCCTTTCCTATCTCTGGGGAGTTACGTAGTGCACGACTTACCGTGGCAATGCTGACACCCAGTTCGCTTGCCAAATCCTTCAACGATGTGCGATGTTGTTTCTTGATATTCATACACCTACGGTTCTTAATGAGGGCAAAGATACGAATAATCTAGGAATCCGCAAACGTTTACGTGATTTTTTTGCCTTTTTTTATTTCACTTTACTATTAAACTGCTTATCTTTGCATCAAAATTCAGAATGAGTAATGAATAGTTGATAATAAGTTAGTTAGAAAACATGGAATTAAGAGTGTCGTGAGATACTCTTAATTTTTTGTGTATAAGCCTCCAGAATTAGAGAGTATTATACTTGCTCTAGTCCTAGATGTAATACTCTGCAGAATCCACCCATCCGGCCCGCAATGCATACTTCGTGGCTTCGTGAACAGTATTGACGCCCAATTTGCGAAAGATGTTCTTACGATGGGTGTTAACGGTATGGAAACTGGAAAAACGTTTTTCGGCAATCTCCCTAGTGGTCAGTCCTAAAGCAATATCTTTCAAAACCTCCATCTCCGTGGGTGTCAGCTTCACCTCTTCCTCCATCCTACTCTGAGCGGGAGCTAGTAGAAGTTCAGCCATTCGCTGGCAGATATAGCGCTGATGACGCCCTGCATATTGCAGACATTCCAGAATTTCCTGCGAGGGCGACTCCTTCATCAGGATGCTGAATCGTGGACTGATAGCAACTACACGACGTACAAAATCTGTAGAAAGGTCATCGCTAAACAATATCCATTGTGCCTGCGGGAAACGTTGGTAAAGAATTTCCAGTTCCTCTACATCGTTAATATCAAAGAGAGTGTAATCCAGTACAATGACGGCATCGCCATGCTGTTTCAACTGTTCTATCATCTCGATTTTGTCGTCAGCCTGATGGCAATGTGTATCTCCTAATATGCTGGAGAAATACATCATGCCCGCTCTAGTTATGTCTTGTTTGTCTGCTAATATTATATACATTTCTAGAATGTCTCGTAAAAAATCTATTTCGAAAGAAATGGAAAAATTGCTGCTCACTCTGTCGGAATATCTACCCAGAACTTGGACCCCTTGCCTAACGTGGACTCTACACCTACCTTGCCACCCAAACTCAAAGCCATGCTTCGGCAAATGCTCAAGCCCAGTCCAGTGCCAGGGACAAACTCATCCACCTTCACAAAGCGTTCAAAGAGATGGTCATTACAATGGTCTTCGGGAATACCCTTTCCAGTATCTTCCACCCATATCCGCAACTGATGCTCGATATTTTCGAATCCCAAGATGATTTGTCCGTCCGTAGTAAACTTAACGGCATTGTTGACATATTGGTTCATTATCTCGCCTAGGCGTTCCCTGTCTGTAAGCACTCGCGGATTACTATCCGTTGGCATAACAAACAGTTTTACCCTCTTGGCATCAAGCCTAGAAGCATAGCGCACCACCATCTCCTCAAGCAATGGTTTCAACTCGAAACTGCTCTTCTTAATCGAATCATCACCAGCTTCCAGTCTCGACATGTGCATCATGTCATCGAACAAGCGGAGCAGACGGGCATTGTTGTCCCTGATAAGTCCTATCAGCTGCTGACGCTCTTCTTCAGATTGTGCCATTGAGAGAACCTCGCTGAAACCTACAATGGCATTCAAGGGCGTGCGCACCTCATGGCTGATATTAGCAAGAAATGCCGATTTCAGGCGGTCGCTTTCTTCTGCATGGTTACGTGCGTCTATCAATGCCTTTTCTATATCTTTCTGTTTGTCAATACGCTGCGAAGTACCCACTATAGTAACAGGCTTTCCATCAAGGTCGCGCTTGTCAACAACAGCATACGACTCTTCCCAATAAGTGCGCTCACTATGAGGTATGTTCACTTCGTATTGTATATGGCACTCATCTATGCGGCCTTCAACCAAATCTTCGATACCTTTTGACACTTTTTCCGCATCTTCTGACTTTACCAGTTTTGCAAGTTCATCTACACGGGTTCCTGGAGGAAAGACAACCGTATCAGAATCTCGATAGTCACTTTCAAAGGTCATTTTATGGGAAGCGACATCCAAGCGCCAGATGCTCAGTTTCATAGTTTTAAGTATCAGTTCATACTCTATCGTATGACGACTAACCTTTGCCAACTGCTTCAAATCAGCTTGTATCTCGCGTCTCTTGCGTATCTGATAAACAATCATGAAAACGGCTGCAACGACAAGGGGGATGCCCACCACCCATACCATAACATCCATACGCAAGATGTCATGTAAACTCAAAAGAAACAATGCACTTTTATAATCCATTGGGTTAAGAATTACCGGATTTTTGGCAAAGTTACGCAAAAGATTTGAATTATCAAAAATAAATTCAGTTTTATTTTGTGTTTTGACGCGTTTGCATTAACTTTGCACCATATTTTATATAATTACATTAATGACACAACAATTTGAAATCATCGCCAAGACTTTTATGGGACTTGAGCCTGTCTTGGCGAAAGAACTGACGCAGTTGGGCGCTAACGACGTAGAGATTGGCCGTCGCATGGTATCGTTTAAAGGCGATAAAGAATTATTGTATCGTGCTAATTTCCAACTGCACACTGCCATACGCATTCTGAAACCCATCAAACACTTCAAAGCTTTGTCTGCCGACGATGTTTACGAAGGTGTAAAAGATATTGACTGGAGTGAATATATAGGAAAAGACAAGACTTTTGCAGTAGATGCTGTCGTCTTCTCCGAGGAATTCCGGCATTCCAAGTTCGTGGCCTATAAGGTAAAAGACGCTATCGTGGATCAGTTCAGGGAAAAGACGGGGCAAAGGCCTAACATCAGCGTTGCCAACCCAGACATCCGGCTGAACATCCATATTGCTGAAGACAAATGTACACTATCCCTCGACTCCAGTGGTGAGAGCCTGCACCGTCGTGGCTATCGTCAGGAGTCGGTAGAAGCCCCCTTGAATGAGGTGCTGGCAGCGGGTATGATCCTGATGACGGGATGGCAGGGAAACACTGACTTCATAGACCCCATGTGTGGTAGTGGCACCATACTGATTGAAGCTGCCTTGATAGCCCACAACATGGCTCCTGGCATTTTCCGTAAGGAGTTTGCTTTTGAAAAATGGGCCGACTTCGATGCCGACCTATTCGATAAGATATACAATGACGACTCCCGCGAACGGGAATTTCACCATCACATCTACGGATACGACGTGGACATCAAAGCGGTGAATACTGCTCGTCTGAATGTGAAGGCTGCCGGACTGACCAGCGACATTACCATTGAGGAGCGCGACTTCAAGAACTTCACCCAACCTCAGGAGAAGAGTATCATAGTAACCAATCCTCCTTATGGCGAGCGCATCTCTACCCCCGACCTGCTGGGCACATACAAGATGATTGGCGAACGGCTAAAGCACCAGTTTGCAGGCAATGAGGCATGGATTCTCTCCTATCGAGAGGAATGTTTTGCCCAGATAGGGCTGAAACCTAGCATCAAGATTCCCTTGTTCAATGGCTCTTTGGAATGCGAGTTCCGCAAATACCAGATGTTCGACGGAAAAATGCGTGAATTCCGTGAAGAAGGCGGAATCGTGAAGACGGAGGAAGAAAAGCGCCAAATGGCTGAGAAACGCCGTTTCAAACAGAACCGTGAGTTCAAGAAACGAATGGACGAGCAGGAAGAGAATGCCGAGGCGGACATTCGTTCCTTCAAGTTCCGTTCGCTGGAAAAGAAAGACTTCCAGAGTAATCGAGATGATCGCGACAGCAGGGAATTCAAGGGACGCAAGGAGCGCGGGAATAGGGACTTTAAGTCGCGTGAAGAACGTGATTCCAAGGGCCGCAGTAGTCATGACCGTTTCGACCACAACGGAGGTAAAAAGCCTTTTAAGAACAATCGTGACTTTGGCAGAAAGAACAGGAGGTTCGATGATGACAAAGACTAAGTTCTTGATTCTGCTGACGTTATTGACACTACCTGTCATGATGAGTGCTCAAGACAAGCTGTTCACCCTTGAAGACCTGAACTTTGGTGGTAACAACTACCGAAACATGCAACCCAAGAATATGTGGCTGACATGGTGGGGCGACCAATTAATTCAGACGGACGTAGAAGAGTGTTACACCATTGACAAAAAGACTGGTGAACGGAAAGTACTCTTCACCCTAGCACAAATAAACCAGTGGATAGGGAGTAACGATAACCGCTATGTGCGCCATCTGATGAATGCGACATTTCCCTATCCCGATCAACCTGTTGTATCGGTAGGCAATCGTCATGCCATTCTACTTGTTAATTTCAAAAAACACCAGATTGTATGGCAGGACAGCATCTCTGGCCAGACAGCCTACGACTGGAACAAAGTGTCAAGGGCTACTGCCTATGTTGAAGACCACCAGTTATACGTGGCCGACGGACAGGGACAGAAGCACCAAATAACCACGGATGGGAGTCGAGAGATAGTATATGGACAGAGTGTCCACCGTAATGAGTTCGGTATCAACAAAGGAACATTCTGGAGTCCTGACGGACAACATCTGGCCTTCTATCGCATGGACCAGAGCATGGTGACAGACTATCCTCAAGTTGATATCTTCCACCGCAGTGCTTCCTACGAACCGGACAAATATCCGATGGCTGGTGAGATGTCACATAAGGTAACTGTTGGAATCTATCATCTACAGACTCGTAAAACCGTTTATCTACAGGCAGGAGACCCTACAGACCGCTATTTCACCAATATAGCATGGTCTCCTGACGGAAAAACCATCTATATGTTCGAACTGAACCGCGACCAGAACGACTGCCGTCTTGTGAGCTATCAAGCAGCCACAGGCGAGAAGATAGCAGAACTCTATCGCGAAACGTGTGACAAATATGTAGAGCCCTTACATCCCATTCAGTTCCTACCATGGGACAGCAACCTGTTCCTGATGCAAAGCCAGCGTGACGGGTATAACCACTTATATATATATAATAAGGAGGGAAAAATGGTCAAGCAACTCACGAGCGGCGCTTTCGTCATTCAAGAGGTACTGGGCTTTAATGAAGATCTGAAGAGTATTGTTGTTACATCAAACGAGGCTGACGCTATTCAACATAACAATTATCTTGTGAATGTAAAGACGGGCAAGCGTACCCTACTGGACAACGGACGCGGCTCGCACCATGCGGTACTTTCTGAAAGTGGGCAGTGGTTCTACGACAAATATACGGAACCTGACGTTCCTCGCAATATCGATATGGTGAGCACCAAGACGGGAAATAGCCTACGACTGCTCACTGCTGATGACCCTTGGCAAAGCTATGAACAGCCTATCTTCGAGTGTGGAACCATCAAAGCAGCTGATGAAGTGACAGACCTTTACTACAGAATGGTAAAGCCACATAATTTCGACCCAACCAAGAAATATCCTACCATCATCTATGTATATGGTGGTCCTCATGCTCACAATGTTGAGGCATCATGGCATTGGCAAAGCCGTTCCTGGGAGACCTACATGGCTCAAAAAGGATATATCCTCTTCATTCTGGATAATCGCGGTTCTGAGAATCGAGGACGCGATTTCGAACAAGCCACATTCCGGCAGCTAGGTCAAATAGAGATGCAAGACCAAATGAAGGGAGTAGATTTTCTGCGTACCTTACCTTATGTGGATATGCAGCGACTAGGCGTGCATGGATGGTCGTTTGGTGGTTTCATGACGATAACCCTGATGCTGAACCATCCCGATGTCTTCAAAGTGGGCGTTGCTGGTGGTCCTGTCATTGACTGGAAGTGGTATGAGGTGATGTATGGTGAACGTTATATGGACACTCCACAGACCAATCCTGACGGCTATGCCAAGAGCTCTCTCCTTTCAAAAGCGAAGAACCTGAAGGGAAAGCTCCAAATTATCACAGGCTACAACGACAACACGGTTGTGCCCCAGCATTGTCTATCCTTCCTCGATGCATGTATCAAAGCAGGCACACAGCCGGATTTCTTTGCATATCCTGGCGAGGAGCATAATATGAGAGGACACGCCAGCGTTCATTTGCATGAGCGTATCACACAGTATTTTGAAGACTATCTAAAAAAAGACTAGTAGAAACTAGTATAACTATTATAAACCAGAAAACTGCATTATGAAAGAAGAGCAAATACTCGTCCGCATCACAGGACAAGACCGTCCTGGATTGACAGCTGCCGTCATGGGTATTCTGGCAAAGTATGACGCCCAGATTCTGGACATCGGTCAAGCAGATATTCATTCCACCCTCTCCCTGGGAATTCTTATCCGCATGGATGAGATGAAATCGGGACTGGCCATGAAGGAACTGCTGTTCAAAGCTACAGAACTGGGAGTCAACATCTTTTTCTCGCCCATCAGTGATGACGAATATGAAGACTGGGTTGGTCATCAGGGAAAGAATAGATATATTTTGATGGTACTGGGCAGACAACTGGAGGCTAAGCAGATAGAGGCTGCCACCCATATTCTTGCCGATCAGGGACTGAATATCGACTCCATAGTCCGTCTGACAGGCCGTAAGAGCATCAAGCAATACAACATCCATACGCGAGCCTGCATCCAGTTTTCCCTGCGTGGTGAGCCGATTAATCGTCAGGAGATGCAGTCGAAACTGATGAAGTTGTCGCAGGAAATGGAGATAGACTTCTCCTTTCAGCGTGATGACATGTTCCGTCGAATGCGTCGCCTCATCTGCTTTGATATGGACTCAACGCTCATCCAGACAGAGTGTATCGATGAGTTGGCAGAACGCAATGGTGTGGGTGCCGAAGTTCGCGCCATTACGGAGAGCGCTATGCGAGGAGAGATTGATTTCAAGGAGAGTTTCACACGGCGTGTAGCATTGTTGAAAGGGCTTGACGTCAGCGTAATGCAGGATATTGCGGAGCATCTTCCCATCACCGAAGGTGCCGACCGTTTGATGAACGTATTGAAGACCTGTGGTTACAAGATAGCGATCCTCAGTGGTGGATTCACTTATTTTGGAGAGTATCTGCAACGCCGTTATGGTATCGATTATGTCTATGCCAATGAACTGGAAATTGATGAAAACGGCAAGTTGACGGGACACTATGTCGGAGAAATTGTAGATGGTCATCGAAAGGCAGAACTACTGAAACTGATTGCGCAGGTAGAGAAGGTAAACCTCGCACAGACTATTGCCGTTGGTGATGGTGCCAACGACCTGCCTATGATATCGGAAGCAGGTCTAGGTATTGCTTTCCACGCTAAGCCCCGTGTGGTGGCTAATGCCAAGCAGAGCATTAATACCATCGGACTGGATGGTGTACTCTACTTCCTCGGATTCAAGGATTCGTATTTAGGAGAACAAGGAAAATTATAAGCGATAAAGGATATGAAAATATTATTATTAGGTAGTGGCGGACGTGAGCATGCCCTAGCATGGAAAATTGTCCAAAGTAATAAATGTGACAAGTTGTTCATTGCTCCAGGCAATGCTGGAACTTCCAATGTAGGAGAGAATGTAGCCATCAAAACTGATGATTTCGAGGCCATCAAGCAATTCTGCGTGGACAAAAACATCGACATGGTGGTGGTAGGTCCTGAAGACCCCTTGGTAAAGGGCATCTATGACAATATGAAGGCCGACGAGCGTACGAAGAACATACCCGTTATAGGTCCATCTAAGCAAGGTGCCGTACTGGAAGGCTCCAAAGACTTTGCTAAAGATTTCATGCAACGTCACCATATCCCCACAGCACGCTATCAAACGTTCGATGGTGAGCATCTTCTAGAAGGTCTGGCCTTCCTTGAGACACTGGAGGCGCCTTACGTTCTCAAAGCTGATGGACTTTGTGCAGGCAAGGGTGTACTGATTCTCCCCACCCTTGAAGAAGCCAAGAAAGAACTCAAGGAGATGTTGGGTGGTATGTTTGGCAATGCCTCCAGCCGTGTGGTCATCGAAGAATTCATGAGTGGTATAGAATGCAGCGTATTCGTTTTGACGGATGGAAAGCATTACAAGATTCTGCCGGAGGCAAAAGACTATAAGCGCATTGGTGAACACGATACGGGATTGAACACTGGTGGTATGGGATCCGTCACTCCTGTTCCCTTTGCCACTAAGGAATGGATGCAGAAGGTGGAAGACCGCATCATTCGTCCTACTGTAGAAGGACTGTCTGCAGACGGTATCAACTACAAGGGCTTTATCTTTTTCGGTCTTATCAACCGCATAAATACCCCCTCAGGCGAAACTGAGCCGTATGTGATTGAATACAACTGCCGTATGGGCGATCCAGAAACCGAGAGCGTAATGTTGCGTCTGAAGTCAGATATTGTAGAGCTCTTTGAGGGTGTGGCCGAAGGAAATCTTGATCAGCGTACTATCGAATTCGACGAGCGTGCTGCCGTGTGTGTCATGTTAGTTTCAGGAGGCTATCCCCAAGCATACCAGAAAGGCTATCCTATCAGTGGGCTAGAAAAAGTAGAGGGGAGCATTGTTTTCCATAGTGGGACTGCCCTAAAAGATGGGCAGGTGGTGACTGCCGGAGGACGCGTCATTGCCGTTTCTTCTTACGGAAAAGACAAAGCTGAAGCATTACAGAAATCTTTCGAAGAAGCTCAGAAAATACAGTTTACCAACAAGTATTTCCGTCGTGATATTGGTGCAGATCTGTAAATGACAAAATATCTACAGAATAAAATAGCAGGAAGTAGAATTACACTACCTGTTGCCTGCCTCTACTCTTTTGTAGTATGGCTGGCAAGTGGTGTTATACAAGAACAGTGGTGGCTACAACTATTTTGTTTTGCCTTCACTGCCTACTTAATGGCAATCCTCAACAGCAAGAATTCACTCATTCGCGTCTATTCACGCCTTATCAGCGTTTTCTTCATGGTGTTTACCTGTTGCGATTGTCTTCTCTTCCCTTACATCAGAGAGGCCATCAGTATTCTATTTTTGGTCTTATGCTACCTTATTATATTTAGCAGCTATCAGGATAAGACTGCTACAGGTCTAACATTCTATAGTTTTGCCGCATTAGGAGTCGCAACTATGAGTAATGTCCACCTACTCTACTATGTTCCACTATTCTGGTTGTTTATGCGATATAATTTCCTGTCACTTTCATGGCGCACATGGATGGCATCTATCTTAGGATTGCTTCTACCCTATTGGTTTGCAGCGAGCTGGTATCTCTATAACAATGAATTACGAGTCTTGTTAGAGCATTTCCTGCCATTAGTCACCTTGGGCCCCATAGCCGACTATTCTAGCCTCTCTACAGGCCAGATGGCCCTTCTTTTCATGATAGTCGTTTTGGGAATTATCGGCACCTTCCATTTCCTACATAAGAGTTATCTAGACAGCATTCGTGTACGTCTGCTCTATTTCATTTTCTTATGGACAGACTTGATGACGGCAATATTCCTGATTCTTCAGCCTCAGCATTACGACCTACTGATTCGCATCTTGATGGTGAACACTGCACCATTAGCAGCTCACTTCTTTGCGCTGACTGCTACCAGGATTACCAATGTTGTATTTTACGCCACCTTTGTTTCAATTATTTCCCTCACCGTCTATCATTTATGGAGTACATCATTGCTCTTTTAGTGAGCTACGGCTATTGGGGAATGCTGGTAACAGCCTTCATAGCCGGTTCGTTCTTTCCCTTCAGCAGTGAGGCTGTAATGACAGGACTTTTGGCCGCCGGACTGGACCCTTGGGGGCTTATCATCTATGGCACCATAGGAAATGTAGCTGGTGGCATGTTCAACTATTTTGTGGGACGTTTGGGTAAACTAGAGTGGATAGAGAAATATCTGCATGTCAAACAGAAAGACATGGATCGTGCCACGCGTTTTATGGCGGGAAGAGGAGCATGGACAGGGTTCTTCGCTTTCGTACCAGTCTTAGGCAGTGCTATTACCATTGTTCTGGGGCTCATGAGGGCTAATATTCCCATATCGCTCACCAGTATAGCCATCGGTAAATTCCTGCGCTACGTGCTGCTCATTTATGGTGCCAGTATATTGTTATAGAGTTAAAAATACTGAAACCTGCCGACCTTAGGCCATTTTGTATTACCTTTGCAGATTGGAAAATAATAAATTATACCTAGTAATAAGAATGAAACATTTCAGACTTGTGGACAACATCCTAGGCTGGCTGGCCTTTGCCATAGCAGCCTTTGTGTATTGCTCCACCATGGAACCGACAGCCTCTTTCTGGGACTGTCCGGAGTTTATCTCTACAGGCTATAAGTTAGAAATCGGTCACCCACCAGGTGCCCCTTTCTTCATGCTTACCGCCAATCTATTCTCACAGTTTGCTTCTGACTCCAGCCAGGTGGCCGTGATGGTTAACATGATGAGTGCCCTGCTCTCTGCAGCCACCATCATCTTCCTATTCTGGACTATCTCACACTTAGTTAGGCGTCTGTTAATCAAGGACTGGAGTGAGTTGACTACAGCCAAGCTGATAGCCATTGAGGCTTCAGCTATGGTAGGTGCCCTCATCTATACCTTCAGCGATACTTTTTGGTTCTCAGCCGTTGAAGGTGAGGTTTATGCCTATTCATCCGCATTTACGGCGGTGGTATTCTGGCTTATTCTCAAATGGGAAGACCAGGCCGACCAGCCCCATGCCGACCGTTGGCTGGTACTGATTATGTATATGACAGGACTCTCCATTGGTGTTCATTTGCTGAACCTGCTTTGTCTGCCGGCAATCGTATTGGTGTACTACTATCGCAAGTTCCCTACAGACGATCCCAAACGCGACCTGAAAGGCTCGCTGTTTGCCTTGTTCCTATCAGTGGTCATCCTGGCTGCAGTACTCTATGGAGTTGTTCCTGGCATCGTACAGGTGGGGGGATGGTTCGAATTGCTGTTTGTCAATATTTTAGGAATGCCGTTCAATACGGGCGAAATCGTCTATATCTTCCTGCTTATTGGCGTTATGATCTGGGCTATCTTTGAAACCCAGCGCGAGGGAGATAAAATTAACGAGAAGCGTCAGAACGCTGCCTTCCTTTTAGCTGTTGCCATGTTGGGTATCCCCTTCTATGGTCATGGTTGGAGCGCAGCCCTCATAGGCATCGTGGCATTAGCCATCATATGGGTTGTCCTGCAATACAAGAAACAAGGCAAGTCGATAGTTTCCGCACGCGTTAAGAACACATCGTTGCTCTGCATGCTGATGCTGATGATTGGCTATTCCTCCTATGCTTTAATAGTCATTCGATCATCGGCCAATCCACCTATGGACCAGAACTCTCCTGAGGACATCTTCACATTGGGAGAATATCTGGGGCGTGAACAGTATGGCCAGCGTCCCCTGCTATATGGTCCAGCCTACACCTCACAGGTGGCCTTGGAGAAGGATGGTGAGTATTGCCGTCCCGTCATGACAAATGGCGATCCTGTATGGCAGCGTAAGGAAAAGGCTTCGCCCGATGAGAAGGATGAGTATTTTATTGTACGCACCAAGGACGAGTACAAATATGCTCAGAACATGCTGTTCCCTCGTATGTACAGCTCTAGTCACAAAGGAGCCTACGAGAGTTGGATGGGCGACATCAGTGGACACGAGGAGACCTTCGACCGTTGTGGAGAGATGGTTACTGTCAAGATGCCTTCGCAACTGGAGAACCTTCGATTCTTCATCAGTTACCAGTGCAACTTCATGTATTGGCGCTACTTTATGTGGAACTTTGCAGGACGACAGAACGACCTGCAGGGCAATGGAGAATTGGAGCATGGAAACTGGCTCAGTGGCTGGGATTGGCTTGACAACTGGCGACTGGGCAATCAAGAACATCTGCCTGACGAATTGAAGAATAACAAGGGGCACAACGTATTTTACATGTTACCCCTCATCCTAGGACTTATAGGACTCTTCTGGCAGTCGTTGGCTAAACACCACAACAATGCAAAGGATCAGACTGGCATTCGCCAATTCTGGGTAGTATTCTTCCTATTCTTCATGACAGGTCTGGCCATTGTCATTTATCTGAACCAGACACCTATGCAACCTCGTGAGCGTGACT
This sequence comes from uncultured Prevotella sp., assembly GCA_946402275.1. GTDB lineage: Bacteria > Bacteroidota > Bacteroidia > Bacteroidales > Bacteroidaceae > Prevotella. Next base: position 89,536 of record CAMIVY010000003.1, read on the forward strand.
ATGCCTATGCAGGATCCTTCTATGCTTTTGCCATCTGGTGTGGCATTGGTGTGGCAGCTATCATCAGCATGCTGAGCGAAAAGCTAAAAGTGAAAAGTGAAAAATTAGCTGCTATCCTTACTACTATAGTCAGCATCGTCTGCCTTTGTGTTCCTATCCAAATGGCTTCTCAGACATGGGACGACCACGACCGTTCAGGACGTTATACCTGTCGTGACTTCGGACAGAACTACCTGATGACATTGCAACAGGAGGGTAATCCTATCATCTTTACCAATGGTGATAACGACACTTTCCCTCTTTGGTACAACCAAGATGTAGAGGGTGTTCGTACCGATGCGCGCGTCTGCAATCTTTCTTATCTACAGACTGACTGGTACATTGACCAGATGCGTCGTCCTGCCTACGACTCACCGTCAGTACCCATCTCTTGGGAGCGTATCGAATATTGTTCTGGCACCAACGAGTATGTGCGTATTGAGCCTGGAATGAAACAGGCTGTCGAGGATCTCTACAAGCAGAATCCAAAGCAGGCTCGCGAGCAGTTTGGCGAAGAACCCTTTGAGTTGAAGAACGTGTTGAAATATTGGGTTCGCTCCAAAAACAGCGACTTGCACATGATACCTACCGACACACTCTATATGACTATTGATAAAGAGGCTGTCCGCAAGAGCGGCATGCTGATGGCTAGCGACTCTATCCCCGACCGTATGGTTATCTCGCTGAAAGGAAAGAATGCACTTTACAAGGGTGACCTTATGATTCTGGAAATGCTGGCAGAGTGTAACTGGACAAGACCCATCTATGTAGCTATCTCTGTTGGCGAGGACAACTACATCAATTTGGGTGACAACACCATTACCGAAGGACTGGCATACCGCATCACTCCGTTTACAACGAGCAGTGATGGTAAGACTGTTCCAGGAGTGAAGAACTTTGATACGGAGCGCACCTACGACAATGTGATGCACCGCTTCAAGTTCGGTGGACTAGACAAGCCAGGTCTCTATCTTGACGAAACCGTCATGCGTATGTGTTACACCCACCGTCGCACAATGGCACGTTTGGCTTTAGAACTAATTACCGAAGGGAAGGAAAAGAAGGCACAAGAGGTGCTGGCCTACACGGCTAAGATGATTCCCACCTATAACGTGCCCCACAACTATAGTTCCGGCTCACTTGACATGGCACGCGGATGGGCTATGGTTGGACAGAAAAAACAGGCTTTAGATATTGTTAATAGCCTTTGGAAGAACTCGGTACAGTACATGAAATGGTATTGTTCACTGACTGGTTTCCGTTTCGATTCTGCCAAGCAAGACTGTCTGATGCACTTCTACATCCTGCAACAATGTAACGCACTTACGCAGACCATTGATGAGAAGTTGGCCGACAAACAATACGAAGAACTAAGCATTCTGGGCTCCATCTATCAGGAACTTGGAGGACAACTGTTTGAGTAAGTAACAAGAACCCGTAAAAGTCAAGCACCATGATTATCGAGCAACCCTCTATCTGGTTACGTTGGCTATATCCTAAGGCACTTTGGCGCATGGACCGTCACGAGAAGGCTGTCTATCTGACCTTCGACGACGGGCCCATACCCGAAGCCACGCCTTATGTGCTCGACATTCTGGCTAAATACAACATCAAAGCAACCTTTTTCATGGTGGGCGACAATGTTCGCAAATACCCTGAAATCTACGAACGCGTGGTCAAAGAGGGCCATCGCATCGGCAATCATACCCATAACCACATCAGTGGATTCAGTCACACCATCCACGACTACAGTTACAACATTGAGAAAGCCAATGCTTACCTCCATACAAATCTAGTGCGTCCTCCCCACGGATGGATGCGCTTGGACCAATACGCATGGCTCTCCCGGAAGTACAAGATTGTGATGTGGGATGTGGTTACTCGCGACTATTCCAAATGGATGACGGCAGCCAATGTGCTTTACAACGTGAAGCATTACACTCGCAATGGTTCCATTATCACCTTCCACGACTCCTTAAAGAGCATTGACAAGCTAAAAACTGCCCTGCCTCAAGCCATCGAATGGCTCCAGCAACAAGGCTATCAGTTCAAAATCTTTGATTAGTTTCTCTTGTATGAAACACCTTAGACTGACAGGACTCGTCCTTGTATTACTACCTCTGTCGCTTGCTGCTCAAACAGAAACAGGTCATCAACGCATATCTGGAAACATGGGCTATGCAGAACCCACCCTTTCTGACAAGACATTGCGGGGAGACACCATGCACTTCCACCTGCCACCCATCGGGCCAGCACTTACCACTCCTATGGTTGACTACACCAAACCTCTGGACATTTCCATGCCTTCCATGATAGGCGGAGTCTTCATCGGTCCATTATCTTTCATAGGCTCCTCGCAGCATTATACTGGATTGATGGATATGGCATCTGGCGAGATTGCACTCCGCCAGCAGATGGGGCGCTTCATGTTCTCCGCTTCCGTTATGGCTAACAAGTATTGGATGCCTTGGCAACATAACCTCACCACGCAATATGGTGTGAGTGGATCGATTGGCTATCAAGTGAGCAATGCCATTTCCCTGCATGCCTTTGGAGAGTATTATGCCACCAATCCCGTACTAGGACCGGCCTTCTATCCTTATGTTAACACGACCACTTATGGAGGCTATGCCGACATCCGTTTTAGTAATACTTTCGGCAGCAAGGTAGGCGTTCGACGATTCATGAACCCCATGACAGGTAAGTGGACCACCGAACCCATCATCAATCCCTACGTCAAGATAGGCAGGTCGAAACTGGAATTTCCCATTGGAGGCATTCTCAAGTCACTGATTTGGGGGCAAGAGGACAATCCTCTCCACTTCAATAATACACGTCCTTCAACTCCTCCATCCGGAGGAGGAGGGATGCCACGCCCGGTTCAACGACCGCGTTGAAACGATTCCGTATTCTATAATACTTTTCGCTATATTATAAATTGTAGTGAATAAGGACAGGATGTCGCTTCGTTTGGGAAAAGCTATTTCCTAATGATAACACTGCCACTGGCCTGATGAGTAGCTAGGATAAGAACCTCGGCAATTTGAACGTGAGCAGGGGCATTGGATGCATAAACAGCAACATCAGCAATGTCATCACCAGTCAGTGGCTGGATGCCTTTATAGACATTAGCAGCCCTATCGGTGTCCCCATGGAAACGAATGTTACTAAAATTGGTCTCAACAAGGCCAGGTTTCAGGTTGGTAACTCGGATGGCCGTTTTGGCCACATCGATGCGCAATCCGTCAGAAAGAGCCTTAACAGCAGCCTTGGTAGCGCAATACACATTACCACCAGCGTAAGCAGCATCTCCAGCCACAGAGCCTACGTTAATTATATGACCGCTATTGCGCTCTACCATACCAGGCACAATGAGGCGCGTCATGGTGAGCAAGCCCTTGATGTTCGTGTCAATCATCGTTTCCCAATCATCATAATCACCTTCAAACTCTGGCTCTAAGCCCAAGGCTAACCCAGCATTGTTCACCAATACATCAATGTTCTTCCATTCAGCAGGAAGAGCGGTGATACTACTTCTAGCCTTTTCACGGTCTCTCACGTCAAAAACTAATGTCAACACTTCCGCACCTTTCTCTGTTAACTCCTTCTTAATATCAGCTAAAAGTTGTTCGTTTCTGCCAGTTAGAATCAACTTGTCGCCATTCTCGACAAACTTCCTTGCACAAGCCAGTCCAATGCCACTTGTGGCACCTGTAATTAAAACTATCTTATTCATGAATCTACTTTTGTTAAATCTTGGTGCAAAGATAAAGATTTATTTTGATTATCAATATCTTCAAATAAAAAAAGCTAAGAGCTTATTGCTACTTAGCGATTTTTCTAGTTGGGGTACCCGGACTCGAACCAGGAAAGGCAGGACCAGAATCTGCAGTGTTACCATTACACCATACCCCAAACTGAATCCACGAAATGGAGCAAATTTCTTATTTGCGGGTGCAAAGGTAGCGCATTTTTCTGAAACAACAAAAAAAAAACGGTTTTTTTTATTAAAAACCACAAAAAAATCTCTTTTTATTCCACTTTTAGGAATAATCACTGTATCTTTGTACGTCAATTTCACATCTTTATAATAATTAATGGAACAAACAACAACACTCGTAGAAACAATAACAAGAGGAATACAAGAAAAGAAGGGAGCAAACATCGTAATCGTCGATCTGAAAGGCATCGATGGTGCCATTTGTAACTATTTTATTATTTGCCAGGGTTCCTCGCCTGCACAGGTAGAGGCCATCACAGAGACTATAGGTGAATTTGCCCGTAATGAGTTAGGCGAAAAGCCATCAAGAATTGCAGGTTTGGAAAACGCCCAGTGGGTAGCAATAGACTATGGTGATGTGCTGGTACACATCTTCCTGCCAGATGTTCGTGAATACTATGATTTGGAACACCTTTGGGACGACGCTACACTGACCCACATTCCCGACTTGGATTAAACACCTATTACAACAAAATTAAGACTGCATGGACAATCAACAACAAAACAACAAGAAGCCCCAAATAAACATGCCGAAATTCAACATGAATTGGATTTACGGCATGGTCATCATCCTCCTTGTCACGCTGTATCTCACTACTGGCAAGGAGAATTCGAGTGTACAAACAGAAACGAGCTATTCAGACTTTAAGACGATGGTCATGAAAGGCTATGCCGACAAGATTGTGGTCAATAAATATAGTAGCACGCTACACATGTACGTAAAGCCTGAACATATTCGCGACGTGTTCCATCAAGGCGTACAGCAGACGGGTAAGACCCCTAGTGTCATGGTGGAAATCGGCTCTGTGGACCAGGTAGAGCAGTTTGTCAATCAGGCCCGCGAGGAGAAAAAATTTTCAGGCAAGTTCCAATATGACAATTCCAAAGAGAATGACTTCTTCAACTCACTGTTGATGAACATCCTGTTCTTTGCCGGTATCATCTTCGTGTGGATGTTCATCATGCGCCGTATGGGCGGTGGCGGCCCCGGCATGGGCGGTGGCGGCATATTCAGTGTTGGCAAGTCAAAGGCCCAGATGTACGAAAAGGGAGGTGATTTGGGCATTACCTTCAAGGACGTTGCCGGTCAGGCTGGTGCCAAGCAGGAGATGCAGGAGATTGTTGATTTTCTGAAAAATCCACAGAAATATACCGAACTGGGTGGTAAGATTCCCAAGGGTGCCTTGCTGGTAGGTCCTCCGGGAACGGGTAAGACACTGTTGGCTAAGGCTGTAGCCGGAGAGGCAGGAGTGCCATTCTTCTCGATGTCGGGTTCCGATTTCGTCGAGATGTTCGTAGGTGTAGGTGCCAGTCGTGTCCGCGACCTGTTTGAGAAAGCCAAGAGCAAAGCCCCATGTATTATTTTCATAGATGAAATTGATGCAGTAGGCCGTGCCCGTTCAAAAAATCCTGCTATGGGTGGAAACGACGAACGTGAGAACACGCTGAACGCCTTGCTGACAGAGATGGACGGTTTTGGCACCAATAGCGGTATCATCACACTAGCTGCCACCAACCGTGCAGACATGTTGGACTCGGCACTGATGCGTGCAGGTCGCTTCGATCGCCAGATACATGTTGACTTGCCAGACCTGAACGAGCGCAGAGAAATCTTCGTAGTCCATTTGAAGCCCCTGAAGTTAGACAAGAACTTGGACATAGACTTCCTAGCCCGTCAGACACCAGGATTCTCAGGTGCCGACATTGCCAATGTATGTAACGAGGCAGCCCTGATAGCCGCTCGTCACAATAGTGAGAAAGTGTGCAAACAGGATTTTCTGGATGCCGTAGATCGTATTATCGGAGGTTTGGAGAAAAAGACCAAGGTAATGACGGAAGCCGAGAAGAAATCCATTGCCATTCACGAAGCAGGCCATGCCACCATCTCATGGTTCACCGAGTTTGCCAATCCGCTGGTAAAGGTCAGCATCGTACCTCGTGGCCGTGCCCTTGGCGCAGCATGGTATCTCCCCGAGGAGCGTGTATTACAGACCAAGGCAGCTATGCTTGACGAGATGTGCTCGTTACTAGGTGGTCGTGCTGCAGAGGAGCTTTTTATCGGTCAGATTTCTACCGGTGCCATGAACGATCTGGAGCGTACCACCAAGCAAGCTTATGGTATGGTGGCCTATGCAGGAATGAGCGACAAGCTACCTAACCTCTGCTATTATAACCAGCAGGAGTATTCTTTCCAGAAGCCCTATTCAGATACCACCGCCAAACTGATTGACGAAGAGGTACTGAAAATGGTCAATGAACAATACGAACGTGCCAAGCAGATACTGACTGAGCATAAGGAGGGACACGCCCAATTAGCTCAGCTGTTGGTAGAGCGCGAGGTCATCTTTGCCGATGATGTAGAGAAAATATTCGGCAAGCGTCCTTGGACCAGTCGTGCCGAAGAATTGTTAGAGGCACAACAGCGTGCAGAAGCAGAAGCCATGGCTGAGCGTAGAGCCAAAGAACTTGGATTGCCGTTTAAGGATTCTGAAAGCACTGAGGATTCTGAAAGACCAGAGACCTCAGAAAGTCCAGAGTCCCCCGAAAACTCAGAAAAGCCAAAACATTCTGAGTCCCCCGAAAACCCAGAAAAGCCAAAACATTCTGAGGTCCCCGAGAATAACTAAAACCTAAAAGGATATGAAGAATTTTATTGTGCGTACCATCACAGGTATCATTTTCGTGGCAGCCATTGTAGCATCTTTTCTTAGACCCGAAGCTATGGTACTCCTGTTCAGCATTGTTACCGGACTGACCATCTGGGAGTTTACAGGTTTGGTCAATGAGCGCGAGAACGTCACGGTCAATCGTTTTATCTCAACGGTGGCAGGTGTCTATTTCTTCTTCGCCATGACCTATTTCTGTAGCGACCTATATGGCGGTTCCGCCAAATCGGTGGTATTCATTCCCTATCTAGTTACCATCATCTATCTTCTGGTGGCAGAACTGTATCTAAAGCAAGCAGATCCTATTCAAGACTGGGCCTACACTATGCTGTCGCAGATGTATATCGCCCTGCCCTTCTCGTTGCTGAACGTGCTGGCTTTCACTGCCACCAATAACGGAGTTGTCACCTTTAACACGTTGCTGCCTCTATCTATCTTCGTATTCCTTTGGGTAAACGATTCCGGTGCTTATTGTGTCGGTTCACTGCTTGGCAAGCATAAGCTATTCCCACGCATCAGCCCAGGCAAGTCGTGGGAGGGTTCAATTGGTGGCGGCATCTTTGTACTCGCTGCTGCCTATGCCATCAGTTATTTCATGGACAACAGCATGCTCACTATGACCCAATGGTTGGGCCTAGGCCTGGTAGTTGTCATTTTCGGCACATGGGGCGACTTGATAGAGAGCCTTTTCAAACGCACCTTAGGTGTCAAGGACTCCGGCAACATCCTTCCAGGACATGGAGGTATGCTCGACCGCTTCGACTCTTCCCTGCTTGCCATTCCAGCAGCAGTCATCTACCTTTACACACTGTCACTCTTCTAAAGACAACTATTAATTTTTAACAACCAATAATTATGAAGACCCTACTGACCTTAATTATTTCGTGGTTCTGTGCCATAGGAGTACAAGCCATTGATCCCGTCAAGCAATACGGACAACTGCAGGTGAAAGGTTCGCAGTTGTGTGACCAACAAGGCAAGCCCGTCATTCTGCGGGGAGTAAGTCTGGGATGGCACAACCTGTGGCCACGCTTCTACAACAAAAAGGTGGTTCAGACGCTCAAACAAGACTGGAACTGCAGTGTAGTACGTGCAGCCATGGGTATCCTCATTGAAGACAACTACCTGGAGAATCCCACGTTTGCCATGCAATGTATGACTCCTGTCATTGAGTCTGCCATCAAGAATAACGTCTATGTCATCATCGACTGGCACTCCCACCGCCTGCAAACCGAGGAAGCCAAGGCATTCTTCTGTCAGATGGCCAAGAAATATGGCAAGTTCCCTCATGTCATCTACGAGATATACAACGAGCCCGTTGAAGACACATGGACTGATTTGAAGAAATACGCTACCGAAGTGATTAACGAGATTCGCAAGTACGACCCGGACAACATCGTACTCGTAGGATGCCCCCATTGGGATCAGGATATCCATCTGGTAGCCGAAAGTCCCCTTCAGGGCTTCAGCAACATCATGTACACCGTGCATTTCTATGCTGCCACTCATGGTGATTACCTACGCCTGCGCACGGAAGAAGCCGTGAAGAAAGGTATCCCCGTCTTCATTTCGGAGAGTGGTGCCACAGAGGCTTCTGGCGACGGAAAGATAGACCCCGTCAGCGAGGAACAGTGGATAGAGATGTGCGAGCGCTTGGGCATCAGCTGGGTATGCTGGAGCATCAGCGACAAGAATGAGTCGTGCTCCATGCTACTTCCCCGAGCCACAGCCACAGGTCCTTGGCCTGACGATGTCATCAAGGAATATGGCAAACTTGTAAAAGGACTACTTCGGAAATACAACAAATAAGACCTTATGATCGATAGGGCTACAGTGGATAAGATTATGGATGCCGTCAACATTGTCGATGTTGTCGGTGAGTTTGTTAACCTCCGAAAGGCAGGTGTTAACTACAAAGGTCTATGCCCTTTCCACGATGACAAGACCCCATCCTTCATGGTCTCTCCCGCCCGCCAGATATGCAAGTGTTTCTCCTGTGGCGAAGGTGGCAATGCCGTCAACTTCCTCATGAAGCACGAACAGATAACCTATCCCGAAGCACTACGGTGGCTGGCCAAGAAATACAATATTGAGATACAGGAGCGCGAGCTCACCGACGATGAGAAACGCGAGCAGTCAGATCGCGAGTCCATGTTCATCGTCAACGAATGGGCCCGCGACTATTTCCACTCCATTCTTCAGAACGATGTAGATGGTCAAGCCATTGGCAAACAATATTTCCGTAGCCGTGGCATCCGTGATGATATCATCAACAAGTTCCAGCTAGGCTTTGCCCTTTCCAAGCGTGATGCTATGTGTAATGAGGCAAAGCGCAAAGGCTACAAGGACGAGTTTTTGGTCAAGACGGGACTAGCCATCCAGAACGAGCGCGGCCTCTACGACCGCTTTGCAGGCCGTGCCATCTTCCCTTGGCTCAATGTCAGCGGCAAGGTGGTAGCCTTTGGCGGACGAAAGCTCGATGCAGCCACCAAGGGCGTACAACAGAAGTATGTCAACTCCCCCGATTCTGAGATTTACCATAAGGAGCGCGAGCTGTACGGCATCTTTCAGGCCAAGAAGGCCATTGTCAAGGAAGACTGCGTCTATATGGTTGAGGGATATACCGATGTCATAGCCATGCATCAGTGCGGTCTGGAGAATGTGGTAGCCAATTCGGGAACGGCACTCTCCACCTATCAGATCAAGCTGCTCCATCGGTTCACCCAGAACATCGTATTGCTTTACGACGGCGACGAGGCCGGCATCCATGCTGCCATGCGTGGAACAGACATGCTGCTGGCCGAAGGGATGAACGTGAAGGTGCTGCTGTTGCCCGATGGCGACGACCCCGACTCTTTTGCCCGCAAGCATACCGCCCAGCAGTTCAAGGAATATATTGAGGCCCATCAGACAGACTTCATCCAGTTTAAGACGGAACTGCTGCTGAAAGGCGTGAAAGACCCCATCAAGAAAGCCGAGGCCATCAACAATATCGTGCACTCAGTAGCCGTCATCCCAGACCCTATTGTCCGTGCTACCTATATCACAGAATGCTCCCGCCGTCTGGAAGTCAACGAGCGTACGCTGATATCCCAGACCAACAAGTACATTGCCAGCGAACGCGAAGAAGAGCGCAAGCGCCAGAATCGCGAACAGGAACGTGGCGACGGCAGTACAGAAGCAGCCTCAACCGAAGCCTCTGCCATGACACAGATATCGTTGGCAAGTCTGGAACCCCAGGACAAAGAGGTGGAGCGCCTGCTAGTCCAGAGCATCGTACTGCATGGCGACGAGGTTATCTTCAGCGGACTGGAGACTGAGAATGGTGATACCGTTGACCTGAACGTTGCCCAGTATATCGACTTCGACCTGTCTGCCGACGGGCTCTCCTTCAGCAACGCCCTATACAACCAGATATTAAGAGAAGCCGTAGAGCATTCCACCGACCAAGGGTTCAAGGCCGAGCGCTATTTTATGCAACACCCAGATCCGGAAATCAGCCAGCTTGCTGCCAAGCTCGGCATTGCCACCCATCAGCTGAGCCCCAGCTTTGAGATGAACAACAGCGAAGCCCATCTTCGTCAGCGCATCACCCACCTCATCCTCGACTTCCGCATGGGTATTGTCAATCAGCAACTGGAGAACCTGCAACGCCAGTTGCGCGAAGCCACCTCCAATTCACCACATATCAAGGAACTCATGGAGGCCTTCATGGATGCCCAGAATCTTCGCAATGCCCTTGCCCGTCAGTTAGGTTCCGACGTTATTGTTTAGCGCATGCATTATATATATATTATAGGTGTCATCCTGTCGTGGATTATCATCGCCCTCATACTCGTCCACGTCATTTTGGAGAATCGGCAGCCTGCCAAGACCATGGCATGGGCACTGATTATCCTCTTTGTACCAGTTATCGGCATCCTCTTCTATTTCTTCTTTGGCGTCAACCAGCGCCGCGAGCGACTTGTCAGCCAACGTTCCCTCGACCAGTTGTCCAAGCGTTCCATGCTCAATTTTGTGGAGCAACATAACCTGAAAGTTCCCGAGGCTCACAAGCAGATGGTTGATCTCTTTGTCAACCAAAGCCTCTCCCTGCCCTTCAAGGACAACATGGTTGACATCATGACCGATGGTTACGCCTTCTTCCCCGAACTCCTCAAGGATATTTCCCAAGCCAGGCACCACATCCATATCGACATCTACATCTTCGAGGACGATGCTTTGGGTCAGCTCATTGCCGACGCCCTTATTGCCAAGGCTCGCGAAGGAGTTGAGGTACGCATCATTTACGACGATGTAGGCTGTTGGAAGGTCAAGCACAGCTTCTTTGAGCGCATGCGCATGGCAGGCATCGACGTGGTACCCTTCTATCCAGTCCATTTCCCCATGTTCACCAGCAAGGCCAACTACCGCAACCACCGCAAACTGATTGTCATCGACGGGCAGACAGGCTATATCGGTGGTATGAACATCGCCCTGCGCTACGTGAAGGGTTCCGAGGAGCAACCCTGGCGCGACACCATGATAAGACTTACGGGCGGAGTGGTCTATGCCCTGCAACGCGCATTCCTCGTTGACTGGTATTTTGTCGATCGCACCCTGATTACAAGCCGCACCTATTACCCGCCCCTCGTTGGCAAGCAAAGCAACGAATGCCTGGCCCAGGTAGTCACCAGCGGGCCCACCACAGCCTATCCGGAAATCATGCAGGGCTTTGTGCGCTCCATACTGGCCGCCCGCCGGTATGTCTATATAGAGACACCCTATTTCATGCCTAACGAGCCCGTACTCTTTGCCCTGAAGACAGCAGCAGTAGGTGGTGTCGATGTGCGTATCATCTGTCCTCTCCACTCCGATGCCCATTTCTCCGAATGGGCTTCACGCTCCTACCTTCGCGAGTTGCACAAGGCCGGTGCGCGCATTTACCTTTATCAGACCGGCTTCATTCATTCCAAGCTGATGGTTTGTGACGATGCCCTATCGACCTGCGGTTCGGCAAACATCGATTTCCGTTCTTTTGAAAACAATTTCGAGGCTAATGTGTTCCTTTACGATGAGGGCACCGCGTTACGCCTCAAGAAGGTTTTCCTTGACGACCAGTCGCAAAGCATCATGCTGAACGACCTTCCCGATCGCCTGCATCCTAAGTTCCTTCCAAGATTGTGGGAAAGTCTTACCCGTCTGCTCTCTCCTTTGCTGTGAACAGCGTGAAGTTCACGCTGCCATAGCTGCGATGTTCCAGGAAATGCGGATGTGCGGAGAAATCGTAGTCTTTGCCGTGCTCAAAAACAAACAGCCCTTCTTCCGTCAGCAACTGCCGCTCGAAGATAATATCAGGAATCTGCGGCAGTTCCTTCAGCGCATAGGGCGGATCGGCAAAGATAAAATCGTATTGCTGTTTACAGGACTTCAGGAAGCGGAACACATCGCCGCGGATAGGCACACACTTGTCCGTGTTCAGTTTCTTCAGGCACTCCTGTATGAACCGGTGGTGGTCACGGTCCATCTCCACGCTCACCACCTGTTTGCAACCCCTCGACACCAGTTCCAGTGAGATGCTCCCCGTACCGGAGAAGAGGTCCAGCGCCTGCGCATCCTCAAAATCCACATACTGCATGAGCACATTGAAGATGTTCTCCTTGGCAAAGTCGGTGGTAGGCCGTGCCTTGAACGTGCGCGGGATGTCGAAATGCCTTCCTTTATATATGCCTGTAATGATTCTCATTCTGCGCTACAGTCCTTTGACAAATAAAGTCACCAAGTCGTAGGGTATGCCCGGAATCTGGGCTACTCTCACTCGATTGAACTCGCCCACGGGGTTAATCATGAACACACGCTTGATGTATTTCTCCAACTCCTCCTTCATCTGGTCACGCTCCTGGATGTCACCCACCAGGAACAGTTCGTCATGTTCCGGTGCAAAACCCAACTGCTTCCAGGCTGCCAGGATGTAGTACATGGCATCCTCCCGCGTGTTCACCATATAGGAGTTGCAGAACTTAAAGCGGTTCTGTGCGAAGCTGAACACCTCCAGCTGCGACTCATGGAAGTAGCAATACACCTTGCTGTGCGAACCCGTATAGCTACGCTGGTTCAAGTGGTTCCACACCGGCGCAACAGCAGGTATGAAGCGTACCTTTTCCCACTCATCGGAAATCACCGTAAACAAGTCCTTATGCAGGGAGAACACTGCGACACACTTCAGCTCGGGGAGCATGGTACAGAGCACCTTGCGCTGCTGCTGATTGGTAAAGGAATAGTGGTAATAAGCCTCCGCCGATTCCTCCGCAAACTCGTCTAAAGGGACCTGTAACACGGGAGAGTCAACCATCACTAGTACCCTGCCGTATCTTTCGCTTAACAGAGGAACGGTGCGTAATGCCTCGCGCAGATTGGCTGCCATCGATATGCTGCTGTTCACCGCATATTGCTCAAAGACCACCTGTGCTCCGTCCGTCGTCGAGAACGACAGGCTATTCCGGCTTATCCTAATCACAAGTCGTCGTGTGGGATTGGTTGCATTGTCAGTCATGTGTCTTACCAGTTTATCTGATTACTTCACAATACTCATCACGCAAAGCACCGCCAGTGCCAGCGCCACGAGCGCGAGAATCATGTTTGTCTTACTATTACTTGTCATTACGCGTGCAAAGGTACGATTAAGTGAGCAGAAAACCAAAAGAATTTTGAGTTTTCTCGAGCGTGAGTACCTTAACCGAAGGTCAGAGGTAACGATTAAGTGAGCAGAAAACCAAAAGAATTTTGAGTTTTCTCGAAACGCTGCAAATCAAGGGATTCGCCGAAAAATATAAAAATTGTCAAAACTTGCTTTCCCAAGCCGTTGAGAGTATGGTGTTTTGAAAGATATTAGCTATCTTTGTCGCAAACAAACGAAAGCTAACAAAATTACAAACAAGAAAGGAAATCAGAAATAAAGATGGTAACAATGCATTTCAAGCCAAAAGTACCGAACACATGGGGTAAAAGTATCCTCACCAGCGTACTGGGCACCACCATATCTATCTTGCTGACGTTCGGAACATCAGCGCTGATTGAAAGAAAGGTGAAGGCCGACGTCCAGCGGCAGACGGCGATGATGGTGATTCACGACATCGATGTGTGTGTTGCTCAGATGGAAGAGATGGCCAAGGATGAAGAGGAAAGGAACAATGCCGTCCAATATGTCCTGGCGCATCAGGACCAGATAGCGACATTGCCCGAGGATACCATCCTTTTGGCGATGCTTATGCTAGCCAACTACGATGACAACCACACCATCTTCGACAATGCCAAGGAGAATATCTTCAAAAGCAGCCAGGACATCTGGAGCAATCTGGACAACATGGCCTTCATAGATAATATGGAGAAGTTCTATCGTGAAAGAAAAGAAATCGAAAGCCTCATATCGAAAAGTCCAACTTTTACTAAGCCTATTACTTTTGACGAATGGAACCAGATACAAATCGACTCTAAAGCAAATAATTACAGGATTGACTACGCTGCCCTCCTGAAAGAAAAACTGAAGGATCGCAAGGTGCAGTTTAATATCGACAATTCTACAGCCCGGACAAGATTCTACCGCGAATGTGCCCAAAAATGGAGGAATATCAGCGACCGGAACAAGTTCATCATGAATATCAGCGACGAGGAACTGGCCGAATATATCAAGAACAGCCAGCACAGCGGAAGCTCAGTCAGCAAGCGTGACCTGACAGGGCAATGGGAACGCAAGGCGGAAGGAATTAGAGACTATTATTATGAATTCCTGAAAAATGATTCTTTCAACATAAAGATTATAATGCATTGGGGCAATCCATTTTATAATGGCGAAATCTATCTGTCATATATCTATGGTGGAAAATGGAATCTTAAGGACGACACGCTGTTTATGGAGTACGCTCCGAAATCCATGGAGGTCGAATTAGACACGTCGCGCATCAGTTACAGGCCTGAGATGCGTGACTCCGTGAAGAGTTACATCAGGCTTCTGAACATAGCGGCATGGAAACAATCGCTACGGAAATCGCTTGAAAGAAGCAGGAGGGATACATTCCCCGTGACCACCAACAAGGCTAATGATAAGATTGAAATGGTGGTGAGCCGAGATGACGACGGTAACGTAAAGAGCCATTACATAAAGCGTCTCAAGGATAGCGACGTGTTTAAATAGCGTTTCTTCGAACACACGGGGACAGATATGAAGTGAACCCAGAAAGTTGGACACAACTGAAAAGTTCACTTCAGTGACTGACATCCTATATAGGAAGTCGAGATAGTATCGACGAAGATGGGAAACTCAACAAAAAACAAGGGATTGCGATTTTACCCTCCCTTCCTCCCGTCACCCCTCTCAAATGCCGATGTACAGGGCGTTTGAGGCACGGGAGGGAGAATGATTGTCCCTCCCGTTACCCTCCCTTTTTTGGGTTCGCTCCCTCACATTTTGAGAACAAGGGACCCTGGACGGGAGGGAGACGGGAGGGATATTTGTTTTCCCTCCCGTCCGTGACACCCAGTAAATAAAGGGGTTCCGAGCGAAAAAGGGAGGAAGTGAGGGTAAAACGCAGAAAAACTTTTTTTCTGGCGCGAATAAGGAACGCTTATTGACAGATAAGGCATCCTTATTGAAAAATAAGGAACGCTTATTGGAAAATAACCCTGGGTTATGGGGAAGCAACCTGGGGTATTAATAGTTACAGTTAGTCCGAAGGCTTCGGACTCTCAGTCCGACCCGTTCGGACTGGCAGTCCGTCGGGACGGACTAAATTTTTAACGGAGATATTTGGAAGTTTAAAAAGAAAGACCTACTTTTGCAGGCGCAATGATTGCTGACGAACTGAAATATCGCATCAGGAGTGTTTTTGGCTTCACGCCCACTATAGAGCAGGAGCGTGCCATAGAGGTCTTTACCCAGTTTATGACGGACCGGCATGAGCAGGCTCTGATGATTCTGCGAGGCTCTGCCGGTACGGGTAAGACCACGTTGGCAGCGGCTTTGGTGCGGGCACTGTGCTCCCTGCAACAGAAGATAGTGCTGCTGGCTCCTACGGGTCGTGCCGCCAAGGTCTTTTCCCTTTATGCCGGTCACCCCGCCTATACCATCCATCGTCGCATCTATCGCCAGAAGTCGCTGGAGGGTTCGTTCAACCTCAACTACAACAACCTGCAGGACACGCTGTTCATCATAGACGAGGCCTCGATGATAGCCAATGCCACGAGTTTCAGCGATACGCCGTTTGCCAACGGACAATTGCTCGACGACCTCATCCAGTTTGTTTATCGCTCGGCCGAAGGACGCTTGCTACCAGAGGGACGCAAGAATGGGCGTAATTGCAGGATGATGTTCATTGGCGACACCGCTCAGCTGCCTCCTGTTGGCGAGGAGGAGAGTCCCGCCCTGCAGTCGGACGTGATGCGAAGCTATGGGTTGCACGTTCACGAGTGCGACTTGAACGAGGTGCTCAGGCAGAGTCAGGAGTCGGGCATTCTTTGGAACGCCACAGCGGTCAGAAGGTTGATGGAAGACGGCAGGTTTGAGTTGCCCAAGGTGAGGTTCGAGGGTTTCAGCGACATCCATACTGTTCCGGGAGACGAGCTTATCGAAGAACTGGCAAGCAGCTACAGCCATGTAGGTATGGACGAGACAATGGTTATCACCCGTTCCAACAAGCGTGCCAACATCTACAACCAAGGCATCCGCAACATGGTATTAGGTCGTGAGGACGAGCTGTGCAGCGGCGACCTGCTCATGATTGTCAAGAACAACTATTACTGGACGCGTGGCGAGGAAAGCAACCCTGACAGCACAGCCCCCGGATTCCTGGCGAATGGCGACCGTGCGATAGTTCGTAGGGTGCGCCGTGTGGAGGAACTTTATGGCTTCCAGTTTGCGGAAGTCACCATGACCTTTCCCGACTACGACAACTACGAGCTGACGGCTACCGTATTGCTCGACACGCTGACCTCGGAAGCCCCTGCCCTCACCCGCGAGCAGCAGACGGCATTATACAATCAGGTGATGGCCGACTATGCGGACATTCCCCTGAAGCCGGACCGTCTGAAAAAGCTCCGCGAAGACAAATACTACAATGCCCTACAGATTAAGTTCGGCTATGCTGCCACCTGCCACAAAGCGCAGGGCGGGCAGTGGGCGCACGTCTATGTAGATCAGGGATATATGACCGACGATATGCTCTCAGTAGATTATATCCATTGGCTCTACACTGCTTTCACGCGAGCTACCGAACAGCTCTACCTGGTGAACTGGCCCAAGGCGCAAATAAAGTAAAAGTGAAAAGTGAAAAATGAAAAGTGCTGACGATTCACTTCAGGTGCTTGCGCATCCATTCCATCTGTCCTCGGTCTGTAGCATCACTTGTCCAATGCTCATTGATGGGAGTCAGCAGACTCTCCTTCGGACAGTTCAGCACATTCCATACGGCATATGAAGTGGTGGGAGGACAGGTGTTGTCGTTATAGCCCCACGTCATATAAACGGGTACCTTGATATGACGGGCGAAATTGACCACATCATAGTAAGGCAACGTCTTCATGCAAGCCTCGCTATACGCCCCACTCTCTTTCTTGAAATGCGGATAGCCACTGGTAAGGTCGGCAGACCCGGCTGCCATATCGCTCAATGCCGGATGGTTAGCCACACAGAGCGTCACACGCGGATCGAGGGCAGTGCCTATCAATGCCAGCGCACCACCTTGGCTGCCTCCTTGCATGATAACGTTCTTGCCGTCCCACTCAGGCAGCTGTGTCAGCAGGTCGATGCAGCGCACCAGTCCCAGATAGACATGCTTCATGTAATACAGGTTCCGGTCCTCCAGTCCCTGACGCAGATAGGCATTCCCCTTGTTATCGAAGGCTGCACGGATCTCAGCAAACACCTCCTCGCTCAATGTCGGGTTCAGTCCGTGAATGTCCAACGCCATGCGGATAAACCCGTTCTCGGGATAGAAACGGCGCGTGGTGGCATCCCTGATAGGCTTCACACCGGCTCCCGGAGGTGTCAGCACGACAGGGCATGAGCCTGGCTTGGCACCCTTGGGCATCAGCAGATAGGCATAGAAAGCATGGCGCTCACGGTCCAGATCTATCTTCAGGCGCCAGGCATCTACCTTCGCATTCGACATCTCCTTCACATACTCCTTCGTATAGCTCATCGGGAAAGCCTTCGCCTCCTTCAGGTTCTCCTGCCAGAACGCCCAGAAATCCTTGGGTTCCTGAGTAAACGGCACAATCTTGTCGGCAGAGAAACCTACCTTCACGTGGTGCTCATAGGTCTTGCCGTCCAACTTCATCTTCAGTCGCAAATCGCGGAAACATGGCTTCTTGGCAGTACCCATACTGATCTTTCCCCGTCCGTTCTTCAACGTCAGGGAGCCTTTCTGGTCAGCGGCCAGCAAGTCGGTGCCCACCTCCCACTCTACCACACCGTCGCGCGGCATACCGTAGAGGTAGAACTGTACTTCCACCGTTGCTTTCTGCCCCACTTCATAGAGCCAGTCGGCATGGTCGGGCACGGTCACCCACAAATAATCACTCCGGTACGGATAGTTCTCCACAGCCTGCACAGACAGGGCACAGCATACAAATGCCAGATAGAATAAGATTCGTTTCATCATTTTTTAAGTAGTTTGTTTTGTTACTATGGCTGCAAAATTACTAATTTTCCTGCATACTTAGTCACATTATTGAAAAAAATGCTTAACTTTGCATGCTTTCAAAACTGTATGCACACGAAACCGTACTATTCATTATGAAAAAATTCAGTATTACTATTCTTCTGATGGCTCTGGCCATCGTCGTTCAGGCAAAGCTCATTCCCTTGGTACAAAACATTTCAGCCTACGAGAGTCTGTCGCTCAATGGCGCGTGGAACTACATTGTTGACGTGCAGGAAGAAGGCTACTACGACTATCGCATGAACCTTAACCGTTGGGGATTCTTCCTCAATGCGAAGCCCCAGCGTCCCGAGGACTTGATAGAATACGACTTCGACAAGTCGCCCACCATGCAGATTCCCGGCGACTGGAACACACAGGACAATCGTCTCTTCTTCTACGAAGGCACGGTATGGTTCAAGACCAGTTTCCAGGCAGTGCCCATGAGCGACTACCGTACCCTGCTCTACTTCGGTGCTGTCAACTACGACTGCCACGTGTGGGTAAACGGCAAGGAGGCAGGCCACCACGTAGGCGGTTTCACCCCCTTCAACCTCGACATCACCGACCTGCTCGTCCAGGGCCCGTCCACGCCCTCTGGTCATCCTGCCCCTGCAGAGAACACCGTCATTGTCAAGGTTGACAACAAACGCCATAAAGACGCGGTGCCCACGCTCATCTTCGACTGGTGGAACTACGGCGGCATTACCCGCGATGTCAGACTGGTCAAGGTGCCTCCCGTCTATCTGGAAGACTACAGCCTGCAGTTGCAGAAGGCCGACGCCAAGGCAAAGGTTCGTCAGATCAGCTTTACAGCCCAGTTGAACAAGCAGGAGGCAGGCCACAAGGTGTGCGTCAGTATCCCCGAACTGAAGCTCGAGCAGCAGCTCACCACCGATGCCGAGGGCAAGGTTAGCGCCACCCTCAAGGTCAATGCCAGGAAGCTGTCGCTGTGGAGCCCTGACAATCCCAAGCGCTACCAGGTGTTCCTCTCGCTCGACACCGCCAAATACGCCGACGAGATAGGTTTCCGCACCATCGAGACACGCGACAAGCAGATCCTGCTGAACGGCAACCCCATCTTCCTGAAAGGCATCAGCATCCACGAAGAGAAGCCCAATGGCGGCGGACGAGCCAACTCCGTGGAGGACGCCCGGACCTTGCTGTCATGGGCCAAGGAGTTAGGTTGCAACTTCGTGCGACTGGCCCACTATCCGCACAACGAGAACATGGTGCGCGAGGCTGAGCGCATGGGCATCCTCGTGTGGTCTGAGATTCCCTGTTACTGGACTATCGCCTGGAAGGCCCCAGGGACCTACAAGAATGCCGAACAGCAACTGACAGAGATGATACGCCGTGACCACAATCGCGCCAACATCATCATCTGGAGCATTGCCAACGAGACACCACACTCGCCAGAGCGTGATGCCTTCTTGGGAAATTTGGCGAAACATGCCCGTGAACTTGACAACACCCGCCTTATCTCAATGGCAATGGAAGTGACGGGGGCCTCGAACTATGTGAATCGCCTGAACGACAACATGAACGAATATGTGGATGTGGTTTCCTTCAATCAATACATCGGATGGTATCGCGATGTGAACGATGCCGCCATGATGCATTGGGAGATTCCCTACAACAAACCCGTCATCATCAGCGAGTTTGGCGGTGGGGCCAAGGCCGGCTATCATGGTGCCAAGAACCAACGCTGGACAGAGGAATTCCAAGAAAACCTCTATCGTGAAAACACCGCCATGCTCGACAAAATAGACGGACTGGCAGGTACCTCCCCTTGGATTCTGAAGGATTTCCGTTCTCCCCGTCGCGTATTGCCCGGCATTCAGGACTATTACAACAGGAAAGGACTGGTAAGTGACAATGGTGAGAAGAAGAAAGCTTTTTACGTGCTCAAAGCATGGTACGAAGGGAAATAAAAAGATTTCAATAGAGAGTATGAAATAGCGGAGCGGGTAGGCAATAAACAGGCCACCCGTTCGTTATTATAAACGTATGCGAAAGATATTTCACCTTCTACTATTATGTCTGATCTCCATATTCTTCATCGGATGTGGAGCCGAGGCGGCTATGAAGAAAGGTGATAAGTTTTATGCGTTGGGAGAATACTACGATGCTTCCACTCAGTACAGACGAGCCTATTCACAGACGCCTGCCAAGGAGCGAAAGCTACGAGGCCAGCGAGCCCTGAAAATGGCAGAGTGCTATAGGCGCATCAACTATACGCAGAAAGCCATTGCGGCCTATAACAATGCCGTTCGCTATAAGCAGACAGACTCGATGACCTATCTCTATCTGGCTCAGCAGCTGATGAAGAACGGACAATACAAAGAGGCTGAGAAGCAATTCCTGACAGCACTGGACTCTGCTCCAGTCTATCAACTGTCTCCCGCTAAGTTACAACTCATCAACACGGGACTCCGCTCTGCCCGGCAAGCCCCACAATGGAAGAAGGACGGTAGTGATTATACCATCAAGCGCGAGAATTTCTTCAACTCACGCAGGGCAGACTATTCACCAGTCCTGGGCGGGGAAGACAATGACCGGCTCTACTTCACCTCCACACGCAACCAGGCGAAAGGCGATGAGCTAAGTGGCATCACTGGAACGAAGAATGCCGACATCTTCTACTCACAGAAAGACGACAAGGGAAAATGGCAACGCCCAGAGGTCATTGACACAGAACTGAACTCCGACTATGACGAAGGGGCTTGCTGCCTGTCACCAGACGGACGGACGATGTATCTCACGCAATGTAAGACCGACCCTAACTATCCGCGCTATGCCACCATAGCCACCAGCCAGCGGTCGGATGCAGCATGGAGCAAGGCTACCGAACTGCAACTGACACGCGACACGCTGTCCGCCTTTGCCCATCCTGCCGTTTCTCCTGACGGATTATGGCTTTACTTCGTGAGTGACATGCCCGGCGGTATGGGAGGTTACGACATCTGGCGCGTCCAACTGACAAACGGTCAGACTAGTAGCGTGGAGAATTTGGGAGCACCCATCAACACGCCCGGCGACGAGATGTTCCCCACTTTCCGGCCGAATGGCGACCTCTACTTCTCCAGCAATGGTCATGAGGGAATGGGAGGACTGGACATATACATTGCTCGTCCTACGAGCAATGAAATGAGAAATGAACATTCTCCTTATACCATCAAGCACCCCGGATTCCCCCTCAACTCGCAGGGTGACGACTTCGGAATGACGTTTGAGGGCATGAAGAACCAAGGCTTCTTCTCGAGCAACAGGGGTGACGGAAAGGGCTGGGACCATATCTACTCATTCTACAATCCGGAGATTGTCCAGACCGTCAAAGGATGGGTCTATGAACAGGACGGCTATGAACTGACCCAGGCGGTTGTATATATGGTGGGCAATGATGGCACTAACATGAAACTCAGCGTGAAGGGCGACGGATCGTTCACCCAGGAGATTAAAGCCGGCGTTGACTATGTGTTGCTGGGAACGTGCAAAGGATTCCTGAACCATCAGGAGCACATCAAGGTGGAACCAGTGAAGAAGTCGGAAGAATACGTCTTGCAATTCCCCTTGGCATCCATCACAGCACCCGTGCTTATCGACAATATTTTCTATGACTTCGACAAGGCTACCCTACGCCCGGAATCCACGGCGGCGCTAGACCAACTGGTGGCGTTGCTGAAGGAGAATCCTAACGTGACGATAGAGCTGTCGGCACATACCGACTATAAGGGTTCATCGGAATATAACAAACGACTGAGTCAGAGACGTGCCGAGTCGGTAGTGAAATACCTGACAGAACATGGTATTGAGAACGACCGACTGACTCCTGTCGGATATGGAAAGGAGATGCCTAAAATAATTCGTAAGAAAGTGGCTGAGCGCTATCCCTTCCTGAAAGAAAACGACGTCCTGACGGAGGAATACGTCAAGACGCTGAAAGACGACGAACAGGAACAGTGTAACCAACTGAACCGTCGTACGGAGTTCCGTGTGTTACGCACTACTTACGGGCTGTTTCCGAAGAAATAATCTCACCAGCACCCACGAACAACAGTCCGAACACCACGCTAAACAGCATCATCAGGTTGATGCTGAACGACTGTGCAGCTATTGTACGCAGCATGACTTCCAGGTGGACTGCCAACAGCTCCCAGCCACGGAATACCACAAACAATACCACAAAGACGGAGATGCAGAACACCGTCCACAGACGGGTAATCGTATGAAGCTGGACGGCGGATGCCTGAAGTTTTCCTTCAGTTTCAAGCCGTTGCATCACGCGCTCGGTGAAGCCATCGTCCTCAACCTTCTGATGAGCCGCCTCGCTGAAAAACTGCCGGAGCAGCTGTTCGTCTTTATCTATCATATCCATTCTGTCTTAAATAAGTTGCTAATTTTTCTTTGCCACGAGACAGGTGTGACTTCACCGTGCCTTCCTTGAGTCCTGTTATCTTGGCAATGCCTGCTATGTCATAGCCATCGATAAGCTGTAGGGTGATACACGTCCGTTCGTCAGGCTTCAGCAATGCCAGGGCAGCATAGAGATCCATTTTAAGTGAAGAGTGAAGAGTGAAGAGTGAAGAATTTGCTGCCGCCACATTTTCAACGGAGGAAGTATCGGAAGAGAATTGCTCACTGTTCTTTGACCTAAGGGTGCTTAGCGACCCAGGTTTTACCTTTTCCCTCCTTACGTGGTCGTAGAACACATTGTAGGCAATGCGCATCAGCCACGTCTGGAACGAGGACAGACCGTGGAAGGATCGGATGTTGGTGTAAGCCTTGATGAAGGTGTCTTGTGCCAAATCATCGCTCAACTGACTATCTCCCAGCGTCTGGCTCAGGAAGAACCGGCGCACAGGCGACTGGTAACGGCGCACGAGCTCGTCGAAAGCCCGCCCGTTGCCGAATACCGCCACCTGCGCTACAAGAGAGATGTCAGTTGTCTTTGACATTTTGACGATTATAAGTTGCTGATAGCGTTCTTCTCTGGCATGATAATCCACGCTACGATGTAGAAGGGAATACCTGCGAAGGCGGTGAACAGCGTCAATGCTGCATAACCCAAGCGTACTGCTACCGGATCGAAATCCATATACTCCGCAAATCCTGCACAAACGCCGCCTAACACGCGGTCATTGCTACGTTCTAATTTCTTAGTCATAATTATTCTGATTTAATTCGTTATCTCTACGTTGTTTATTCTGAGCCGTCTTGGAGGCAAACACCTTACCCAGTCCGATGCAGAACACCAATGCACCGATGCCAAAGCCTACCTCACCAGCAGCGAAGCCCAAGAACACCATCAAGCCCACACCAACAAAGCACTGGCGCATGCCTTTCTGATATTCATCATTGACATCCGTTGGTTGCTCATTTAACAACTGGTCGGGAATAGGCTGTCCCTGCTGCATGGCCATCTGTGCCAGACGCATCTTCTCCTTGCGGTTCTTGTTGATGAAATAGAACAGGGCAACGATGATGAGCACAGGAGCCAGGACGAAGAGGATGAACAGCACGCCCAGCACAAACAACATGCCTGCGAGATCCTTACCATCCATCTGACTGAAGAGACTGCCAACGATACTTTCCAAGTCATCACCATCAACATCGTATGTCGTAGATGTCGTGCTCCAGGGTGATGTACGGGTGGTAACGGTAACCTTTCTCGTCACGGTGGCAGTATCCGAACTTGTAGTATCCGAGAATACCTCGGTGCCACCCTGACTGGTAGAATCTACCTGTTCTTTACGGGGTGTATGTCGGTGCTTCTGTCCTGCTGCCTGCAAGCCCATACTGAGCGTAAGCAGCAATGTCAATGTAAATAATACCTTCTTCATACTCAATTCTATCATTTATGTTAGTTAGTTTGTTTGTTTTGTTTTCACTTGTTGACTATACGGGTGCCCTCGCCAATGTCCAGTTTTTCCGTGTGCATATCACCTGAACCACGAACATGTGATTTGTAATTCTTGACAGCGCCAGACAGTGTGATGTCGCCAGAACCTGTCAGGAGTGACTCCACTTCACCACTATCATCAAAGCGCATCTTGACGTCGCCGGAACCTACCAAGTCCACTGTGGAGCGCAGGGCCTTCACATGCTTTACCTCCACATCGCCCGAGCCTACCAGCGACACATTGACCTGGTCGCAGATAATGTCGTCGAACTCTATGTCGCCAGAGCCTCTCAGCACAATATCGAGACAATCGGTATCCAACAGCTTCTTGCATTCAAAATCGCCAGACCCCTTCAGTTCGATGCCGATGAAATCGGGTGATGTCACATAGACCGTCACGCCATCGCTATCAGAGATTCCCAAATTCAGGAATTTGTTGCTGCCCTTCATATTGACCACCAGCTTATTGCCCTCCACACGGGTCTGTACATCATCAATCACCTTTTGGGGAGCCTTCACCACCACAGAGAATGAGTCGGCCTGCTCGTATTTCACATCCAGCGAACCTAACAGCTCTATGCGCTCAAAGCCTTTCAGTTGGCGCTGCTCCTCTGCCTGTGCCTTTACTCTTTTGGTAAAATGTACGTTACAAGCGGTCAACATTCCAAGAGCCATAACAGATAATAACACCTTTTTCATACCTTTACTTTTTTGAATTCTTTGTCTGTTTGACGGAATCCTTGCCAAATTAGTTGCAAAGATGCAATTTTTTTTTTAATTTTGCAAGCGAATGGCACAATTACCACTTCAATTCACCGAATATACGCGCCAACTGATGGGTGCGGAGCGCTTCGAGCGATACCTTGAATCGTTTGAAGAGCCGGCTCCTGTCAGCATCCGACTGAACCCGAAAAAAATGTCTGAAGGCAGAGGGCAGAGGTTAGAGGTCATTGACGGTGAACCAGTGGCTTGGTGCCGAGAGGGCTATTACCTGAAGCAACGTCCAAACTTCACCATGGACCCTTTGTTTCATGCGGGGTGTTACTACGTACAGGAAGCAGCCTCTATGTTTCTTGACGAGGTGTTGAGGCAAATGCATAACGCATACGTCAACCATCAGCCATCAGCCATCAGGCCACTTGCTGCCCTCGACCTCTGTGCTGCTCCTGGTGGGAAATCCACCCTACTCCGCTCAGCACTTCCAGCGGATTGTGTGCTCTACTCCAACGAGCCCATCCGCAATCGGGCCAGCATCCTTTTGGAGAATGTGACGAAATGGGGCTACGAGAATCACATCGTCACCAACTGTTATCCGCGCGACTATCGCCAAGCGAAGATGAAGTTCGACCTCATTCTATGTGACGTGCCCTGTTCGGGGGAAGGGATGTTTCGCAAGGACGAGAGCACCATCCGCGAATGGAGTCCCCAGCAGGTGGAGAAGTGCTGGCAGTTGCAACGTGAGATTGTTGCCGATGCCTGGGCTTGCCTGAACGAGGGGGGATTCCTGATATATAGCACATGCACGTTTAATACGAAGGAGAACGAGGAGAACATCCGCTGGATACTCAATGAGTATGATGCGGAAGTGCTGAAAGTAGAGATAAAGCCAGAATGGAACATCACAGGGTCATTGCTTGAGGGATTCGATGAGCCCGTCTATCGTTTCATCCCTGGCATTTCACGCAGCGAGGGGCTCTTCGTTTGCGTGATACGCAAACAAATGAGAAAGGAGAAAGGAGAAATGAGAAATGTAGCTCCGCGTTCCTCAGTTAGGAACATTTCTTCATTGAACCATTTACATGCTTCTTTTCCCACTTCTTTGACCGAGGTCAAAGCGACTTCGTCGATTACTCATTCCTCATTTAAAGTTGACCTTTCCTACCAAGATGCCCTGAAGTTCCTGCGAGGCGAAGCACTGGTACTGTCCGGCAATGTTCCCAAAGGTCTGGTAGAGGTGACTTTCATGGGAAAGGTCTTAGGACAGGTTAAGAACATCGGCACACGTGCCAACAATCTCTATCCCAAACCTTGGAGAATAAAAACAACACATATACCCACAGCATACGAACCTATACTAAAAAAGATATGAAGCAATACTTAGACATACTGAACCGTATCCTTACGGAAGGTACGCAGAAAGGTGACCGTACAGGCACTGGTACCATCAGCATCTTTGGTACGCAGAGCCGTTATAATCTGGAAGACGGTTTTCCACTGCTGACTACGAAGAAGTTGCACTTGAAAAGTATTATCTACGAACTGCTGTGGTTCCTCAAAGGTGACACGAATGTAAAATACCTGCAGGAACATGGTGTCCGCATCTGGAACGAGTGGGCCGACGAGAATGGTGAACTAGGACCCGTCTATGGTCACCAGTGGCGCTCATGGCCCGACTACAACGGAGGGGTTATTGACCAGATACAATATGTGGTGGACCAGTTGAAAAACAATCCTGACTCACGCCGTATGATTGTCTCTGCATGGAATGTTGCCGAGGTGAACAAGATGGCTTTGCCTCCCTGTCATACCATCTTCCAGTTCTACGTGGCCGACGGACGACTGTCGCTCCAGCTCTACCAGCGCTCGGCAGACACCTTCCTGGGCGTTCCTTTTAACATCGCATCCTATGCCCTGCTCCTGCAGATGATGGCACAGGTGACAGGATTGAAGGCGGGTGACTTTATCCATACCACAGGTGACACCCACCTCTACTTGAACCATATCGAGCAGGCCAGGCTGCAACTGACCCGTGAGCCGCGCCCCCTGCCTACCATGAAGATTAATCCTGACGTGAAGAGCATCTTTGATTTCCAGTTTGAAGACTTTGAATTGGAGGGCTACGACCCCTGGCCACATATCAAAGCGGAAGTCAGTGTTTAAAGATATATTATTAAAAGAATGATTAGTATTATTGCAGCGGTGGCAAAAAACAGGGCCATCGGATTCGAGAACAAGCTGATATACTGGTTGCCCAACGACTTGAAAAGATTCAAGGCACTGACCACGGGACATACCATCATAATGGGTAGGAATACCTATCTCTCATTGCCTAAAGGGGCATTACCCAATCGCAGAAACGTGGTACTGAGCAACACCGTCAAGGAGTTGCCAGGTTGTGAGGTCTTCACCACTCTCGAGACTGCTTTAAGGAGTTGCAAGGAAGATGAGGACGTGTATATCATCGGGGGTGCACGGGTGTATGAGCAAGCTATCGACTTGGCCGACCGCCTGTGTCTAACAGAGGTGGACGACACGCCCCAAGAGGCGGATGCCTTCTTCCCGGACTATAGCGATTGGAAAATAGCCGAGAAGGAGGAACATGGAAAAGACGAGAAGCACGCCTTTAATTATGCTTTTGTGGATTATGTGAGGAAGTAGCCGAATAGTTGATATTCAATGCTCCTGCCTTGCGCAGAGCCTGCTTCACATCGTTGATAACACCCATCTCGGTATCACGATCAGCGCGGATAGAGACCACCATGTGCTGACGGTCGGATTCTGACATCTGGCTACGTTCATGGGCAATCTCCTGAGCAAGTTGCGAGACAGAAACATAGCGGTCGTTCAATTGGATACACGTCTCATTGCTTACCACCTGACCTTGTGCATCAACAGGTTTTCCTATAAAAATATAAACTATTCCACCCTTATTACCACTCTTTGACAGTTCCGTACCCTGAGGAACCTCGTAACGCACTTTGGGATTGACATCACGCATGTGAGTGACAATCATAAAGAAGAACAGAACGGTGAAGATAAGGTCTGGCAACGAGGCAAGGTTAAGACCAGGCACATCGTGCTTACGATGGCGGAAACGACTCATGGCTGCCCTCCCTTCTCTGAATCTACAGGCATCGCCTCACTGATTCGCTGAGGATAACGCGCTATGATGACTTCACGTTCCTCCGCAGTACACTGGCTGAAGGGATGACCATAATGCTGCAAAGCCATCTTGTTGCGTAAATGTCGATAAGCACCCACAACAGCATTCTGCATCTCAAAATAGGCATTATAGCTGGTCTGCCTGTCCGTCTTTACGGCAATGATATGACGATCGGTCTGGCGCGAGGCTACAAACGATTCCACTTGCTGCTGCAATTCCTGGAGTGTAACCTGCTTCTCATCGCAATATAACACATCGGAAGCATCGAGGGTCACCTGTAGCACATTGCTGCGACTTATATCCCGCTGTTCCTGCTGATGCTCGTCAACAGGCGGGAGTTTACGTCCCAGTCCTTTGTCAGAATTCATTGACGAAGTAACTAGAAAGAATACCAGCAACATGAACGATATATCCGCTGTTGACGTGGTATTGAGTTCTGGAACGTCCCTATGCCTACGCTTAATCATCACTATTCACTCTTCCGCTCGACCTTTGGTCACTTCGTACCTTCAGGTCGAAGACTCTTCACTATTCACTTTTCACTATTCACTAGGGCAAAGCCCGCAGTCCGCTATTTGTTGAGCCAAAAAGACCGGATAGCGGAAACAATGGTAGCAATAACTGCCACACCCATGGCGATATACATCAGCCACAGCATCACCTCAGCCAGGAAATAACTACTCATATCAGCCATTACTCATTCCTCCTTTCTCTTTTTATATTCATGGACTGAATCCATAAAAACAATAGCGCCTTCCTCCATTTGCGCAGTGAGGTGTTCTATCTTAGAGAGAATATAGTTGTAGAAGAACTGCAGGATGATGGCAACAATGATACCAAAGATAGTGGTAATCAGAGCCACTTTCATACCCTCCGCCACAATCGTAGGACTGATATCACCCGCTGTCTGGATGCGATCGAAAGCCATCACCATGCCAATAACTGTTCCCAGGAATCCCAATGAGGGAGCCACCGCGATGAACAGGCGAATCCAAGTACAGCCTTTCTCCATGTTATTAATCTGTACAGCACCATAATTGGTGAGCTGGCGGTCTATCTCTTCTAGAGGTTCATTAACGTGGAGCAGGCCTTGGTAGCAGATACTCGCCACGGGACCGCGCGTGTTACGGCAAAGATTCTTCGCGCCTTCGACATCATTACTTTCCAGGTGCGCGTCGATATCGTGTATCAGCTTCTTCGTCTTTACCTCTGAAAGCGTGAGGTATATGATGCGCTCAATGCAGAAAGCCAGACCTAACACCAGGGCTAAAGCCACCAATGACATAAAACCGGCAGAGCCTTCAATAAACTTACGTTTCAACTGTTTGTGCAAGCTACCGTCTGTCTCTGCAGAATCATCCATGTTACCCAACTCTGCGTCAATCACTGCCATAGCCGAGTCAGCCTGCAGACTGTCCATCTGCACCGTATCGGGCTGTGCCGCAACGCTGTCTTGGGCGCTGGCAGGAACTACAGCCAATATGCTGAACATGAAAAACAAAAGAAGTATTTTTCTCATCTTGACTAATTTTGCCTGCAAAGGTAATAATAAATCGGCAATAAAAGCACAACGTTCCCCAAAAAACTTGTTAATCCCTCTTACCTATTTATTCAGATGGGTAACATATTGAGCAGGAGTCAGCCCTGTGAGTTTCAAGAAGATGCGATGAAAATAATTACGGCTACTGAAGCCAGACTGCTCTGCGATGATGTCAATAGACCAGTCAGGATGCTGAGCCAACAGCTGTTTGGCATACTCCACACGGAGGTGCTGCAACCAGTCACTATAGGACTCGAAACCCTCCGCCTGATACCAGGCGCGTAAGAGTCGCTGAGGAACATGCATGGCAGTGGCAGCCATAGCCACCGTCACGTTGCTATGCAGATGCCCATCGGAGGCCAGCCATTGGTCAACGGCCTGAGTCACACGCTGTCGTTCCGAATCACTAATTACGGAGTCGTTCTTGGTCGTCGTATCCGACAGTCCCTCGTCACTGGCATTCTGTTGGGCCATCTCCACCTGATAGGAATCGTTACCCACGCAATAACAGATAAAGCTGAATACGATGTAATACATGGAGAAAAAGATGAGGAGGGCATAGACAAGCAATGGCAAACCTGAGCTGAAAATCAGGAATGGCACACCGAAGGCCATCAGCGACATCAGGACGATGCTCTGGTTCATCCAGTGTAACAGGTAGTGCGTATGATGTTCGTAATAATCGTTCAGCATGTTTTTCAACTGTCTATTACTTCGGATAAGCCGGCAGGTGTAATATAACTGCATAAGACAGTAGAAAAGCGCAGCAGCATATTCCGCCCAACGCATCCACGGGCTGTCTGTCAACACAGCGCCCGATTGATAAGCGGCAAAAGAAAGAGATGATACCGTCAGCGCCCATCCAACAAATCCCACCAACACATCACGCCGCTGCAAGCGACCCTTTTGTTGCAGATTGAGGATTGCCAAGCTAAACAGGCAGGAACAAGGAACGAAGAACAGGAGGTTCACCATCACGGCCTGTGTGACACCCATCTGACGGAAGCCAAAGGTATATTGGAGCAAGAACTGAACGGCAACCAGAGTCGTTCCTCCCACCATGAGCCATCGTGATCGGTTCAGCACTGATTCGGTCATTACACGACGAGGCAACAACACGATTAGCGTCACTGCCAGCAGTGACATCAGCACCATCGCAGAAAATTGCATCTCAGCCATCCCTATCCTATTTTTTGCGGTACAAAGTTACGAAATTTATGTAAAAATGGCAAGAATGCTGTAAAAAATCATGATTTTACACACCAAAAATCGTGATTTTATACATAAACTCATATTTATGGGGAACATCTTTCTGCGATTAAGTGTAATTTTGCAATCGAAAAAAAATTGCGATTGAAATAAGCGAATATGCAATACGAAATAAAAACGAAAATGTTATCGGCCATAAACCTCCATTTATGTTAAAAAGTCACCATTACTCCATCTTCCTGTTGTTTGCAACAATTGCGCTGTTTATCTTCTCCTGCAAAAACAGCAGAATCAAACAAGTCTCAGGCAACGACTCCATCAACTGGACGGATTCCACTTACACACTTTATCAGAAGGTGCTGACTTTGTATGCCAACAACCAGGCAGATTCGCTTGAGCACCTCGCTGATGAAGCAATGGCACTCTGTGAAGAGCACCAGCAATGGAGATACTATTACCTGATATGGGAAAGCAAGGCCGAGACCTACATTTGGAACAGCCGGTATGACAAAGCCGCAGAAGAAGCCAAGAGAATGCAAGATGATTCAAAACGCCGCAAGAACGACTATGGCGATTTCATCTCACACCGGCTGCTAGGCACCGGCTATCTATACCTTAGCCAATACGAAGAAGCAGAGAAATACCTCCGTCTGGCTATCACGAAATATCCCGTTGACGGGAAAATAGGCGGACTTGTCAAGATATACAGTAACCTTGGTCAGGCCTTGGTGGCCCAGAACCATTACGAGGCTCTTGACACAGTCTTGACAAAGTGGGATGCCATTCTCAGCAAATATCCTGTGAAGCGTGGTGCGAAAAAAGCCGATGTGTATGCGAACTGGCATGAACAATACCAATTCAGGCTGGCAGAATATAATATAGGTGTAAAAGACTATCAGGCCGCTGCCCTGGCCCTCGATTCTGCAGAATACTATGAAGAAATAGACGGCAACTATATCGACAATCTGTCCGACATCTGCAAACTGAGGTGTGAGCTTTCCCGTCTTCAAGGCAATTTCCAGGAAGCCCTCAAGAGGAGTATCCAACTGAAGAGAATGGCCCAAAAGCTGAACAACATTAATTACATGACGATAGCGCTCAAAGAACGGGCCGACGCCTTAGAAGGATTAAAATGGTATGAAGAGGCATTGAAAGCCAGACGTGAGTTTGAAAAATACAAAGACTCATTATCCCAGGCAAACCTTCACAACGATTTAGGCAACCTGAACAAATGGCTTGACGTGAATGAGCTCCAGACACAGAACGAGCTGTTACAGCAACGCTCGCGCTTCACCACTGGCGGCATTGCGATGGTATTGGGCATAGGAGCCATCCTTGTCTTTCTGATGCTGAACAGCCGATGGAACCGCACGTTGGAAGTCAAGAACTATCAGTTGCAGCGTGAGCGTAACGTGGTAGTGGCCCAGAACAAGCAGTTAGAGATAGAGCGTGACCATGCCGAGGCTGCCTCGAGGGCCAAGACCAGTTTCATGCAGAGTATGACCCATGAAATCAGAACGCCGCTGAACTCTATCAATGGTTTCTCGCAGGTGCTCACCATTCCCGGTATTGAGCTCCCTGAAGCAGAGCGAATGGACCTCTGCCAACGTATCCAAGAGAACACGCGCCTGCTGACCAACGTGCTC
Source organism: uncultured Prevotella sp. (assembly GCA_946402275.1). GTDB lineage: Bacteria > Bacteroidota > Bacteroidia > Bacteroidales > Bacteroidaceae > Prevotella. Next base: position 122,093 of record CAMIVY010000003.1, read on the forward strand.
GACGACCTCATCCTCATCTCCGACATGGAGAGCCGGACAGAGCTTCCCGCTCCCGAACCATGCCTGCTTTCTGCCCTTGCCATGCAAGCTGCAGATGTCGTCCGTCCGGTAGTCGATAGTAAAGTGACGCTGGAATGCTCCAACGACCTTCAAGACGAGCAGATGATTACCACCCATCCCAACCTGATTCATACCGTACTGTTCAAGTTGCTCGACAATGCTGCCAAATTCACCAAGGAAGGCCATATATCCCTTACACTCGGCGAGGAGGATCACCATATACACATCTCGGTAATAGACTCCGGACCAGGCATTCCCCAAGACAAGGCAGAAGAGATTTTCGAACGCTTTGTCAAGCTGGACAGTTTCACACAAGGCACAGGACTCGGTCTTACCATTGCCCGCATGATTGCCGAAAGGCTCGGTGGAACACTCACGCTCGACACCAGCTTCACTGGCGGTGCCAAGTTTGACTTTATCTTCCCCTTAGCATAATTAAGAATTGATAATAATGAAAGAGAAGCTTTTTTCACTGGTAGGTTTTTCAACACAACGACACAACCTGAAGGCGGAAATCCTTTCCGGAATCACCACCTTCATCACCATGTCATATATTCTGGCACTACTCCCCTCCATGTTCACACCCTTGGCAGCAAAAGGGTTCCCCATCGACTCCATGTTTACCGCCATTGCGCTCTCAACCATCATCGGCACACTGCTCATGGCTTTCCTGGCCAAGCGCCCGTTTGGTCAGGCACCCGGACTGACACTCAACCTGTTCTTCACGCAAACGCTCTGCATATCACTGGGATACCCTTGGCAGTTTGCACTCACTGCCGTACTCATTGAAGGTGTGCTGTTTGTGATGCTCTGCCTGAGCAACATGCGACAGATTATCTTCGACATGGTGCCCACATCCCTGAAGCACGCCATTGCCGTGGGCATCGGATTCTTCATCGCCATGATCGGATTCAAGAACAGCGGCATTCTGGCCGACGGTACCATCTTCAATCACATGAGCACGCTGACCAGTACGCCCTCCGTCCTATTCCTCATCGGTCTCGTACTGGCCGGCATTTTCACCATCATGCGCATAAAAGGCGGACTGTTGCTCAGCATTGCCATCGTTACCATTCTCGGCATACCGCTGGGTATTACCAAACTGCCAGACACCATTTTCGAAATACCCTCATCGCCCACCCCGCTCCTCTGCCAATTCGAATGGGAGTATCTGATATCTCCCGACCTCTGGGTGTGTGTGCTCATCATGCTGTTCTTTGACGTCTTCGACAGCCTAGGCACCATCGTGGGCGTGATGGCCAATGCAGGACTTATCCGCAAAAACGGACGTATTCCGCGCATCCAGATGATTATGCTCAGCGACGCACTGGGCACCGTAACAGGAGCCTGCCTGGGTTGTAGCACGGTGACGACCTACGTAGAGAGTGCCACGGGCGTGGCCGAAGGCGGGCGCACCGGACTTTCTGCACTCATCATAGCATTGTGCTTCCTGACCAGTCTTTTCCTTGCGCCACTCTTCCTAGCCATTCCTACTGCAGCCACAGCCCCCGTCATGGTCATGGCTGGTTATTACCTCTTCGGGTCGGTACGCCATATCAGCCTCTCCAAGCCAGTAGAAACCCTGCCGGCCTTCCTGACCATCCTGCTGATGACCGTTACCGGCAGCATCACCGACGGCATCGTTGCCGGACTCTTCACCTATATCGTCTTCACATTCGTAGAAGGCATCTCCATCAAAATCAGAAAGGCAAGAAAACAGGTCATAGAATGACGCTACCCACATGGAACAGCAATTTTATCATCTTACCCTGCTTTTGTCCGGCATCACTTGCCTAGTGATGGCTGCGGCACTTTCATATAACAACTTCTACTACCGCGACTATCGTATCTACAAGCGCAGTCGCGTGCTGACAGCACTGACCCTTACCACCTTTGGCATCGGTTTCCTGCTACACCTTTACTTTGGCTGGCGCACCTGCTGGCCATCGGCCGCCACGGCGCTCTCCGTCACCTACTTCCACATTGGCGGCACCATGTTGTCATGGAGCCATACATCATTGCTCAACCCGGAATACCTGAACCGGTTCAGGGTCATCCGCGACATGACGGCCCTCGTCGTCAACATCGTGACACTATGGACAGGCGTATTCTTCGACATCAGCTTCCTGACAGGAATAGGCATCGGCATATTCCTCACCCATGTCACATGGATGAGCTCCGATTTCCTGCGCACCTATCTCCGCGTAAGCCGACTAGTCCGTCAATTGCCGATTACCAAGGAGAACGCCCACTGGTGGACTATCGGAGCGCAACATTCCACCTTCTACGGGCAACGCTCCATGTCCATCTCCTGCTACCTCATCATCCTTTTCGGATTAGGAAGCATCATCATGACAGCCCTGCTCCCCGAGGCCGTATGGCCATACTCCGTATTGCTCTGTGTGGGCAATGCCGTATTCTGCTATATCTACTACAGCCTCGACAACTATGGCGCCGTCGTCGAAGCAGCCACCAATGCCACGGAAGACATCCACAAAAGATAACCCGTTACCCTAGCCCCGCGTTTCAAGAGAATTTATGATATGACAATAAGAAAAGCCACTAAAACAGACATTCAGGCCATCATCGCCCTGCTCCATCAAGTTGATATGGTGCATCATGTGATACGCCCCGACTTATTCAAACCCAACACGACAAAATATAACGAACAGGAACTGGAAGCACTGCTCGACGATGAGAGCAAACCCGTCTTCGTATTCGACGACGGCCAAGTACTGGGCCATGCCTTCTGCGTAATTACGGAGGTGAAGGGCGACAAACTGCTCCAGGACATCAAGACGCTGTACATCGACGACATCTGCGTAGATGAGAAGGCGCGCGGCAAACACGTTGCCACCGCCCTGTATGAGCATGTCCGCGACTATGCAAAATCCATCGGTTGCACCAACATCACCCTTAACGTATGGGAAGGAAACACCCCCGCCCTCAGCTTCTACAGCAAGATGGGCATGAAGGTGCAAAAGACCACGATGGAAACAAAACTTCCCACCGAGTAAAAATATTCTCTATAAGGCATAGAGAAACTTTTACAAAATGGGGAATATTCTCCAAGGGGTATAGAGAAACTTTCTGCAAAAGAAGAATATTCTACAAGGGGCATAGAGAAACTTTCTGCAAAAGAAGAATATTCTACAAGGGGCATAGAGAAACTTTCTGCAAAAGAAGAATATTCTACAAGGGGTATAGAGAAACTTTCTGCAAAAGAAGAATATTCTACAAGGGGCATAGAGAAACTTATACATAATGGGAAATATTCTCTAAGTGTGAAAGAGAATTAAAAACGGAAAGATTCATGGGCGAAACACTTGGCAGTGTGACAATTTATTCATAACTTAGCAGCCAAAAAGCACACCGTGGACCATATGAGCCACCACGGGCAGCATAAAAAACAGAGAAACTATGGCAAGAGGATATGCATGGAAGCACCGCAACGACCGACCGTGGGTCACAACGAGGCGCGTGACAGAAAAACGGGAACTGAAAAGCAAACCGCAGTTCACCTTCGACGAACTATACATCACACCATTCACCAAAAAGCGACGCTACGACGAGGACGGACACGGATACTACGTCAACATCGAGCGAAACACGGCACCAACCGGCATACTCGTGATGGACGAATACCTGCGGTTCCTAGCCGCCGGAAATACCGACATCCACGCATTCATCGACCGGCACGGTCTGCAATTCGCAGAACTCAGCGCACTGGTATTCATTCTCACAGGAATGAAACACACGCTCTTCAGACAAAAATACCAGTCCAGACTGGCCGACGAACTGCTGAGATACACCGACATGTCACAACCCGACATCGCACGGCGCTCAGGACTCGGCTCGCAGATAAACCTCTATCAGGCACTGCGCCGCGACTGTGACATGTCCGCCACCGAGCGCCGCCACTTCCTGCGAAAGGAGGGCGACCTCGGACGCTTCACATTCTAATCGAAAACAACAAAGCCCCGAGGTTTTTGCCTCGGAGCTTTGAATCCTGAGAACAGTAAAGCCCCGAGGTCTTGCCTCGGAGCTTTGAATCCTGCGGAGAGAACAACAAAGCCCCGAGGTTTTTGCCTCGGAGCTTTGAATCCTGCGGAGAGAACAGGATTCGAACCTGCGAACCGGTTTTGCCGGTTACACGCTTTCCAGGCGTGCCTCTTCAACCACTCGAGCACCTCTCCTTTTTTTGCGCCACAAAGGTACGAATTAAATTTGAATCCCAAAAACTTTTTTCACATTTTCGTTCGTTTGGCGGCATATTTCTTGTTCACTGACACCGTAAGCCTCTGCCAGACGCTTGATGACATGCACGATATTGGCCGGCTCATTACGCTGTCCGCGCAGAGGGACAGGCGACATATAGGGAGCATCGGTCTCAAGGACAATACGATGGAGAGGCACACAGGCTGGCAACACTTCGGGCAGGTGGCTCTTCTTGAAAGTCAGAACGCCGCCGATGCCTAAGACGAAACGAGGAAATTCCAACAACTGGCGGGCCTCCTGCTCATTGCCCGTAAAGCAATGGAACACACCGCCGGGCAGCTCGTCGGCATACCGTTTGAGCAGGTTTACCATTTCATTTTGTGCTTTCCGGCAGTGTATCATCAGTGGCAATTGCAGCTCGACAGCCCACCGAACCTGTTCCTCGAAAGCCTGCAGCTGCTCTTCCTCGAACTCACGGCTCCAGTAATAATCCAACCCAACCTCGCCAATGGCGATGGGCTGTTGGCTGTTGGCCTTAAGCTGTTGGCTAATAGCTAATAGCCAATTGCTAATAGCTAATAGTTGGTCGCGCCAGTCGGCACGCACCTCCTCGGGATGGAGCCCTAGCATGGGATAGCAATAGCCTGGATATTGACTGCACGTATCAAGGACGGTGTGGCACGAGGCAACATCGATGGCAGGCAGGAAGATTGCCTGACAGCCAGCCTCACGGGCTCGCTGTACCACGACGTCGCGGTCGTCCTTAAATTCTTCGCCATCCAAGTGGCAATGGGTATCGATGTAATTCATGAGGATTACTTGTCACGATGGAGGAGTTCGTCCATGTAACTGCGAATAAACTGTTTCTTTTCTGCCGGCACATTAATTTGTGAAAGTGTCTGGCTGGCCTGCTCAAAGTAATAGTTTATCTTCTCCTCGCAGAGCTGTCGGATGCCAATCTCATCATACAGACGGGTTACTGCTGCCACTTTCTCCTGGCGGTTGAACTCTTTGGCACCAATCCACTGCTCCAGCTCCTGACGCTGTTGGGCATTGGCACGATTGACGGCATTAATCAGCATATAGGTCTTCTTGTTCGACGTGATGTCGCCACCAATGGCCTTTCCAAACACTTTCGGATCACCATAGACATCCAACAGGTCGTCCTGCAACTGGAAGGCTAGCCCTATCTTTTCGCCCAACTGATACATGCGGTCTGCATCCTCCTGAGGCGCACCAGCCAGCAAGGCTCCGATTTTCATGGCACAGGCCAACAGCACGGAGGTCTTCAACCGAATCATCTCGATATACTCATCCTCCGTCACGTCGCTACGGGTCTCGAAAGACATGTCGTACTCCTGTCCCTCTCCTATCTCCAGGGCTGTCACGGTGAACAGTTCGAGCACAGCAGGCAACTTGTCTGCAGGTACATGCTGCATGTGCTGATAAGCCAGTACGAGCATGGAGTCGCCCGAAAGAATAGCCTTGTTGGCATCCCAGCGGCGATGCACTGTCTCATGTCCACGACGCATGTCAGCATTGTCCATCAGGTCGTCGTGCAACAATGTATAGTTATGATAGGTCTCCAAGCCTATCGCCGGCATAAGAATGTCTTCCGGATGTTCCTTCCACAGGTTATAGCTTAACAGCATCAGTACAGGACGAATGCGCTTACCGCCTATGGACAGCACATACTGCATCGGTTCATACAGCGAAAAGGGCTTTCGGTCATAACGCAGATTGTCTATGCAATCATTTACCTTCTGGAGGATTTCATTGGATGTTAGCATGGAATTATTTTTTTATTGATAATTGACTATTGAGAATTCTTATAATTTAAACACAATAGGGATGCACACCTTCGTACGGCACGGCTTGTCATGCTGAATGCCAGGCTTCCACTTAGGCATCATGGCCAGCACGCGTAACGCTTCCTCGTCACATTCCGGCGACAGGGACTGGGTGACTTTCAGCCCACTCACGCTACCGTCTTTCTCAATATAGAACACGGCCACCACTTTGCCCTGTTTCCTTTGAATACGGGCCTTCTGCGGATAGCGCAGGGTCTTAGTGAGCCATTTCATGAACTCCACAGCCCCGCCAGGGTATTGCGGCAAGTCTTCCACCACATGGAAATTCAGCGGATTATTCGGATCCACATCCATCGAGGCCAGCGCCTTATTCTCTTCTTCTTTCTGGAGGTCGGACAACAATGTTTCGTCATCATCACCCTCCCCCTCTAAAGTCTCTTCAGGTTGTTGCAACTCCACCTCATCATCCACTATATGCAGTTGCTCCGCTTTCTCCACCTGCTGTTTTTCCTGCAACTGGGTCACCGTTTCTTCGTTAGACATGGGCACCAGCTCACTTTCATGCATCAGGTCACTAAGGTCCAGCGGGTCTATGGCATCACTGCTCGCAACGGAATTCCACTCCAAAGCCACATAGAACAAAGCCAACACAAAGATAAGCCCCAGGAGGAAGCCTGTGGTTCTGCGTTGTTCAATATCAGCCTGAGGAGCCTTCTTTTGTTCCATTTCTCCGCAATAAAAAACGAATTATTCCGTTTTAGATGGTGCAAAGGTACGAAATAATTCATAATTTATAATTTATAATTCATAATTATTAGTTAACTTTGCTGAGAATTTAATAAATACAGAATGAAAAAGAGTGTTTTAGTTGCTATCACCATCCTTAACGTCCTCACGGCACGGTCACAAGAGAGCCAGGAGGTATATAGCTTCCTGCGACTTCCCGTCAGTGCCCATGTGGCAGCATTGGGTGGCGACAACATCACACTGACAGACGACGACCCCACACTCATTTTCCACAACCCAGCCCTGCTCAATGGAGTCAGCGACAAGAGCATCAACCTCAACTTCATGACCTACATGGAGGGTGCCAAGACTGCCTCTGCCTCGTTCGTAAAAGCCTTTAAAGAAAGAGGCACGTGGGGCGTCAGTGCCCAGTATATGGACTATGGAAGCATTAAGGAGACTACCGTAGAGAATGTACAAACAGGCACCTTCTCTGCCAAGGATATCGCATTGGCAGCATCGTTTGCCTATATGCTCAACAACAGCATTAGCGGAGGTATCACGGCCCGCTTCATCTCCTCCAGCATTGGCAGTTACAACTCTGCGGCCGTTGCCTTCGACCTCGGACTGAACTATGTCCACGAGGATAATGGCTGGTCGCTGTCTGCTGTTGCCAAAAACCTGGGCGGACAGATCAAAGCATACCACGATGAGTTCGAGCGCATACCCCTAGACCTGCAACTGGGTGTCAGCAAGCGTTTCATCAACTCCCCCTTGCGAGTGCATGCCACCCTCCACCGCTTGAACCGTTGGGACGAGGCCTTCGGCAAACATCTTGCCATAGGTGCCGACCTGCTGATTGGCGAGACCATCTGGGTGGGGGCTGGCTACAACTTCCGTCGTTCCAGCGAGATGAAGCTCTCTGACGGAGAAAGCGAGAGTGCCCATGGTGCTGGATTCTCCGTTGGTGGCGGACTCACCCTGCAACGCTTCAAGCTACAAGTGGCCTATGCCAAATATCATGTCAGTGCTTCGTCCCTATTGATTAACGCAACATATACATTATGAAAAAAATAACAATCGCTATTGATGGTCACTCGTCGTGTGGAAAGAGCACGATGGCCAAAGACCTAGCCCGCGAGATAGGCTATGTTTATGTAGATACAGGTGCCATGTATCGCTGTGTCACTCTTTTTGCCTTACGCAACGGACTGTTTGCTGCTGACGGCAGTATTGACGAGGCAGGACTGCGCAGTCGTATGAACAACATCCGTATATCATTTAAGTTCAATCCGGAGGCTGGTCGCCCAGACACCTATCTGAATGGTGAACTCGTGGAGCGTGACATCCGTACCATGGAAGTTTCCAACCACGTCAGTCCCATTGCCACCCTAGGCTTCGTGCGAGAGGCAATGGTTGCCCAACAGCAGGAGATGGGGCGTGGAGGTGGTGTCGTCATGGATGGACGCGACATCGGTACGGTGGTATTCCCCAACGCTGAACTCAAAATCTTCGTCACGGCTTCTGCCGAGGTGCGTGCCCAGCGTCGCTATGACGAGCTGAAAGCCAAGGGTATGGATGCCGACTATGCTGACATCCTGAAGAATGTGCAGGAGCGCGACTATATAGACTCACACCGCGAGGTTTCTCCCCTACGCCAGGCTGACGATGCCTTGCTGCTTGACAATTCCAATATGACCATTCCCGAGCAGAAGCAATGGCTCATGCAGCAGTATGAGCGCACCATCGCCAAGCTACATGCGTAGCAGGGCGTCGCGGCATTGTTCCATGAGCCATTTGGGCGTGGAGGTGGCTCCACAGATACCCACAGTCTTGATACCCTCAAGCCACTGTGGGTTTATTTCTTCCGGTCCCTCAATGAGGTGGGTGTTGGAATTGATGCGAAGACACTCGTTGAAGAGCACCTTGCCATTGGAACTCTTGCGTCCACAGACGAAGAGAATAAGGTCATGCTTGGTAGCGAACTGTGAAATATTTGGCATTCGGTTGGCTACTGAGCGACAGATGGTGTCAAAGCTGCGGAAGGTGGCATCTGGGGAGATGTGCTCCTGGATATAAAGGATGATACGATGGAACTCGTCAAGCGATTTTGTCGTCTGAGAATAGAGAAAGATGTCGCGCGAGAAATCGAGCTGCTTCACATCATCAAAATGCTCAATGACGATGGCATTGCCTGCCGTCTGTCCTACCAGTCCAAGAACTTCTGCATGACCTTCCTTTCCAAAGATGACTATCTGTGAACAGGAATCATGATTCATGTCATACTGCTTCTTGATGCGCCTTTGCAACTGCAATACCACCGGACAGGTAGCATCTATGATCTCGATGTTATTCTGACGGGCCAGTTCATACGTCTCGGGGGGCTCTCCATGGGCACGGAGCAACACTTTCACATGGTGCAGGCGGCTCATCTCATCATGGTTAATGGTAATCAGTCCCATCTTCCGCAGTCGCTCACACTCCATGCCATTGTGAACAATATCTCCCAAACAATAGAGTTTGGTACCCTTGGCCAGCTCTTCCTCGGCTTTCTGGATGGCGGTGGTCACTCCAAAGCAGAAGCCACTGCCGTTGTCGATTTCAATTTGTAACATTTTCTAAATGAGAAATTAGGAATGAGAAATGAAAAATGATCTCTGCTGCATCATTGCGTATTTCTCATTAGATGAAAGTATTCGTCCAGGAGGCGCTGTGCAGCCGTGAAGGAGGTCTGCTGACCGGCGAGGACAGAGCGCTCGGCATCCTGCAACTGGCTCTTGATGACGTCGTTGTTGTAGAAATTCAGGCGAAGGTGCTCATTGATACTCTCATACATCCAATACTTAGACTGCTCATTACGGCGATAGTCGAAATAGCCATTGGCTTTGACGAAGTCGATATACTCGTATATCATATCCCACACTTCCTTGATGCCATAGCCATAGAAACCACTATAGCACAGCACCTTGGGGAGCCAGCCGCTATCCGGCTTGGGGAAGAAGTGGAGAGCGTTGCGGAAATTGGTGGCTGCCATGTGGCACTTGTCCACGTTGTCGCCATCACATTTGTTAATAACGATGCCATCACAGATTTCCATAATACCGCGTTTGATACCCTGCAGGTCATCACCCGTTCCTGCCAATTGGATGAGCAGGAAGAAATCAACCATGGAGTGACAAGCGGTCTCGCTCTGTCCGACACCTACGGTTTCCACGAAAATCTTGTCAAAGCCAGCAGCTTCGCAGAGGATGATGGTCTCACGCGTCTTGCGTGCCACACCGCCTAGGGAACCTGCTGTAGGACTAGGACGAATAAACGAATCGGGATGGACAGAGAGTTTTTCCATACGCGTCTTATCACCCAGGATAGAACCCTTGGAGCGCTCGGACGATGGATCAATGGCGAGTACGGCCAGCTTGCCCCCTTTCTCCTTGAGTACATGAATGCCAAATTCATCTATCGAGGTTGACTTGCCTGCACCTGGCACACCGCTGATACCCACACGGATGCTATGACCACTATAGGGCAAACACTTGTTGATTACTTCCTGTGCTTTCTGCTGATGGTCGGGATTGACACTCTCCACTAGTGTGACAGCCTGCGAGAGGATGGTAACATCGCCTTTCAAGATGCCTTCCACCATTTCTGCGGCAGATAGTTCACGACGGCGGAAACGACCTCGTTTCAGATAGGGATTGACGAGTGGCTGCTGCTCAACACCGCTGTTGACTTGCAGACCTGCATATTCTGAACTGTTTTCTGGATGATCCATAGTTTTTTCTTAATTAGAAATTAGTAATTAGAAATTACGATTACCTAATAGTGTTGATGTTTTTCACTTCGAATTGATGGTAATCGTTACTTTGGGCTTCTGCGGGTCGTTGACTATCATCAGGATACGTGGACGAGTGCGCGACTTCATTAGCTCGACACGCTCGGCAGTAACTTTCAGCTTTGTCGATTCACCTGGTTTAAGATGTTTCTGCCCCAAAGATATTCTCAGGCCACCAGTGAACATCTGCAACGATGAAATCTCCAAATCCGACTGTCCCGTATTGGTTATATCTATGACGTCCTTCATCTTAGCCTTACCATTAAACTGGAAGTCTATCACTTCTTTTGACAATTGGATATGGGGAGCCTGACTCCGGGCAGAGGAAGACAACTCGCCGAACGATGGAAGGAGGACGGCAGAGACTGGTATCTCATGGTCAGCGCTCACCTTATCGCCAGGATTACCAGCCAGATAGACAGCTGTCTGCGTCAAACCATAGTCGTGTAATTTCGCCGAGTTCAGCGTGACGACAATCTTTCCGGCTCTGTTGGGGCTCAGTCGCTCAGGGGTGACCACTGCCGTCAGATAGGGAGGCAGGTGCATCAGATTAGGACTATACACCTTCGTACTATTGTTGTAGATATGTATTTCCTGCACTTGTATATCGCCACGATTGATGTCGTCAAACTCCAGTTCTGCCTTGTCCAATCGGAGGTCGCCCATCTCGACGGGATAGGTTCCTGAGAAGTCTTGTATCTCCGCCAAAACTACACCTGTCATGCGAAGATAGAGTGGCTCCTTATTACCATTGCTGATAATGGCTGCCTGCTTGTCGAAATGTCCGAGTTGGCGGGCATTGTAGGTCATGCGTACCTCAAACTTATCATTACCTCCGATGTCACCCTTCGGATAGTCAATCATAGTGCAATTACAATCGGGAATAACCTGCGTTATCTTCAGTTTCCGATGACTCTTGTTTCGACATTCGAAAACAGCTGTAACAGGTTGCAGGTAGCCTGTCTTTCCCACATCAATGGTTGTCTTGACAGGCATCAGCTTTTGTGCAGCCACAGGTAAGGCCGCCAACAACAGCAGAGAGAGTATGGCTTGTTTCCTGTTCATCATTTTTCTTCAACGTTAAGAGTTATAGAAGGTGCCGTAGCACGATATTCGGGAGCATACGCACAGCCTACAGAGCATGTGCCTGTCTCATAATGCCCGGCACGGTCAATATAGTATTCAGTGTAAATCTCATGTTTGCCTTTGCTGAGTCCACCATAGAAATAATGGGTGGCAGCATCTTTGGGTGACACATAAGCACCCTGCTGATAGCCCGACAACTGACGGACAGGCTCCATGCAGGCAGCACGATGGTCAACGACTTGTACGAAGTCGAGGTCGCGAGAGGTCTCTATGGTAATGCGCACCTTGATATGGTCGCCAACTTTCAGTGAAGAGCCCATTATCTCGCGTTTAACGGTGATACCACTCTGAGCAGCCTCAACTTCTGAAGTCTTTTGGAAGAACTGGGCATAGACGGCTCCCCAGGATGTACCCTCTGAGGTCTTGGTGGCTGTAAACGTCTTACCCTGAGACTGGTTTATAGCCGTCTTCACATAGCCCAAGCCTGCAGTGGCCTTTGGCATGTCAAGTGGAGTACCGTCGATAGCAAGGGTGGTTGGGTTAGTGGAACTAGTGAGATTAGTTTGACTAGTATTATTCGCCAAGAATGCCCAGATGGCATTGACGCTATTGATGGGTGTATCCCAGGTCTGTGTACGTTTCTCCTGCAACAGCCAGCGGCGCATCTCGTCTATGGTTCGCGTGTCGTTAGGAGTCACCTGTTGGATAGCCTCAATGGCAGCCACTTCGGTAGGTATCTTATAGTCATACCACGAGTAGGCAGCGCGCGGCGTATCATAATAACGTCCCATTTCCTCCGTAAAGACGGTATATTCCTTCAGACTCCGCACATACGCTGCAGCTTTCTGATGCTCACCATGTTTGTCAAGGACAACAGCAGTCAATGCCTTCTCATAGATCGTCTGTCGCTTGAGGTCTTTCTTCAGCAAGGCTATCAGGTAGTTGTTGGCGGTCTTCACATCCGACGACAATACACGTCCATCGATGGCACAGAGGTACAGCCAGCGAAGAGCCGTGAACGACGGGAAGGAGGGCTTATGACCTTTCTTCTCCGCTTTCTTCATTTCCTTCACCATTTCGACGATTTCATGGGCGATATATTTGAAAGCCTTCTGGCCCATCTGCTTGGTAGCAGATTGCTCACCTGCCATCTTGTTCAGGCGCACCAGCATCTCCATGACAGCTACCGTTATATGGCGACTGCCCAGCATGCCAGGATACCACGAGAAGGAGCCGTCGGCATTCTGCAACTTCTGGAGTTTTCCGACAGCCATCTCCAAGCGGTTGTTAATTCCATTCTCATCGAAGAAGTCTGCCAAACGTTGTTTCTGTTCGCTCTCACGGTCAGCAGCATTCACCCACGGAGTCTCATTCAGTACAAGGTCTTTTAACTCCTGATTCAACTCCAGCTGAGAAGCAAGAGAAATGGTTTTTTCTTCATTTTTCCATTGTTCAAAGACTGTTTTCACCTGTGGGTTTTGTACCAACAGCGTCTTAGCCAGCAAGTTGCTATAATAGGAAGCGGCCTGGTCAATGGCACTGTGCTCCCAAGGTTGTCCCAAAATGGGCAGCGACTGAATCATCAGCCATGTGGGGTTGTTGGTATATTCTACGGTGAGTTTCTGCTGAGTGGTGCCAGCAGGAAACAGCTTGGTCAGGTTGATAGTCTTCACGCCAGGCTCATGCTGGGTATAGGGCACTGTTTTCGTGACATACTCTTTATCGGACAACACAGGCAAATAGTGCTGCTCACCATCGGAGAACCCGTCAAGTCCTGCTGTCGTTGCAATGGCTGACACCTTACAGGTTAACAACGTTGGCTTCAAGACAGAGGCTGGAATACGGAAACTGACGGATGTCGTCTTGCCTGCTTCTACCTCGAAAGGTTCAGAAACGGACAGCACTTCCGATTCCGCATCGTAGAGCCTGAGCAGCGCAGTACCATTCTTCATGGTCTGTTGTCCCATATTGATGATACGCATGGTGATAGTAGCCTCATCACCCTCACGTAAGAATCGTGGCATGTTGGGCTGAACCATCAGTTCTTTCTGTGCAACAGCCTCACCTTCCATATTGCCATACAGCATATTAACCGTGTTAGCCACACCCATGAACCGCCAAGTGGTCAGACTCTCGGGCAATGTAAACTTCATCACCACATTACCTGTCTGATCGGTTTCCAACATCGGATAGAAGAAAGCGGTCTCATCCATGTTCTTGCGTCCCTCCGGTAGCAAGCTTCCTACGTCCGAGCGTTTACGGATACCCATAGGACTGTTCTCTTCCTGTGCCGGCTGAGCAGCACCCTTTTCATATACTTCATCCGTCGCGGCAGCAACTTGCTTGGCAGAAGCGATATCGGCCATCATATTAGCAGATTCCATAACATACTCGTCACGACCGCCAATAGATGTTGCCCCTTTGGAAGCCTTCGCCATCATAGGTTGAACACCACGGATACGAATGCCTCCGATACGATAGTAATAGTAATGCGGGAAAACACTACCGTCGATATAACTGAACATCATGTTATCTACACTCAGCATCTTCTGATTACGTTGAATACCCGACCAGAACACATTCCTCTCCTGGAGATACTGCCAGGAAGTAGAAGGCATGGGCAAGAAACTCGTAGGAGCAAAATGCCACTGATGCTGCTTGATGGCATCCAGGCTCTTATCATAGAGTACTGCCAACAGACTAGCTTCAGCAGGTGTCCCGTCAGGATTCTGTATCTTCAATCGCCATTCTTCTTGTTGTCCAGGAACAAGACGATCACGGAAAGTCTCCCACGTCAAACGTAACCTCTTGTCGGGCATCGGACGGCTAATGGTTTGCTGATGACTATAGCACTCACCATCCTTCACCCATACATAGCTTAACAACAGGCCATTGCCAAATTCTTCCTTGTAGGTAAACTGACGGTTAATCAGTTCACCATTCTTCTTCACTTCACCCTTCTCTATGACTTTATTACCAGCATAGATGGCATAGAAGATATACAAATCTGGAGCACTGCTACCCACTTGCAATGTCACAGGAGAACCATCGTTAGGGAATTGTTGGTGTGACACATAGAACCAATCGTTGGTCTGGGTGGCAGGTTTCTTGTCGTCCAAGCCAAAGACAACGAATTTGATATCCAGCGTATCTTGTCCGCATACAGCTTCCAGGCGATGAGAGCCAGATTTGATGGAAGACGGGAGATGGAACACAGAAGAATTGGCTGCACATTCCTTCCACTTTCCGCCGTCAACACAGTATTTCACGGTACCAGCAATCTCCTTGCCAGCAGCATTGCGACGGTTGAATGTCACGGGAGGCAGTTGGTCTTTACGAATTTGTTCTGGAATATCACAAGTTAGTGCAGTAGGTTTGTTGCCCAATGGCAGGCTGAGGGTTCCGCTATGTGTTTCACCCGCCAAATCGGTCACATCAGCCTCCACCACGAAATGATAGAACATGGGACGGCGACCTAATTCCTTAGGCAACAGCATGGGCATCTCAACCCTAAAAGTACCATCGTCTGCCGTCACCGCTTCGCCTTCCTTCACCACCTCGTTGTTGACAGTGCTTCCCATGAACCCGTTTTCCCAATAACGGGAATACGACAGCCACCAGAAAGCCACCTTACGGCGTACCGTATATTTCACCTTTGCGCCCTGCACAGGGACACCAGCGTATGTCAGTGCCTTACCTTGGGCTTGTACGGTGTCACCTGCCTGATAAGTTTCTTGATAATCAGCAAACTCCACTTGGAAGGAAGGACGCTTATACTCCTCAACCTGGATACTGATACTCTGACCGCTGGTATAAAGGATAAACCGTCCGTTCAGCAGACCTGCGGGCAGTATGAACTCCGCAGCACACTTGCCATAGCGGTCGGTAGTTACCGTCATTTCCTTCACCACCTTATAGTTGGCATCGCGCAGCTCTATCCTTACCTTTTTATCAGCTACTGCTATATGGTCCGTAGCCGACAGCTCCTTCCACACGATGGCTGACACATGAACCGTCTGACCTGGCCGGTAAATGCTGCGGTCTGAGAACAGACTGATACGCTCTGTCCCATATTGGTAGTCATAATAATAATAACGTCCATACAGACTAACTGGTGGACAATAGCAGTCCGTAGGAGTATAGGCAAACATGGCATTGCCATAGCGGTCTGTCTTTTGTACGACAGCATCGGGCAATGGCTTTCCTGTCCGTGCATCTACTGCTACATAACGCATCTCGTTGTTTGGCATAGCCTGCGACAGGAGACGGACTCCTGATACATAATAGAACTGACGGGAAGTCTGTATATTGGGGGATGAAAACTCCACCAGATAGACACCTGGTTCCAGGCCACCCAGGGTCATGGAATCCTCATAGATTTCATAATCCTCATGGCCTATGAAATAACGCGTCTGTTTCAGTTCCTCAACCTCCTTCAGCTGCGATTTGTATTTTTTGTAGACTTCCTCCGCATCCAAATTGGTGTCACCCTTCAAAGAAGTGCGAAAGACACGCATTGTCAAAGACTCCAGATTACGCAGGTTGTCCAATGCCACCGTTTGGGATTCCTGTGGCATCGCCACACGCTTGAGAATCCTTGCCGAGAACTGAGGCCTTGTCAGGTCCTGCTCCATATTACGCAACCAATTGACACGACGCCAACTGCCCCAGCGTTTAATAGAACTGCGCAAGAAGTCCATCTTCTGGGCAATCGGATAGTTGCCCGTACCCATCAACTGGAAGCGACGGATGGCCAACTCACAAGCTTCTGGCAAGTCACCATAAACCTGCAACAGAGAATCCAAGGCTGCGACATTGTCAAATGCCTCGGCACCTGTTATACAAGCGGCACGACGGTTTCCCGTCTTGCTGTAATACCGATGCAAGTCCTGCCACGCTTTCAGCTCCCTGCCAATGACACTGAGCAAGTCGTGACCATACAACTCGCTGTCCTTTCCCTTGACAACGAAAGGCTCATAAGTATCCGTCTTCACCGATGCCAAAGCCTCCGGGTGAGCCATTGCGCTGGCAGCATACTCCTGGCTCTTCGCTTTCCAGTCGTCAGCCAATTGCCGATTTTCCTGATATATTTTGGAAAGCACCACATCATAGACAGCCTTCAAGGGCAAGTCCTTGACGTCCCTCTCCTGCTGTTCCAACCTGCTAACGGCAGGTGGCAACGAGTCCGGGGCAATCTCTGCCTGTAATTGTGAAGCGAGTAGTGTCGCTTTCAGCAAGTGACCATAAGAATGCTCCTTCTGAGCCTTTTTCTCTATCTTTTGCAAATGCTGGACAGCCGTTTGAGGGAGGTCTTTGTTCTGAGCCTCCTCCACCTGCTTCCAGAGCGACTGATAAGTCTGTCCAAATAATCCCATAGGCACTATACATATAGCAGCCACGATGACAAATAATTTATGTTTCATACGCGCACACTTTCATAAACAGTAGCACAAAGGTACGAAAAACCCGTTAAACAGCCAAGTCATTTAACGAGTTTTACCAATATTTACAACTCGCTTGTAAAAGATGACCGTCTGTACCAATCCGCGCATCAACAGATAAAGCAGCATTGCTATCCACAAGCCATGATTTCCCCCTATCGGCATAAGGACAAAGACACAGGCGAAAAACACGATGGCTGCGACGAACGATGACTGGAGCATGCCCCGCGTCTGGGTAATGCCAATGAAGATACCATCCCAGACAAATGCCAGCATACCCGCTACGGGTACCAGCCAAGCCCACCCGACATAGTCACGGGAAGCCTCCACCACCATCGGCTCATTGGTCAGGACATGCAAGAAAGGCAATCCGCCAAAGACATAGAGTGCCGTAAACAACACGGTTACAGCCACCCCCCACCCCATCAGTCTTCTGACTACCGCATAGAATTCCAAGCTGTTTTTTGCACCCCAGTAACGCCCCCCTAATGCCTCACCGGCGTATGCAAAGCCATCCATAAAGTAGGAGAACAACAGATAAAGTTGCATCAGCAGCGTGTTGACAGCCAGCACAACAGCCCCTTGACGGGCACCCGCCGATGTGAAGTACAGGTTGACGGCAACCAGGAACAGCGTACGAAGAAAAATGTCTCGGTTCACTTTCAGGAATGTGGTGAGAGGCAAGAGATGGGAGGTAAGCGAAAAGAAACGGCCTGTCCACAGTCGCCTGTAATACCGCAACAGCAGGATGATGCCCAACAGCAATCCTGAGTATTGGGCAATGACAGTACCCAGGGCGACGCCCTCCACTTTCATTTCCAAGCCATAGACCAGTGCCAGTGAAGTCAAGATATTGACCACGTTCTGGAACATACTGATAAACATGGGCAAGCGGGTATTCTGCATACCAATAAACCAACCTGTCAGGGTAAACAGCCCCAGCGAAGCAGGAGCTCCCCAGACAACGATATAGAAATAAGTGGCTGCCAAGGGGCGCACGTCTGGTGTGGGACCAATCAATCCCAACATCAGTTCACACAACGGCCATTGCAGCAAGAGAAGCAGGAAGGCGACACCCATTGACACCACGGCAGAGCGAAGCAAGAGGCTTACCACCTCAGCCATATCCCTGCGCCCCCAGGCTTGCGCCGTCATACCACTGGTTCCCATTCTCAGGAATGCAAATACCCAATAAACCAAATTGAAAATCATGGAACCCACCGCAACGGCTCCGATGTAAGCGGCAGCTCCCATGTGTCCCACGATAGCCGAATCAACCAGTCCTAAAAGCGGTATCGTGATGTTCGTGACGATGGCTGGCAGGGCAATCTTTAGTATTTGATGGTCTGTTTTTATCATTTCTTGCGCAAAGTTAGTGGTTTTTTCTGCAAAATACACTATCTTTGCAGAAAACTTTAAAACTTAGATATTCATGGAGCAAAAAGGACACAACGCAACGTCACACTTTGACCCGTGGTCAAAGAAGTCGGCACTGGCAGCATTAGCCACCCTGGGCATTACTGCTATAGCGGCAGGAGGCACCGCATTATTCAAGATTCACAAGAAGCACAAGGAGATGCGCAAACAGACAGAAAACGGTCATCTGACACCCGATCAGATGATGGTTTACAACGAAGCCGTGCGTGCTTTCATCACCCTGAACAACCGCATCTATGAGTTGCGCCAATATCGTGAGCAGTTGCAGCCACTCATCAAATGGCTGGCCACAGATGCCGAGAAACCTGCTGTCATCCAAGACATTCCCGAGATTGTCACCTTGGCTGAGGACATTGAGAAATTCCTCACCACCCAGCAGCCCTTCATCAACGCCTGTCTGAGCACTCTCGATAATGACGGGCTGACCTATACCGACTATGTACATGCCCCTGTTGGTGGTATTTTTGACGCCGCCCTTGACGAGGAGCCTACGGGTGTCAAAGTAGAGGATGGAAAACCCATTACCTTCGTGCTCAAGTTGGGCTATTTCTTCCCTGAGTCATCTATCGCCGTCCACCCCGTTAAAGCCATCGTACTCGTATGATTAACCGTGAATTATTAGACCCACAGTCCATCGTTATCATCGGTGGTTCCAACAACGTTCACAAGCCGGGTGGTGCCATTGTTCGCAACATCCTACAGGGTGGCTATCAAGGCACCCTTCGTATTGTCAATCCCAAAGAGGATGAAGTGCAAGGCATCAAGGTTTTCCACGATGCCAAGGAACTGCCTCCCACCGAACTGGCCGTGTTGGTGATTCCTGCCAAGCTTTGTCCCGATACCGTTGAGTTGCTGGCTCGCGACAAGCAGACGCGTGCCTTCATCATCATCTCGGCAGGCTTCGGTGAAGAGACAAAGGAGGGTGGAGAGATGGAACAACGTATCCTGGACACTTGTGCAACCTACGGGGCAGCGCTGATTGGTCCTAACTGCATCGGACTGCTCAACCGCAACCACCATTCCGTGTTTACCCAGCCTATTCCTAAGTTGAACCCCAAGGGTGTTGATTTCGTCAGCGGCTCAGGTGCCACAGCGGTCTTCATTCTGGAGAGTGCCGTCATCAAGGGCTTGCAGTTCAATAGCGTGTGGAGCATTGGCAACGGCAAGCAGATAGGCATCGAGGACGCGCTGCAATACATGGACGAACACTATAACCCAGAGACGGATTCGCCGGTCAAGTTGCTGTATATCGAGAACATCAGCAATCCCGACAAGCTGCTGTTCCACGCCTCGTCGCTCATCCGCAAGGGTTGTCGCATAGCAGCCATCAAGGCAGGTTCTTCGGAGAGTGGCAGCAGGGCTGCATCCAGTCACACGGGAGCCATTGCCAGCAGCGACTCGGCTGTCGAAGCCTTGTTCCGCAAGGCAGGCATTGTGCGTTGTCACAGTCGTGAGGAGCTGACCACCGTCGGTTGCATCTTCACCCTTCCCCCGCTGACCGGCAAGCGCTTTGCCATCGTCACCCATGCGGGCGGTCCTGGTGTCATGCTGACCGATGCCTTGTCGAAAGGCGGGTTGGAGGTTCCGAAGTTGGAAGGCCCCGCTGCAGAAGAACTGAAGACGAAGCTGTTCCCGGGCTCCAGCGTAGCCAATCCTATTGATATCCTGGCTACGGGTACGGCAGAGCAATTAGGAACGGTCATCGACTATTGCGAGCATCAGTTGGACAATATCGACGCCATTGCCGTCATCTACGGCACCCCGGGACTGACCACGCTCTACGAGGCTTACGAGGTGCTACACCAGAAAATCATGGAGTGCAAGAAGCCTATCTTCCCCATCCTGCCCAGTCTGCACACCGCAGGTCCTGAGGTGGCTGAATTCCTCGCCAAGGGGCACGTCAACTTCAGCGATGAAGTGACGCTGGCTACAGCCCTCAGCCATATCATGAGCACACCAGCCCCTGCCCCTCCCGAGGTGCAGCTGTACGGCATCGACATTCCGCGTCTGAACAAGACTATCATGAGTATCAAAGAAAACGGCTACCTGCCGCCAGATACCGTCCGCGAGATTCTTTCCTGCGCCGGCATTCCCATCGTTCCGGAAATGGTGTCTTCGTCAAAAGACGAGCTCATCAGCTTTGCCAGTCGCGTGGGCTATCCCGTCGTGGCGAAGGTTGTCGGTCCCGTCCATAAGAGCGATGTGGGCGGCGTGACGCTGAACATCCGCACCCCGGAGCACCTGGCTTTGGAGTTCGACCGGATGATGCAGATACAGGATGCCACGGGCGTGATGGTACAGAAGATGCTACGCGGCACAGAACTGTTCATCGGTGCCAAGTACGAACAGCGCTTCGGCCACGTGGTGCTCTGTGGTCTGGGCGGCATCTTCGTCGAAGTACTGAAGGACGTCCAGTCTGGCCTGGCTCCCCTGTCCTACGGCGAGGCCTATTCCATGATTCACTCGTTGCGCGGCTACAAAATCATCAAGGGCACACGCGGACAAAAGGGACTCAACGAACAGAAATATGCCGAAATCATTGTGCGGCTGAGCACCCTGCTGCGCTTTGCCACCGAGATCAAGGAGATGGACATCAACCCGCTGTTGGCCGACGACAAGGATGTCGTTGCCGTTGATGCCCGCATACTGATAGAAAAATAAGAAACAGTCATATAAATAGTAAATAGTCAAATAACAAGATGGAACAACAAAAAAGCTACGGTCACTTCGACGACGAACACCGTGAGTATGTGATTACCGACCCTAAGACTCCCTGGCCCTGGATTAACTACTTGGGCAACGAGGACTTCTTTTCACTCATCTCAAACACCGCCGGAGGCTATTCTTTCTACAAGGATGCCAAGTTTCGCCGCATCACGCGCTATCGCTACAACAACGTGCCGATGGACAACGGCGGACGCTATTTCTACATCAAGGATGGCGATACGGTGTGGAACCCGGGATGGAAACCCTGCAAGACCCCGCTCGACTTCTACGAGTGCCGCCACGGCATGAGCTACACCCGCATTACGGGTCGCAAGAACGGTGTCGAGGCCAGCGTGCTCTTCTTCGTGCCGCTGAAGAAATGGGCGGAGGTGCAGAAGCTGACGCTGACCAACCAGAGCAAGGAGGTTAAGCAGCTGAAACTCTTCTCCTTCGAGGAGTGGTGCCTGTGGAATGCGGCTACCGATATGGAGAATTTCCAGCGTAATTTTTCTACTGGTGAAGTAGAGATAGAGAACAGTACGATTTATCACAAGACCGAATACCGCGAACGCCGCAACCACTATGCGTTCTATCATGTGAATACCGAGATTCAGGGCTTTGATACCGACCGTGAGACCTTCGTAGGATTGTACAACGAGTTTGCCAATCCCGAGGCAGTCATGGAGGGTAAGCCACGTAACAGCCACGCCCACGGATGGAGCCCCATCGCTTCACATTACATCGAGATCACCCTGCAACCGGGCGAGAGCAAGGACTTTATCTTCTTGTTAGGCTATATAGAGAACGAACAGGATGAGAAATTCGAGGCTCCGCAGGTCATCAACAAGCAGAAGGCGCATGCCCTCATCGCTGAGCTCGACACCACCGCCAAGGTCGATAAGGCTTTCGCCGAACTATGCCAATACTGGGACGCCTTGCTAAATATATATAAGGTGAAGACGGGCAACGACAAGCTGGACCGCATGGTGAACATCTGGAACCAATACCAGTGCATGGTCACCTTCAACTTCTCGCGCTCGGCATCGTTCTTCGAGAGTGGCATTGGCCGTGGCATGGGTTTCCGCGATTCCAACCAGGACCTGGTGGGCTTCGTGCACCAAATTCCCTCACGTGCCCGACAGCGCATCATCGACATCGCCTCGACGCAGTTTCCTGACGGCGGTTGTTATCACCAGTACCAACCCTTGACCAAGCGCGGCAACAACGACATCGGTGGTGGCTTCAACGACGACCCCTGCTGGCTCATCTTCGGCACCGTGGCGTATATCAAGGAGACGGGCGACTTCTCCATCCTCGACGAGATGGTGCCCTTCGACAACCAGCCGGGCTCCGAGGTCACCCTCTTCGAGCACCTGAAGATATCGATGGACCACGTCATCAACAACCTCGGTCCGCACATGCTGCCGCTCATTGGTCGTGCCGACTGGAACGACTGCCTGAACCTCAACTGCTTCTCGTGGGACCCCAACGAGTCGTTCCAGACCACCGAGAACGTCAGCGAGGGCACCAAGGCCGAGTCGCTGATGATTGCTGGTCTCTTCGTCGTCACCGGCAAGGACTATGTGGCCCTCTGCAAGGAATTATCCAGAAAATCCGGGCAGTCCGGTTTATCCGGTATCGACTTCGCCGCCGAAGCAGAGCGCATGCAGCAGGCTGTGGATGCGATGATCGAGGCCGTGAAGAAGCACGGCTGGGACGGAGAGTGGTATCTGCGCGCCTACGACTTCTACGGTCGTAAGATCGGCTCCAACGAGTGCGACGAGGCCAAGATATTCATCGAGTCGCAAGGCTGGTGTACGATGGCTGAGATTGGTGCCGAGGAAGGTATGGTGGCTAAGTCGCTCGACTCTTGCAAGAAGTACCTGGAGTGCGAACATGGCATGGTGCTCAACAACCCAGCCTTCTCGAAATACATCTACGAGTACGGCGAAATTTCCAGCTATCCCGAGGGTTACAAGGAGAATGCCGGCATCTTCTGCCACAACAACCCGTGGGTCATCATCGGCGAGTGTCTCGCAGGGCGCGGCAACGATGCCTGGAGTCACTATGCCAAGATCCTGCCCTCATACGTCGAGGAGAAATACCAGACGCTGCACAAGGTGGAGCCCTACGTCAACTGCCAGATGGTAGCCGGCAAGGATGCCTTCCGTCCCGGCGAGGGCAAGAACTCATGGCTCACTGGTACCGCCGCCTGGATGTGGTACACCGTGTCGGAGTTCATCCTGGGTATCAAGCCCGACTACGACGGCATCCGCATCGACCCCTGTCTGCCCGAGACAGCCTGCGACTACACCGTCAGCCGCAAGTTCCGCGATGCCCAGTACGAGATAACCATCCATCCCAACGGACAGCAGAAGGGCGTCAAGCAGATCGTGCTCGACGGGCAGCCCATCCAGGGCACCGTCATCCCCTACTCCGCCGGCAAGCATGTGGTGGAGGTCACGATGTAAACATACACAACAGCATGCACAGCGGAACCGACCCCGTTGTGCACTTTTTCATTTGTAATACCCAATCCTGATGTAGTGGCGAGGGTTGGTGAAGGGACTCCATGAGAGGTGGAGCCAGCCATTGCCCGTTAGCAGCTGGTCGGTGAGTTGGTGAGCCTTGAGGAAATCGACCAGGAGTTGGAACTGTTGAGGGTCCTTGGGGCGAATGTCGGCAGCTTGGCCGAGCAGGTGCTGCGAGTTGCGGACACCACCCACGAGGGCATTGACGCGAGAGTTGCGGAAGCCGGAGTTGATGAGGATGGGGCCGCCCACCTGTCGGGCGGGCTCCAGCAGCATCAGGCAGCCGTAGGTCATGTTGGCCACATGCTGCATGGTCGGTTTGTTATCCGGGTATTTTCCCACGTTGATGAATTCGTCTAACTGAAAGTGTTTACTGAGTCTTGTGTGTTCCATGATCGTTGCGTTTAATGATTTTGATGTACTGGTCGAGTCCGAAGATGGAGCCAGCCAGGAGGAACGACTGCGCCACGTAATAGAGCAGTCCGGCAGCTACGTCCTCGATGCTGACCACTTGATAGGCTACGAGCGCGATGCTGCTCATGATGAGCAACACCGCACAAGCGTACTGAGAGATTTTGAATCGCGTGTTTTCCATAGCGTAATAACTCTTACATCAGACCTCAGACCTCAGACCTCTCACATCATAGTCGCCTCACCAGCTGCGCCGAGGATGGCGGCAATGATGTACCCGATAACCTGCAGAATTGTTTTCCATGTCTTGTTCATAATCATTGTGTTTTAAATGTTAATAAATAGGGTTAATTGTGTGTGTTTTCATGGTATCAGATCACCTTCTGAATACCCTACAAAGTTACGAAAAAAACTTGAGATATGCAAATATTTCAGGCGCTTTCTGTTTGACAGGTACCTGGGGTATGTGTCATACCTTTACGTCAGGTACGAATAATATTTGTATTTTTAACGTCAAAACAGAAAAAAGTGAGAAAAAGTTTGGAAGATAACCGAAAAATCCCTATCTTTGCATCGTCAGAACATTAGTTTTGGCTATCCGGTAAGTTTCCGCGTGGGAGCAAGACTTGATCGACACTACTCCATTTACAAACAAAGAGTCACTTCATGTGGCTCTTTTGTTATTTAATATAGCGGCAGATAAAGGTGCGGAAGAAATTTACATTTTATAAACACCTTTTCGCTCGAAAATGAAATCTGCTGTCCTAATTTCTTTCGGATTAGGCAATATATAGACACGATAGCCATGCTCTACAGCCTTGCGTGCCGCATTAATCAACAGATCAGGGGTCAACTTCTTTGGGGAACAGATCAAAGGCTCCTGATCTCATACCCGCTCCCACAACCACCGCGACTACAATCCGCTGAGGAATTCATCTGCTGTCATAATTGGCAAATCCGAGAACTCAGCAAAATCCCGTTTGTTATTCGTAATGATAATATCACAGTCTCCCGCCTTAGCACATTGAAACTGCAACATGTCTTCAAAATCACGGACTTGCTTGCCAAGTGCTGCTTGAAGTTGGCTACTATCCATAGGCAGAACATTGACAAATCCCGTCAGCATGGCAAAGAAACCATAAATGTCTATCTTACCTTTCAGAATATAAGCCATGTTGGCAATAGTAAGCAGCGATGCCGAAAGACTGACATCGCCTTTGCGTCCATGCATAAGCAACTGCTCTGCATCATTTCCGCCAGGACGATTCAGGACACATAGTCAATCAAAATATTAGTATCGAGAAATACGTTCTTCATCGGCTCAGGATGGCTTTAAGACGCGGATCACTTTCAATCTCATCAGCAGAAAAAGATGTGCATCCACTCCATTTCTTTATTTCAGGATCAACCTCGATCACTTGATAAGATTTCTTGTCTGTCACCTTCATCTCTGCTTGTTTTTCTGCAAACAACTTCTTGACGAAGGCAAGCATTTTAGAAAGCATCGCCTCGTTCTCAAGCATAGGGTTCATTTCACGGAATAGTTCCGCTCGTAATTGAACAGCAGTCATAATTGCAATTATTGAAATGTTTCTGCTGCAAAAGTAAGCAATTCTTTTGATTCTTCCAAATAATTGGTGATTTTTCTTTATCGTGTGGACTCACACCACGCAGCCACGCTCTGAAGAGTCACTTCATGTGGCTCTTTTGTTAAATATAGCGGCGGATAAAGTAATATTTCGTCTTCGATGATAGTCGGTTTCATATTATCTGCAAAGTTACAAATAAAGCCCGAGATTATCAAATCATTCGCTATAAAACTTCGAAAACCTGCGATTTCTGCAAGTTTTTCATTTAGCTATGCGATTATTCAAAAAATAAATTGTATCTTTGCCCCTGCATCGAGCCGAAAGGTGAACGTGCTTTGCAGCCGTGGAAACGTATAAAACAAGGAAAGATATGGCAACAATAAGTTTGAATCTGAGAAAAATCATGCAATGGATGGTGGCTGCCACCCTGACAAGCAGCCTCTTTGTATGGACATCCTGTTCGAACGATGACAATGCGGTGATTCCGCAGCCCGGCCATGAAACGGAGTTCGGCGCACTGCTGAAAACACTGGACTGGGGCACGGACACATGCTTCGTCTATGGTCACAAGACACCCGATGTGGATGCCGTCACCTCGGCCTTGTCGTATGCCAGGCTGATGCGGCTGATGGGCTACAACTGCAAGGCCAAGGTGTCGAGCGGGATGAACCGCGAGACGGCCTATATCGCCCGCGTGTTCGGCTTCGCGCTGCCCGAACTGAAGTCGAGCGTGGTGCCGCAGACACGGCTCATCCTGACCGACCACACCGACTATGCGCAGTGCGTGGAGGGTGCCCGCGAAGCCGTTATCCTGCAGAAGATAGACCACCATGTGGAGGGCGACATTGCAGACAGCGGCATCCCCTTTGTGCGCCGCGAGATGGTTGGCTCCACCAACACCATCATCTACGAGATGTATAAGGAACAGGGCATCACCATCGACGACGAGACCGCCCGCATCATGCTGGCAGGCATCATCAGCGACACGCGCAACCTGTCGAAAACCACCACGCAGGCCATCGACTCCACGGCATTGCAAGCTCTGACCGCACAGTTGGCCATCAGCCCCGACTCCGTGGCTCGTCTGAACCGTGGCATGGAGGATGCAGCCACCGACTATACCGGCATGGCCGATGCCGAGATTTTCCTCTCCGACTACAAGGAATACGAGATTGGCGGCCATCTGCTTGGCTTCGGCAGCCTCGTCTGCAAGCAGAGCCAGATGGAAGCCTTCATCGACCGCATGCTGGCAGTCATGCCCGAAGTGATGGGGCAGCGTGGGCGGCAGATGCTCGTTGCCAAGATTGACAACATGGTGGAGAACACGGGCGACGACCGTGCCGAACGGCCTTACGTGGAGAAAGGCACCTATTTTATATATTATGGTGAAGGTGCCAAGCAGGTGGCCGAGGGCGTCTTCGGTCCGTCATTGCGTGAGGGTGTCTGCTATACATCCGAGGAACTCTCACGCAAGCAGATAGTGCCGCGAATCACTGAAGTGCTGACTGGTAATTAAGATTAGAAGTGGCTGCATTGTAAAGCGGCCGACAAAACCAAGACACAAAGAAACGGAAGCCGCGACTGGCTTCCGTTTCTCTATTCTTATCTTTGGGGGAACAGATCAAAGAGTCCAGATCTCACCCCAGGTTCCCGCCCTCATGACTGTTTTCATTCTCTTTGCGTTTTGTTTTGCTTTTCTTTTGCATTTGCCGGGAGACGGAAAAGCGTGCGTTAGCAGTTTTTAACAATATTTTCGGACGCAAATTATTGGCAGGAAAGATATTTATTACTATCTTTGCAGCAAATTTATTCGACATGGCAATTACGATATTAAGCGCAAAGCAATTCGCAACAAAATTGAAAGCAACCATCCAGGCTTCGGGAAGGCTTGGGTTTACTGCTGAAACTGCTACGGCTCTCGGTTTAGAGTCCGGAAAATTTGCAAGGTTTGCGCAAGACGACGAAAACGGCTCCTTATACCTTATTATAAATAGTGAGCGTAGTGAGGATGCCTTTGAGATAAGAGTATCAAGTGGATACTACTATGTACCCACCAAGGTAATGTTCGACACGCTGGGATACAACTATGAGAACGGCAACATCATGTTCGACCTCATTCGCCAGCCCTCTCTTGACAACGACCTTCTAGGTCAGGTGTATTTTATGAAACAACGTCAAACCAAAAACAAGGATAAGAAAAATGATATAATCGAACCATGAAAAAAGTCCCGCACATCATAGGGTGTAACGGGACACACACGTCGCTGGTCTCTGACAGTTTACGAGGCTAAAAGAGGCCGGCGGCACTTTTTAACCAAACACGTGGGAATGGTCATCAAGCGGCTGCAAATATAATGTTTTTTTTGTTATCCGCCAAATATTGACCTTCCTTGACGGAAATATTTATTGATTTTTAATCGAGGATAACAAAAAACACTATCAATGACTACAGACAATAACAAGTTCTCGATATTCCCAAAAGGATACCGAAACCAGAAAGGGCAGGCCGTTTTGGCCACCCGACCACAGCAGGCACAGGACATAGCCTGGGCTTACGACTACATAACCTCCGTTCGTGCACAGTGGGCTACAGAGACCCTGCGTTCCATGCTGGAGACGGCAACGAAAGACGAGCTCAGCGACTTCAAGAAGCTGAACTTCGAGTGCGCCACCTTCAATGGCATCTTCTCCTATCGCAATGCACGCAGTCTCGTGACCCCTTCGCCTTTTATGGTCATCGACATCGACGACCTGAACTCGACGGAAGAGGCACGTGAGGTGCAACAAGCTCTCATCAGCAACGACAAGGTTGAGACCGCCCTCTGTTTCGTGTCGCCAAAAGGACGCGGCGTGAAGTGGGTGGTCAGGCTGCCTGAATGGGCACAGCACGATGACTTCAAGCAGTCGTTTCAGACCATACAGCAGCATGTGGCTTTCCACTATGGCATAGCCATCGACAAGAGTGGAAGCGACATCTGTCGCGCCTGTTTCCTGCCCTGCGACCCAAAATGTTATATTAACCCTATTTATTTCATACGATGAAGAAGAACAACTACACCGATCTTGACCACCTTCAACTGGTGGCCGGGCGCCTTGCCGAGGCTGGCAGGGACATTACGGCAGACTATGCCGACTGGATTAGCGTGACCTTTGCCTGTGCCTCTCTGGGCGAACAGGCTCGCGAGGCTTATCATACCATCTGCTCACTCTATTCGGGCTACAAGCGCGAGGAATGTGACGAGAAGTTTACCAACTGTCTGAAGGCCGGCAACGGCAGCGTCACACTGGGCACGCTGATGAAGATGGCCCAGGATGCGGGCATCGACACCAGCCTGCCTCGCGGCCGCCGACAGAAGACGGCACAGCAGAAGCGGCAGGAGCAGGAAAACCGCATCAGACTGATGCGTGAGGCACTGACCGCACAGGCCCAGTGGCGTTACAACACATGGCGTCAGCGCCCGGAGGTCTGCGAGCCAGGACAGCCGTGGCGCCCCGTTCAGGACCGCGACCTCGACACCTACTACTGTCGTCTGAAGGAACAAGGGCTGAATGTCAGCAGCCAGGATGTCAAGTCGCTCATCTTCAGCCGTGACTTCTGCCAGGACTACGATGCCTTCAGCTCGTGGCTCAACAGTCTGAAGCCGTGGAATCCGGACACCGACCCCGACTATCTGCGCGACTTCTACATAGGCCACCTGGAGTTCAATGACCCAGAGAGTGAGGACTTCTACGACCAGATGCTGAAGAAATGGCACGTAGGCATGGTGGCACTGATGCTGGGACGCATCAGCGAGAATCCGCAGATGCCCATCTTCAAGGGCTTGCAGCATATCGGCAAGACCTACTTCGTGCGCCACATCCTGCCGCCGGAGCTCCGCGACTACCGATTGGAGGTCGGACCCTCGGAACGCATCGACAAGGACTTCATCATCTCGCTCTCAGAGACACCGCTCATCCTCTTCGACGAAATCTCCTTCGGCAGCAACCAGAAGAGCGAAGCCTTCAAGTACATCGTCACCTCCAGCCGCTCGAACGTACGCGACTCCTATGCCCGCTTCCGTGAATTGCGTGAGCGCCGTGCCTCGCTCATTGCCACCACCAACGAAGACAACTTCATCCGTAACACAGAGGGCACCCGCCGCTATCTGGTCATCGACCTCAAGGGCACCGTGGATCTGGAAAACTTTCCGTTGCCCTACGAAGGTGCCTATGCACAGGCGCTATACCTGCTCGACCACGGCTTCAATCCGCAACCCACCCATGAGGAGAGTCAGCTCATCACCGACCACAACAGGCGGTTCGAGGAACCCAACGACTGCGAAGAGGCCATCCGCACGTTCCTCCGACAACCCGACGGCATCGGCAGTTCTGAAACCATGTCGGCTGGTGACATCATGCACGAGCTGAACTATCGCGGATTCCGCGGACGCGAATATAATGCTAACAACATTGGAAAAACAATGAAGAAGCTGGGATTCGAGGGCAAAGTAATCCACGGTACTCGCAAATATCTTGTTGTGAAAGTTGATTTTGCGCTTCACACCACCGAAAACAAGGAAGATGCCAAAGAATTCATACCAGATATATTCTGAAAAGCTAATTGGGTGGAGGAGGTGGACGTTATTTCTATATATTTGATAAATTAAATCCTAATTCTACTTGTACATTTTGCAAGGTGATTTAGGATTTATTTTTAATCCCTTTAAGAAAACACGTCCACCTCCTCCACCCTTTTTTTTCAAAAACAGCCCTTTTACTGCCCAATAACCTATCCTTATTTTCCAATAACCTGTCTTTATCGCGCAATAACATGCCCTTATTGCTGGATAAGGATGGGTTAATTTTACACAAACAGAACCGTTGTTCAACAATTATTGTTTATTCTCCCACTGCTCCCAGTCGGTTTCAGCAAGATATTTGAGGATATGCTTCTTTAAGTCGACAATATCACCATGGATGACGGCCCATACAGTATCATTATCTACCTGAAAATATTCGTGGACAAGGAAATTGCGCATGTTGGAAATGGGGCGCCATTCAACTTCTTTGTGAGCTTCTTTGAATGGAGTGGAAAGCATGTTGGCTGCCTCGCCAATTATTTCAATGTTTTTCACAATACCATAGTATCTCAGAACATCGGCCTCTAGTTCCTCTCTTGTAAGGGAACCGGCATATTTTTCTAAGCGTTCAATGGCTTCGAGTATATGCTCCAAGCGCGTTTTGTCTCTAAGAGGTTCTCTCATAAATCAGGATTTTGTCACGATCGGCACTCTTACGGGCAAACGGTAGTAAGCCCTTTACGGTTACTAAATCGACATCAATGTGCAGTATGTCTTGAAGATCGAGGTGCATGCCACTCAATTTAAACAGACCTACGGATTGTTCAGGCTGTATCAGTATGTCTATGTCCGAGTTTTCTGTCTGTTCACCTCGTGCATAGGAACCAAAAATCCAAGCCTTCACGACGGGTTGCGTCTTGAAGTAATCAACGATTTGCTGGGTTATTGCTTGATCAGTCATCATCCTAATTGGTCTTTATCCGCTTGCAAAGATAGTAAAAGAATTTGGAACGGCAAAGAATTTGAGGAAAAATATGTCAATATGGCAAAAAGCAAAAAAGCGTGTGTTTTTCTGCGAAAAAAGTTGCGGAAATATTTGGTGGTTTCGAATATTTTTCGTAACTTTGTAACATATTAAAAAAGCGGGATTCAGGCCACCCGGTGCAGTTGGTCTGAGGGAGTTTCTGATACCATAAAAAACACGACAAAAGGTATGATTGAACTTTATTTGAGCAAGGTTACCGAGAGCTCGGAAACCGAAACAGCGGGTAAGATGTATGCCCGAGTGAGTTACAAACAGACCATGGACCTGCACGACATGGCTCACCACATGGCTGAACACAACACGGCCTTCTCGGAGGGTTTGATAGTGGGTGTGCTGACCGACTTTGTGAAGTGTGTGCGCGAGATGGTGCTCAACGGCAACACGGTCAAGGTTGGCAACCTGGCTATCTTCAAGGCTACCGTGGAATCTAACGGGTTGGAGGTGCTCTACGATGCTCAGAGCGACAAGGTGGCTTCGGCTACATTGGGTGTTCTGAAGGAGGGCGAGAAGACGGGCGCTGCCGTGAAGACCATCAAGTTGCTGGCTCAGAGCACAGGCGACTTCACCCGCGAGGAGCTGAAGAAGGATGTCAAGCTGGCGTGGACCGACAAGACCAAGGCGGAGATTGCTGCTGCCAAGGGAACCACAGGTGACGGATCTACAGGTAATGGAACCACGGATTCTGGTAGCCAGGGCGGCAACACCGGCACGATAACCCCGGGTGGTGACAACACCGGCGGCGGAAGCGGTGGCGGCGACGAAGGATGAACCATGAGAGGACTGACAGACTACGAGAGCTGCCGGTCCTCTTTTTGTCACCGACAAAATGACACAGGAATCCGCCATTTTGTCGTTTTCCCGCGATTCGGCACGCTGTTTGTCCGCCTAACAGCAGAAAACAATTAAAACAATAGGAGGACAAACTTATGACATTAGACAAGTTTACTATTAAGGCGCAGGAGGCGGTACAGGAGGCCGTCAACACCGCACAGCGCAACGGGCAGCAGACCATCGAACCGGTGCATCTGCTGACGGGCGTACTGAATAAGGCGAAGGACGTGACCACGTTCCTCTTCCAGAAACTGGGTGTGAACGCACAGCAGATAGACATGCTGGTGCAGACGGAGCTGCAGCACCTGCCTCGTGTGACGGGTGGTGAGCCCTACCTGTCGGGCGACACCAACCGAGTGTTGCTGAAGGCACAGGAATATGCCCAGAAGCAGGGCGATGAGTTCGTGGCGTGCGAACCTATTCTATTGGCTTTGCTGACCGATGGAGCCACCGCAGGCCGTATTCTGAAGGATGCCGGCATCACGGAGAAAGACCTCCGTGCCGCCATCAACGACCTGCGACAGGGTCAGAAGGTGCAGAGCCAGAGTGGCGACGAGAACTACCAGAGCCTGGAGAAATATGCCAAGAACCTGGTGGATATGGCGCGACAGGGCAAGCTGGACCCGGTGATAGGTCGTGACGATGAGATACGCCGACTGCTACAGATTCTTTCACGCCGTACGAAGAACAACCCGATACTGATTGGTGAACCGGGTACAGGTAAGACGGCTATCGTAGAGGGACTGGCTGGTCGTATCGTACGTGGCGACGTGCCCGAGAACCTGAAAGACAAGCAACTCTATTCGCTGGACATGGGTGCGCTGGTGGCTGGTGCGAAATACAAGGGTGAGTTTGAGGAGCGTCTGAAATCGGTCATCAACGAGGTGACGAAGGCCGAGGGTCGCATCATCCTCTTCATCGACGAGATACACACGCTGGTGGGTGCCGGTGGCGGCGAGGGAGCGATGGATGCTGCCAACATTCTGAAACCCGCCCTGGCACGTGGAGAACTGAGAGCCATCGGTGCCACGACGTTGAACGAGTATCAGAAATACTTCGAGAAGGACAAGGCCTTGGAGCGCCGTTTCCAGACGGTGATGGTGGATGAGCCCGACGAACTGTCGGCCATCAGTATTCTGCGAGGACTGAAGGAGCGCTACGAGAACCACCATAAGGTTCGTATCCAGGATGATGCCTGCATCGCCGCCGTCCAACTGTCGGAGCGATACATCTCCGAGCGTTTCCTGCCCGACAAGGCCATCGACCTGATGGACGAGGCTGCCGCCAAGCTACGCATGGAGCGCGACTCGGTGCCAGAGGAACTGGATGAGATTACCCGCCGCCTGGCTCAGCTGGAGATTGAGCGCGAGGCCATCAAACGCGAGGGTGACGAGCCTAAAATAGCACAACTCGACAAGGAGATTGCTGAGCTGAAAGAGCAAGAGACCCAGTTCCGCGCCAAATGGGAGGGTGAACGCCAGCTCATCAACAAAATTCAGCAGGACAAGCAGGACATAGAGAACCTGAAACTGGAAGCTGACCGTGCCGAGCGCGAGGGCGACTACGGCAAGGTGGCTGAAATACGCTACTCGAAAATAAAGACGCTGGAGGATGACATCAAGTCGATACAGTCGCAGCTAGCCTCTGCACAGGACGGTAATGCGATGGTTCGCGAGGAGGTTACTGCCGACGATATTGCCGAGGTGGTGAGCCGCTGGACGGGCATCCCCGTCACCCGCATGCTGCAGAGCGAGCGCGAGAAGCTGCTGCACCTGGAAGAGGAACTGCACAAGCGTGTCATCGGACAGGATGAAGCCATCAATGCCGTCTCTGACGCCGTGCGCCGTAGCCGTGCCGGACTGCAAGACCCGAAGCGACCTATCGCCTCGTTCATCTTCCTCGGTACCACGGGTGTCGGTAAGACGGAACTTGCCAAGGCATTGGCAGAATACCTGTTCAATGACGAGACGATGATGACGCGTATAGATATGTCGGAGTATCAGGAGAAGCACACCGTCAGTCGACTGATTGGTGCACCTCCGGGATACGTGGGCTACGACGAGGGCGGCCAGCTGACGGAGGCCGTACGCCGCAAGCCGTACTCGGTACTGCTGTTCGATGAGATAGAGAAGGCGCACCCCGACGTGTTCAACATCCTGTTGCAAGTATTGGACGACGGCAGGCTGACCGACAACAAGGGTCGCACCGCCAACTTCAAGAACACCATCATCATCATGACCAGCAACGCCACCCGTGAGCAACTGCGTGCGACGATGCGCCCGGAGTTCCTGAACCGTATCGACGAGATCATCACCTTCCAGCAGCTGACGCAGGAGCAGATAGCCGATGTAGTACGCCTGCAGATGAAGCGCGTGACCGACATGCTGGAGCCGCAGGGCATCCGCCTGGAGACTACCGATGCCGCTATCCGCTATCTGGCACAGGAAGGCTACGACCCCGACTTCGGAGCACGCCCTGTGAAGCGAGCCATCCAGCAACTGGTACTGAACGACTTGTCGCGTAAGATACTGGCTGACCAGATAGACCGCGAGAAGCCCATCATCATCGATGAGTTCGGCGACGGACTGGTGTTTAGGAATTAAGAAATGAGTAATCGACGAAGTCGCTTCGTACCTTTAGGTCGAAGAAATTAAAGATTAAAAATAAAAGTGATGAAGCGTTTAACGGTGCTTCATCACTTTTTTGATGTCTCCATTGGCATACCTTATAATATATATAGGCCCAAGGTCGTGAAGAACGGTATAGGGCTGACTGGTACGTTGCTCTACAATGCCCGTGCTCTGGTCGATGGTGAAGCGGAAGGAGGCGAGACCGTCGGTAACGGCGATGTCGCGCACCGACTTGTTCATCAGTTTCGTGCCGTCGGTATTCTCATTATTGAGCGTAGCTTTTGGATTAGAGGAATTAGTCAGCGAGTCGTTTGCCAGATAGGGATAGGCCCAGTACGCTTCGTAAGAATACGAGGATTCTTTGTTAGCAGGAATAATGTGATAGCAGAGCTTGGAAGAAGTATTAGGAACACCAAACAACCACGTATTCTCACCGTAATCGACATGGAAGACAACGAGGCCACTGCCAGGAAGAGAACTGTCCCACCCTGTTTTTTGTCGGTTCTCAACCATGTAATACTCGTCAGGATGGGCATCATTATAGATGATATAGACTTCGTTGGCAGACATATCACTAACCGCTTGCGACACAGTAAGTGGCTTGGGGGTCATCCATCCCATCATCATACGCTCATGACCAGAATAGTTGCCTGGACAGAAGCCATTGTTATTATAGCTAGCATCCATCAGATCCCAATAATGAGGTGTCTTGTTAGTACCATAGAAGTCGGGAAAGCCAAAGCAATGGGTGTACTCGTGGCAAAGGACACCAAAGGTACGATAGTCGCCATAAGCCTCCTCCGCCACCGTACAGTAGCAGTCCACCAGATACTGCTTGCCGCCATAGGTGACGGGAATGGGGTCGCAATAGACATCAGGCTGGTAGGTGGACTTGTGATAATCCTTCCGATGTGAAGACATCCACCACTGATGTGGCCAGATAGTGTTATCATCGCCATCCATGTTCATTCCTTTTCCAGCATAGATGATGAGCAACTGGTTGACGAAACCGTCGCCGTTCCAGTCGTAAAGGCTCCAGTCGATGTCGCGGGTCTTCAGCACCTCCATAATGTCCTGCACCAGATACTGTGAGTTTTCATCATCTCCATAAGATCCTGAAGTACTATGATATCTCACTCGCGACTGGTCAAGGACCACACGCTGTATGTCGAAATGCAGTCGAAATTGACCATCGCTTTGTGCATAGAAGTAGTCATAAGCAGAACCATAGAACTTCCCCTCCGTATAGTTGACTCCATTCAAGATGTTATTCCAGACGGGCATGGGATCATCCACCAGAAACTGCTGATCGCTGAAAGATACCAGCACGGTCAGCTGGTTGCGGTCACCATGATAGAAGTCGCCACCCACCTGTATGGTCTGTCCACTGGGTGCGCCGCGATGCAACACCATGTCTCGCGGCCTTAGTTTACCAACGCGACATCCACGCTGAATCATAACATCCTGTGCTGCCGCCGAGATGGTCAGCAGCAGCAACAGGATGGCAGTTATCCATTTCTCATTCCTCATTTCTTCGGGCACCAGGGTTTCAGGGTCTTGAAGAAGTCGTTGCCCTTGTCATCTACGAGGATGAAGGCGGGGAAATCCTCTACCTCAATCTTCCAAACAGCCTCCATACCGAGCTCGGGATACTCTACGCACTCGATGCTCTTGATGCTGCTCTGTGAGAGTACGGCAGCTACACCACCGATGGTTCCGAGATAGAAACCGCCATGCTTCTTACAAGCCTCTGTCACTACGTCTGAACGGTTACCCTTGGCAATCATCACAAGGCTGGCACCATTAGCCTGGAACTCGTCCACGTAGGGGTCCATACGGTTAGCGGTGGTTGGTCCCATCGAACCACAAGGATAACCCTCTGGTGTCTTGGCAGGTCCGGCATACAGCACGGGGTACTTCTTGAAATAGTCGGGCATACCCTCACCGGCATCCAGACGGGCCTTCAGCTTAGCATGAGCAATGTCGCGAGCCACAATGATGGTACCCTTCAGGTTCACACGGGTAGAGACAGGATATTTTGAGAGCTCCTTACGAACAGCATCGATACCCTCGTTCAGGTCAATCTCGATACCCTTACCACCCTCGCCCGGCTTGCGCAGCTCCTCGGGGATGAGTTCTGTGGGGTTGCTGTCCATCTTCTCCAACCAGATACCGTCGGCATTAATCTTTGCCTTGATATTACGGTCAGCAGAACAAGAAACGCCCATACCGATAGGACAAGAGGCACCGTGACGAGGCAGACGAACCACACGGATATCGTGAGCCAGGTACTTGCCACCGAACTGAGCACCCAGACCAATCTTCTGAGCCTCCTTGATGAGCTTCTGCTCCAGATCGACATCACGGAAGGCACGACCGGTCTCATCGCCTGTGGTGGGCAGACCGTCGTAGTACTTGATAGAAGCAAGCTTCACGGTGAGCAGGTTCTTCTCAGCCGATGTGCCACCAATCACGAAGGCGATATGGTATGGCGGACAGGCTGCTGTACCCAGACTCTTCATCTTCTCTACCAGGAATGGGATGAGTGTACCCTCATTCTGGATAGTAGCCTTGGTCATAGGATAGAAATAGGTCTTGTTGGCAGAGCCACCACCCTTGGCCACCATCACGAACTTATACTCAGCACCCTCGGTAGCCTCGATATCAATCTGTGCAGGCAGGTTGCAGCGGGTGTTCACCTCGTCGTACATATTCAGCGGAGCATTCTGCGAGTAGCGCAGATTGTCCTGGGTAAAGGTGTTGAACACACCACGACTCAGCGCCTCTTCATCCTCAAAGCCTGTCCAAATCTGCTGACCCTTCTCGCCATGGATGATGGCAGTACCGGTATCCTGGCAGAAAGGCAGGATGCCCTTGCAAGCCACCTCGGCATTGCGCAGGAACTGCAGGGCTACATACTTGTCATTCTCGCTGGCCTCAGGGTCGGTCAGTATCTTTGCAACTTGCTCGTTATGTTCACGACGCAGCATGAACTCCACATCGTGGAAAGCCTGCTGGGCCAGGAGAGTAAGTGCTTCCTTAGATACTTTAACAATCTGCTTGCCTTCAAACTCGGCAGTGGTTACGCCTTCCTTTGTCAGCAGGCGATACTCGGTTGTGTCCTTGCCCACCTGAAACATGGGGGCATACTTGAATTCTGGTGTTTTTGCCATAGTTGTATTTGCTTGTTAGTTATTAATATCCGAAAATATCTTCCAATGTCAAGCGACGGATAGGACCAATCTTCTCAAGTGACTTCATGTCGAGTTCCTTCTCGTCACCCAAGATGAGGTAACGGTAAGGCTTGCGTGCCATGTTGCTCTGCTCGAAGTTAACGATGTCCTTAAGGGTTACCTTCTGCATGTCACGATATATTTTCTCGTTGAGGTCATAGTCCAATCCCAACTTCTTCATCATGAGGTAGTTGTAGATGACGTTCATCTTGGTGGTGCGCTGAGAAGCCAGTTGCTTAATCACGGCATCCTTGGCAATCTGAAAAGCAGCTTCTGACTGCGGGATGGTATCCAGTATCTGATGGAACTGACGCACGCAATCCATCATCTTGTCGTTCTGCGTGATGATATGGGTGAAAAAGCTCTCCTTCTCGCCCTTCTTGGAGATGCGTCCGTAGTTGGCACCTGCATTGTAAGCCAAACCACGAGCCTCGCGAAGCTCCTGGAATACAATACCGTTCATACCTCCTCCGAAATACTCGTTGAAGAGTGTAATAGTAGCAGTCTCATCAGGATTGAAGTCGCGTCCCTCGTTGTGGTACATACGCATATAGATATTTTTGGCATCATAAGGAGCCATCCATATCTCATTCTGTGGGGTGAGCTGCTTGGTATAAGGTTGACCCTGAGGAACAGCAGCCAACTGCTTGGGGGTCTTATGCAGTTTGGTAACAACAGAAGACAACTCTTTCTGGCTCATGGGACCATAATATAATACGGAGTGTTGCAAACCGCTGAGGTTAGCCAGAAGACCAAGCAGCTGCTGAGGATCTGCCTGACGTAATTCGTCAGCAGTCATATCAGCACGACGCATATTGTGAGGACCATAGACACCATAGTTATACAGGTAGTCGAAACAGGTACGCTGGTCTTTCTTGGCATCATCACGATCCTTCAGCGTGAGGGCAACAAACTGGTCGTAGGAGTCCTTGTCGCCCTGGGCGTTATGCAGCACATCCTCTAACAGTTTCAGGGCAGCAGGCATATTCTCGCTGAGTCCAGAGAGGGAGATGTTCAGGTTATCGCTAT
Organism: uncultured Prevotella sp.; assembly: GCA_946402275.1. Taxonomy (GTDB): domain Bacteria; phylum Bacteroidota; class Bacteroidia; order Bacteroidales; family Bacteroidaceae; genus Prevotella. The sequence goes on from CAMIVY010000003.1 coordinate 161,268, forward strand.
TGACGGTGATGCTATAGTTGCAGGCCAGCTTATAGAACTGCTGCTTGATATCGGTAGCCGACAACTTCTTGGTACCTACGTACTCAAGATAGTTGGAGGCGATATCGTAACGGTTGTCATCCTCATGACCGAAGTCGAAACGGAACACTAGATTGAACAGCTGGTTGTCAGTGTTTTGCTTAAACAGGAGGGGCAAGCCCTTCTTAACCTCTCCAATGGTGACGTCACGATGGAAATCGAGGAACTGAGGCTGAATTGGCTCTACCTTGGCATTCTGGATATCCGTCACAAAACGGCTTACTTGGTCACGATTGGTGGGAATTGGCGTGATGGCAGGCTTGTCAATCTTCTTCTGAAGGGTGTCAACACCTTGCTTCTTGAAGACAGTGGCATAACCATCGGTAAAGAAACGGCGGGCGAAGTCGACAATCTGTTGCTTTGTCATGCGGGCAATACGCTCCGTCTGACCGACATGATGCTGCCAACTCTCACCATTGATAAAGGCGTTCATCTGCTGGCGGACGCGCCACGTGTTGTTGTCAAGGGCTCGCTGTTCGCTCAGTTTGCGGTTATTGATGACAGAGGGCAACAAGTCATCAGAGAAGCGGCCCTGCTTCAGATTCTCGAGTTCTGCCAGCATCAGCGAGCGCACCTCTTCCAGTGACTGACCGGGCTTGGGCATACCGATGAGCAGGAATGACGAATAGTCTTGCTGAGTCTGTATACCAGCCTGAGCCACCTGTACCTTCATCTGTTGGTTCAGGTTGAGGTCAAAGATACCTGCACGTCCATTGCTCAGCATGTCACCAATAACGTCAAGGGTGTCACACTGCAAGTCTGAGGCTTTCTTTGCCAGCCATCCCATCCATACCTGGTCAGCCTGCTGTCCGATAATAGTGGTGTCCGATGGAGCCGTGAGTTTGCGCTGGGCTGGGAAGACGGGCTGAGAGACGTCAGCAGCAGGCTTCCACTTTCCGAAATAGCGGTCAATGATGGCTACCACCTTGTCAGGATCAAAATCACCAGCCATGCAGATGGCCACGTTGTTGGGTACATACCACTTCTTAAAGTAGTTCTTAATATTCGTAATCGATGGGTTCTTCAGGTGGGCCTGAGTACCAATCGTGGTCTGCGTGCCATAGGGGTGCGTCGGGGTAAGTTTTTTGCCTAACGCACTCCATATCTTGTCACCATCATCTGTCAGGTACATGTTATACTCCTCATACACAGCCTCCAACTCGGTGTGGAAACCACGAATCACCATATGTTGGAAGCGGTCTGCCTGTATCTTAGCCCAGTTCTCCACCTCATTAGAGGGGATATCCTCGGTGTAGCATGTCACATCGTTAGAAGTGAAGGCATTGGTTCCACGGGCACCGATGGCAGCCATCAGTTTGTCGTACTCGTTGGGAATAAAGTACTGGGCAGCCACCTGAGAGACACTGTCAATCTCGTGGTAGGCCTGCTTGCGGGCAGCAGGATCGGTCAGCTTACGATAGGCCTCGTAGCGCTGTTCTATCTGGTCGAGCAACGGAGCCTCAGCATCGACATTGTTTACACCAAACGACTTAGTACCTTTAAACATCAAGTGCTCCAGATAGTGAGCCAATCCCGTTGTCTCAGCAGGATCGTTTTTCGAACCTGTGCGCACGGCAATGTAGGTCTGAATACGGGGCTTCTCGGGATTCACGGAGAGGTAAACCTTCAAGCCGTTGTCCAACGTATAAATGCGGGTCTTTGTCAGATCACCCGCAACAGTCTTGTACTGATAATCCTTGGCCTGTGACCCCATAGCAAGGAGCATCAAACAGGCAGAGAGCAGAAATTTAATCTTCATAATCTATTTCGTGATCTAATTTTGATATAAAGTCGTCAAATACATCTTGTTCCACATCACCCATCTCAAATTCCTTCTGGGCATCCTTGCGGATTTCAGCAATCCAGGCACGACGGGCACGGACATAGTCCTCGCGAATACGCTGTATAGCTGTCTCCGTCAACTCGTCCAGTCCATAGTAGTCAAGGATCATCTTGTAAGTCCACGTCCACTGATATTCACGATAATGTTCGTTGATATCGTTGAAACGGGTCAAAATCTCCTTGATGCTCTCCACGGTACCATCCTTGATGTCATTTATCAGACGCTCTTCCTCACTGGCAGGCAGTAACAAACCAGACAAATCGTTCCAAGCACCCTCGCCTATGGACGATGTGGGCTTACCCAACCAGCCACCCTTGACAGCACGCTTCAGTACAGCACCCATATAGATACGCAGGGCGATATCATAATACTTGATACCCTTGCGCAATGAAGAAGCATTGATGATGTACTCTTGGAAATTGTATGAAGAAACATTATTGCCACCAGCCTGGCGGAGATTCTCCAGAATCTTCTTGCCCTCCACAATCTCGCCGACTGTAAAAGGAGAGAGCCAGTCGAAGTTGATAACACTCTTACGGCACGACGGGGCACGCTTGTCACGCTTCTCCCATTTCTTGATGTCACGATACAAGCCCACGGTGGTAATATTACGTCCTGGAACAATATACATCGTCTCGCCGTATGCCATCAGATAGGCAAAAGGCAGACAGCGCATATCAGGATGGTTCATCAATTTACCAAAGCAGACAGAGAAGGCTCCTATCTTGGCAGGCATCAGCACATAGGCTCCTGAGGCTGTCTTGGAACCGCGCTCCAAGACGCCAAAGTGCATAGGACCCATCTTATAGGCGTGGTTGGAGAAATTGGTGTTCGAACCAGCATTATAGAACGAGAACTCGCCACCAATCAGCAGACTCGACTTATGGTGCGACGCAGAGAATGGTCCGCAGAATGCAGCACACGCCTCGCCGTTTGCCATAAATGAATTGGCAAAGAACACACTGGCCTCAGCAGTAAATCCGTTCGTTATCTGACAAGCCTCACCTACGAAGCAGTCCTGCATCTTCACAGAGTTCGTAATGCTACAACCATTCGAGATAATCGAATTCTCGCAGATAACACCTGTTCCAATATATACCGATGCATCCTTTGAACTCAGGATGGTACAATCAGAAAGTCTTGCTGCACCATTAATCTCGCAGTCGTCTTTTACAACAGTATTGGTAATCTCCTTCGAATTGATAATCTTCACACCATTCCCGATAGTTCCACACTCTGGCTGGGTAAAGCGAATCTCCTCGTTGACCAAACGAGTCAGCGTATCCTTCAACTGCCTATCTTTGAAATGCTTAACCATAAAGGCTGCTAACTGCGAGTTCAGGTCGTGGAACAGAATGACATTCCCATCACCCATCTCATTGAGCACACTAACCAAATGACCTTCGCCAAAGGTTGCTCCTTCTGTTGTCTCCATCGTAGAAACATTGGAGATGTAGCAATCGTCACCTATGATATAATTGTTTATGAAATTACCAATTTTCTCGATGAGACAGTTGTCACCTACCGTAACATTGCGCAATGTGGCATCGTTAATACCGGCATGCTTGGTAAAGCCTTTGGTTACTTCCACTTGTTTCTCAAACTTACCCAAGCGTATCTCACCATAGAATACCACGCGGTGAAAGCCATAAGGCGAAAAGGCCTCGTCAACCATTACATGATCCCAATCCTCTGCCCAACAGCTATTGCTTTCGAGCACATCAATCTCCTCTTTTAATAAATGTCTGTAATCTCTCATAAGTAAGTACTTTTATAATTGTTTTTATGTATGGGTCATTCCTCTACAGTATATAAGAAATCGTTATAAGGATACTTCTGAACGTGCAACTCACGTACTTTCGCATAAAGCACTTCACGCAGCTCGTCAATATTCTCTTTGTTCTTTGCCGAGATAAACAACGGAGCAGTGGGCGTCCATTTCTCATTTCTCGTTTCTAATTTTTCATTGACCTTCGCCATCCACGTCTTTTTCAAATCCTCTAACGAGATATTCTCACGCGTAGGCTCTGTCAGGTCATCCTCATCCTGTGGTGTCCATGTATATGCGTCTATCTTGTTGAACACCAACATATAAGGTTTCTCTGCACAGCCTAAGTCTGAAAGGGTTTTCTCTACCACACTAATCTGTTCCTCGAAATCAGGATGGGAGATATCCACAACATGTACCAACAGGTCGGCTTCACGCACCTCATCCAGCGTTGACTTGAAGGAGTCAACCAAGTCAGTAGGCAATTTACGGATAAAGCCTACAGTATCTGCCAACAGGAAAGGCAGGTTGTCAATGACCATCTTGCGAACGGTGGTGTCGAGCGTAGCAAAGAGTTTGTTCTCTGCAAACACATCACTTTTAGACAACAGGTTCATCATCGTTGACTTGCCCACATTGGTATAACCTACTAGCGCCACACGAATCAGACGACCACGGTTCTTACGCTGGGTGGTCTTCTGCTTGTCTATCTCCACAAGACGTTCTTTCAGCAGCGAGATACGCTGACGGATGATACGCTGGTCCATCTCCAACTGTGTCTCACCAGGACCACGAAGACCTACAGAGCCTTTTCCACCACCAGAGCCTGAGCCACCACCTTGACGTTCCAAGTGAGTCCACAGACGCTGCAGACGGGGAAGCATATAACGATATTGAGCCAATTCCACCTGTGTCTTAGCCTCGGCAGTCTGTGCACGCATGGCGAAAATGTCAAGAATAAGCGAGGTACGATCCAATATCTTCACCTTCAACTCGGCTTCGATGTTCCGAATCTGCTTGGCACTCAGTTCATCATCGAAGATTACCATTCCGACGGGCTGGGGCACCACCCCATCACCTTCGGGCATTGGCGAACCGGCATCCAGCCAGTCGTAATAAGCATCTTCCTGTTGCTTGATATATTGTTTGATCTCATCGAGTTTACCCTTGCCCACATAGGTTACCTGACTGGGGCCCTGCACCTTCTGCGTAAAACGTTTCACGGTGACAGCACCAGCTGTATCAGCAAGGAACTCCAACTCGTCAAGATACTCTTTTGTCTTAGCTTCGTCTTGCTGTTGAGTAATCAGACCGACCAACACAGCCGTCTCGGCTTTGGCTTCGGAGATAACAAATTCTTTCATACGGTTGCAAAGGTACTACAATAAATTTAGAAAGAAGAGGACAATAAAAAAAAATTGGGGTTTAAAAAAGATTTTTTCATGTGTATAACACATATTATTATTTTTTTTATTACCTTTGCCGCCACAAAATAGACACATTTTTAATTTCAAAACTTATGAGAGTTATTATTGAATCTGATTTTCAGAAGATGTCGCAGTGGGCTGCCGAGCATGTCATCGAACGCATCAACGCTTTCAAGCCAACCAAAGAAAAACCTTTTGTTTTAGGACTGCCTACAGGTTCTTCGCCTGAGGGTATGTATGCTTGTCTGGTGAAAGCCAACAAAGAGGGTCGTGTATCTTTCAAGAACGTGCTGACATTCAACATGGACGAGTACGTGAACCTGCCAGAGTCACACCCCGAGAGCTACCACTCTTTCATGGCGCGCAACCTGTTCGACCATATTGACTGTCCTAAGGAGAACATCCACATCCTTAATGGTAATGCCAAGGATTTGGAAGCTGAGTGTGCACACTATGAGGAGATGATTCGCGAGGCAGGTGGTATTGACCTGTTTATCGGTGGTATTGGTCCTGATGGCCATATCGCCTTCAACGAGCCTTACTCTTCTTTGACAAGCCGCACACGCGTTAAGACATTGACTACAGACACCATCATTGCGAACTCACGATTCTTCGACAACGATGTCAATAAAGTACCTAAGTTGGCGTTAACTGTTGGTGTTGGCACTGTTATGGATGCCCGCGAGGTAATGATTCTGGTTAATGGTCACCACAAGGCACGTGCCTTGAAAGCAGCCATTGAAGGTGCCGTTTCTCACGAGTGGACTATTTCCGCCCTGCAGATGCACCAGCATGGCATCATCGTCGCTGACGAGCCTGCAACTGATGAGTTGAAGGTTTCCACCTACAAGTATTTCAAGGATATTGAAAAGGATAACCTATAAGATGTCTGAAGTCCGACGTAAGATGTAAGATAAAAAAGCTTCCAGCCAAGATGGTTGGAAGTTTTTTTATTTCTTCAACTTGAAAGAATTCTCTATACTGTTCATTTCCGACAGGAAAGCCTTGTCCACTTTCATACGCTGCTCTATAGATGAACAACTATGAATAACGGTAGAATGATCACGACCACCTATCAGTTGTCCAATGCGTGCAGCTGGCATCTTGGTATATTTCTGGGCAAGATACATGGACACCTGACGTACCAACACATAATCACGCTTTCTGGAACGGCTAAGGACACTTTGCTGACTGACACTGAAATGCTTGCAGACTTTGTCCAAAATATCATCAACCGTCAATGGCTTGTTATCGATTTTCACAGCCCGCTTGATGATCCGCTCCGCAAGACGCATGTCGATATTTGAATTATAAACGACGCTATATGCCAACAATGAGTTGATAACGCCTTCCAAATCGCGTACACTTCCATTTGCCGTCTCAGCAATAAACTGGATGACATCCTCAGGAATCTTCAAACCATCACGACGGCACTTCGCTGCCAAGATGTCCTTACACAGTTGCACATTGGGTTGCTCCAACTCTGCTATCAGGCCACAAGAAAAACGCGTCAGCAGTCTGTCCTTGACACCCACCAAGTCAACAGGTGGACGGTCTGAGGCTAGCACAATCTGCTTGCCAAGACGAAACAGATGATCGAAGATATGGAAGAAAGTGTCAAGCGTCTTGGAGGCCGTTGCCCACTCCTGAATATCATCCACTATCAAGACGTCGATAGTCTGATAGAATTGGATGAAATCATTGACCGTATTTTGGCGAACGGCATCCGTGAACTGTACTTGGAAAAGGCGGGCAGACACGTAGAGGACACGTTTTTGCGGATACATCTCCTTACACTTCACGCCAATAGCGTTAATCAAGTGCGTTTTACCACAACCTGAAGGCCCGAACACGAAGAAGGGGTTGAAAGTCGATTTTCCCGGATGCTCGGCAATGGACAATCCCACCGTACGGGGCAACTTGTTGCTATCACCTTCTATAAAGCTTTGGAATGTCTTGTGGACATCCAACTGGGGATTGAGATCCTGTGGAACGGCAGCATCCAGCACTGTTGGTGCCTTGTTGCCACGCGTAGTGACGGGGGCAGGCTCTATGTTGGCAGGCTCCTCAGCCTCCACGTCTTGCGACAAACCGTTTATTTTATCGGTAACCACTCGATAAGTCAGCTTGGCCGCTTGTCCGAAGCAACGTGCAATAACCTTGCTCAGTAAACCCACATAGTACTCCTCAAGGTACTCGTACACGTACATGCTCGGTACTTGTACGAGGAGCGTTCGAGTGTCTTCGTTATAGCTCTCGAAGACAATCGGCTCGAACCATGTCCTATATTGCGGCTCCGTGACATTCTCCTTCACCAGTCGAAGGCAGTTTTCCCACATCGCCTTTGGATTGTTTACCATGTGGTGTTACCTTATTTTAATAAGTTATTGAAAGACAATTTGGTCTCACGTTTATTGTTTCGATTGCAAAGTTCGCATTTTTTTTTCAATCCCACAAATCATTCATATTTGTATGTTTTTATGAAAAAAATTGTAACTTTCTCATTTTTACGGCCTTTATGAGTGAAGTAGAAACAATATAAACATTTTTCTCTTGCAATTTACAACTTTCTTGATTTTCAAGCATTTAGAAAAAGCATGCACACGATTTCCATCATGTGCATCTATTTTTAACCACGTCGTTAATCCATTGGTATTTCAAGCAATTAGATTGACTTGTGCAAGAATCGTTTCTCTTGTATCTTATTTAGACAAATTAAAAATTGACTACTTTTTACTTATCTTTTTTGCCAAAAATAGAGAAATGGACATAACGCTTTGGATGCTGCCTTAAATCAATCAGTAACGAGTCGGCTGACGCTGCTGTTGAGGTAAGATTCTGATAGAGTGAAGCGTCACGCATCAATAGCCCCAGCGTTCCTTCGTTACTGTTCAGTTTCTGAGTCATCTGCTCCACGTTAGCCAGTGTCTGATTGACCTTAGCCGTCATTTCTGCCACGTCAACGGCAGCCAGATTACCCGTCAACTGCTGTGTATTATCCAACACCTCATTGGTCTTGCTCATCATGCCGGGTATCTCCCTGTTCAATGAAGACGACAGGCTCTTCAGGTCAGCACTGGCAGCATTGAGGTTGCCAGTCATTCCTTCTACGTTATGTAGCGTATTGCGCAGTGCCGGATCGGCTAACAGCGTATTCAAGTTCAGCAAAATAGAATCCAGTTTAGGCAACATCTTCTCGATGGCAGGCAACATTTTCCCCACCTTGTTCATCATGCCCGCTTCCAACTCGCCAGGAATCGTATCACCGACACTAATCATGTGAATGGGATCATCAGAGAACACGATGTTAATCTTAATGTTTCCCAACAGGTCGCTAGCCAACTCAGCATGAGAGCCACGGGGTACCCGCATATTTTGATCCAAATCCAGTTCGGCTATAATCTTGCCCTGAGGGTTATAATCATAATTCATCGTCTTCACCACTCCTACCCTATAGCCATTGGCATAGACCGGGGACGATGGCGACAGGCCACTGACATCATTAAAAGCGACATAATATGAGGTGGTACTTGAAAAGAGATGGAGCCCTTTCAAGAACTTTAATCCGTAGAACAACACCACGATGCCAATGATGGCAATCAGTGCTATCTTCACTTCTTTTGTAAAGAATTTCATAAACCTTATCTTTTTTGTTTATTACGCTTATACTCTCTTATTGCCTCGTTTACATTCATCTTCTTTCCTTCCTTAAAAGCTATGATAAAGGCTTGTGGGAATTTATCAAGTATCGATTTACGAAGCTGACTTATTTCGTTGTAGTCTTCCGATGCACCTACCGTATATTTGAACATGCCACCTTCTTCATAACAGGTAGCTTCTGTCAGTCCTTTCAATGCTACATCATTGGGCTTCAAGCGGAAACTGCTGGCTAACAATTGCACTTTGAATACGGGACAGGCAGGAGCGGCAACTTGTGGTTTTTCCGGGGCTATAACTTTGGGTTCTTCCTTAGGTGCCACCTGTGGTTCTTCATTAACTACAACCTTTGGTTCTTCATTCACTACCATCTTCTGTTCTTCCTTAGGAGCCACCTTTGGTTCTTCCTTAGGAGCCACCTTTGGTTCTTCTTGAGGAACAACAGCAGGGATAGTCACCTCCTGACGTGTTTCAGCCTTGAAAGGCACTTTGATGTTCTTATCGTATTTGTTACGGTAATCCACGAAAGCCTGATAAATGCCGCGTCCCAACTGCTCTACACCAGCAGCTGAATGAAGATAGCGTTCCTCGTCAGGCGTGGAAATAAAGCCCAACTCTATCAGACAACTGGGCATAGACGTCTCTCGCAACACCAAGAAACCTGCCTGCTTCACACCTTTGTCAGATCGTCCTGCAGAAGCACAGGTACGGCGCTGGACATACTTTGCCAAATCAACACTTTGCGCCATATTGCGGTCCTGCATGAACTCGAACATGATATAGCTCTCTGCCGAACGGGGATCAAAACCTTGGTATCGCTCCTTGTAGTCTGTCTCTATCAAGATGACGGAGTTCTCTCGTTTTGCCACATCCAAGTTGTCTGCGGCACGGTGCATACCCAGCGTATATGTTTCCAGCCCACGGGAAATACGACCCTTGGGCAACGCATTCGTATGGATAGATATGAAAAGGTCGGCCTTGTTACGGTTGGCAATATCCGCACGAGTGTGCAAAGGCACAAAAACATCCGTCTTACGCGTATAGATAACTCTCACGTCAGGACAGTTGCGCTCCACCAGTCTTCCGAAGGCTAATGCCACGTTCAGGTTGATATGCTTCTCCTTCGTAATAGCCCCTACAGCACCTGCATCCGTGCCGCCGTGACCCGCGTCGATAACGAGCGTGAACTTTCTGCTTGCAGCCGTTGCTAAAGCCACAAACGTACATGTTATCCATAGAAAAACAAACAGTCTCTTCTTCATTGCGGGTGCAAAAGTAGTCATTTTCCGTTAAAAACCAAGCACTTACGGCATAGTTTTATCATTTATTAAGTGTAATTCCACGCCAGCACCTCCCAAGTCAGCCCCCATAGGAGGGTTTAGTTTGGTCAGCACGACCTCCGCCGTTGTCACCTGCGGGAAGTGGTCGAACACGGCCTGTCCGATTCGTCCTGCCACATGTTCCAGCAATCGGGAAGGTATCTCCATCTCCTTTTTCACCACCTCGTAGAGTGTGGCATAGTTCAGGGTGTCTGCCACCTCGTCGCTCACCACGGGCCGGCTGAGATCCACGCCTACCTTCAGCGACACGGCAAAGTCCGCCCCCACCTTCCGTTCTTGGGGCATCACCCCGTGGAAAGCGTGGAAGCGGACTTCCCTTAATATAATATATGTATTATCAACTTTCAACTCTAAACTCTAAACACTAAACTCTAAACACTAAACTCCAAATCACCCACACCTTGACGACCCGCAGTTCTTACAAATCAGGCAACCCTCCTGATACACCAGACTTTCCGAGCCGCAGTTCGGACACTTCTGACCTTTGGCCTCGGTGCCGTCCACGATATATTTCTTCAGGGCACGCTCCACACCCACTTTCCAGGTGTTGATGCTCTCCGACTTCAATTGCAGCGATGACACCAGCTTGATGACATGGTCGATGGGCATACGATAGCGCAGCACACCCGAAATGAGTTTGGCATAGTTCCAGTACTCGGGGTTGAACTTCTCCGACAGTCCTTCCACGGTGGTCTTGTAGCCACGCTTGTTCTCAAACTGGAAGTCGTAGCGTTTCGTGCCGTCTTCGTTTATCTGCTTGATAATCTTGCCCTTGGTTACGGTCTTTGGCAATACGATGCCTTCTTCATCGTCCTGCAGACCGGTGAATATCTCGTAGGGATAGCCGTCCAGCAGTCCTACGAAAGCCACCCATTTGTCCTTGTTGTTCTGGAAACGCACCACGTCACACTCCAGTTCCTTCGGGCGGACCTCCGTCACCTCGGGATGCTGGCAGGGTACTACGGGAGCCACTTCGATGTTGTTGTCCTTCGTGGTATCTTCCGCACTGTCCGTCTTCTTGTCTTTCTTCGTCACGCTGATCATCACACCCGAACGGCTTCCGTCACGGTAGATGGTACAACCCTTGCAACCCGAGCGCCAAGCCTCTACATACAGGCGGTTCACCAGTGCCTCATCTACATCACTTGGCAGATTGACGGTCACGCTGATCGAGTGGTCCACCCACTTCTGGATAGCGCCCTGCATGCGTACCTTCATCAGCCAATCTACATCATTGGCGGTAGCTTTATAGTATGGCGACTTAGCCACCAGCTCGTCTATCTCCTCCTGCGTATATCGCTTCGTGGTATCCAGTCCGTTCACCTTCATCCATTCCATGAACTTCGGGTGATAGACGATGTACTCCTCGAAGGAGTCGCCTACCTCATCCACATAATCCACATGCACTTCCACATCATTGGGGTTCACCTTGCGGCGACGGGTATAGACGGGCAGGAATACAGGTTCTATGCCACTGGTGGTCTGTGTCATCAGCGAAGTGGTTCCCGTCGGGGCGATGGTCAGACAGGCTATGTTCCTACGACCCACCTTCACCATGTCGGCATACAGGTCTGGGTCGGCACTCTTGATGCGCTGGATGAACGGGTTGTTCTCCTCGCGCTTGGCATCGTAGATTTCAAAGGCACCGCGCTCCTTCGCCATCTCCACGCTGGAGCGATAGGCATTCAGCGCCAGTGTCTTATGTACCTCTACCGAGAAGTCGGTGGCCTCCTGCGTGCCATAGCGCAGTCCCATAGCGGCTATCATGTCGCCCTCTGCCGTAATACCCACACCGGTGCGACGGCCTTTCGAGCTCTTCGCCTTGATTTTCTCCCACAGGTGCAGCTCGGCACCCTTCACCTCCATCGACTGCGGGTCGCTCTCCACCTTCTCCATGATGAGGTCTATCTTCTCCAACTCCAGATCGACGATGTCATCCATCAGCCGCTGCGCCATCCTCACATGTTTCTTGAACAATTCGTAGTCGAAATAGGCATCCTTCGTGAAGGCGTTCTTCACGTATGAATAGAGGTTGATGCTCAGCAGTCGGCACGAGTCGTACGGGCACAAGGGAATCTCGCCGCAAGGATTGGTGCTGACGGTGCGGAACCCCAGGTCGGCATAGCAGTCGGGAATGCTCTCCCTGAGTATCGTGTCCCAGAACAGCACACCGGGCTCAGCACTCTTCCACGCATTGTGCACAATCTTCTCCCACAGCGCCTTGGCCGAAATCTCCTTGCTCACCACCGGATGCTCACTGTCGATGGGGAACTGCTGCACGTAGGGCTTATCTTCCGTAGCACAGCGCATGAACTCGTCGTCTATCTTCACGCTGACGTTGGCACCCGTCACCTTGCCCTCCGTCATCTTGGCATCGATAAAAGCCTCCGAGTCGGGATGCTTGATGCTGACCGACAGCATCAGCGCACCGCGCCGTCCGTCCTGAGCCACCTCGCGAGTACTGTTGCTGTAGCGCTCCATGAAGGGCACCAGTCCCGTCGAGGTCAGCGCCGAATTGTTCACCGGCTGACCCTTCGGACGGATATGGCTCAGGTCGTGACCGACCCCGCCCCTGCGCTTCATCAGCTGCACCTGTTCCTCGTCGATGCGCATCACGGCACCATACGAGTCGGCATCACCATCCAGCCCTATCACGAAGCAGTTCGACAGCGACGCTATCTGGTGGTCGTTGCCGATGCCCGTCATCGGACTGCCTGCAGGCACGATATAACGGAAGTGGTCCAGCAGATCGAAAATCTCCTGTGCCGTCATCGGGTTCTTATACTTCTTCTCTATTCGGGCTATCTCGTTGGCAATGCGCCAGTGCATCTGTTCGGGCGACTTCTCATAGATATTGCCAAAAGAATCCTTCATGGCATACTTGTTCACCCACACCCTGGCGGCCAGCTCGTCACCGCCAAAATAAGCAAGTGAGGCCTCGAAAGCCTCGTCATGCGTGTATGTCTTATTCAATTCCATATTCTTCAAGTCTGATTTAATTGGCTGCAAAGTTAATGATAAGTTTTCTATTTTGGACAACTTCCTATATTAAAAATCCAAAAAAGTTTTCCGGTTTGGACAAGAATGTTTACCTTTGCACGCATGAAAAACTTAGAAACAAGGCGAACCATACGCCATTACAGCGAGAGAGAAGTAACGGAAGAGTTGTTGAACCGCCTCATGACTCAGGCAGCGCGTACACAGACCATGGGCAACCTGCAGCTCTACAGCGTCGTCGTCACACGTTCCCAGGAGATGAAGCAGCGACTGGCACCAGCCCACTTCAACCAGCCCATGGTGACCCAGGCTCCCGTCGTGCTCACCGTCTGCGCCGACTTCAACCGCACCAGCACATGGGCCCGCTGCCGACAGGCTGAGCCCGGCTACGACAACTTCCTGTCGTTCATCAATGCTGCCACCGACGCACTGCTCTACACCCAGACGCTCTGTAACCTCATGGACGAGGAAGGACTGGGCTACTGCTACCTGGGCACCACCGTCTATCAGCCCCAGCAGATCATCGACATCCTCCAGCTCCCCCGTCTCGTCATGCCCGTAGCCACCCTCACCGTGGGATGGCCCGACGAGCAGCCTCCACTCTCCGACCGCCTGCCCCTCGACAGCTTCATCCACCACGAGACCTACCGCGACTATCTGGCCGCCGACATCGACAAGTATTATTACGACAAGGAGCACCTGCCCGAGAACCTCGAATTCCTGCGCATCAACAACAAAGAAACCCTCGCCCAGATCTTCACCGACATCCGCTACACCCGCAAGGACAATGAAGCCATGAGCCAGGGTCTCCTGAAAGCACTCAAAAAACAAGGGTTCCTCGATTAGGGAACCCTTGCTTCTCATTACGCTCACAGAGCGATTGGTCCGTATCCCATGCACGAGGTCGTGCCCAGTGCCGTCAGGAAAGCTGTGAGAGCGGCTACTACTACCTTCACCACTACCTCAATAAAACGATTCTTCTTCATTTCTAATTTCTAATTTCTAATTTAAAGAGTTGCGCCCGTAGGCGCTACTCTTTACTTACCCTTCGTCACCTCCGCCGGGAGTTACAGTGCCGGTATTGCCGCCGTTGTCCGTGCTTCCGCTACCCGTAGATCCATTGTTCCCAGAATCCGTAGATTCGTTCTCGTTGTCCTCCACCTCAGCGTCGTCCGCGCTGGTCACGCGCTTCACCTCCTTGCCGTCACGGTCGTAGCAGGTGATGACGATAGCCGTGTTCTTCAGCTCGTCCTTCAGGTCCACATCGGGAGTGAAGATGATGCGACGGCTGGTAATCAGACCGGTCTTCACCTTGTTCACGTCCTCCACCGACTTCGAGCGCAGTCCGAAGCGCATGGTACCCAGTCCGGGCAGTGCCACGCTGTGGCCCTCAGTGACCCACGCCTTGATCACCTCACCGGCAGCATCCCAGCAGGCCTGCATCACGCCCTGGCTCACGCCCGAGCGGAGGGCAGCCTCCTTGATCACCTTCTTCTGGTTCAGGCTCGAGTACATCTCGGGCGACATCACATAGCGGTAAACACCCGCAGAATTCTTGTCAAACTTCAGTAGCTTCTCTACTGCTTTCACTTTCATTGCCATAGTTGTAAAGATTTTTAATTAAACATAGGATTTTGTTCTCGTGTCGCTGTTGAGCGTCCGTTTTTACGCGCTGGGCAGGCCGTAAATTTTGTCAGGCCTGGAAACAATCTTTGGCTGCCCTGCGAGCATTCTCTTACACTCTCATTGACAACGCAAAGGTAATATTCTTTCATTGCGGTTCTCGAATGTTTTAGAAATTTTTTAGGTACGCGGTCATTTGGTCATTTGTCATTTGGTCAAAATCGAAAACGGATGCTGTCAAAACCGTCACTATAATATAAATATATATATTTATATATAGTGAGCAAATAACCACGTTTCCGAAATCGAAAATGACCAAATGACCTTGACCAAATGACCACGTTTGTCGCGTACAGATAGTAAGAGGCTCGCCGTGTTACTCTTACTCAGCACTCAAAGAAAAACGTGTCAGTTATGCTGATGCCGTGATAAGATTTATGTTTGTTGTTGGAGCCGCCTATATATAGCGGCTCCAATAACAAACGAGAATCACCAACAAAATATCTTAATGAACAAACTATAATTTCTATATGAAACAGGAACCCGTTCCTATGTTCAGGTGGCCCAAAATCGTGTATAAGATCCTTGAAATATGCTTATTGCAATACACAGACGACTTGCTGTTCTGAGAGTGATATGAAGATTATTTCCTTGGATTTTGTCAACTTTTAAAGAATTATTTCTTTGGATTTTGTCGATTTTCACCAAATTATTTGTTTGGAAAATGTCTTTTTTGTATCTTTGCATGCGAAAACATGCGAGAACGCAAAATAAAACGAGTAAAGATGTATTATCCGAGATTTATTGATAGCTATCTGGCGGAATGGGCCTCACGTGAGGCTCACAAGCCGTTGCTACTCCGTGGTGCACGTCAGGTTGGTAAGTCAACAGCCGTGCGTCATCTGGCAGAGCGTTTCGAAAGTTATGCGGAGATCAACTTCGAGAAGCAGGCATCCTACATCCCGCTGTTCCAGGTGAAGGACATCGACGTAAAGAAGATAGTCTCACAGATAGCCGCTATGGCAGGAAAGCGTATTGTGCCGGGCAAGACGTTGCTTTTCTTGGACGAGGTTCAGGCCTGTCCAGAGTCTATCATGTCGCTTTGGTTCTTCAAGGAAGATCTGCCCGAATTGCATGTCGTTGCAGCTGGTTCGCTGCTGGAATTTGCCCTTGAAGACCTACCGTCGTTCGGCGTAGGGCGCATCCATTCCATGTTCATGTTCCCGATGACTTTCGACGAATTTCTTGTTGCCAACGGCGAACAGCTGTTGATGGAAGCCCGAAACGGTGCCACTTCATCGCAGCCACTCCCTCAACCGCTCTATGAGAAGCTGGTGGGACTCACAAGGACTTTCATGCTTGTAGGCGGTATGCCCGAGGCTGTAGCCAAGTGGGTAGAGACGCACGACTATCTGGCCTGTCAGGAGATACAGGATGATATTGTTGTGACCTACGAAGATGATTTCCCCAAATACCGCAAGAAGGTTGACCCCACGCTACTTCGCAACACCATGCGAAGTGTCGCCGTACAGGTTACGGATAAATTTGTCTTCTCTGCTGTGGAAGGTAGCTACAAGGCTGCCGACGTGAAGAAAGCACTGGATATGCTCACCAAGGCAGGAATAGTGATACCCGTGACACATACCGACGGCAACGGATTGCCACTAGGGAGCGAGGCGGACAAATCCTACCAGAAGATGATGCTGCTCGACACGGGCCTGCTGCTGCGCCTGCTGAACATGACTACGGGCGACATCTCAGAACTCACCGAACAGATTCTGACGAGCGATGTCACCGACCTGGTCAACAAGGGACCGATGGCGGAGATGCTGGCCGGACTCGAATTGCTGCACTACCGCACACCCAACATCCGCCACGAGATATACTACTGGCAACGCCAGGCAAAGAACTCACAGGCCGAAGTGGATTACATTTCGAGCTATCGCCAGACGGTGTTACCCATCGAGGTGAAAGCCGAAAAGCAAGGTGGCATGAAGAGTCTCTGGATTTTTTTGCGCGAAAGGAAACTTACGAATGCCATCCGTTGCTCGTTGGAAAACTTTGGTGCCTTCGACTATCATGACCCGGAGGTTAGCGGAGCTGTCCGTCATGTACAGATTTGTCCGCTCTATGCCATATCGCAAATGGATCGGATATTGAAATTATTTAAATGAAAGCAGCTCAATTATTCAGACAGTACATTTGGATTATCAACGCGTTGAGAGTCAAGGGGAAACTGACGTTGAGCCAAATGAACAAAATGTGGATGGACGACTGTATGACCAACGGCAATCCGTTGGCCCGGACGTCGTTCAACAGGCACCGTGAGGCGATACAGGACCTCTTCGGGGTGGTTATCGATTGCGAGGAAAAGACATACCTGTATTACATCAGCAACCCACGCGTGCTGTCGGACGACGGTCTGGGACCGTGGCTGTTCTCGACCATGACCGTACACGGTGTGCTGGCCGACATGCTGGCTGAGAGACTGGGCATTGCCAACAAATGGAAGTTCTTTGAGCAGTTATGGCTCCGGAATAATATGCGCGGCGACTACAATACCGCCCTTGACCAAAAGAAGTCGTTGGAATTCCAAGAAAGACTGAAAAATATTATAGGCTGATAATCAGCCATATACGTTAATCCGTACCCCCTACGCGTACCCCCTGCGTAGGGGGTTTTTGTTTTTTATTCGCCGTACCTTTGCACCGTGAATCAATCACAAGTGTTATTTGACTTATTGCAACAACGACCCCACCGGTAGGCTGGTGGAAACCCTCAAAATAAAAAATAAACGATGGAAACAAAAATCTTGAAAGTGGTACGCCAGGGCGAGGCCTTCAGCGTACAGT
>CAMIVY010000004.1 GCA_946402275.1 uncultured Prevotella sp.
TCGACGAGAACCGCCAGCCCGTGCCCTACGCCAATGTTTACCTGCTTCATCCATCTGACTCGACAGCTGTCGGAGGAGGCGTGAGCAACGAGGCTGGCGTCTTCGTCATCCCCTACGAGCAGCCTACCGTTCTTGTCCGTATCTCATACGTGGGCTACAAGACTATATACAAACTATGTAGTAACTCAGACCTCGGAACAATACGGATGCAGCCTGACAGTTACAAGTTGAACGGTGTGGAAGTAAAAGGTTCCCGTCCGTTGGTAAGAATCAAGGATGATGCCTTGCTGACAACTATAGAGGGAACCTACCTCTCGAAGATGGGTACAGGTAATGACGTCCTTGCCCATATCCCTGGTGTAATTCGCAATGGCAACAGCATTGAGGTCATAGGCCGTGGCACTCCTCTCATCTACATCAACGGCAGGCGGATGCACAACCAGAGCGAACTTGACCAATTGAGCAGCGATCAAATCAAGGACGTGGAGGTAGTGATGACACCAGGAGCCAAATACGATGCCACCGTCAAGGCCGTCATCCGCATCAAGACCATCCGTCCCGTCGGCGAGGGTTTCAGTTTCAACAGTCGCACGGTGGCGGGCGTGAACCACTACGTCTATGGTCTGGAGGAACTGAACCTGAACTACCGCACGGGCGGACTTGACATCTTCGGTATGGCCGAATACGAGAACCACCGTAGCCGTCAGACCAACGACAGCCGACAGGACACCTACCTGCAGAGCCACTATCAGCAGAACAGCCTGATGCACTACTACAACAAGAATCAGATGCTGGCCGGGAAACTCGGATTCAACTACATGCTGAACGACAAACATTCCATCGGCATGACCTATACCGTGACCTCGCGCCCCAACAGTCAGACGAGTGACTACTTCACGACCATGCTCATAGACAAGCAGAACGACGACCAGATTACAGGACGTGGTAAGGTGGACGGCGACGACATCCAGCACATCATCAGTGGCTACTATGCTGGGCAGACAGGTAAATGGTCGCTCGATGCCAACGCCGACGTGCTGTGGCAGAAGCAGAACTCCGACAACCTGACCTTTGAGGATGCCACGCAGGGCGACGACCGCACCGTGACCACCCGCAACGACGTGAAGAACCGCCTCTATGCCGCCAAGTTCGTGGCTGGCCATCCGCTCTGGAAAGGCAATCTGGAGATAGGTGCCGAGGGCAGTTACGTTCACCGTACCGACGTGTTCGGCAACGTGGAAAACATCATCGATGCTAGCGACACGAAGATTGAGGAAAACAGCACGGCGGCCTTCGTCCAACTGATGCAGCGTCTGAACAAACTGACGCTCATAGCCGGACTGCGCTACGAATTCCTCGACAGCCGTTACTACGAGGGCGGCGTGAAGATGGGCGACGAGAGCCGTACCTACAGCGACCTCTTCCCCTCGTTGATGTTGATGTATCCCTTGAAGAACGTGCGTGCCCGGCTCTCGTATTCACGCAACATTAACCGCCCCGCATTCAGCCAACTCAGCGGCAACGTCAAGTACATCAACCGATACACCTACGAGAGCGGCAACCCCTACTTGAAGCCGTCGTACCGCGACAACCTCTCGCTGGCACTCAATTACAAATGGCTGACGGGAATGATTGACTATGCCCGCGTTCACGACTACATCATCACCTCCTATTCATCCTACAAGGACGATCCGACCATCGCCCTGCTGCGTAAGGACAATGCCCGTGGCTACGACAACCTTTCCCTGATGGTATCGGTTGCACCCACCTTCGGCAAGTATCATCCGCAGTTGATGGTGGCCACGCAGATGCAGAACCTCGAAGTGCAATACCGTGGCGAGACCAAGAAGATGAACAGCCCGATGACCATCGTTCGCTTCAATAATGCCATCAACTTGCCCTTCGACTCATGGCTCAATGCCGATTTCTCGTGGCGTTCGGCTGGCGATACCGAGAACATACACCTCGCACAGTCGTGGCAGTTCGACATCAGCCTCTACAAAGCCTTCTGGAACGACCGCCTTACCGTCAAACTGGCCTGCACCGACCTCTTTGGCAGCATCCGCCAGAAAGCGACCATCTACAGCGACATCCGCGAAATCTATCTTGACAAGCGCCTCGACACTCGCAACCTTGAACTCACTGTGCGCTACAACTTCAATCCTGCCCGCTCTAAGTACAAAGGTACGGGTGCAGGTAATGCAGAAAAGAGCAGATTATAAATACTCTCTCGTTTGGACAGTTGTCAGACTTAATGCTGACACTGTCCTACATAACAAAAATCGCAAGTAAATTGTAAACAATGAAACAACTATTTGTAATCCTCACTCTGTTAGTAACTGTAACACTAAATGCGCAAGAACTCACTGTTGAACAACATTTAGAAGACTTTGATATAGTGGTCAGACAAGTAGAAGAGAATTATTCAGGTTTTACGGCAAAGGTAGATTCTCTGAACCATTTGGCTTACATTAATTTCAAAGCCGAACTTCGCGGTCAAGTTGGGACTGGAGCCAAAAGAGGAAGAGATGTCGGAGCAGAATATACTGCTTTTTTTGCCGATTATCATCTATTTATAACTGATGGAGGATTTAATTGTACTCAAGAGTATATGCCTAAGCACAAGCAAATACCGCATTATTGGGACTCCATAGAATATCATCCTTCAAAGCTTGCATGTAAGGTTACAGACCGAACGTTTTTAATACGTTTCCCATCTTGTTCTGGTGATCCAACCATTGATTGGGTAAAAGAGAGCATTAAGTCTTACCTACAGTCTGGCTGCGACAATTTGATAATTGATATTAGGGGGAATAATGGTGGCCAGGATACTTATTATAAACCCTATCTCGAATTGCTGTATGATCATATGGGTACGACTGAGGGAGTTGAGTTTTACAATTCTGAAGCTAATCGCGAAGCCTGCATTCAAGTGGCAGAAAGTAGGGGCAATCCTAAATGGTTAACATCATTAATAAAGCGATTGAAAGAAAGTGAGAATAATACGTTTGTGATTTGGGATGAAGAAACCTCTTCTATTGAATACGACTCCATAAGCTCTAAACCCATAAAGGCGGCAATTATAATAGACAGACTCGTATCAAGCTCCGCTGAGCAAATGTTACTGGAATTGAAAGCGACGTCACACCGGACAACAATCTATGGTCAAGACAACACGCTGGGATGTATTGATTTCTCCAATACAAGACCCGCCGCTCAACTACCCAATTGCAAGGCAATGCTTTATATACCCATGACACGTTCTGTTCGTATTGCTAAAGGGATTAGCATAGATGAAACTGGCATTAAACCCGATGTAAGAATCAAATTGCCATTGCCCAAGAATTTAACAGATATTATTGACGAATGGACAGTGTGGGTAGCACATGATTTGGAAAAGGAATGATTTGAGAAGATAAAAAACAATATGTCAAACCCTTTAAATAAAGAAAAAGCAATGAGTCCATAAGATAATTTGCAAAAAGTGTCGGAATATGCAGGATTTTTTGTAATTTTGCAACCGAATACATATAAGCAGGAAAAGCAACCGCAGCTTTGTAAGTCTCTCGAACTGCAACCCAGAAGACATATACTAAGCAAGTTGGCTGCCGGCTCACGTATACGGCAACGGATACGTGGGCATTGGTGGTTAAGCATTAGTATAAGGGTTGTTGCAGACCCGAGAGACTTTGCAGTTATTAACTTCCCAATTCACCCACGTTCCTCCGTTGTTTCTCTCTTTCGCCTCACGGCGTATTATATGTGTTTATCATCAATAATTAAACGGAAAACGTAAATATGGAATTCAACGACGACGAAATAGTCGCATTACTAAACCGTCTGCCTGAGAAGCTGCACCAGGCAGACAGTAACAACCAAGGCAGCACAGTCATCAATATCTATGGAAAAGGCAGTCTCCACGTGGATCATGTGGATACGCAGTATCTCTATGGCGATAAGTGGGTTAAGGCACTTCAAAATAAAGTGGTTACAGATGAGCAGCCATCAGCAGAACCTGTTTTCGATAAAGATACACCACTGCTGGTCCTGTTCCGTGACAACTTCCACGGTGAATTGAGGAAGGTCATCGAGTCGTGGAGACCGTATCTCATCGATGATGACGCGTCGGTGGATGCCCTTGCCATGGCGCATTTCGAGTTCGACAAGAACCGGATTTATTCAAATAAGGTTTATCGCGACTTATGCGAACTTGATGGTTTAGGTGCTCTGCAAGTATCGTTGAGCCAACTGGCACGTTATCTTGCAGATCATTCCAACCTAAGCCGCAGCTACGCTACGCTTTACCAGCAATTAAAAAACTATCGTAGCGAATATATAACTTATTCTCCATGATAGAATGTCAATGTCGTTCTACGGTAATTATATGATTGCCAATAATATCGCTTCAACTGTTCAGAAAGGAAAGAGCGGTTTATAAGTTCATGGGCGAGGGGATGCTCAGTTGCGAAGATATCTAGTTCACGTTTGACGAGACGAGGAGATAGACCGATGCGACGTCCGAACTCTTCAAAATCCTTACGGCTGACGGTATGGGTGTCTGAGAACTGCATTCCCTCGCGGAACAGTCCTTTGTCGAGTGCAAAGATACGTGGCTCATACAGGTGAAGGCTTGTGTTAATCAAGTCATAGGCTGGCGTCAAATGATATTCTCCATTGCCTCGGTTCATCAGTGAGAAGTTCTTCAGATGGGCATCGTCGTTCAATATCAGATAGTTGAATACCACGATGCGAAAGAACTTCAGTATTTCAACAGGAGCTGCTTTGGTGTACTTTCGAATGATTTCTGCACATTCCTCATAGCTCAGATTACTGTATTTATAGTCACTACCGCCATTGGCCTTGGTCAGTCCTCCCAGCGAAGCTAAGTCTTCCTGTTGGTATTTACCACCATCGGGAGCCACATCGAAACGGCGTGTAATATAAGCTGCCTCGCCATCGCGAAAGAAGCAGAGTCCATTGGATGCAGTCTCAATATGATAGACCTGTGCTGCTATCTGCATACTTAGATGCTCATTGGCAGGGCAGTATTTTCGCTCCATCAGGGTATATGATGAAGGGGCCGGCTTCAGGATATACTGACCACGCTCTCCGTCTGAGGGCCTGACGAGATGTCCGTCAGTATTTAGTACTAAACTTGCCTTGGGCTGTACGCCAGAAAGCGATATTCTTCCCACATGACGGGCATACTCCTCTGTATCGGAATTTTCGTTGTTGGGACTGTTGAAAGGAAGGATATGTGAAACTACCTTACCATCAAACAACAATTTGCGGGCAGTGGGCGAATAGGTATCAAAACCTTCTGCCAATGTTGAGGGACAAACAGTCAGTGTTTCCATCAGTCTATGGGTTTTATGGTTACGGCGCCTATCGTATCCAGCTGAGCTGTTGCCAAAAGGATGCCAAAGTCATCGTTCTCGTCGATATGCAGCAACATAGACTGTGTCTGACGATTGGCACCCTCGGAGAGCATGTTGAAAAAATAGGGGAACAGGTGGTCACTACGATATGGCTCTGTACGTAAGGGCATGGCAATACAGACAGGGGCGCCTGCATACCCATCTTTATAAGAGAAGATATACTGACGGTCATCTGTTTCCTGCAGGATACCAGCCTCCACATCGTGAACAAATACCTTACACTGTCTCATAATCCAAAGTCTTTAACTTGATATCCATCTGTAATCCAAGCGTATCGAAAACGGTCAACAGGGTAGAGAGTTGTGGATTGCCCTCTCCACGCTCGATGGCTACTAATGTGTTCAGTCCTACACCTGCCAAATCTGCAAGGGTCTGTTGGTTCACGCCCAGATGTTTCCGCCTTTCCTTGATGATGATTCCTATTTCTTTTGCATCCATATAAGTTCTCAGACATTCACAATAAGTTGTGATTTTGCTGCAAAAATAAATAAAAGAATTGAAACTACCAAGCAAAATCACAATAAAGTGTGATATTGGGCCGTAAAAGTGTACTTTTCGTATAGTTCTAATGTCGTAGTATAGATGTATTAGTCCTTTCTTTGTCGTATCTTTGCCTCCGTTATGGAAACAAAGAAGACGAAAAAGGACACGAAAGGTCCTAAGGAACACAAGAAGAACTGGCAGGAAGTGACGGCGATGGTGGATGACATCCGTGCGTTCCTGGACGAGCGCATCCTGCTGCGCCATAATGTGGTGACGGGGCGCGTGGAGTGCTGCTGGCCTACGGAGTATTCCGACGAAGCCCCGTCGGCATGGGAGCCGATTACCGACCGTGCGGTGAACTCGCTGTGGGCGGAGATGTCGAAACAGAAACAGGTGCGGGTGCAGGACATGCAGCGCGTGATAGAGTCGGACTATGTCGCCGACTACGACCCGTTCCGGTTCTACCTGACGCGCCTGCCGCCGTGGAGCGAGGACAGGGGCGACTATATCCTGGAGCTGGCGATGACGGTCGTGGTGAAGGGTGGGGTGGAGGAGCAGCTGCTGTTCTGCCAGTGTCTGAAGAAATGGCTGGTGGGTATGGTGGCAGGGTGGCTCGACGCACAGGTGGTGAACAACGTGATACTGGTGCTGATCGGTGCTCAGGGCTCGTACAAGACGACGTGGTTCTCCTACCTGCTGCCGCCCGAGCTGCGTCCTTACTTCCGCATCAAGACGAATGCCAGCCGCATCACGAAGGACGACCTGCTGTCGCTGACGCAGTACGGTCTGCTGTGCTACGAGGAGCTGGACACGATGACGGGACGTGAGCTGAACGAGCTGAAGTCGGTGGTTACGATGCCTTCAATCGATGAGCGTCCTGCCTATGGCCGCTACCATGAGCACCGACGGCACCTCGCCTCGTTCTGCGGCACGGGCAATAACGTGCAGTTCCTCTCCGACGCCACGGGAAACCGCCGGTGGCTGCCCTTCGAGGTGGAGAGCATCTCCAGTCCGCGCCAGTTCCCCCTGAACTATGCGGGCATCTACGCCCAGGCGTACCGTCTGTGGCGTGACGGTTTCCAGTACTGGTTCTCACAGGCAGAGATCCAGCGGCTCAGCATGCACAACGAGCAGTTTGAGACGCCGCGGCTGGAGCGTGAACTGGTGGATATGTACTTCCGCAAGCCCCGTGACTATGAGGCGGGCGAGTTTATGCCAACAGGTTGTGCGCTGCAGATTATAGGTGGCAACACTACGCAGAAGCTGAATCCCGTCATGATAGGGCGTGCCTTTGCCGATCTGGGCTTTACGCCCAAGCGTTTTGCCCATTCGCGTGGTTACGTGGTGGTGCAGCGGTCAGGCATGGAAATCAAGGAGCGTATGCAGGCATTAGCCGTGACGGATGACAGATGACGGATGGGAAACGGGAAACTCCATGCGTACCGCGCGCATGCGGTACGCGTAATAATTCCAATTATCTATCTGTCATCCGTCATCTGTCATCTTAAAGGTAAAAAAATAAAAAAGTAAAAAAGTAAAAAGCATGATAGAAGAACGCAGATATAGCAAACGTGAGCTGGCTCGTCTTTACTGGCCTGAGACGCAGAACATCAAGTCGGCACTGAAGAACTTGCGCCATGACATCAAAGGGTGTCCTGAACTGGTGGAGGCGCTGGCGCACACCCATTGGAACATCAACCGCCATTCTTATTCGGCGGAGCAGGTACGGCTGATCGTGAAGTTTCTTTGTGAGCCGTAGGTGGGGTACTGGGGATGCGGACGCTAAAAAAAGTTAACGCGCAGAAGGACGGCAACCAACGGCGACCAACGGCAACAAAGTGACCTGCGCCATATAGTACCTTTGCATTGTCGTCCAAGTGGTACGGATTGCGAGCATTAATACTTGCAATTGCTGGGGTTAATAGTAACAATTGCGGCGATTAATACTTATTATCAACTATTTTAAAAACAAACAGTTATGGGAGGGATATCACAAAAAAAATCGCAAATAATGCGGGTATCTTTCCGATTATTCGTATCTTTGCAACAGAAAATACCAATTATAAAAACTGAAACAGCATGATGGAGGATAAGAAAAGTTTTAATAGCGGACGCCGCGACTTCCTGAGACGCCTGGGCATGGGAGTCGGCGCGGCAGTATCCATGACGGTGATGGAACCCTTTTAGATGTTTGCCCAGAAGAAGGAAGAGCAGGGTGGGGTAACGAACCGCATGACCTACCGTGTACAGCACGGGTCGGGGGAGCAGATATCGCTGCTGGGCTTCGGCATGATGCGACTGCCTAATAATCAGGACGAGGTGGACAAGCTGGTGGACTATGCCATAGCACACGGTGTGAACTATTTCGACACGGCCCCGATGTATATGGGCGGACAGTCGGAGGTGCTGACGGGTAACACGCTGAGCCGTTATCCTCGCGACAAATACTTCGTGGCTACGAAGATGTCGAACCAGAACCAGCGTCTGTGGAGCTTTGCAGACTCGAAGCGGATGTATGAGCAGTCGTTTGAACGGCTGAAGGTAGATTATATCGACTACTACCTGCTGCATAGTATTGGCGGCGGTGGTATGGACACCTTGAAAGGCCGCTTCCTGGACAACGGGCTGCTGGAGTTCCTGCTGAAGGAGCGTGAGGCTGGCCGCATCAAACATCTGGGTTTCTCCTATCACGGTGACATTCGTCCTTTCGACTACCTGCTGGACCATAACGACCAGTACCATTGGGACTTCTGCCAGATTCAGATGAACTTCCTGGACTGGCGCCATGCTTCGATGAAA
This sequence comes from uncultured Prevotella sp., assembly GCA_946402275.1. GTDB lineage: Bacteria > Bacteroidota > Bacteroidia > Bacteroidales > Bacteroidaceae > Prevotella. Next base: position 8,721 of record CAMIVY010000004.1, read on the forward strand.
CAAGGCCGACGGGTCGATGCCGATGCGGAATATCTGTATAACAAGTGCGAGAAGACAGGTGTGCAGTGTGTCATCATGGAACCTCTGCGCGGCGGTGCCTTCGGACGCATGGCACAGGAACTGGTGGATAAGCTGAAGGCAGTCCGTCCGTCGGACAGTCCGGCACGCTGGGCCTTCCGCTGGGTAGGCTCCTATCCGAACATCCTGACCACGCTGAGCGGCATGAACCGGATGGATCACCTCGTGGAGAATGTGCAGACCTTCTCACCGCTGGAGACATGTACCGAGGCCGAGAACCGCTTGCTGGCCGACATTGCAGACGAGATGGCAGGATTTCCCACCATTCCTTGTACGACGTGCGGATACTGCATGCCGTGTCCTTATGAGGTGGATATCCCCGGCAACTTCGCCTATTATAACAATGCGGTGAACGAACACCTATTGCCTCTGCCCGACAAGCAGGCTGCTGACTATGCGGAAAGAAAAGAAAAGTTTGCCGCAGGGTTACGGAAAGCATTGCCCGATGTACAGAAATGGGCTCGTAGCTGTCAGGACTGCGAGGAGTGTCTTCCCAAGTGTCCGCAGCAAATCAGGATTCCTAACCAGATGGCTCGTATCGTGGAACTTCTGCGCCGTCGGTAAGAAACAACAAAAGAAGTCCGACAAAAATCGGACTTCGTTGTTGCGGAGGCAGGACTCGAACATGCGACCTCCAGGTTATGAGCCTGGCGAGCTACCAACTGCTCCACTCCGCGATGTTAGGTGACAAAATCAGAGCGAACCGAATGCAGAGAGCTTGCTCTTTGCTGAGGTGAAGCCTGATTTCGCAGAGCTTTTCTCGAAAAGCGCTGCAAAGGTACGAGTTTTTTTTGAAATATGCAAATCTTTTGCAGAAAAAATGTGTAAAAAGCGTATTTTTTACAATTTAAGTAAAAAAGATTTGGCAATATCAGAAGTATTATCTAATTTTGCACACTGTAATTATAATGTGCAAAACGGAAAAGTTTGGGAGGACTGAAATTATGTCTATATCGAAAACGCGACAGAAATTAGTTGACGTAGCCCGTCAGTTGTTTGCCAAGAACGGTTTGGAAAATACGACGATGAATGATATTGCGCAGGCTTCTGATAAGGGCCGCCGCACATTATATACCTATTTCAAGTCTAAAGAAGACATCTATTATGCCGTTATCGAGAGCGAGTTGGAACGTCTTTCCGACCAGCTTGACGAGGTGGCAGCCAAAAAGATTCCTCCCCAGGAAAAAATCATCGAATTGATTTACATGCACTTGAGCATGATTCGTGAGACGGTGGTACGCAATGGCAATTTACGTGCCGAATTCTTCCGTAACATCTGGATGGTGGAAAAGGTTCGCAAGAATTTCGATGATGCCGAGATCGAACTGTTCCGTAAGGTGTTCCGCGAGGGCAAGGAAGACGGCGAGTTCGATATAGATAATGTAGAGCTGGTGGCCGACATCACCCACTATTGTATCAAGGGTCTTGAGGTGCCGTACATCTACGGACGCATTGCTCACGGCATGACCGAAGAGGCTACGAAGCCCCAGGTGGCAAAGATTGTCTATAGCGCTTTGGGAAAGAGGAGAATGTGAGAACAATAAACAATAAACAATAAGCAATAAACAATAAACAATAAACAATAAACAATAAACAATAACGAAAATAAGTATTATGGGATTATTAGAAGGTAAGACAGCACTGATTACAGGTGCTGCACGCGGTATCGGAAAAGCTATCGCACTGAAGTATGCCTCTGAGGGCTGTAACATCGCATTCACTGACCTTGAGATTAACGAGGACACTGAGAAGGAAATTGCTGCGTTGGGCGTAAAGGCCAAGAGCTACGCCAGCAATGCCGCAGACTTTGCCCAGACCGAGGAGGTGGTAAAGGCTGTGAAGGAAGATTTTGGTTCCATTGATATTCTGGTTAACAATGCCGGTATCACCAAGGATGGACTGATGCTCCGCATGACAGAACAGCAGTGGGACGCTGTGATTGCCGTAAACCTGAAGTCGGCCTTCAACTTCATCCACGCTTGTGTGCCCGTGATGATGCGCCAGAGGGGTGGTTCTATCATTAACATGGCATCGGTAGTAGGTGTTCACGGCAATGCCGGACAGTCTAACTATGCTGCATCCAAGGCCGGTCTGATTGCCCTGGCTAAGAGTATCGCACAGGAGATGGGTCCCAAGGGCATCCGTGCCAACGCCATTGCCCCTGGCTTCATTGAGACAGCCATGACTGCCCAGCTCTCCGAGGAGATCCGTGAGGAGTGGAAGAAGAAGATACCCCTCCGTCGTGGCGGTCAGGTAGAGGACATTGCCAACGTGGCTACCTTCCTGGCTTCTGACATGTCAAGCTATGTAAGCGGTCAGGTCATCCAGGTAGATGGTGGTATGAATATGTAAGATGTCTGATGTAAGAAGTAAGATGTAAGAGGTATGGAGGTCGTTTACGAGGACAACCATATTATCATAGTCAATAAACAGAGTGGGGAGATCGTGCAGGGTGATAAGACTGGCGACCGCCCCCTTTCTGATTTGGTGAAAGACTATATCAAGGAGAAGTATGCCAAGCCAGGAGCTGTGTTCTTGGGAGTGGTACACCGCTTGGACCGTCCGGTTTCTGGTCTTGTAGTCTTTGCCCGCACATCCAAAGCACTCACGCGGCTTAACAAGATGTTTGCCGAGGGTGAGGTGCACAAGACCTATTGGGCGATAGTGAGCACTTCGCTAGTGAATAGTGAAAAAGTGAACAGTGAGAAGTTCCTCGGCGATGGGGAGTGGCACACCGTTGAGAACTGGTTGGTGCGTAACGAGAAGCAGAACAAGAGTTATGCCTACGACCACGAGGTGCCCCGTTCGAAGAAGGCCATCTTGAAATATCGTACCATCGGTCATTCGGACCGTTACACACTGGTAGAAGTGCAGTTGCTGACCGGCCGCCATCATCAAATCCGGTGCCAATTGGCCGCTATGGGTTGCCCCATCAAGGGCGACCTTAAATACGGAGCAGCGCGCAGCAATCCCGATGGCAGCATATCGCTGCTTTCACGTCGTGTGATGTTCACGCACCCCGTATCAAAAGAAGACATTATAGTAGAAGCCCCCTTGCCCAACGATACATTGTGGCAGGTGCTGGCCCCTAAAGAATAGCATACATGAAGAAGGCGTTTTGGTGGATATTGGGCATCTTGCTGAGCCCCGTCCTGCTGTTTGTCCTGCTTACCATCCTGATTTATCTGCCCCCTGTGCAGAACTGGTTGGTAGATAAGGTTGCTGCCTACGCCTCCGAACAGACGGGAATGGAGATTACGGTTAACCACGTGGATTTGTCGTTCCCTCTCGACTTGGGTGTCGATGGCGTCCGAGTGATCCATCAGCCAGACACCATTGCCGACGTAGAACGTCTGGTAGTTGACGTCCAACTATTGCCACTTTTCGATGGAAAGGTTGTTGTTAACCAGTTGGAAATCAATAACACACAATTAAATACTAACAGATTTGTTGAATCTGCAAAAGTGAAAGGACGCTTCGGTCGGCTGTTCGTCAAGAGCGATGGTATAGACCTCCATCGGGAAACCGTTGAAGTGAATGGAGCCCGGCTGGAAGATGCCCAGTTGGACATTGCACTGAACGACTCCGTTCCGGAAGATACCACCACCTCCCAGAACCGTTGGAAGATACATATCGACGAGGCCCGGGTGCAACGTTCCGATATCGTACTCCACATGCCCGGCGACACGATGAGTGTCCGTATGCATATGGGTTCGCTGACAGCCCGTGAGGCACAGGTTGATTTGGGGACAGAGACCTACACTGTCCAGCAAGTAGATTGGGACAACGGTGCCCTGCAATATGACCAGAATTTCCAGCCTCGCATAGACGGCTTGGACTATAACCATCTGGACCTGTCACACATCAGCATCGGCATAGACTCCATCTATTACCACGACCCCACGTTGCGCCTCGTGATGCGTCATGTGGCTTTGCGTGAAAAGAGCGGTCTTCAGGTGACCGACCTTACTGGCCCCGTAGAGATGGAGAACGGAACGCTACGACTGCCTAAGTTCCATCTGAAGACACCCGATTCGGAGATTGCCGTTGAGATGGATATGCCCCTCAACCTGATGGACTCCATCGCTCCCGGACATTTGCAATTGCGACTCCGTGCACAAGTAGGCAAGAAAGACGTCATGGTGTTCCTGGCCGACATGCCCCAGGGTTTCCGTGACCGCTGGCCTGACAGTCCACTGCAGGTAGCGGGAGCGCTCAGCGGCAATATGCAGCACATGGAGTTCAGTGACCTGGAAATGACGCTGCCTTCCGCTTTCCACGCTACCGTGACAGGCTATGCCGACCACTTGGACAATCCCAAGCAGTTGCGTGCTGACGTGCAGTTCCAGGCACAAGGCGGTAATCTCGGTTTTCTGTTACAGATGCTGCCCCGACAGATGCAACGTGACTACCGCATTCCCAACGGTATCCGTGCCGAGGGACGTGTGAAGGCCGATGGTGCCAACTATACGTTCGATGTGACAGCCAACGAAGACAAGGGTAGGGTAAAGCTGCAGGGGCAGCTGAACGCCGACCTGATGCGCTACGATGCCACCCTGCATGTCGATCAGTTGAACGTCCATCACTTCATGCCTCGTGACTCCATCTATACGGTGACAGCCGACGTGAAGGTAAAAGGACAGGGTACCGACTTCCTGTCGCCACGTACCCAGCTGACAGCCGATGCACAGATTCAACATCTGCGCTATGGTCATTGGAACCTGGACAACATGACCGCACAAGCCACTATCCGCAATGGACATGCCCTGGTTGATGTGCTCAGTGACAATCCCTTGGTGAATGGCCGGTTGAATGTCGATGCCCTGCTGAACACCAAGAAGCTCAATGCCACTATCACGGCAGACCTTAATACGGTGAACCTCTATAAGATGCGACTGGTAGATAAGCCCTTGTCGCTGGGACTTTGCGGTCATGTGGATGTCACTTCCGACATGAAGCTGACACACTATGTGAGCGGACTCATCAGCGATATCACGGTGCGCGATTCCAGCAAGGCACTCAGTTCCGAGTTTGTAGGACTGCACTTGAACACCAACACCGATACCACTATTGTCAGGGCCCAGAGCGGCGACTTCATTGTGAAGCTGGATGGCAGCGGCAACTACGAACAACTGCTCAAACAGCTTACCATTCTGAGCGATACCGCCAGTGCCCAGTTCTCCAACAAAATCATCGACCAGCCTGCGTTGCGTCGCCTGTTGCCTACTATGAAAGTTCATGTGGAGAGCAAGCGCGACAACCCGTTAGTGACGATTCTGAAGAGCCAGGGTGTTGATTTCACGCAGCTGCTCTTTGATATGGCAACCTCGCCGGAAACCGGTGTCAATGGCAATGGCTATGTTCACTCGCTGACTTATGACGATGTGCGCCTGGACACTATCAATTTCCGGTTAACACAACGCAAGAACCACCTGTCGTTTGGCGGTCAGATACGTAATAACAAGAAGAACCCGCAGTTCGTGTTCAACGCCCTCTTCGACGGCATACTGCAAGAGCGTGGAGCTACCTTTGGCGTACGCTATTACGATTCTGACAATAAGCTGGGTGCCCGTATCGGTGCGCAGGCAGAGATGTTAGACAGTGGTCTGAACGTCCGTCTGATGCCTGAGACGCCAACGTTAGGCTATAAGCTGTTCAAACTGAATGCGGACAACTATATCTTCCTGGGTAACAACAAACGGGTGAAAGCCAATATCGACCTGTTGGCGGAAGACGGAATGGGTGTGAAGATATATTCAGAGGAGAGCGATCCCACCGCATTGCAGGACATCACTGTCAGTTTGAACAAGTTCAACTTGGATGAAGTCACGTCGGTTATTCCATATATGCCCCGTATGACCGGTATGTTACATGGTGACTATCATGTTGTGCAGGATGCCGAAGGACATCTCTCTGTAGCCAGTGATATGTCAGTCCGCGACATGACCTACGAGCGCAGTCCTATTGGTAATGTCAGCACCGAACTGCTCTACTTGCAGCAGGGAGATTCGGCTCATGTCGTAGAGGCCCGTTTGATGAAGGACGATGCCGAGATAGGACTCCTGTCGGGAACCTATTATCATGTTGGCGGAGGTTCGCTGGATGCCATGTTACAACTGGAACACATGCCTTTGAACATTGTCAATGGCTTTGTTTCCGACCATCTCTTCGGATTGCAGGGCTATGGCGATGGAAAGATGACCGTTCGCGGACCATTGTCCAGACCTCAGGTGAATGGTGAGATTTACCTTGACTCCTCGTATGTGGAGAGCGTGCCCTATGGAGTGTCGCTCCGTTTCGACAACGACCCCGTGCGTATCGTCGATTCCAAGTTGCTGCTTGACAACTTCACCCTTTATTCTTACAACGAGAATCCTTTGAACATTCAAGGTTCCGTAGATTTCTCCGACCTCGACCGTGTGATGGTGGATGTTCGCATGAGAGCCCGCAATTTCCAGATAATCGGAGCCAAGGAGAACCCGCACAGTGTGGCATACGGTAAGGCTTTCGTCAATGTCTTTGCCTCGATGCGAGGACCTGCTGACAATTTGAATATGCGTGGACGGTTGGAAGTGCTGGGTACTACCGATATGGCTTATATCCTTCGTGATTCTCCGTTGACCACCGACAATCATTTAGATAATCTGGTAAAATTCAAGGATTTCAGTGATACGGCTCAGGTTGTTGTGAATCGTCCACCACTCAATGGCTTCACCATGGATATGACATTGGATGTGTCCATGGGCGCCCATATCATGGCCTACCTCAATGCCGATCACTCCAACTTTATAGACCTGATGGGAGGCGGCACGCTGCGTATGCTCTATACACCTACAGACAATCTGCGCCTGACGGGTCGCTATACCTTGTCCAATGGTGAGATGAAATACTCGCTGCCCGTCATTCCACTGAAGACTTTCGTCATCCAGAATGGTTCTTATATTGAGTTCACGGGCGATCCGATGAATCCTACCCTGAATATCACGGCTACCGAGCGCACCAAAGCGACCGTTACGGGAAGCAATGGAGCAGGGCGCAGTGTTGATTTCGACTGTGGTGTCGTCGTCACCAAGACCTTGAAGGATATGGGCGTGGTGTTCACCTTGGATGCTCCTGAGGATATGCAACTGCATAGCGAACTGCAGTCCATGAGTGTGGAGCAGCGAGGCAAGTTGGCGGTGACCATGCTGACAACGGGCATGTACCTTGCCGATGGTAATACCCAGCCGTTCTCCATGAACTCCGCATTGAGCTCGTTCCTGAACAGTGAGATTAGCAATATTACGGGTAATGCCTTGCGCACCCTTGACCTCTCTTTCGGTGTTGACCAGTCGTTGGATGGTACCGGTCAGACCCATACTGACTACTCTTTCAAGTTTGCCAAGCGTTTCCTGAACAACCGTCTGAAGATAGCCGTAGGTGGTAAGGTGTCGTCCGGTGCTGAGTTGCAGCAGCGTAATAAGTCGTTCTTCGACAATGTCAGCCTGGAGTATCGCCTAGACGATACTGCCAATAAATATCTCACGCTTTTCTTCCAGAATAACTCCTACGACTGGCTCGACGGCTATACACAGAAATACGGTGGCGGCTTTATATGGCGTCGCAGGATACAGCGTTTCACCGATATCTTCCGTTTCAAGGACCCCGCTCCCCAACGGCTTATGAGACCTCAGTCCCTGCAACGTCCTCAGCAGACTGCTACCGACTCCCTAAACACCAGACAAAACAATGAAACGAAATAGCATCACATACCTTCTGCTGTCAGCATCCCTCTTCTTCGTCTCCTGTTCCATGACGAAGAACATTCCCGAGGATGACCAGCTTTTCACGGGACTGGAAAAGATAGTCTATAACGACTACGAGCAGAACGACAATTTCATAACCACCCAGGAAGAGGTGGAGGCCGCCCTGGCCACCGCTCCCAATGGTTCCCTGTTCGGCAGCAGCTATCACCGTTTGCCTTTCTCTTTTGGCGTCAGCGTATGGAACCGCTATGCCGACAAGCCCGGTGGCTTTGCCAAGTGGATGACGAAAGCTTTTGGCAAACAACCCGTGCTGATGTCGTGGGTCAATCCCAGTCTTCGTTCGCTGGTGGCCACAAATGTGTTGCGTAATCACGGCTATTTCAACGGAAAAGTGACATACCAGACCATTACGCAGAAGAATCCCAAGACCGCCAAAATACAATATACGGTACAGCCGGGACGCCTTTATATGCTTGACAGTGTAGGCTACTTCGGTTTCCCCGCAGAAGCAGACAGTCTGATTCACAGCACCCTCTCACAAGCATTGATTCACCGTGGCGACCCCTTTGTGGTGGCAAACCTTGATGCTGAGCGAAGCCGTATCAATACGTTGTTACGCAACAACGGCTATTATTTCTTTCAACCCAGCTATGCCTCTTACCTTGCCGACACCTTGATGGTGGATGGTAAGGCACAGCTGCGCTTCCAACTGGCCAACGACGTGCCAGAGGCCGCCAAGCATAAATGGTATATCGGCCGCATCAATATCAACATGCGCAAGACATTCATGGAACAGCCCACTGACTCGTTTCGCGGTCGCTTCTTCACCATCCGTTTTGCTGGCAAGAAGCCACCTATCCGTCCGCGTGTGCTGATGGCCGACATGAAGCTGCGCCCCCGCCAGCTCTATAGCTATAGCGACTATCTGGAGTCCATCAGCAAGATCAATGCGATGGGTCTGTTCTCCATGACCGAGTTCAAGTTTGCCCCCCGCGATACCACTGCAGCCTGCGATACCCTCGACCTGACACTGAACTGCACGTTCGACAAGCCTTGGGACTTTTATGTGGAAACCGTATTCAATGCGCGTACCATCGGACGTATGGGTCCGGAGCTGCGTATGGGTATCACCCGTCGTAATGCCTTCCGTGGCGGTGAGAAGATAGACGTCAATCTACATGGCTCCTATGAGTGGTCCACCAGCGGCGGTTCCAGCATGAACAACTATGAGTATGGTGCCGATGCTTCCGTGGAGTTCCCCCGCATCATCGCACCCTTCTTTGGAGGAAACCGCATCCGTCGTGACAAACAGGGACATATCATCCGTCGCCGTCGTTTCTATTCTACGCCTTCCACGCTAGCCAAGCTCTCTACGGACGTCATCTATCGCCCCAGCTATTATAAGATGCATGTTGTGTCGGGCGAGTGGACCTATCGCTGGCAGACCTCTGCACAGAGCCGTCACGAGTTCTCCCCTCTGACGGTGAAGTATCAGTTCATGAACAGTCATACGGCCGCTTTCGACTCCATCGTTGACAAGAATCCCTATCTGAAGGTCACCATGCAGGACTACTTCGTCCCGCAGATGCGCTATACCTACACCTACACCAGTCCTGCCAACTTGTTGCATCCCATCCGCTGGGAAACGACCATCGCTGAATCAGGCAACGTCACCTCTCTGGGGATGATGATTGGAGGCAAGAGCTGGAACGAGAAGGACAAGCAGCTTTTCAAGAATCCCTATTCTCAGTATGTGAAACTGGAGACCGACTTTACCAAGACGTGGACAATCGGTGCATTGTCGCGTCTGGTGGGACATGTCAATGCCGGCATCATCTATGCTTATGGCAACAGTGAGTGGCTACCTAATTCCGAGTTGTTCTATGTGGGTGGTGCCAACAGCATACGAGCCTTCCCCGTTCGCGGACTGGGTCCTGGCCGTTTCCCCGGTTATGAAGACAAAGCCATCTCTTACCTCATGCAGAATGGCGACGTCAAATTTGTGTGTAACCTGGAGTATCGTCCGCAACTGTTTGGTAATCTCCATGGCGCCCTTTTCCTGGATGCCGGTAATGTATGGAACCTCAAGGACCGCACCGACAATCTGAATAAAGGACAAAACCGCTATGAGGACACCAAGTTCACTCTGAAGAATTTCTTCCGTGATATGGCATTGGGAACAGGTGTCGGACTGCGTTACGACCTCGATTTCCTCATTCTCCGTCTTGATTGGGGCTTTGCATTGCATGTACCTTACGAGACAGGAAAGTCGGGCTTCTTTAACATTAACAGCTTCAAGGACAGCCAGACACTCCATTTTGCCATTGGTTATCCCTTCTAAAGAAAATCTCACCTCTCACCTCTATTGAGTTAAAGAGTTGAAAATATTCACGAAACTGAAAAAAAAATCGTACTTTTGCATGCTGTAATAATGAAAACATATATTTAGACTATGAAACCAACTTTATTTCTTTTAGCTGCTGGTATGGGTAGCCGCTATGGTGGTTTGAAGCAGCTTGACGGTCTGGGACCCAATGGCGAGACCATTATGGACTATAGTATCTATGATGCCATTCAGGCAGGATTCGGTAAGATTGTGTGGGTTATCCGCAAGGATTTCGAGGAACAGTTCCGCACCCAGATTCTCTCGAAGTACGAGGGTAAGGTGAAGTGCGAGCTTTGTTTCCAGGCACTCGATGCACTGCCTGAAGGATTCAGTGTTCCTGAAGGTCGTCAGAAACCTTGGGGTACTAACCATGCTGTGCTCATGGGTAAGGATATTATCAAGGAACCCTTCTGTGTCATCAACTGTGACGATTTCTATGGTCGCGACTGCTTCATGCAGATAGGCAAGTACCTGTCTAACCTTCCTGAGGGTGCTATGAACCAATATGCTATGGTAGGTTTCCGTGTATGTAACACGCTGAGCGAGAACGGTAGCGTGGCTCGTGGCGTGTGTTCCTATGATGACCATCGCCACCTGACGGATGTCGTAGAGCGTACCGAGATTCTGCGTATGGATGGCGTCATCAAGTATAAGGACGAACAGGGCGAGTGGCAGGCTCTTGACGAGAATGCGCCCGTTTCCATGAATGTATGGGGCTTTACTCCTGATTATTTCGAGTATTCTGAGGCTTATTTCAAGGAGTTCTTGAGTGATCCGAAGAATATGCAGAATCTGAAGGCAGAATTCTTTATCCCCTTGATGGTCAATAAGTTGATTACCGAAGGTACGGCTACCTGTGAGGTGCTTGATACCACCAGCAAATGGTTTGGCGTCACCTATGCTGCCGATCGTCAGGATACTGTTGACCGCATCCAGAAACTGGTTGACGAGGGTGTTTATCCCAATAAGCTGTTCTAATGAATATAGATATCATGACTCCCGATCAGCTGGCCCAAATGGACCAGCTGATTTCTAATGCACAGACCGTGCTTGTGGTATGCCATAAGAGTCCCGATGGTGATGCCGTGGGCTCATCTTTGGGCATGGCCGACTATCTCCGCCTGCGTGGTAAGGAAGCTACGGTGATTGTTCCCGACCAGTATCCTGACTTCCTCCAATGGCTTCCCAACAGCGAGAAAATCATACGCTACGACAAGCATCGCGACAAGTGCGACATGCTGTTCAAGATAGCAGACCTTATTGTTTGTCTTGATTTCAACGCTCCCAGCCGTGTGGATGAGATGGAGTCTGCTCTGGTAAACAGCACTGCGCGTAAAATACTCATAGATCACCATCTCAAACCCACTGTCAAGGCAGACCTGATTATCTCGCACCCCGAGGCCTCCAGCACTTGTGAGCTGGTGTTCCGTATTGTGTGGCAAATGGGTGCTTTCGAACGGCTGACTAAGGCCTTTGCCGTTCCCATCTATTGTGGAATGATGACCGATACGGGCGGCTTCACCTTTAACAGTACCCGTCCGGAGATATTCTTCATTATCAGCGAACTGCTCACCAAGCGTATCGACAAAGACAAGATATACCGTAATGTCTATCATAACTTTTCTTGTGACCGCATTCGCCTTATGGGCTATGTCATGTACGAGAAACTGGTTTATCTACCGGAGTATCATGCCTCCTATTATGCCTTGTGCCGCGGTGAGCTGAAGCGTTTTAACTTCATAAAAGGAGATGCTGAGGGAATTGTCAATATTCCCCAGCAGATCAAGGGACTAAAGCTTTCAATATCTTTGCGTGAAGATACTGATAAGCCCAACCTCGTATGGATATCGCTACGCTCTGTAGATGACTTCCCCTGCAACCTGATGGCCGAGCAGTTCTTCAATGGTGGCGGACACCTCAATGCCTCAGGCGGACGTCTTGACTGTAGTATAGATGAGGCTGTCAAGATAGTGAATCAGGCCATTGTTGCCTTTGCCGACAAATTAAAATAATTCATAATTTATAATTCATATTCATAATTCATGATGCATAATTCATAATTATTTTGTAATTTTGTGGCCGAATTAAGATATAGACTAAATAAGATGAAGAGATTTTTTTATCCATTGTTGCTTTTAGTGCTCGCCTTGTCGTACACCAGTTGTAATAATTACGAGACCTATGCCGACAAGAAGGAGGCTGAGCGCGATGCCATCAATAAATTCATAGCTCGCGAGGGCATTGAGGTCATTAGCGAAAACCAGTTCAAGGAGCAGAATTATAAGACCTTTCTTCCACAGAACCAGTTCGTTTACTTTGACCGCAACGGAGTTTATATGCAGATTATCCGTGAAGGTTGCGGTAATCCGTTGGAGGAGGGCAGGACTGTGAATATCCTCTGCCGTTTTATGGAGAAGAATATCAAGACAGACTCCGTCCTTGTCCGCAACGATATGCAGGCGTGGTTTACGCGTAATGGCATGACTTACGACACATCGCTATATGTCGATAAGATGAGTGTTATACGTAATGGTAGAACCATCACGGCTTCGTTCATTACCGGCATGATGTATATGTTTCATGGCTCTGCATCCGTTCCGGCAGGCTGGCTTGTTCCTCTGAACTACGTCAATATAGGCCGTCCTGATCCAGGAACCGATGCTGATGAAGAGGTTTCCAAGGTCCGTCTTATCGTGCCTCACTCACAGGGTTCTTCCGATGCTTCTGCCAACGTTTATCCCTGTTATTACGAGATTACCTATCAACGCGCCTCTTCCGATAATGGTGAGATAAATGGAGGAAGCAAATAACGATTATTATTTTTCATATTAGAATATGACACTGATTAAATCTATTTCAGGTATTCGCGGTACCATTGGAGGTCACACCGGCGATACCCTTAATCCTTTAGACATTGTTAAGTTCACCACAGCTTATGCTACCTTCATACGCCGCAAAGGCCAGGGAACATCCAACAAGATTGTCGTAGGCCGCGATGCCCGTATCTCAGGCGAGATGGTGAAGAACGTTGTATGTGGTACCCTGATGGGTATGGGCTATGATGTGTTGAACATCGGACTTGCTACCACACCAACTACCGAACTGGCTGTTCGCATGAGTGGAGCCGACGGCGGTATCATTATCACCGCATCCCATAACCCCCGTCAGTGGAATGCCCTGAAGTTGCTTAATTGCGAGGGTGAATTCCTGACAGCGGCCGATGGAGCAGAGGTTCTCGCCATTGCCGAGCGTGAAGATTTCGAGTATGCCGATGTTGATCATCTGGGTAAATATATCGAAGACAATAGCTTTAATCAGCGTCACATCGACAGCGTGCTGGCCCTCTCTCTGGTTGATGCCGATGTGGTTCGTCAGGCTCGTTTCACAGTATGTGTGGATAGCATCAACAGCGTAGGTGGCATCATCCTCCCCAAGTTGTTGGAGCGTCTGGGCGTAGGCTTCAAGTTCCTGAATAGTGAGGCCAATGGTGATTTTGCCCATAATCCTGAGCCACTCGAAAAGAATCTTCAGGGCATCATGGACGAGATGCGTTCAGGTCGCTACGACCTTGGCATTGTTGTCGATCCCGATGTGGACCGCCTGGCCTTTATCTGTGAGGATGGACGCATGTTTGGTGAGGAATATACATTGGTAAGCGTGGCCGACTATGTATTGTCTAATACCCCTGGCAATACCGTCAGCAACCTCAGCTCTACGCGTGCCCTGCGTGATGTCACCCAGAAGCACGGAGGCAGCTATACCGCTGCCGCTGTGGGTGAAGTAAACGTTACCACCAAGATGAAGGAAGTAAATGCGGTGATTGGTGGTGAAGGCAATGGTGGTGTTATCTATCCCGAGAGCCATTATGGTCGCGATGCCCTCGTAGGCATAGCCCTCTTCCTTACAGCACTGGCTAAGAAGGGCTGCAAGGTCAGCGAGTTGCGTAAGACCTTCCCCGACTACCAGATTGCCAAGAACCGCATAGACCTCACTCCTGATACGGATGTTGATGCTATTCTCATAAAGGTAAAAGAGATGTTTGCCCAAGATCCCACCGCACAGGTGAACGATATCGACGGCGTGAAGATAGATTTCCCCGACCGTTGGGTGCACTTGCGCAAGTCGAACACCGAGCCCATCATCCGCGTATATAGCGAGGCATCTACCATGGAGGCTGCCGATGAGATAGGCAAGCGTCTTATGCAGGTTGTTTATGATATGCAGAAATAATCTTTATTGATTCCCAATACAAAGCGGAGCAACCGAAAGGTGCTCCGCTTTATTCATTTCTCATTCCTCATTTGACCGAAGGTCTATTAATCATCCTCTGTTACAAAACAGGCCACGAGGCCGTAGGTGATGGTCGGGCGAATCCAAATCTCCGTCATCAGATAGGGTTTTTCTTCACCAATGGTTTCGATGAGGATGTCGTAGTTGTAGAGTGCTGCAATGGCGACATCGACGATGAAGATGAACCATAGGTTGGCCTTAGAATAGGTCTTCCAGTCCTTGCGGGCATAGAAGTAGGTGAACATGAGAAGAAGCCAGACGGAGAGCGTAAGGCACGTCAGCTGGAGTGCGTAGGTAGCCAACGGCGGTGCAAAAAGTATGTCGCGCAACAGGATGGTGATGCCTATGCACAGTGAACTCCAGTAGTTGAACCGCTGGGTTTCGAGGCGATTGAAGAAGTACATCCACATCATCACCAGACAGGCTATGTAGAACATGTTGAGGATGAGTTCGTCCCATGCCTGGTCCAGTCCAAAATGGCCAACAGCATAGAGCATAATACCAACAGAAAGCATTCCTGACACGGCTGTCAAGACCACATTAAAGATATTGGCTTTCTTTTTAAATCTTGTTTGCATATTGTATTTTGTTATTGATTTTGCAAATATACTTCTTCTGAAAGAGTAGGGCGGGGCAGCTTTACTCGTAGTGGGTGTCGAGGTAGGTGACGTGGGTTACGAGGTATTCCTCGATGCCGTGCTTACCGTCGGCACCACCAATGCCGCTCTTCTTGACGCCGGCATGGAATCCCTGCATGGCCTCAAAATGCTCGCGGTTGATGTATGTCTCGCCGAACTCTAGTTCGCGTGCCACGCGTGTGGCGGTGTCGATGTCCTTGGTGAAGACGCTGGATGCCAAGCCGTATTCGCAGTCGTTGGCCCACTGGATGACCTGGTCGATGGTGTCGAACTCGACGAGCGGGATGACCGGTCCGAAGGTTTCCTCATGGATGATGTCCATCTGCTGGGTGCAGTTGTCGAGTACGGTAGCTGCGTAGAAGTAGCCCTTGGTGCCTACACGATGACCACCGCAGAGCAGTTTGGCTCCCTGCTTGATGGCGCGCTCCACCTTTTCGGTGACACTCTCCAGTGCGCGGGCCTCTACCAACGGACCCATGTCAACGGTGTGATCCTTGCAGACATCGCCCACCTTGACAGTCTCCATCTTCTGAACGAGAATCTTAGTGAACTCGGCCTTCACTTCCTTCTGTACATAGACGCGCTCGGCATTGTTGCAAATCTGTCCGTTGTTGCCAATACGAGAATCGACAATCCACTGGGCTGCCTTCTCCAAATCAGCATCTTTACAGACGATAGCAGGAGCCTTGCCACCCAGTTCGAGGCTCACCTTTGTGATATTCTTCGAAGCAGCTGCCATGATGCTTTCTCCGGCACCAACTGAACCGGTCACGCTGACAATGTCAATCTTTGGTGAGCCCGCCATCTCGTTGCCAATGACAGAACCCTTGCCCGTCACGATGTTGATGACGCCCTTGGGGAGTCCGACCTTGTCAACGACCTCGCCGAAGACGGTGCAGTTCTCGGGGGTGAGTTGTGAGGGTTTGATGACGATGGTACAACCGGCAATGAGGGCGGCACCGGCCTTGCGGGCTATGAGGAAGAAGGGGAAGTTCCAGGGCAGGATGCCTGCAACCACGCCGATGGGCTTCTTGGTGAGGAAGATGGTCTCGTTAGGACGGTCGCTGGGGATGATTTCACCCTCGATATGACGGGCGAAAGATGCCATATAGTCGAAATACTCTGCTGTGACATCCACTTCAATCGTGGCCCATGTGATGGTCTTGCCCTGTTCGCGCATGATGATGTTGATGAACTCCTCACGGCGCTCACGGATGCCGTTGGCCAACTTCTTCAGCCATGCAGCGCGCTCAATGGCGGGTGTCTTGCCCCACTGCTTCTGGGCAGCACGGGCGGCATCCAGTGCGCGGTTGACATCGGAAATGGTGCCGTTAGGCTGGCGGGAGATTACTTCTTCGGTTGAGGGATTCAATACGTCAATCCACTGGCCGTCTGATGCTTCACAGAACTGGCCGTCAATGTACATTTTTAAATTTTTCATACGTGTATAGCTATTAGTAGTTAAGTAGTAAAATTACAAGGCACAAAGATAAGGCTTTATCTTGAAAAACGCAAATTATTTGCTAAGAAATTTCGCGTCGATGTATTTTTGGAAAGTTTCCTTGTACATATCGCCGATGGGCAGGTAAGTCTCGCTATCCATGATGACTCGGTTCTTGTTGACTTCCTGAATCTTGGTGAGGTTGATGATGTAGGAGCGGTGGATGCGCATGAAATAGTCGGGCAGCCGCTCTTCCATCTTCTTCATGGAGAGCAGGGTGACAATGGGCTTGGCGTCGCTCTCCAGATAGACCTTCAGGTATTCGCTCATGGCTTCGACATAGCGGATGTCGGAGATGGCTACTTTTACGATGCGATAGTCGGTTTTGAGGAAAATGACGTCGTCGCTCTCGGAGGTGAGAGGTGAGAGATGAGAGGCGGGAGAGCTTTGAGGCTGCAGGCGTTCCTGGATGCGGTTGGCGGCGCGCATGAAGTCCTGCAGGCCGAAAGGCTTCAGGAGGTAATCGACGGCATTCACCTTGAAGCCCTCAACGGCATATTCGGCATAAGCAGTGGTGAAAACGACGAGAGGGGGAGCTACCAATGCCTTGATGAAGTCCATGCCGTTCAGGTCGGGCATGTTGATGTCGCAGAAGATGACATCTACCATGTCGTGCTGCAGGAAAGCGTGAGCTTCCAATGCACTTTGGCATTGGGAAGCCAATTCCAGGAAGGGTACTTTGCCAATATAGGCTGCTATCTGTTGGAGAGCCAGCGGCTCATCGTCAATGGCCATGCATCTGATCATGAGAGTGGTATTGTTAGTTGTACTTGATAGATGTCTGAATTGTCTTGTATATGGAGGGTGTAATTGTTGTCGTAAAGCAGTTTGAGGCGTTTGCGAACGTTGGTCAGTCCTACACCGCCCTTTTCCTGGTTGGGCTTCTCGGCCTTGGAGTTGCTGCAGGTGAAGTGGAGCTTGTCATCCTGAATGTCCACCATGATGTCGATGAACGACGGGTGCTGATAGCTGATGCCGTGCTTGAAGGCATTCTCGATGAAGGTGATAAGCATCAGGGGTGGAATCAAACGGTCGGGAGCCTGCTGAGGCAGGTTTACACGTATCTGCACCTTGTCGGTGTAGCGCAGTTCCATCAGCGTGATGTAGTTGCGGATGAAGTCGAACTCGCGTGTCAGGGGAACGCCCTGCTTGTCGCCCTCGTAGAGGATGAAGCGCATCATCTTCGACAGTTCGAGGATGGTTGACTTGGCTTTCTCGGCATCTATGTCCACGAGGGCATGGATGTTGTTGAGCGTGTTCATGAAGAAATGCGGATTAATCTGGTATTTCAGGTATTCCAGCTGTTGTTCCAGGTTCTCCTTCTCCAGGCGGAGCAGTTTCTTCTGGTCGTCGCGCGTCTTGAAATATAACTTCACACCGAGGTTCATGCCACACATCAGGACGATGATGACAATAGATATGATATCTCGCTCACCCCAAAACATAGGTGGTCTTTCACGATGATGCCTGCGGAAGTCGGCGCGTCGCTCCGGACGCGGATGTCGCTCCCACTGCTGTCCTCCGTGCTCCTCCATACGTTCCCGTTCCTCCATTCGTTCCCGTTCCTCCATTCGTTCTCTGCGCTCTTCCATATGTTGCTTCATGCGCTCCATACGTTCCATGCGGTATTCGCGACGGAAATCATTGGGTCGTTGCCGACACTGGTAAAAGGTGAACAGTCCTATCATGCAAAGCGTGAGCACACCATAGAGCCACCGCTTGTGGCGATAGATGAGTAGGGGAGCCAATATGAAATTGTGGACGAGGAAGAAGAGCAGATAGACTACGATGTGTCGCCAGACGATGAACACTTCCTGCCAGTTGAATTCCAGGCTGCTGTCGTTGGATGTTCGCACATACAGGCTCAGCAGTGGTGCTGCGAGGAGTAGTCCCCACAGCACCACGTAGGCCATGTTCTCATATTTCGACTGTTTCTGCATCCACATAAAGAACGGATTTTGCAGTGATTTATTGTGTTTACCAGCCATGAGGATGTCCGCCTGGTTGTCCTCCAGCCATTCCACCGCTGATAGTGTTGGAAGCCGTCACGCTGGTAGAACTGCTGCCTGCTGTGAGGGTATAAGAAGAACCACTGGTCAGTTCAGGAGAGCTGATGATGATTACGTTGCTTCCGGTATAGGAAACGGGAGGCATGGTGAAGGAACAGAGTGTCTTGCTGTTGTTGCTGATGCTGACAGTGCTGTTGGCTGAAAGAGAACCGGAGGCAGTGATGATGCCCTGTGTGGTACTGCCCAGATTGCCATCGACACGTCCGCCAATGCTGAAGATGTTGCCACCGGTGATGTAGAGCTTCTTTTGTTCGTTGATGTCGATTCCTGCTTCGGCACCATTGGCTCCGCAGGCAATGATGGTGCCTCCCTTGAGATACATGTTGCCATTGGCATCGATGGCGTCGTTGTTGGTTCCTACGGCAACGACGGTTCCCCCGGAGATGGTCATGTCGTCTGTAGAGTTTAGCGCGTCATCATGGGCATATACGAGTATCGTGCCACCTGTCACGTCGAAGGTTCCTTTGCTTTCAATACCTTCTGCGTTATTACCCGTGGTGCGTACCATGATGTCGCCGCCCGATATTTTCAGGATGCCGTAGGTGGTCGTTGTACTTCCGTTCTCTTCCTTATTGCCAATCTTCATGCCCTTGGGTGAAGAGGTGTATGCAGCAGGCAGGTTGTCAGTGTTTCCCGTATAGTTGTGGCTCTCGGTGGTACCATTGCTGTAATAGAGTCCTCCTTCGGTGATGATACGTATCTTACCACCTGTGATGTAGCCTTCCAGGTCGGCCTTGACGCCCTTGCCACCGCTGCCTGTCGCTTTGGCGTACAGTTCGCCTCCGTTCATATAGAAGATACCGTCACAGCCAATACCTGCTGCTGCTTTCGTGTCACCTCCGTAGGTCAGTGTCTCATCGACTTCCCATTCGCCGTTACCTGTGGCAATCGCTGTGGTGCGTCCTCCGTTGATGGTCACGTTGGTGTCGCAGTTGATGGCCTTGGCACCGTTGGCAGATACCTCGACATTGATGATACCTCCGTTGATGAACATATCAGCTCCAGCCTTGATGCCGTGATTGGCAGTAGATTTGACATAGAGGTTGACGCCCTTGTCAATGACCACGTTGCTCTTGCCGTGAATACCGTTGTTGTAGGTGCCATAGACCTCCAAAGAGCCGTTGCCGCCAATGAATAGTTTTCCTTTGGCATAGAGCGCACCCTTGTGACTGTCGTCAGCGGTTGTACCGTCAGTGACTTTGTTGCTGCCTGTCAGTACGAGATAGGCATTCAATTTGCTCTCTATATCAATAGCTGTACTGGCGGGATTGGTGATGTCAGCATTGTTCAGGTTCAGTTCGAAGTTGGTCTTGCCGTCGATGGTCAGAGAGCCGTTAGCAGTCTTTCCTGTCACCACGTAGCAGACACCCTCCGTACTTCCGTGACTAGCTGTCACATGATTACCGTCGATGGTGATGGTCACACCTTCCACAACGGGGTCCACAGGATTGGCCATATCAATATTTACCACCTTGGAAAAGGTGTGGCTGGCGGGATTGTCGTCTTCTTCAGGATAAGCTGCAGCGACGCTGGTGGCAGGCTCTTCCGTCGTCTTGTCAAGTGCAACGGTAAAGCTGCTCATCTCACTATACACACCAGAACTGCTGCCTCCGGAGATGTCGGAAATGCTGCCGCTGTTATTGTTGTCGCTACCGTTGTTTGTCCAGTTGTTGTAGTCGTCGCTAAACGGATCATCCGACGAACATGCTGTTGTCATCATTGTCATTGCAGTGATGAGCATGATGTACATCATTTTCTTTTTCATTGTCCTAGTCACATTAAATTTGTTGTTATTGAATTTTGATGGGACAAAGGTAGATGAAAAAAGCCAGCTCGTCAAAAACAATCAACGAACCGGCTAATTTATTCAATAAAATCAGAATCTCTTAAAGAATGCTTATCTTAGAGACCGAGTTTCTTCTTGGCAGAGGCAGCAGCATTGTCGATAGCCTCATTCGTCTTTTCCTTGGCGGCATTCTTAGTGTCCTCTACCTTTTGGCTTGCGGCATTCTTGGCTTCCTCCACTTTCTGGTTGGCAGCATCCTTAGCCTCTTCCACCTTTTGGTTGGCAGCATCCACAGCAGCATCCTTCACCTCTGCAGCAGCATCACCAACCTGTTCCAGCAGGCCATTTACCACAGCTTCGGGGTCCACCTCAGTCACGGCAGCTACTGCAGCTACAGCAGCCTCACTGTCACCAACAACAGCCTTCACCTTGTCGGCATTCTCTTTCAGGAATGTCTGCACCTTAGCCACGTACTCCTTGGCAACCTCGGGGTTTTCCTTCAGCAACTGGGCAACAGAAGCCTTGATGCTCTCCAGTGTAGCCTGCAACTTAGAAACGTCTCCAGCTTCAATGTCAGCACTCAACGCGTCGATAGTCTCCTGTGCTGCTCCCGTAGCGATAGAGTCAACGATAGCCACTGAGTCAACAGCTTCACCCTGCTGAGTCTTGTTTCCACACGATGTGAATCCGATGGCAGCAACAGCCATTACTGATAAAAGAATCTTCTTCATAATTTCTTTCTCCTTTTCAATTAAAGTTAAACATGTTTGTTAAAACAGTGGCAAAGATACACTTTTTCTCGTTTCGTTGTACTTCTTTTTTAACTTTTTAACGATAACTCAACCGGACAGTGGTCGCTGCCGAGGACTTCCGTATGAATTTTAGCATCAGAAATCTGACTACGCAGACGCTCGGAGGTCACGAAGTAGTCGATGCGCCATCCGGCATTCTTCTGACGGGCCTGGAAGCGGTATGACCACCACGAATAGGTGACCTGGTCGGGATAGAGCGTGCGGAAGGTGTCTATAAAACCACTATTTAATAAGGTGGTGAACTTCTCGCGTTCCTGATCTGTGAAGCCGGCATTCATGCGGTTGGTCTTGGGATTCTTCAGGTCTATCTCCTCATGGGCCACGTTCAGGTCGCCACAAAGGATGACGGGCTTCTGCTGGTCAAGTTTCAGAAGATACTGACGGAAGTCGTCTTCCCACTGCATGCGATAGTCCAGACGCTTCAAGCCGTCCTGAGAGTTGGGCGTATAGCAGGTGACGAGAAAGAAATGGGGCATCTCCAGTGTGATGACGCGCCCTTCGTGGTCGTGCTCTTCGATTCCTATCCCATAGGTGACACTGAGGGGCTTGTGCTTGGTGAAGATAGCTGTTCCAGAGTAGCCTTTCTTCTCGGCATAGTTCCAATAGGAATCGTAGCCCTCAAACTTCAGGTCCAGTTGCCCGGCCTGCATTTTAGTCTCTTGCAAACAAAAGAAATCAGCGTCCATCTCCTTGAAGATGTCGCTGAATCCTTTTCCTTCACAGGCGCGAAGCCCGTTGACGTTCCATGAAATAAATTTCATCGTCTATGGTTTTGGTTTTCTTACCTCTTATTTCTCACTCCTCACCACTTAGAACTTCGCCATCTTGATGGCTACTACAGCGCACTCGTCGCCTTTATTGCCTAGTCGTCCGCCGGCACGGTCTTGTGCTTGCTGCATATTCTCCGTAGTAAGCAGTCCGAAGACCACGGGAATGTTGTTGGTGGCATTCAGACGGGCGATACCCTGCGTGACCCCTTGACAGATGTAGTCGAAATGGGGCGTCTCCCCACGGATGACACTTCCCAGAACGATAACGGCATCATAGCCGTCGTTCAGCGTCATCTGATGGGCTCCGTATATCAGTTCGAAGGATCCGGGAACTGTCTTGACATGAATGTTTTCAGGCAGTGCTCCGTGCTTCTCGAGGGTGGAAACACATCCGTTGAGCAGTGCTCCCGTAATTTCAGGATTCCATTCAGCCACCACAATGCCGAAAATCATGTTCGACGCATCGGGCACCGTTGCTGAATTGTATTCCGAAAGGTTTTTGGTAGCCATTTTTACTTACAACGCTCAATATACTTGTCGATGGTCTGATACTGCATAGACTGGAAGTACTTTTCCTTTACCTCCTCGTACAGCTTCAGTGCCTCGTCCTTCTTGCCCTGGCTCTCCAGAATTTCACCAGCCTGGATGAGGAATGTGGGAGACAATGAATTGTTATCAGCCATTTTAGCAGCAGAAGTCAGATGCTTAACAGCCTCGTCGTACTGCTTCAGGTTGGCATATGCATTGCCCAGCGCACCTTCTGCTGCAGGACTGATCATCTGGTCGCCCTTGCCACTGAAGTTCTCCAGAGCATTGACAGCCTCCTGCCATTTACCAAGATTAGCTTGACACAAACCAATGTAAAGCTGAGCCAAATTGCCAGCATCGGTAGAACTGTATTCGTTGGCTACTTTTTGGAAGCCTGTCAATGCCTTGTCATACTGCTGGGCATCAAACAGCTCCTGACTCTTGGCGAGCTCGGTGCTAGCCTCGTTGCTACGAGGCTCCAGATAATAGTTGTTCACAAGAATAGCGCATACGATAACAGCTACTACTGCTACTACGCCACCAATGATTGCTTTCTTGTATTTCTCGAAGAAAGCCTCGGTCTTGCTGACCTGCTGCTCCTCAACAGGAGCTACTTTAGGATTGTTGTTTGCCATTATAATAAATTGTTTTTTTGTTGTTCACGATTTAATCGGCTGCAAAGGTACGAATAAGTGAGTAAAAAACCAAATTTATTTAGATTTTTTCGAACGGTAGTACTATAGAAAGAATTTCAAAGGTACAAAATAAAAGTGAAATGTGAAGAATGTAAAGTGAAAAATTTACTTTTGCTATAGAAAAATTATATAAAAAATTGTACCTTTGCACCCAAATGATATTAAAGAGGCTGTCTATACTCAATTATAAGAACATTGCTGAGGCTACACTGGAGTTGTCGCCAAAGATGAATTGTTTTATTGGTCGTAACGGAATGGGAAAGACAAATGTGCTGGATGCTATCTATTACCTGTCGTTCTGCCGTTCTGCCAATAATCCTATTGACTCTCAGGTGATTCGTCATGAGGAACCTTTCTTCGTATTGGAAGGGGAATATGAGGGGGCGGAAGATACACTTTTCATTTCCGTAGGCATGAAGCGCGGCACTAAGAAGCACTTCAAACGTAACAAGAAAGAGTATAAGCGGCTTTCTGAACATATCGGACTCATTCCACTGGTGGTGGTGTCGCCTGCTGACACACTGCTTATCGAGGGAACCAGTGAGGAACGCCGGAAACTGATGGATATGGTAATCTCGCAGTATGACCGAAGTTATATTGACGCTTTGTCTCGTTATAACAATGCACACCAGCAGCGTAACACCTTGCTGAAGATGGAAGACCAGGAACCCGATCCGTTGCTGATGCAGCTCTGGGAGGAACAGATGGCTGAGGCTGGTGAACTGTTGTATGAAAAACGCCGTTCCTTTGTTGATGAGCTGATACCGCTGTTCCAAGAGTTCTACCAGCATATCTCTGGTGGACAGGAACGGGTAGGGTTGACCTATGTGTCCCATTGTCAACGCGGCCCGCTGTTGGATGTGATACAACGTGACCGTGCGAAAGACCGTGCTGTGGGCTATTCGTTGCATGGTGTTCACCGTGATGATCTGGAATTCACGCTAGGGGGACATCCTATGCGTCGTGAGGGTTCTCAGGGACAGAACAAGACGTATGTGATAGCCCTGAAGCTGGCACAGTTTGATTTCCTGAAACGCACGTCCTCACAGACCGTTCCGATGTTACTGCTGGATGATATCTTCGACAAGTTAGATGCAGACCGTGTGGAGCAGATTGTTCATCTGGTTTCCGGTAACAGCTTCGGACAAATCTTCATCACCGATACCAATCGTGACCATCTGGACCAGATACTCAGCAGCAGCCACCTGGATTATAAGATTTTCCATGTTGAGAACGGGGTGATAGAAGGCTAATGGATGAAAGGAGCAATGACAGATGTTTAAAAGAGATGTGCAATCGGTAAAAGACCTCATCATGCGGACATTGCGTGAACAAGGTTTAGAGACTCCGTTACAGCAGAAACGGCTGGTGGAGGCTTGGCCAGAAGTGGCTGGTGACCTTATCAAGCGCTATACCCTGAACACGTATATCTACAACCAGACGCTTTATGTGCGCTTGTCGAATCCCGCCCTGCGTGCCGATCTCTCCATGCGGCGCGAGGAGTTTGTACAGAAGTTGAATGCGGTGGTTG
This sequence comes from uncultured Prevotella sp., assembly GCA_946402275.1. GTDB lineage: Bacteria > Bacteroidota > Bacteroidia > Bacteroidales > Bacteroidaceae > Prevotella. The sequence goes on from CAMIVY010000004.1 coordinate 33,550, forward strand.
GTGAACAGGTGATTACTGATGTCAGATTCTGTTAATGGTGCATGGTTCATGATTCACGGTTCATCTCTTACATCTCGAGATTACCTCGTCCATCATGATATCATTCGTGTCGTGAGGCACCTCGTCAATCAGTTGCCACGAGAAACACAACCCTATCTTGTATGCGTGTGGAATCTTGGGTAGGAACCGGTCGTAAAAGCCCTTTCCCCTTCCCAGTCTATGCCCCTCTGCGTCGAAAGCCATTCCAGGCACAATGGCCACCTCAATAGCGTCGTAGTCAGTAAATAGAACACCTGTGGGTTCCATGATGTTGAAAGCCCCTTGCTGCAAGTCGGCTCTCCCCGTATAGCGGCGCAGCTCCATCTCTGTATCATTGATGACGCGGGGCAGCAGCACTGTTTTGCCTTGTTCGGCTAAATGGTCTAGCAAAGCCTGCGTCTGCACCTCGTCGGGTAGGGCGCTGTAGAGTAACAGGGTATGTGCCTTGCTGACGTGCTCGTTGTCCTTCAGCACAGTTGTCAAAGCAGACGATTCGTCTGTGGAATGCTGTTGTTTCCGCAGACGAATCATCTTTCTTATTTCTTGCTTGGTCATCATGACAGACAAGCCGTATAAGTTGCTTTCCGATGTGTTCCGTGATAGTCGAAAGCTCTCAGCTGTGCCACTTTCTTCTCTTTCTTTTCAGGAGCCTGTGGGAAGGCCTTTCCCTCGCGGAAGAGTTTCAGTGTTTCCAGAATGGCGGGGTCGTCGCTGTTCAGATATTCCATCCACGACTGTTCGCTCTGCATGTTATAGATGATGCGGCTTACAATGTACCGTTCCAGCAGCTTGTGCGATTTCTGTATCATCAGGTTGCGGCGTTTCAGTCCGTTTTTCTCTGCATAGGTGGCAAACTTTTCCACCATGTTCTGCTTCTTGAGGTAGTCTGCCAGTTGTTCCATCGTCTCATATTCGCTCAGGTGTTTCCTGTTCTCATCCACATAGGTGAAGGCATACTGGATAATCAGTCCGCTCATTGAAGCCTGCTTGTAATAAGAAGTCACATCCGTCGTATCCTCAGCAATAAAGATGTCGGGGGTGATGCCACCGCCACCATAGACGGGACGTCCAATAGCCGTGTGGTATTCCTTACCCTCGTGCTTGATACTGTCCTGTGAGAAGAACTCGCCGTGCTCATAGCGTGTGAGGAGGTCCTCCTCATAGTCCTTGTTGTCGCCAGCTGTATAGGGCTTCTGGATGCAACGTCCCGAGGGGGAGTAGTAGCGTGCGATGGTCAGGCGAATCATCGACTGGTCGTTGAAGGAGATAGGTTGCTGTACCAGTCCCTTGCCAAACGAGCGTCGTCCGATAATCGTACCGCGATCATTGTCCTGAATGGCACCAGCCAGAATCTCTGATGCTGATGCCGACCCCTCGTCGATGAGCACTACCAGTGGAATCTGCTGATAGGAACCGCGTCCGTCGCTGCGGAACTCCTGGCGAGGCGACTTGCGGCCTTCTGTATAGACAATCAGCTTGTTCTTGGGCAGGAACTCGTTGGCAATCTGTACGGCAGACTGCAGATAGCCTCCCGTATTGCCTCTCAGGTCGATGGTCAGGTTCTCCACCTGTTTCTGTGACAGCTTAGCCAGTGCGATGAGCAGTTCGGGATAAGTGTTCTCGCCAAAGTTCTTGATACGGATATATCCCGTCTTGTCGTCCAGCATATAGACGGCAGTAACACTCTTGGTAGGAATCTCCCCGCGTGTCACCACCAGTGTGCGTATCTTCTTTTCCCCATAGCGCAACACGCCCAGCTTCACCTTCGTGTCCTTAGGACCTTTCAGCGTGTGCATAGCCACCTCGTTGGTCAGCGTTTTCCCCGTAAACGGCTTGTCGTCCACCTTCACTATCTTGTCACCGGCTATTACGCCAGCTTTCTCCGCAGGACCATTGCTGATGACCTGTTGTACGTGCAGGGTGTCCTGACGGATGGTGAACTCAATACCCACGCCGGAGAAGGACCCTCTCAGGTCGTCGTTGGCTATCTGTACGTCTTTGGCAGCAATATAGACAGAGTGGGGGTCCAGTTCCGACAGAATCTGCGGAACAGCCTTCTCCACCAGGTCGTTCACGTTGACCGTGTCCACATACTGTGCATCAATGATGTGCAGCAGGTTGTTCAGCTTGTTACTTCCGGAATTGATGATACTCAGGCGGTTGCCCGTAAAATGGTTGGCATAGAAAGTGCCGACAAAGATGCCGAACACCACGCAGAGTGCCATGATGAGCGGCATGTATCTGTTCTTCTTTTTCTCGTTCATGCTGATGTTTTTGTCGTTATTCCGTTATTCCGAGATTCCGTTAATCCCCCAAATAGAGCACCTCGATACCTGCACGTTCCAGAAGGTCTATGCCGTCTGTCAGTCGGTATTTCTCACCATAGACCACCCGTTTGATGCCAGCCTGTATAATCAGCTTGGCACACTCAATACAGGGTGATGCTGTGATGTAGATGGTGGCTCCTTCCGAATTGTTCGAGCTGCGAGCCAGTTTTGTGATGGCGTTAGCCTCTGCGTGCAACACGTAGGGCTTCGTCACGTTATTGTCGTCCTCGCAGACATTCTCAAATCCGCTAGGCGTCCCGTTGTATCCGTCACTGATAATCATACCGTCTTTCACCACCAGGGCACCCACTTGGCGACGCTGGCAGTATGAGTTCTGGGCCCAGATGCGAGCCATCTCCAGATATCTTTGGTCAAATTTCTTTTGCTTCTCCATATTTTTATTTCTTACCTCTAACTTCTCACCTCTTACATCATACATCTTACCTCTTACCTCTCTTTATCCCATTTCTCTTCAGTAGGGCGTCAATGGTAGGTTCTCCTCCTCGGAAACGTTTGTAGAGCGTCATCGGATGCTCCGTGCCACCCTTGCTCAGCACCTCGTCGCGGAACCGCTGTGCTGTCTGCTGGTCGAAGATGCCGTTCTTCTTAAATACGCTGAAGGCATCAGCATCCAACACCTCCGCCCATTTATAACTATAGTATCCTGCAGCATAGCCCCCAGCCATGATGTGCGAGAACTGCACCGTCATACAGGTGTCCTTCAGCTGCTCCCCCAGGATAGCCTTCTTCCAGGCCTTTTTCTCGAAGGGGATGATATCGGCGGCAAACTCCTTCCGCTGTGTGTAATAGGCCATATCCAGCAGTCCGAACGACACCTGTCTCAGACACGCTGTGGCAGCCATGAAGTTACGGCTCTTCACGATACGCTGTATCAGCTCGTCGGGCAACGGTTCCCCCGTCTGGTAGTGGAAGGCGAAGGTGCGCAGAAACTCCTTCTCGATAGCGTAGTTCTCCATGAATTGCGAAGGCAGCTCCACGAAGTCCCACCATACATTCGTACCGCTGAGGCTCTCGAAACGGGTATTGGCGAACATGCCGTGCAGGGAGTGGCCGAACTCATGAAGGAATGTCTCCACCTCACCGAGTGTCAGCAGGGCAGGCTTCTCCTCCGTGGGCTTGGTGAGGTTCATCACCACGCTGACGTGCGGACGGACGTTCTCACCTTTCTTGTCGATATATTGTCCCTGAAACTCCGTCATCCACGCACCGCCCTGCTTGCCCTTGCGCGGATGGAAATCAGCATAGAATACGGCCAGGAACGAGCCGTCCTTGTCGAACACCTCGTACGCCTTGACGTCGGGATGATACACGGGAATGTCCTTGTTTTCCTTGAAGGTTATTCCGTACAACTTGTTAGCCAGTCCGAAGACCCCCTTGATGACGTTCTTCAGCTCGAAATACGGACGCAGCATCTCCTGATCCAGGTTGTATTTCTTCATCTGCAACTGATGGGTGTAGAAGGCGGAGTCCCACGGTTTCATTCCCCCCTCTTTTTGGATGGGGCGGGGCAGCGTCCTTTTCAGTTCCTCGCGCTCCTTGACGGCAGTGGGCTTATAGGCGTCAATCAAGTCGTCCAACAGCTTATAGACATTACGTGTATTAGAAGCCATACGACGCTTCAACACATAGTCGGCATAGGTCTTGTACCCCAACAGCTGTGCTATCTCGCGGCGCAGGTTAATCAGTCGTTTACAAATCGCCAGGTTGTTTTCCTCGTTGTCGTGCGTACACACGGTGTTGCGCGCCATGTAGAGCTGTTTTCTCAGCTCCCGTTGCGTGGAATAGGTCATGAAGGGCGAGTAGGAGGGCATATCCAGGGTGAACACCCATCCCTGCTGTCCCATCTCCTTCGCTGTCAGGGCGGCGGCTTCACGGGCTGTCTCAGGCAGTCCGTCCAGCTGTGCCTCGTCGGTGATGTGCAGGTTGAATGCCTTGTTCTCCTTCAGCAGGTTCTGCGAGAACTGCAACCCCAGCATAGAGGCCTCTTCCGTCAGTTCCCTCAGTTTCTGTTTTCCTGCCTCGTCGAGCAGGGCACCGCTACGTACGAATCCCTCGTAGCAGTTGTCCAGCAGCATCTTCTCCTCGGGAGTCAGCTTGCGGTGGTGCAGGTGTACCTGGCGGATTCTCTCAAACAGGTGTGGGTTCAGCCTTACATCGTTGGCATGCTGTGTCAAGATGGGCTGTATCTTCTGTGCCAACGCATCCATCTCGTCGTTGGTCTCTGCCGACAGCAGGTTGAAGAACACCGTTGACACCCTTGACAACAGGTCATAGTAGCCCTCATCCTCCTCCGTGTTGATGATGGTGTTGTCGAAGGTAGGCTTCTCCGGGTTGTTGATAGTCTTTTCTATCTGCTCGTTGTCCCTGCGGATACCTTCCATGAAGGCTTCCTCGTAGTCCTCCAGTCGGATACGGTCAAAGGGCACGGTGTCGTGCGGTGTGTTGTAAGGTTCTAAAAATGGGTTCTTATGTTCACTCATACTAACGTTTCTTTTCTTTTTATCGTGCAAAATTATAAATTATTCCTGAAACAGCAAAGACCTATGGCGTAAAATAACTTATCTTCACATCAGCAGCCTCTCCATCATGGGGATTTCTATCCTTCCCCGGTACAGTGTCAGCAGTCCGTCATCCTCCATCCCGTTCAGTTCCTTGCTGACATCTAACCTGCTGTCGTTCAGTTCGTTGGCAATTTGTCTCATCAGTATATAGAATGTCTTGGCACCAGCAGGGTAGGTGCATCGTGAGAATAAGAAGCGTATGATGCGTTCCTTCAGCGTCTTCGGGGCCGATTGCCACGCTCTGTGCCTCATGCGCTGTGCGTCGGCAGCCAGTATGTTCAGCAGGTTCAGGCGGAACACCAGCTGGGTCTCCAGCAGTAGCAGTATTTCCGTCTTGTCGATGGTGATAAAGTTGCAGTCGCAAATCGCTTTGAATGCCGATGAGTATTTCTGCGTCATACCGAAGAGTCGTTCAGGCTGTATCATATAGGGTGCGCCGATTCTTTCCAACACCCTGCATTGGTGGTCGTCGCTGACGGTCTCACACTCCAGCTCGCCATTCGTCATCAGCATCAGGAGGGAGCAGTCCTCTCCCTCCTTCACGATTTTCTTGCCCCCTTTCACCTTCATAAATCCCAGTCGGGTATGTGTCACCACCTCCATGAGGTCGGCTCGGCTCATGCCTTGAAACAGGGTGAATTGCGTCAGTTGGTCGTAGATGGTCATTGCAGTATCTTGTCTTTTAGCGAAGGCGAGAACCACACGTCGTTCTGTCCGTTCTTGTCGTAGATGAAATAGACCATCAGGTCAGGGTTTTTCTCCAGCACCTTCTTGGCCCTTTCCAGTCCCATCACCATAAAGGCGGTGGCGAAGGCGTCAGCGCGTGCACACTCATCGCACAACACGGTGGCCGACAGGATGTTATGCTGTACGGGATAGCCCGTCTTAGGGTCTATGGTATGGGCATATTTCTTTCCACCCTTATAGTAGAAGTTCCGATAGTTGCCACTGGTAGCCATTGCCTTGTCCGTCACGTTCAGCACCGTTTGCAGGTCACCCGTCTCGGTGGGATCCTCGGTAGGTTTCGTTACACCGATTTTCCAGGGCACGCGCTTCTCGCTGATGCCTCTCGTCACCACCTCGCCACCTATTTCCACCAGGTAGTTTTTGATGCCTTTCTCGTCCAGCAGTCGGGCCACCACATCAGCGCCGTAGCCCTTCGCAATGGCTGAGCAGTCCAGCGTGATACGCGGGTCTTTCTTCACGACACGCTTTCCGTCGTAGCTTACCTTCTGATAGCCTATCAGCGCCTTCAGCGAGTCTATGGCGTGCTTGGTGGGCTCTTCGCCCTTCTTGAATCCGAAGCCCCAGATGTTCACCAGCGGAGCCACCGTGATGTCGAAGCTTCCGTTGGTCTCCTGGCTGATTTTCTGTGCCAGCTGGAACACGTCGGTGAACATCTCCGACGGTGTCACATCCTCGTTGTTGTTGATTTTTGTGATGGTGCTTTTTTCGTTGAACATCGACAGGGCGCCGTCCACCTCTTTCAGCTTGGCCAGCACCTCTTTATGCAGGTCTTCGTCACTCTGGTACGTGATGTTATACGTTGTTCCGAAGATGAGTCCTGCGTTCTTCTGGTACGGCATTACGTGCTGTTGCCTGATGATAAGGATGGTTCCCACTATCAGCAGGGTCAGAAACGGCAGTTGCCATATCAGTTTTTTCTTTCTTGCTTCATCCATAGTCTTAAGTCTTTATTGCTTTCCTCTTACCTCTCATTATATGTCGATGATGACGTTGAAGTTCGCAGCAAATCCGTCCTTGTCGTTAATGCCGAATCCCGGAACATACCACGTGCCGCCCAGGTCGCCGTCGCTATGCACCAGGCGTCGCTTGTAGCGCACCGACCATCCCAGGTGCAGTGGACCGTATATCTTGGCGTCAAGGCCGAACACACCCTCCAGCCAGTGCATGGAGCAGCTCATGCCCGTTGCGCCGAAGTCTGAGGTGTATCTCCATACAGGGTCGGGCAGTTCCTCGCGGGTGATATCTACCTTATAGGAGGTGAAGGCGTAGCGGAAGCCTGCATACAGACGGTTGGAAGCATGCTTGTTCTTCATGATGTTCCAGTCCATACCCACTCGGAAGTAGGGTGCCGTTGTCTTGTACGTCAGGTGTGTCACCTCGTCGTCGTTGCGGTTGGCACGTCCTACGCCGATTTCCACGATGGGGAACCATTTGTCGCGCAGGTTCACACGCAGGGCTCCTTCTATCTCTCCGCGATCGCCGAAAGCCATCATGGCAGCTCCCACCAAGTCGAACGACAGGGAGAAGCCCCTGAAGAGGGGAATGGTGTCTTTCTCCACGACAGCCATCTTTTTCTGCTGCTGTGCATAGGTTGCCGTAGGCTTTGCTACGAGGCACAGGAGACTAAAAATCAGGGTTGAGGTAAAGGCGGATATGTGCAGGCGTTTTGGTGTCATAATTCACATCGGGGTTGTTGATAACTACGGAGTCGATGAAGTGTTCCTTGCATCTCACACCGGTAATCTTATGGAAGAACGAAGGTTGACAGTCCACTGATTCAAAGTGTTCTGTGTCTTCTTTCTTCACTATAATGCTGTCGTAGTAATAGCCCTCTGTCTGACCTTCTTTTCTCATCAGCACCAGGAAGGCATCCTCGGGTAGAATGTGGCTGATAGGCAGACTGAATCCCGTGGCGTTGTTGCCACAGAGCCTGTTCAGCAGCAGCGTGTCCGTTCCGTCCATTCTCGTGGTCAGCACCCACATGGTGTCCGTCAGCAGCGTGTCGGGGTTCCCGTCGGGCTTCATCAGTTGGAATCGCGTTGCCACGTTATGGTTCAGCGGACAGTCAATGGTCGAACACGAAAAGAGTAATGAGAAATGAGTAATGAGAAATGCTGTGGCCAGCACTCCCATCGTTTTTCTCATTATGTTATTTGTTGTAAAACGGAATCTCTTCATTTTCCTCATTTTTCATTTAGAAGAAGCTCGCAGGGTTTCTTCAATCTGGTAGTCGTTGCGTCCCGCACTGTTCCGGCTGATCAGGTCGCCCAGGAATCCCGCTAGGAAGAGCTGCGTACCAATCATCATCATGGTCAGTGCGATATAGAAGAAAGGCGAGTCGGTGACCAGTCGCATCGGGATGCCGCGATAGAGGGCAATGGCTTTCTCGGTGCCCAGGAAGGCTGCCGACAGGAAACCTATCATGAACACGATGGTGCCCAGGAATCCGAACACGTGCATAGGCTTCTTGCCGAATGTGCCCAGGAACCACAGCGTCAGCAGGTCCAGATATCCGTTTACGAAGCGGTTCCATCCCATGAACTTCGACTTGCCGAACTTACGTGCCTGATGGTGTACGGGCTTCTCGGCAATCTTGTCGAAGCCTGCATTCTTGGCCAGATAGGGCATATAGCGGTGCATCTCGCCATACACCTCGATATTCTTGATCACATCCTTACGGTAGGCCTTCAGTCCGCAGTTGAAGTCGTGCAGGTTCTTGATGCCGCTCACCTTACGGGCTGTCGCGTTGAACAGCTTGGTGGGGATGGTCTTCGACAGGGGGTCGCCCTGCTTGCGGTTCTGCTTGTAGCCGCTCACCAGGTCGTAGCCGTCCTCCTTGATCATGCGGTACAGCTCGGGAATCTCGTCGGGCGAGTCCTGCAAGTCTGCATCCATCGTGATGACCACGTCGCCCTGAGCCTCCTTGAATCCACAATACAAGGCTGGCGACTTGCCGTAGTTCCTGCGGAACTTGATACCCCTCACGTGCTCCGAGCGGGCTGCAAGCTCCTTGATGACGTCCCACGAATGGTCCGTAGAGCCGTCGTTCACGAAAATCACTTCATATGTGAACTTGTTCGCCGCCATCACGCGCTCTATCCACGCATACAGCTCTGGCAGCGACTCGTCTTCATTGTACAAAGGTACTATAACTGATATATCCATAATTCTTCACTCTTCACTAGCGAAAGCGCCATTATTCACTCGCAACACTGTTGCGCCTCATGAGCGCAGCTATCGGCATTCCCAGGAAAAATCCTGCCATGATGCCTATCGTCAGCGAGTTCAGTGCGAAATCTATCGGGCGAAAGGCATACAGATCCTGCAAGCCCTGCTTCATCTCGTTCTTCAGACCATACACCTCCAGCAGTTTCCTGCCCTCCTCCGAGTTGATCACCGTGCTATACACACGCAGCACGTAGCCATCGTCCATGAATTCGAAATACACGTAGATAGCTGCTGCCAGCAACAGTCCGGCATAGAAGAAGCTCATCACCGTGTAGGCATAGCCCCGCTTGAAGGAGATGATTCCCTCGCGGGCATAGTCGCGGAAGTGGCGCAGACGGCTGGCAGCGTAAAACGGCGATATAATCACCAGTATCACGGCAGCCATCGCCAGGGCAGGGGAGGTCAGCCCCTGTATGTAACAGGCGAAGCTGCCTATCCACAGCAGTGACAGCAGAGCACCGTCCTGTCGTGCGAACGCTTTCAGTTGTTTATATTCTATAGGTGTCATAATCGGGTGCAAAGGTACTGATAAATAATGAGAAATGAGAAATGAGAAATGAGAAATGAAGCCGCAATCCGCTAAAAAAAGTTAAATGCACGGTCCTTGATGCTAATTTCTCATTTCTCATTTCTCATTTCTCATTTATTATGCCTACCTTTGCAGCCGCTTTTCGAGCATTACACGGGCAGTCCTGTACGGCCAGCTCCCTCGGAATCCCCCAGGATGGGAACATAGCAAGGGTACTTGGTTGTAGCGGCGCGATGCAGACAGCTGCCCACCCGCCTCTTTAGCTCAGTTGGCCAGAGCACGTGATTTGTAATCTCGGGGTCGTTGGTTCGAATCCGACAAGAGGCTCAACATAAAGCGGAGCAACCATCATTGGTCACTCCGCTTTTCACTTTTCCCTTTTCCCTTTTCACTGTTCACTAGCGTAGCGTTTCACTAGGGCGAAGCCCGCTAGAATGGTCCTCGTCCCATGCAGCTGGTTGTTCCCAGTGCCGTCAGGAATGCTGTGAGAGCGGCTACTATCACCTTCACCACTACCTCAATAATCCGATTCTTCTTCATTTCTAATTTCTAATTTCTCATTTAAAGAGTTTCGCCCGTAGGCGCTACTCTTTACTTACCCTTCGTCACCTCCGCCGGGAGTTACAGTGCCGGTATTGCCACCCTGGTTGTCACCGCCAGTGTTGTCACCACCGCCAGTGTTATCGTTAGGGTTAGGGTTAACGTTATCGTTAGAATCATCCTCCACGTCGCCGCTGTCGTCGCTGGTCACGCGCTTCACCTCCTTGCCGTCACGGTCGTAGCAGGTGATGACGATAGCCGTGTTCTTCAGCTCGTCCTTCAGGTCCACATCGGGAGTGAAGATGATGCGACGGCTGGTAATCAGACCGGTCTTCACCTTGTTCACGTCCTCCACCGACTTCGAGCGCAGTCCGAAGCGCATGGTACCCAGTCCGGGCAGTGCCACGCTGTGACCCTCAGTAGCCCATGCCTTGATCACCTCACCGGCAGCATCCCAGCAGGCCTGCATCACACTCTGGCTCACCCCCGAGCGCAGAGCCGCCTCCTTGATCACCTTCTTCTGGTTCAGGCTCGAGTACATCTCGGGCGACATCACATAGCGGTAAACACCCGCAGAATTCTTGTCAAACTTCAATAGCTTCTCTACTGCCTTTACTTTCATTGCCATAGTTGTAAATATTTTTAATGGTTAATGTTTAATTTTTTAATCTTTAAATTTTTTAATTTTAATGGTTATTAGTTATTGTTTGTTGTTTCCGTCTCCTCTCTAGTGCTGCGCGCTTGCTCCTTCAATTCAACACTGCAACTGCGGTGCAAGGCGAATGCAGAACCGAGCTCGCTCGAGCTATGCTGAGCCGCAGCCCACAGTCGCCGTTGTCATCTCAATTACAACTGCAAAGTTAGTAAGTATTTTTCATTTCGCCAAATATTTTGACAAAAAATTTCAAAATATTTTCAATTATTTTTTTCTCCCTGCCCAGGGAAAAAGTTTTTCCTGCCCAGAGAGCCACTTTTCCTTGTTTTGATAGGTAAATCATCCCGGGTGGATTGTGCACCAGTGCACCATTAGCATTTTCAAGTTTTAGGTAGGCGTAGAAAAGGAGGTATTCTATTTTATTATATTATATATATTCTAATATATATAATATAATAAGTATATATTTAAATAAAAAAATAGTGAGTCTTGAGCGTGAAAAACGAAAATCGAAACGGTGCACTAGTGCACTGGTGCACTGTTCGATATACTGAAAAGGTTGACTCTTTTTAGGCCTTGTTCTTTAACATTTGCCTACCCGTACGGATTTGGTTGACTCCTCTCTCTGAGATCAGTTGACTACTTTCACTGGAAGGGTTGACTCTTTTCCTAAGAACGTAGACTTCATACGGATATTGTTTACTTTTCATCTGTTTTTTATTTACTTTGTACTGAAAAGGTTGACTACTCCCGGGCGCAGCCAGACCTATGAAAAACACTCAGGGGGTGCCCAGCGGCAGGGGGCAGACAGCCCCCGAGAGCCCTCCTGCAGGCTTTCACATGATTCGCTGTGGGCCTTGCTCCTCGATGACGTCGATGAGCGTGTTAAGCGCCAGGTTCTTGTCCTGACTGTACTTCAGCTGCTTCTCAAGTTTCTCAATCTGCTTGCGCTGAGCCTCTACCAAGGCCGTCAGTTCTGCTACGTTATGAACCTCTTCCTTTGCCATCTCATTATAATTATTTAACATTTAAGGCTTTGTGGAAGTCAACCTATTTCAGGCCGAGACACCCTGCTCCCACCAATTTTTCCTTTAAACAGGGCGTTTAACGCTATTTGGTGGCAGGGTGACAGCCCTGTGTTTTATTTTTTTCATTGCAAAATTTGGAGGGAGAGGAAAAAAAGGTTAACTTTGCAACATGAAAAAAGAATTTGGTAAATGGTTGATGGATATTGCAAAATACATGGTGACAGCTCTGTTGTTGTCAACAATATTTGCAGATATGGCAGAACCTATCATTCTGTGGATGGTTGTAATATTCTCGGCAGAGGTAACAGGGGGACAGGCACGGTGTGAGGTTTCAAAGGACACAGGGTCTCCTGTGTTTTCTAAAGAAAAAATACTTTTGCAACGATGAAAAGACTTATTCTGACTTGGGTCGCCGTGCTGACTGCAGCTGTGCTGACGGCTGGCGGACAGCATTCGGGCAAGTTATCTGCCTGGGTGCAGGAGCGATTGTCGCAGCAGCGTCACATGAGCCATCGCGCCGGCGAAGAGAAGCCGGAGCTAGTGACGGTATTCATCCAGCTCATGGGGGGACAGGACGTCAGCATACTGACTCCCTATGGCTGCAAGGTCTATGCCCAGTTGGGCGACATCTGCATCGCCACGGTGCCCTTAGACCATCTGGATGCCCTGGTTGAGCTGCCTGACATCAAGCGCGTCGAGGCCAGTGCCTCGGCTCATACCACGCTGGACGACGTCGTCAGTGTGGTCAATGCCCTTCCTGTCTATCAGGCTACGGACGTGCACCAGGCCTTTACGGGCCGCAATGTCGTCGTCGGTGTGATGGACGTTGGCTTCGACCTTACCCACCCCACCTTCTTTGGCGACCAGCAGCTGCAGCACTACCGCATCAAGACGTTCTGGGACCAGCTGGCACCCTGCAGTGACAGCGAGCGCTTCCCCGTGGGTTGCGAGTATGCCGACGAGCAGACCATCCTGTCTGTCGGCCGTGCTGTCGATGGCGAGACGCAGAATCACGGCACACACACATCAGGCACCGCCGCAGGCAGCGGCTACGACACCCCCTATCGTGGGCTGGCCTTCGAGAGCGACCTGGCCCTGGTGGCTAATGCCGTGACAGACGATGCCGAATATATCCAGCCCCAGGATCAGTACAAATACACCACGGCGACCGACGCCCTGGGATTCAAGTACCTCTTCGACTACGCCCAGCGCGAGGGCAAGCCCTGTGTGGTGTCGTTCAGCGAGGGATACACGCCCTTTATGGATGATGACGACTTGCTGTACAGCCTATTCCTGGAACGGCTCACCGGTCCTGGGCGCATCCTCGTGGCGTCAGCCGGCAACGAGAATGCCAGGGTCACCTATATGGCCAAGCCGACAGGCGTAGAGGCTGCTGGCAGTTTCCTGAATGCGAGTAGCAAGGAGGGCGCCTTCCGTCTGCTGTGCCAAGGGACTCCCGTGGTGCGCCTGCTCCGTTATCAGGGGCAGGAATCGGTCAGTGCCGAGCTGCGGATGGATTGGGCTGAGGGCGACTGGGAGGACGATGAACTTGCGGACACGCTGTTCGTCACCTCGGCCGACGACCAGCAGCGCGACACCTGTGCCGTGAGCGTCATTCGCTACACCTCAGACCTCATCAGCGGACAGACGATGTACTATATGGCGCTGACGGGCAACGTGAATCTGAACCTCCTGGGGACTATTGCCCTTGTGGTTGAGGGCACCGACTGCGACGTACAGGTGTTCGGCAATTCCTCCAGCCCCCTGGCGAACCTCGATACCGACAGCCGCTGGAATGCGGCACAGGCGGGTCATAACGTGCTGGCGCCAGGATGTCTGGCGGCCCCTATCTGCGTGGGAGCCACGGTGCACCGACTGGCTTATACCAACGCCGCCGGTAAGGAAGTCAAGTACGACCATCCTGAGGAGTTGGGGCAGTGGGCCTCCTTCTCGTCCACAGGTCCTACGATGGGCGGTCTGTCCAAGCCTGACATCGTTGCCCCCGGGTGTAACGTGATCAGTTCGTACAGCAGTTACTACATGGAGACTCACCCCACCAAGACGGACGACTTCGTGGCCTACGCCACCATTGGCGACAGAACCTATCCGTGGGGGGGCAACAGCGGCACGTCGATGTCCACGCCCGTGGTGGCTGGTGCCGTCGCCCTGTGGCTGCAGGCCAATCCGCTGCTCACCAGGGAAGACATTATCGGTGTGCTGCAGCGTACCAGCCGTCATCCCGAGGAACAGCTCGACTATCCTAACCCGAAGTATGGCTACGGCGAGATTGACGTCTATCGCGGTCTGCTGGACATCTTAGGCGTAACGGCTATTCAGGGCGTGAGCATGCATCAGCCTCAGGGTGTGCAGTTCAGCATGACGGACGGACGGCTGACGCTCACCCTCGCCCATCAGCCCATGACGGCCATGCGCCTCACCGTCTATACCACCGACGGCCGCCAGCAGCTTCAGCACACGTGGAGCGACGGCCGGCAGGAGATGACCGTTGACCTCTCAAGCCTGCCACACGGCGTCTATGCCGTACAGGTTGACGGCGACAAGTTGACCACAGGCTCGCAACTGATCAGAAGGTAAAGCATTTTAAGTTTCGAGGCATAGGGAAACATAGTACCACATAGCGTGACAGACCCCGTGCGCGGTAATATAAGCAAAAAAAGCTTATATCTTTTGGGTATTATGTCGAAAATGACTATATTTGCAAACGTATTAGCCCTAAAGGGCTATGCCTGACTATCATTTTTATGTCAACTTTTTGCCAAAATTGTTTGGAAGTTAGAGACTTTTTTCGTATCTTTGTCCTGAAATGTTTAACTAAATAACTAACCAAATTATGACTGATATGAGAAAATTATTTAATTGGATGTTCGCAGCTGTCCTGATTTGCTGCGGAGGAGGGCTGACTTCCTGTGTTGTAAATGATGACAATCCAGTTGCTGACGACCCGTCGGAGTATGAAGGTCCGGCCGAATTCGAACCAACAGTTCGGCTGTTAGGCAAGGCATACCTGGCCGCCGGCCTGGACGAAAATCTGATGCAGGCCTTCGAGTGGGCCGTGAGCGACGTGGTAGGCACGCCTGAAGACGACGTTGACTTCGTGATGGTCAACAAACTGACAGACGTCAGCGAGGATTATCTGAAAGAGGTGTATTCCAACGGCAAGGTCATTGCTGTGTGGAATCCCGATGCCGCCGAGCTGGAGGCATATAAGGACAGCCACGACTGGCTCGACATCTATACGTACAATGTTGATAACTCGCTGATGATATTCGCCTTCAACAATCATGACGATTACTATTATGTCAAGAACCCCATCGTGGATGAGGACTTCGACCCGATCCTGCTGCAAATGATGGCGGCGCAGAATTATTACGCTTACATCTCGAGCATGCTGGGCGATGTGATGGAATACATCAATGGCGTTGAAACGTACGATAAAGAGGACGCCGCCCGTTTCACGGCTGCTGCCAGGAAGGCTGCTGGCGAGAAGACGGCCAAGATGGAGGACTTTGCCGGCCACACGCACGAGCATGTCTACGAGCCATTCACTGTCAGCCACACCTTTAGGCAACTGGGCGGCGATTCGGACCCGGACAAGATATATGGAAACTTAGAG
Organism: uncultured Prevotella sp.; assembly: GCA_946402275.1. GTDB lineage: Bacteria > Bacteroidota > Bacteroidia > Bacteroidales > Bacteroidaceae > Prevotella. The sequence continues at coordinate 48,859 of CAMIVY010000004.1, forward strand.
CTGGATACCGAATACGACATCTATACGGTACACGTGTATGAGGGTGCTGCGGGTGCCGGCGACTACTATGGCATGAAGATGAATGCCACTGTAATATCAGCAGGTCTGTGGAAGGGCAAGGGATGGAACAGGCACGGACTTGTTCTTGTGCGCTGGTGCGGAGCCTACACGACCGACTTCTGGGTGGAGTCGCACCTCGCCACAAAGATGTCGACTCTCGATGCAGACTGGAATGAGGACACCAACGACCGCATCATGTTCCCCGCCAGCGGCGCACCATCGCCCGAAACCACCAGGGGCGAGACGTCCTACGAGGACAAAAACGGCTTCAGCCTGAACTTCAGCCATAGCATCGGGGGAAAAGCAGGCATTACTGATAAAGGTGGGGAACTCGCAGCCAATATCGACTTGATAAATGTCAAATATGGCTGGGAATGGACCCATTCGGAGAGGCGCAACATCAAAGACGTGGACATCCTGAACGAGCGGAAGAAAGGCAACTGGGCCCGCTGGCACTTGGTGTTCAACAACCTACCTGAGTGGAAATTTAGTGAGAGTCGCTGTTTCGACGTGAAGAACAACGAGGCATCCCGCAGCTCACAGAGCATACACGGCGTCTGGATGTGGTACGACCGTAACGGCAAAGACAATCAGTCCAAAAAACCGTATGCAATCGATACCTGGTTGAAGGCAAAGTTGGCCGTGCAGAGCTGGTGGGCCACCTATTCCGATCTTGAAACCTCCACCTTTGAGAGAGAGGGCAAAGACAGCCGCTGGATGCCGACCGTGGTCAACGTCACCGGCGGAGCCATCAAGCTGAAGAACGACCTGCGCAACGACTCGACCATCTCAGACGTTGTAGTCAGCAGGGCTGACAATGGCAAGAAGGTTACTGGATTCCGCAACACCATCCCCAACGGTGGCGAGAGGGTGCTCGGCTTCTTCAACTCCAACCATGAGTACATGGTGACCTTCAAGGCCAGGAAGAACAACGGGAATCCACGTAACTACAAGTACACCCTGCAACCGACCCTTACGGTGAATCACAAGGACACGACGACCGTATACGCAAACAGTGATTTCAGTCTCGTCCAGTAAGGCTGAGAAGCACTGAGATGCAGGAAACGCAAATCTTGATTGGCTCACAGAGTGTTCTGCACTTTGTGAGCCAATTTATTCTTCGTGTCTTCCGTCAGATGTTGAGGCACGATGGGTTTAGAATTCGAGCCTAAATAGTTTAAAGGTCGAGCCTGAACAGGAACATGAGGGACTGGCACCTGTTTCACGGAGATGTATGAAGTATGATGGCTGATGTATGAAGGCTGGGGGCTGATGTATGAGGGCTGATGGGCTGATGTATGAGGGCTGATGGCTGATGGCTGATGGAAGAGGTAAGACAGGCTGTGTGCAGGCAACTAAAGGGATTAACGATTTATGCTCGGAAAAATACAAATAAATTTGCATTTTCGCTCGTTTATTCGTACCTTTGCGGTCGTTTAAAAAGAAAAAGAATAAAAATATAAAATATGAAGAACAAAATTGTTAGTTTGGTTTTTTGCCTGCTGGCCTGTTGCACCATGGCCAGTGCACAGGCTGTTGAGAAGAATAAGCTGCAAAAAGACGCTGAGGCTGCGTATGAGAAGAAGACATTCATCACAGCTCGCTACCTGTACATCCGTGCCTATGAGGACTACTTTAAAAACGGCAGTCTGAAGCAGGGCGTAGAGTGTGTATCCAAGGGAAATGACCTGTATCTGAGAGAGGGCTTGTATCAAGAGGGCTTCGACCTGCTGAGCAGAGTGGACCAGGCGATAGAAAGCAAGACCATCAGTCCCAGCGAGAAGGCTGCATTGCACTACGAGGTAAGCAAGGAGCGTATGAAGATGTATATCAACATGCGCAGGGCGGAGAGCGCTCAGGAGCACCTGAACGTGATGGAGAACCACGCGAAGATTTCGGGTGATGACGACGTGATGAACGACCTGCTGTACAACAAGGCCATCTATTACTACACCTTCGGACAAAACGCCAAGGGTAATGAGGTGTTCAAGGAAATGGCCAATAAGCTGACCGCCTCGAAGGAGTATGACAAGGTGGACAAAGTGTATAAGACCCTGATAGCCAACGGACGCAGGAGCAATAATGCCAGTATCGTGGCACAGTCGTACAATAACTATATGCTGTGGAAGGACTCGGTGAACGCTATCAAGTCGGCTGATGAGATCAAGGCGCTGAAACAGCAGATAACGGAGCGCGACGCGACGATAGACGATATGGACAGTTCGCTGACCACCCGCATGGCTATCATCTGGGGACTGGCTATCCTGGCTGGTGCGCTGGCTGCTGCACTGGTGGTGGGTGGCATCATCCTGCTGCGCTTCATCCTACAGAACCGCAAACAGCAGAAGACCATCAAGATGGCCAACGACAGCAATGCACAGAAGGCTAAGTTCATCAGCAACATCTCGGCACAGCTGGAGCCTACGCTGAAGAAGTTGGACAAGAGCAAGCCTGAGGTGCAGGCACTGTTGGACTTCTCGAGCCATATAGAGACGCTGTCGGATCTGGAGAATTCTACCGATGAGGTGGAAATGGAAGAGGTGAGCATTAATAAGTTCTGCGAAGAGCTGGCAGAGCCCATCCGCAGCAAGCTGAAGAAAGACGTGACGCTGACGGTAAACGCTCCGAAGATGGCACTGACCACAAACAAGGCGTATGTGACTCATATCCTGAACCACTTGCTGATGAACGCCTTGGAATATGTGAATGAAGAGGGTACCATCGTACTGGAATATAAGAAGCGTGGCGCACACTCGCACCAGTTCCTCGTGTCGAACACGGGTGAGCCGATGAGTGAGGAACAGCGCCAAGAGGTGTTCACACCGTTCCGCGAGGTGAAAGACCTGACAAAGGGTGACGGCTTGGGACTGCCCATCTGCCGACAGATGGCACTGAAAATGGGTGGCGACCTGGAGATTGACCCCCAGTTTACGAAAGGTACACGATTTATCTTGGAACTTCACTCGTGAAGAAGACTGTTTTAATCATCCTGGGTGTGCTCCTGTTGGCAGCATGCGGACAGAGCTACGAAGAGACTAAGCGACGGTCCTCTCAGCAGAGGCGGGAGGCGGCTAAGAAGGATTCAGCGGCACTGAAAGTGGCGGTGATGCCTACGCTGGACTGTCTGCCCCTGTATGTGGCTCAGCACTATAACCTGTACGACACGCTGAGAGGGGGTGTGCGCTTGAAGCTGTACAAGGCGCAGATGGACTGTGACACCGCTCTGGAACGTGGGCGCGTGGAAGGTATGGTGACCGACCTGGTAAGGGCGGTACGGATAGCCAAGAAAGGCACGAAGATGCGCTATGTGGCTGCTACGAATGCCTATTGGCAACTGGTGAGCAACAGAAACTCGCGCGTGAAGCAGGTGAAGCAGTTGGACGACAAGATGATAGCTATGACGCGCTATTCGGTGACGGATATGCTGGCTGATGCTGCTATAGACTCTGCCAAGCTGGACAAGGACCGCGTGTTCAAAGTGCAGGTGAACGATGTCTTCGTAAGGGTGCAGATGCTGCAGAATAACATCATGGATGTGCTCTGCCTGACGGAGCCGCAAGCCACATGGGCCAGAACTATGAAAAACCCTGTGGTGCTGGACACCAGGGACTTAGGATGGCAGATGGGTGTGATAGCCTTCCGCGAGAAGGAGATGCAGCGACAGGCCAGGGGAAAGCAGCTGGAATTGTTCGTGAAAGCGTACAACCAGGCGTGTGACTCCATTAATAAATATGGTGTGGCTCACTATCGCGAGATTATCAACAGCCGCTTTAAGCTGAAAAAAGAGCTGGTGGATTCGCTGCCTAAAGACTTGAAGTTCGCCCACGCCAAAGGACCCCGACAGGAGGATATGGAGCGAGCTGAAAAATGGCTGACTAATGGGAACAACAGATAAATCGCTGGAACTGATTTTCAAGCAACTGATAGCTGGGAATGCCGGAATGGCCATTGCCGAGACGGAGACGTATCTGGCAGCTTGGCCCAATCCACAGACGCAACAGAAGCTGGATGAGATGAAAACGGAATACCAGCTGATAGAGGAACACTGGGAAACGGGTGTGGAAGACCCTCAGCGCGACGAGCTCTACCAACGACTGTTGCAACGGCTCTATGTGCTGGTGGCTAACATCTCTATCTATAAGCATATGAACAGTTCTTCGTTCCTGCAGGGCATCTACAAGGGTGTCAGACAGGAGGGCAGAAAATGGTCGATGGCTGCCATCAGGGGTGAGATGGAGAACTTCGTCAGCGAGGTGGCTATGCTCAGTCTGGAGCCTGAGAACAAGCGGAAGGAGAAAGGAAAAGCGATTTATCAGCAACACCAAAAGGAAATGAACGCCCTCTTCAACTACGTGCTGACCACGCACATGTGGACGGACAGCGTAGGGAAGGGGATGGAAGAGAAACTCTTGCTGCCTACCATTGATTCGAACGACCAGCAGTTGCTGGTGGCAGCTATCACACTATCGGTGATGAACAGGTTCGACATGGTGAAATTCCGTACTTTGATACATGTCTATAAAGATGCGCTGGACGAACAGGTGAGACAGCGGGCTCTGGTAGGGTGGGTGCTGGCTATTGACGACGACTGGATGAAGGTATATCCTGAGATGCAGCAACTCACGGGAGAACTGCTAGGCAAAAAGAAAGTGCTGGACGAACTGACGGAGTTGCAGATGCAACTTATCTATACCGCCGGCGAACGGGAGGATACCATGAAGATCAAGGAGGAAATCATGCCCGACCTGATCAAGAACAACTCGTTCAAGATGACACAAGAGGGACTGGTAGAGCAGAACGACGACCCACTGGAAGACGTGTTGCACCCTGATGCTGCCGAACAGCGTATGGAGAAGCTGGAGGATTCGGTGCGGCGTATGATGGATATGCAGAAACAGGGTGCCGACATCTACTTCGGAGGCTTCTCGCAGATGAAGCGCTATCCGTTCTTCTATGATATGAGCAACTGGTTCGTGCCTTTCTTCATGCAGCATCCGGACATAGCACAGTATGTAGAGAAGGTGGAAGGATTCCCTATGATGGAAACGGCCATGAAGAAAGGACCGTTATGCAATAGCGACAAATACTCGTTCCTGATAGCTTTCCAGCAGATGATGAACCAATTGCCCGACAGCATCCTGCAGATGATGAAGCGTGGCGAGGCTTCGCTTCTGGGAGGTAACGAGGTGGATATCGAGGAACTCCGTCAGCCTGCCTTTATCCGTAGGAATTACCTGATGGACCTGTACCGCTTCTTTGTGCTGTTCCCTAACCGGCAGATGCTGTATAATCCGTTTATGAAGACGAAAAACGGCATTGCACAACCCGTTCTTTTCTTCACTTCGGCCTTGTTCCTCCATACCCCATTGGACGAGCGGAAACGGGAGGTAGTGAAGATGGTGAAGAAACGCAGGCTTGATATGTTCAGCAACATGTTGCTGGACTCTTTCCCGGAAGAGATGCGCGACCTGCAATACTACCTGTGGACGGAGGACTATTGGAGTGCTCTGGAACTGGATCCTGAGAATGAGAAGGCACTGGCTGGTTCCGCACGCGAGAGTTTTAGGCTGAAGCAATACGATAAGGCGTTGGATATCTACGAAAGACTGTTGTTGAAATATCCGGAAAAGACAAGCTATATGCTGAACAAGGCGGTGTGTCTGGTGAACTTGGAGGAATATGAGGACGCACAGAAGGTGTTGTATCAGCTGAACTACGAGCGTCCTGACGACCTGACGGTGACTCACGTACTGGCGTGGTCGCTGACATGTAGTGGTAAGATGGAACAGGCGGAGAGTCTATACCAGCAGCTGATGGCACAGGAGCAGCCTGACGCATCGGATTGTCTGAACTACGGCTATTCGCTGTGGCTACAGAAACGCATCAACGAGGCTATTGCACAGTTCCGGAAATATGTGAAAATACAGGAGGAGAAGGGGCTTCCTGCGGAACTTCAACTGGACGAGGCGTGGCTCCTGGCGAGAGGCATTACAGAGGTGGAAATCCGCATGATGCGCTTCGCTAGTGAAAAGTGAGCGGGCTTCGCCCTAGTGAATAGTGAACAGTGAACAGTGAATAGTGAAGTTATAAGAGGGGTTGCAGCAAATGGGCAAACCACCCACGGAACTTCTGCCAACCTGTACGGAACTCATCCCACGTCTGATCGTTCATCTCGAAACTTTTCTGCTTGTCACGCCAGAACATATCGTCGAGTTCACGTGTGGTAGCTTTGTCAATGATAACGGCATTCTCCTCAAAGTCACACTTCAGACTACGGGCATCCAGATTGGTACTGCCCACGGTGCAATAGCGTCCATCAACCATCATAATCTTGGAATGATGGAAGCCGGGCTTGTAGAGCCATACACGGGCACCACGCTTCTGAAGCTTGCGGGCCTGATACAACGCGCAATCGGGGGTCAGGGGAATATCACTCTTGGACGACAGCATAATCTCGACCTTCACCCCGCGGCGGATGGCACGTGTGAGTGCCCTCGTAACGGAGGGAATGAGCGTGAAGTAGGGGTTGATGATGTGGATGGAGTCCTTTGCCTGATTGATGGCATTGATATAGAACGTGCGCATAATCTTAGGCGTGATGCCTGGCTCACGGTTGATGATGCCCACCATCTTACGACCCTTGGTGGAAGTGGTGTCAGGCTTCAGGTCGGAGAAACGGGTGAGGGTGCCTCCACGATAGTATTTCATGCCACTGACGTTCTCACCGGTCGTGCGGTTCCAGATGCGCATGAAGATAGCCTGTAGCTCGTTGACAGCATCTCCCTCAATGCGACAATGCATATCGCGCCATTCACCCACCTGTTCCGTACCTTTTATATAATAGTCGGCTACGTTCATGCCTCCCGTATAGGCTATCTGTCCGTCAATGACTACTATTTTGCGGTGATCTCGTCCGAAGATGTGGTTAACCCACGGGAATCGGATAGGGGAGTATTCCACAATGTCAATGCTGTCCTCGCGCAGGGCCTTCAGATGGTATTTCTTCAGGGGCTGGTTGTTGGAATCGTTGCCAAAGCCGTCGAACATGGCGCGAACCTCGACACCTTCCTTGCGCTTCTCGCGCAGGATGTCGAAAAGGAGCGAGGCTATGGAGTCGTTGCGGAAATTGAAATATTCCAGGTGGATGCTGCTCTTGGCCTGACGGATGGCTCGGAACATATCGTCGAACTTCTCCTGCCCGGAGAACAGCAGCGTGACGCTGTTGTCGTGGGAGAAGCGGATGTTGCTCTGGCGCAGCGTCTCAACGATGAGAGAATCTGTGGTTTGGGCAGAGCAAATGAAGAATGAGAAATGTGAAATGAGAAATGTAAATGATAAATGTAGAAATGTTCTACGTCCACTGATGATTTTGCCCTTCTGCATTATTCTCTTTATGCTGTTCTTTTCCATTACTTCGTTCTTCATTCTTTGACCTAAAGGTCGAGTTCTCATTTCCTGTTTTTCAGCCTGTATTCCAGTGGCGTCATTCCAAACTTCTCCTTGAAGATGTTGCTGAAGTTCTCTGCCGTCATGAAGCCTACATTGATAGCCAGCTCACTCATGTTGATATCGGTGTTGACGAGCAATGTGCAGGCATGTTTCAAACGCAGTTCACGAACCACCTCGGCGGGAGTCTTGGTGGTGATGCTACGCAGCTTATGGAAGAAGGGAACACGTCCCATACCCATTGCGCTGGCCATCTCGTCGAGACTAATCTGTCCGCGACTCATATTCTGTAGCACGAACTGCTCGACATTGCGCATGAGCTGCTGGTCCATCAGACTGCTCATACTGTAGTCGCCAATGGTGTTGTTATCGTAATAGCGAGCCAGCACGTTGCTGTCCTGCTCTGCTGGAGCACTCTCCTGGACAGGCTGCCGGACATCAGGCTCTGAAGGCTCCCCAGCAGGAGTGCTATCCACAGGAATATCGTCATAGACAATCGTAGAGGTGGTCATACTGGCATTCTGGCCTTCGAGCATACGCGTCTCCTTACCCTCTATGACATCCTGGTTAATCTCGATAGGAGCCAGACCCAACAGTTTGTTGATACGTATCACGGCTTCCTGTATGTTGAAAGGCTTGGCGATATAGTCGTCGGCAGCCAGCGTGATGTTCTGATCTGCCATATCCTGTTCCGTCAGCACACCATCGGTAAGCAGGATGAACTTGGTCTTGTTGCGACGGAAGTCGGACTTGAACTGGTTGCAGAGCTCACTACCCGTCATGGTGCCCATGTCTTGTTTGCACATCACGATATCGGCATTCAGCGTCTCAATATCGGGAATGGCATCCTTTACATTATCATAGACGTGGAAATCATAGACTTTGTGCAGGTGGGCATTCATAAAGGCCAGGAACTCACGGTTGTTGTCGATGAGGACAACGCTGAACGTCTTGGACTGGTTGTCAATCTCCAAGGCCTTGATGGATGTTGCTGAGGAGTCCATCGTACTCATAGCGGTAAGAGCCACCTCACCACTATCGTTCAGCTCGAGACGGTCCTTGGCACTCGACTCGGCTTTCTTCTCGGGATTCTCCAGCGTGGTCTGCATCTCTGAGATACGCGTGATGATTTGCAGCATCTGGAAATGGAGGGAGTTCAGCTGCTCGCGACCTTCCATCGTCGTCTCGTGTTCGGCCATGTTGCCGATAATGGTGGTCATACGCGCCATAGGCTGGCGAAGCTCATCACTGGTAAGCTTGATTTCCTCGCGCTGACGTGTCAGCTCGTCGATAACGGTCTTCTTGCGGCGCCAGATAGCCTTGAACTTCTTGATGCCATAACGCCAGATGGCGACAATGATAATCAGGATAATCACATAAACCGTGAGCATCCACCACGACAGCCACCAAGGACGGTCCACGATGATTTGCAGGGTGCGCTCCTGATTGCTGACAGCACCGTCGGCACTGACGGCTTTCACGTGGAGGGTGTATTTCCCGCTGCCCAGGTTGTGGAACTTCACACCATGCAGCAGTGCATCACCATTGCGCCAGTCGTTGTCGAGGCCTTCCATCCAGTACATGAACTGGAGACGCTCGCCCTGGTTGTAGTTGCCGGCAGCAAACTTGATGGTGAAGGTGCTCTGGTTGTTGTTCAGCTCTATCTTATTGCTTTCATTAAGGGCTTGTGGAAGAATGACGTTGCCATCATACTCCATACCCGTCTGGATTTCCCGTTCGCCGACAAATAGCTGGGTCAGCATCACACGAGGCAGGGATTCCTGTTCGTCTTTGCTGCTCTGACGTACCCAGTTGACACCATAGATGCCACCAAACAGCACATTGCCGTCTTGCTTGGTGAGGATGGCGCCTGTGTTGAACTCGTTGCTCTGCAGACCGTCGCTGAGGTCGTAATTGTAGAGTCCGTAGTTGAAGGAGGCATCTTCGTGGTTACGCTGTACCACCACGCGGCTGACACCATTGCTGGTGGTCACCCAGATGCTGTGGTTCTTGTCCTCGGCAATGCCACAGATGGAGTTGTTGCAGAGTCCGTCTTTCTCCGTGATATAACTCAACTCGTCGTTGTCGGGATTCAGGATGTTAAGACCTTCACGGGTGCCTATCCATAACAATCCACGGGAGTCTTCGAAAATCTGTGTGATATAGTTGTTGGTGAACGTCGATAGGTTGGTGGAGTTACCTGTCAGCACTTTCTTCTCACGGGTGTTGAGGTCGAGGATGACCAGACCTTCTGAGGTACCTATGAGCAGGTGGTTGTTCCTGCCCACAAATAGCGACGTGATGTTGTTGGTGTTCAGCACACCGTTCTCACGGGTGTAGGAAGAGAAGGTGTTCATCTTGGAATTATAGACCTGCAAGCCTCCGTTGGTGGCTATCCACAGGTTGCCTGAGGGGTCGCAGCAGAGCGCATTGATATGGTCGTCAATCAGCGTCTTCATACTGTCGCGAGCCACAGAATAGAAAGTGCTGGAGCCATTCTTGATACGCGTCAGACCATTCTGACTGGAACCTACCCACAGGCTGCCATCAGGGGTGGTGGTCATCACAGAAACCTTATGGCTGGCCAGTGCTCCGTCGTAGCCGATAATGCCCTTGTCGCCTGTACCATACCATATCTTGCCGTTCTTGTCTTGTGCCAAAGCGGTGATGTCGCCCATGAAATCGGTCTCGAACTTATAAATGTTGCTGCCATAATAGGCAAGACCCGATTTCTCCGTACCAATCCACAACAGGTCGGTATCGTCGATATAAACACTCTGAATACTGATGACATCCTGGGCTTTCAGGTTGCTGTTGGCACTGCGAGGCTGGATGAATTCCATCTCGTGGTTGTTGACAGAAGAACGGATAAGTCCGGTGCGGTCTGTACCAATCCAGATATTTCCATTGCGGTCGCCAGCCATTCCGTTGACGCTATGGTCAACACTGATACTTGTCAGTCCCAACTGATTGCCAATCGTGGTATTCCACGTGTTGGTATTCTTGTTATAGAGCATCAGGGTGCCTTGTCCGTAGAGCCAGATATTGTCCATCTGGTCGGAGAACACTTTCAGCGTGTTGGTCTTGCGAAGCTGCTCACGGGCTATCTGGTCGTTCTGCCATACGGTATGCTGCTGGTGCATGATGTCACAGCAGACAATGGTGCCGTCTTCATAGACGAGGACGGCTCCGTCGCGACATTCGCCGATGGAGCAGATGGTGCCCTGTGGAATGCCATGTGCGTCGTTGGTATAGCTGAACTCATAGCTGGTCTGTTGCTGCATATTGTAGGCTATGACCCCCTTGTTGGGAATAGAGGCCCACACGTTCTTGTGGCTGTCGATATAAACCACATTAGGCACCGACTCAATACCCATACGACTAAAGGTCTGCTTGACGTCGCGCTCGAAGTTTTCAGACTGAGGATGATAGATACAATAGCCCGCTGAGGTCTGGACGAGGAGTGTTCCCTCCAGTGTCTCCTGAATGCTGATAATATAGCTGTCGGGCAGCGAGGAGCCGTCCTGGGAATTGGATTGGAAACTATGGAAAGTATAGCCGTCGTAACGGTAAAGTCCGGCAGGGGTGCCCAGCCAGATATATCCTCGGGAGTCCTTCATGATGCAGGTAATCTGGCTTATTGTCAGACCATTGCGGGCATCTAACGTCTTGAACAGATAGATTCCCGCTGCTGCCATTGGCAGAAGGAGCATTAGGACTAGAAGTATCTTTCTCAGCGTCTTCATAAAGTAACCTTTTTATTTAGAGTACACAGGCATAGCGATCTACAATGCCCAACAGGTGGTTGGCATCATCGACAACGAGCACATTGTGTATCTTGTTCTTATTCATCATTTTTTGTATTTCAGATATCTTAGTCTGCAGACTTACCGTCTTGGGTGTCTGCGTCATGATGTCTGCGACAGTACGGTTGAAGAACTCGGCCTGCCACTTCTCCATAGCTCGGCGGATGTCACCATCGGTGATGAGTCCGACTACTGTGAATTTTTCACTTTTCACTTTCAGTTCTTCACTGTTTACAGCCACACCCATTCCCAGCTTACCCTTGCTTACCAGGATAATGGCTTCGCCCAGATGCATTTCGGGCGACAGGATGGGCAGGTGTTCCGTGATCATCACGTCCTGAGCGGTGGTGAGCAGACGCTTGCCTAACTCGCCGCCGGGGTGGAACTGGGCAAAGTCCTGTGGCTGGAAATGACGCTTCTCCATCAATGCCACAGCCAGTGCGTCGCCCATCACCAAGGCTGCCGTTGTGGAACTGGTGGGAGCCAGGTTCAATGGACAGGCTTCCTTCTCCACGCTGACATTGAGGTGGCAGGTGGAATATTTTGCCAAGAGGGATTGCGGATTGCCACTCATGCCAATGATGGGTATCTGCATGTGCAGAACCATCGGAATGAAGCGTAGCAACTCGTCAGTCTGTCCGGAATTGGAAATGGCGAGCACCACATCACCTTTTGACATTACCCCTAAGTCGCCGTGATACACGTCGAGGGGGTTGATGAAGAACGAGGGAGTACCAGTAGAAGCCAGTGTGGCTGCTATCTTGGCTCCGATGTGCCCGCTTTTGCCTACACCAGTCACGATTAGTTTTCCGTGACAGGAGAGGATGAGTTCAACGGCACGGTCGAAATCCTCGTCCATCTGGGGTATCAGGTTCAGCACTGCTTGTGCCTCGTCCTTGATGCATTGTATTGCGTATTCTCTACTTGTCATCATTCATAACTGGGATATTCACTCTTCACTATTCTTTGACCACGGTCCGCTCGGCATCCCGAAGGGTGACGCTTGCTAAGCAAGAAAGCGACCTTTGGTCGAGCGCACTCTTCACTAGCGAATGCGTCACTAGTTTTGCCACCAGACCTTCTAATTTGTCCAACTCCAGCATATTTGCCGCATCACTCAGTCCGCGGTCTGGGTCGGGATGAACTTCCAAAAAGAAACCAGTGGCTCCGAAAGCCTTTGCTGCCTCTGCCATCATGGGCACATAGCGACGGTCGCCACCCGTTTTGCCGTTGGCTCCGCCTGGTTGCTGAACGCAGTGGGTGCAGTCCATGATGACATTATCCACAATCTCCAGCATCTGGGGGATGTTTCGGAAGTCAACCACCAGGTTGTTGTAACCCATCATGTTGCCGCGCTCTGTCAGCCAGACCTCTTTGGCACCAGCCTCGCGGGCTTTCTCTACGGGATAGCGCATATCCTGTCCGCTGAGAAACTGGGCCTTCTTGATGTTTACGACACAACCGGTCTTGGCTGCTGCAACGAGCAAATCGGTCTGTCGGCACAGGAAGGCTGGTATCTGCAGCACGTCGCACACCTGTCCTGCAGGCTGTGCCTGCCAGGCTTCGTGAATGTCTGTTGTCACGCGTAGCCCGTATTTCGCCTTGATATCCCCCAACATCTGTAGACCACGGTCAATACCTGGTCCGCGAAAGGATTTTATCGAAGTGCGGTTGGCCTTGTCGAACGAGGCCTTGAATATAATGTCAGTACCCAGCTTCTGGTTGATCTCTACCAACTTGGCAGCTACGGTGTCGAGCAGTTCTGGCGATTCCATAGCACATGGGCCTGCAATGAATGTCTGTTTCATATAAGTTGTCAGCATTGCATTTTGTCGTGCAAAGGTAGTTATTATTTTATATTTAGCACGCTTTTCAGCATTTATTTAACAAATAATGTGTTATTCTTGATATGTACATCCTGCTGTGGGAAAGGAATCTCAATGCCGTTCTGGTTCAGCGTGTCGTAGATGGTACGCAGTACATCGCTGATGACATCTGCTTTCCTGGCAGCATTGGTCCATACGAACATCTTGAAGTTGATACTGGAGTCGCCCAGTTCGCCAACCACAGACCGCGCCTTCTTGGAACGGTCCACCCACTTGTGGTTCAGCGCATTGACGGCATCATCCACGAGGGTAATCACCTGTTGCAGATTGCTGCCATAAGCCACTCCGTAGGGGATTACCTGAAGTACATAGCCATGATTGCGCGTCAGGTTCTTATAGTTCTTGGTGAACAGCTGCGAGTTCTGGAAGGTGATGACCTCGCCATATACTGACTCTACTACGGTGGATGTGTAGCTGATACTGGTTACATTGCCTACGGTGCCGTCCACTTCGATTCTGTCACCCACTTTGATGCGTCCTGCCATGAGGGTGATGCCATAGTAGATATTCTCGATGATGTCCTTGGATGCAAAGCCGACACCTGTCGATAAACCTCCCGTCACCACAAGCAGCCACTGCATAGACATTCCCAGGATATTCATGGTGATGATGAACCAGGCGCCCCACACAATGACCTGTATGACGTTCCTGCCCATCACCTCACGGCTGGCTGCCGTTGAGGAGTCCTTGATCTCGTAGTGCATACGCATGAATTTCAGCAGGGTTCTGTTGATATACGAGAACAGGAACCACATGTTGATGACAATGGAGAGCGTCAGGATGCTGAGTTTCAGATTCTCGAAATCCATGAAGTTGGTCTTGAAAATCTTCCAGCAGAGGTCGGACAAGTTAAACACGTCAGCCGCCCAATAGATGCTGATCATCACGGAGCCGACACCCAGAACGGGAAGTATCACCTGATAGGCGAGATGGTAGGCCCACGTCTGTGTGACGGGACGCTCGTAGAAGCGGTGTCGCTCACCATACAGTTTGATATACTGTGATACGCAGGTGATGGTGAGGATGCAGGTCAGCTGCATAATCCACCATATTAGAATCTGTACAGCCATCAGCGTATAGCCTGTCCATGAGCATACCACGGAGATGACGAATACCAACAGGGAGATATAGGTAAAGAACATGTCCGAACGGGGAATGTTCTGGTTGTGACGCCCTATGACATTCCACTGCCACAAAGCACAGATCAGCAGTACGGGCGGGAATAGCATGTTGACCAGTTCGCTGGGTATCAGGATGATGCGGAAGGCAATTACCAGGAAGCAGACGGTCAGCAGCGGTGTGTAGATGCGGAAGGTACTCTTAATCTGGTCGCCATTGACACGTAACAGTAGCGAAATCAGGATGACACCCAAAAGCCACGCGAACTCCACCAGCAGGTTGGAGGCCATGATGAAGAAGTTCTGTTGCGTAATGGCCAGTGTCACTCCCAGGATGAGGGCAAAGGTGATGGTTGTCGTGGCCAGGGTGATACAGGTTCGTTTCTTCATGAACTCTTCGGTGCGCAGGCGCTTGGGCACCACAAAGCGGATGACGAAGAAGTTGAGCAGCGAGGCAATGATGGCATAGAGAATAGTGGAGATGAGCAGTCCGAAAATCCAACGGCTGTCCCATTGCGAACTCTCGTTAGGCTGGTATTTCTTGCTTACCGTCTCCTGCATGGCCTGCCAGTAGGAGCCCCAATTCTTGACGATAGTCCAGTAGTTAGCTCCGCCGTTCTTGAAGATGCTGGTCTGTATGTCGTTATAACGCTTCTGCGCATAGTCGTTCAGATGGCTAAGTCGCTCTTCCGTCATGTCGTAATAGCGTATGTAGTCCTTCATGGTGCTGCGGTTCTCCTCCAGCGAGTTGCGTATGTTGGTGGCCAGTGTCAGACAGATGTTCCGATCCGTCTGGGCCTCCAGGCTCAGCATAGTTACTGGCATAGCCCTCAGGCTTCCTATCAGCGAGTCGTAGCGTGCAATGTCGTTGTTGGCCTTATTCAGGAAGTTCTTGAAGGGCAACTGCTGTTTCTGGAACAGGCGGTATTGGTCAGTTGCCTCGTTGCAGGCATAGGTCAGGTCGAACACATATTCCTGTTTCTGCGAGTATAGCATCAGCGAGTTCTGGTTGGAGCGCAGCAAGGTCTCCATCAGCTGGTTTCGCATACCTTCGCTCTGCTTCTTGTTCACTTCAATAAGCATTGACAACTCACGGTGATAGTTCGTAAGTTCTATGCGCAGAATCTGCAGGGTTTGTGGCAAGTCTTTCTCCTTCAGCACGGCATGTGCGCTGAGGGTGATAAGCAAGGCCAGAAATATGATGAAGTTTTTTTTCATTGCTTTTTCTTAAATTTGCGTGCAAAGATAATCATTTTTTCAAATAAATCATTAACTTTGCAAACAAAAACGTAAAATATGATACTTATTGCAGACAGTGGAGGTACCAAAACTGATTGGACTCTCCTTCATACTATTAACCCTCGTATTGGCAACGAAGTGATTGCCACGTTCCATACGCAAGGCATAACGCCTATTCATCAAACCCCTGATGTCATCCGGCATATCATCGGCCAGGAACTCATGTCGCAGCTGTCTTCTTTCCCAAGGGCACAGCTCATCAATTCCACTTCCAGAGTGCTTGAAACACCTCTGCTATCTAATATAAAGGTGTATTTCTATGGCAGTGGCTGTACGCCAGCCCATGTGCCTATGATGCAGCAGATGCTCGGTGAGGTGTTCTCTCCGCAGAAAGTCGAGGTGCATAGCGACCTGATGGCAGCCGCCCGTGCGCTCTGTCAGCGTGAACCAGGCATAGGATGTATCATGGGTACAGGCTCTAACAGTTGCCTGTATGATGGTGAGAAGATTGTCCAGAACACGCCCGCTTTGGGCTATATCCTTGGCGACGAGGGTGGTGGCGCTGTGTTAGGCCGTATGTTTATGAATGCTATTTTCAAGAATCCGCAGTTTGCAAACATTCGCGACGAATATTTAAAGGAAACCAAGCAGACGCAGAGCGACATCATTCAGAAAGTCTATCGCGAGCCTATGGGCAACCGCTTCCTGGCCACTACCTCATTATATATTGAGCAGCATTTGGATAATCCGCTGTTGCGACAACTGGTTATTGATAATTTCCGCTCCTTCTTCCGCAACAACCTGAAGCCCTACAATCGTACCGACCTGCCCGTCGGCGTAGTGGGCTCTATGGCTTTCCACTATCGTTCGGAGCTGGAGGAGGCTGCCCGTTTGGAGGGTTATACCCTGGGAACTATCCTGAAGAGCCCGATTGAAGGCCTCGTCACCTATCATGCTCTGGAGGATTAAATTTTCAGTATTAACACCGTTAACGTTATGAAGAAACTTTTGTTGTTCCTGGCTGTTGCGGCCTTTGTGGCTTGCCAGTCTCAAGTGGAGAAACCTGACTTTGTCCGCGTGGAGGACGGACATTTCGTGCGCAATGGTCAGCCTTACTATTTCGTGGGCACCAACTTCTGGTATGGAGCCATCCTTGCCTCGGAAGGGCAGGGCGGCAATCGTGACCGCTTGGAAAAGGAACTGGACGAGATGAAGCGCATGGGCATTGATAACTTGCGCATTCTCGTAGGTTCTGACGGTGAGCGGGGCGTAAAGACGAAGGTGGAGCCTACCCTGCAAATCAAGCCCGGTGTTTATAACGACACCATCCTGGCCGGTCTCGACTATCTGCTGATGGAGATGGCCGAGCGTAAGATGGTGGCAGTGCTTTATCTTAACAACTCATGGGAATGGAGTGGGGGATACGGTTATTACCTCGAACAGGCCGGTGCCGGCAAGCAGCCCCGTCCCGACGATGTGGGCTATCCCGCATTCATGGAGGCGATGTCGAAATATGCCACCAACGAGAAGGCCCACCAGCTGTTCTACGACTACATCCGCTTCATCCTGGGGCGCACCAATCAATATACCGGCATCAAGTATATCGATGACCCCGCTATCATGTCGTGGCAGATAGGCAATGAGCCTCGTGCCTTCAGCAAAGAGGCACTGCCCGCTTTCGAGAAATGGCTCGCTGAGGCTTCGGCACTCATCCGCTCGCTCGACCCCAACCATCTTATTTCTATCGGTAGCGAGGGCGCATGGGGCTGTGAGGGCGACTACGACTGCTATGAGCGCATCTGTGCCGATAAGAACATAGACTATTGCAATGTCCACCTGTGGCCTTACAACTGGGGATGGGCAAAGCCTGATTCACTGATAGAGCATCTGCCCATTGCCTGCAAGAACACCAAGGAATATATCGATCGCCATCTGGCCATCTGCGACAAGCTGAACAAGCCCCTCGTCATGGAAGAGTTCGGCTATCCCCGCGACGGCTTCAAGTTCACGTTGGATACACCCACCAAGGGCCGCGACGGCTATTACAAATACGTGTTCTCGCTCGTTGCCGACAATGCCGAGCAAGGAGGCCGCTTTGCCGGTTGCAACTTCTGGGGATGGGGCGGATTTGCCAAGCCCCAGCATGAGCAGTGGCAGGTGGGCGACGACTATACCAACGACCCTGCCCAGGAGGCGCAAGGCCTGAACTCTGTATTCTCCACCGACACTACCACCCTCTCCGTCGTCCGCGAACAGGTGGAACGCATGCATCGCGTCACCTTCTAAAGCCTGTCCCGACGGCTGACGCACTGGGGCACTGTTACAACCCTCGGGACACTCCCTCAGATTGATTTTTCTTATCTCAATAGAAAAAGGACTTCCGAATGGGAGTCCTTTTTCGTGATACATGGGTCTGTCGCCATGTTCGCTTGTTTAGCATACTTATTTCTTCAGATACAACCCGTTGATGTCCTGCAGGAAGAGCGTCTTGGGGTCGTTGTAGAAGAGTACGAAGTCGGATGCCGACTGTTGGCCGGGGTAGGGCGCAAAGTAGTGGTTGGCACGGTTGTGGGCGTTCCGCCATACGAGGACGTAGCTGACGGGGTGTTTTTCCAGGATTGGCGCCAGTGTTGCTGTCCACCAGTCTTTGGTCTTCAGGCATTCGTAGCCCGTCTCGGTGAGGGCGGCGGCCTTGTGGTGCTGCTTGGCTATGCTGCAGACCATGTGGAGGTTCTTGTCGAGCGTGGCGGCATAGTTGGCAATCTGTGTCGTGTCAGCCTCGGGAGCCCAGCAGTAGCAGTCCAGTCCCAGCAGGTCTATGATGTCGTCGCCGGGATAGCGCTCCATGTATTTTGCCTCGTCGCCGTCGGCTTCGGTGCCGGGCGAATAGGCGTAGAGGGCATTTGCTACCTCTTTTTCCTTCAGCCTGTTGACCGTCGTCTGCCACAGGGACTTATACTGTTCTGCTGTGCAGTGCGCTTGTCCCCACCAGAACCACGACCCCGTATGCTCGTGCCATGGGCGGAACAGCACGGGGACTTTCACACCGTATGGGGTTTCCAACGAGTTGAGGAAATCTGCCACCCGATCGAGCCACGACAGGAACACGTCATGTTTCTCGCCTCCCTCCAAGACTGCGGCAACGGTCTTGGTCTCAGTACTCTTCAGCGAGTCAGCCACCCATGACGTACCTCCGCTCAGCGGGTTGTTGACGTGCCACGAGAGTGTTATCATGCCCCCACGGTCATAGTGGGCGACGATTTCCTGACGGATGCGCTGGAAAGGCACACCGTCCAGATTCAGTGAGTCGCCCAGCTCGATGTGTCCCAGGTCGAAGCTTAGCAGGGCGGGGTAGTCGTTGCAGACGCTCTTCACGTCAGAGCGTTGGTGAATCGTAGAATCGTTGCTATAGTCTGCCGCCCAGCCAATACCATAAACGGTGTCGTCGTGATGACCAAACAGATACACCGTACTGTCGCCTATAGCTTTCAGGTTTTCCAACAAGTTCTCCGTTCGCTGTGTGCGTCCGCTGTCTGCCAGCGGGTCGTCTGCTTTCTTTTCGTTATTGCCGCAGGCAGCGGTCAGAAGTGCTGCTGTAGCCATTAATAGGATTTTCTTCATGTTCTTATTTAAAACTTGGTAATTGATCGCGTGTGATTACATTCGCATTGTTCATGGCAGCCTTCCACCAGTTGTCGCTGCACATGGTCATGGTGGCGTTCTGTTCCTTTGTGTACCACACCATGAAATGGCTCCACAGAGCACCTGCAGTCCAGAAATCACCAGGCAACGCAGCCGGTCCTGATTCGCCGTCACCACACTCGCCCAAAGCAACCATCTTGGTAGGATAGGTGTTTTGAATCTCAAAGAACTCCTGTTTATTCTGAACTGCATTGTAGCCATAGAGGTCGCGGGCAACAATGTCAACATACTGATCACCAGGATACCAGTTGGAGTCCTGATAATAGCTACTGCTATTGCCGTTGTAGTTCTGGGTGGTCCATACCCAGACGAGGTTGCGAACACCTTTCTGTTTGAAATAGTCAAACATAGTACGCCATAGCTTCTTATAGGCTTCTGCGCCTTCCATGCCCCACCAGAACCAGGCTTTTGTCCAGTCCGCCTGCTGCTTCGCAATGGCATTGCCTGCTGCCTCGTGGAAAGGTCGCCAGGTAGCGGCTATACCAGCGTTCTGCAACTTGAGGATGATGTCAATGACCTTGTCCATCTGTTCGTAGAACCACTTGTTCTCCCAGGTACCACTTGCGAGCGCTTCAGAGGGCTTGAAACTGGTGTCTTTGCTGTAGAAAGCATATTCACTAGCCCCCTCGCCCTTAGGAACGTTGAAGTGCCACATCAACTGTACCAGTCCACCGGCATTGACCCAGTCTGTGACTGGCTTGATATCTTCGTAGTTTATCCAACTGTTGGGAGCAGAGTAGCAGATATGGATGAAATCGTAGCAGTTCATGGCGGGATATTTGCCCGTGAACTTGTAGACCTTCTCGGCACAAGTGGTGTTCCAGTTGACATCAGCCATGACGCTGGATATGGTCTTCCGTCCGTATTGGCTTAGCAGGTAGGTATACAGTTTCTTGGCGCTCTCGGCAGATGCTGTGACTGGTTCAGCAGGAATGGTGTACGTTTGGTCGGACTCTTCCTTGCTGATGGTTTTGAACTTCAGTGTGAAAGCAGGCGCTTTGACGCTTGGATCGTCTGCAGCAATGATGGCACCCTCTACCACTTGAAGTATATATTCCTTGCCGGCTTGTAGACCCAGTGGTATCTCTACTGTTTTCTCCTTGCTTTGCGCCATGAGGCGGTTACCGTTTAATGTGATGCTGTAGCTGCTGTTCACAATGACATTCACATTATAGGTCAGTGTCAGTAGATGAGTCGTTGCAGCATCTAATTCCTCGCCATTGCTGATAGACTGTTTTTCCAGCGTGACGGTGAACGTAGGGGTAGGAGATGGAGGAACTACAGGAGGCTTTTCTTCACTCGACCCACTACTGCAGGCCATGTTAAGGAGAGCTGCTAAAAAGATAGCATAAACTGCTTTCATACGATTCCTTTGTTATTTGGTGCTGACTATGGAGTCTGCGACCTGTTCCATACTCCATTTGAAGCTAGCTTCCCTGCGGTCGTCTCCGTCAACGACACCCATCCAGTAGAACGAGGCCGCATGGTATTTCTTACACAGCCGGGTAATGTCGGCAGCCTGACGACCAGCCTCTGACTTCTGCTCATCTGTGCAGTTCTTGTTGATGGTCTTCTCGCCAACACCATTGGAGCCGTATTCGCCCAGAATGACAGGATAGCCCTTCGAGATGAAGTGCTTGTCCAAATCAGCAAACAAGCGTGTGACCTCTTCGGTACATTGTGATGTCCACTTCATGTCATAGGTGTTCACCCAGTCCCATGGATCGTAGCTGTGTACTTGAACAGCTATGTGATTCTGGCTGCCGCAGGGGTCGGTAGGAATCACCATCTGCCCTAACGTATTGGGTGTGTGAGAGCCAGAGTAGGTGTTGACCACCAGGTTGCGATACAGGTTGTTGCCTCCGGTAGCACGTACAGCATCGACAAAGTCTTGGGCGTACTTATTCACATACTGCAGGTTATTCAAGTTCTTTGGTTCGCTCCACTCTGCTGTAGGATTGCTGCCTGTCAGCATTTCATTATAACCCTCGAACAGCAATTCCTGACCATAGTGCTTGAAATGATTGGCAATTTGTGTCCACAGCAGTTTGAACCGCTCATGGGTGGCTTCGTAGATGGCGCTGTCTGCCTTGATCCAAGCCTCGACAGCGGCCCCAGTGTCGTGGTGTACGTTCAACAGGCAATACATACCATTGTTGATCACATCATCAACCACCTGCTGTACGCGGTTCATCCATAGGCTGTCCACCTGTCCGTCCTTGTCCATGTGCTGCCACCAAGTGGTAGGTACACGGATTGCGGTAAAACCTTTCGCTGCCAGTTGTTTCATCAGAAAATCCTCTGTGGTGGGTTGTCCCCAGGCCGTTTCGTATTTTTCAATAGGGGAGCCAGGTTCGATGTCAGAACTGAAGGCGTCCAATGAGTTGCCCAAGTTCCAGCCTGCAGCCATCTTCTGGACTGCTTCGCTGGCAGTCTCAAACTCCTTGACCTCTGTGTTCTCTTGGGCATTCTTAGTACCACAGCTTATTGTCATGAGCATAAAAGCTGAGGCTATGATAAAAAGTCTGTTTCTTTTCATGTTTTTTATTTATAAAGAGAGGCAGGCTCTTAATGGGCCTGCCTTCCCTATGATAAATATTCATTGATTCGCTTAATATGCAGCAGGCGCCTTGTTCCAGATGGTCTGAAGACTATAGGAACTGTCAGTGCTGGTGCAAGCCTTGATCATGGTGGGCACCATGGTCTCGCTGTCGTTCAGCCAGCTACCATCGGCGTGGTCGATATATCCGAAGCTCTCACCGTCCTGGCTCTTGGTGTTGTTGTCCCAGATGAACATGGGAATACCAGCCAGATTAGCTGCGCGGCAGAAGAACTCCAGATAGTAGGCACGGAAAGCATTCTCTGCGTCGGTCTTTCTCCACACGCAGCCATACTCGCCTAAGTAGCAGGGAATATTGTTTTCGATATAGGCTTTGCGCAACTTGTAAAGTTGGTTGATGACGGCTAACTCCTCAGCACCGGAAGCATCGTTCGTGTGTCCCCACATAGGAGCCACATCGCCAGAAGCATAAGGCTGTGTGCAGAAGTTGTACGGGTCATAGCAGTGAACGGCAACCATCAACTTGTTGGCAGCGTCGGTAGGCAGTACAAAGTGATCAATAGTCATATCGATATTGGCAGCATAGCCAGCCACACCAATCCAGCGGGTGGGGTTGGTCTTGCGGATGGCATCCACAGCCCACTGGTTCCACTGGTTCAGCAGCGCATACTCTGCATCGGTGCCGCTGCTCCAGTTGTCGCCAGCATGTATCTCGTTGAAGGTCTCGAAGATGAGCTTGTCGCTATAGCCGGCGAACTTGGTAGCCACCTGATCCCACAGACTGACAATGATGGTAGAGTCCTTCTTGTAGGCATCCTCGTCCTTGGCAGCATTGCCCAGATCGGTCTCGAACGAGTCGTGATGGGTGTTCAGAATAACGTTCAGACCAGCGGCAATAGCCTTGTCTACACAGCCTGCCACCTCGTTCAGGTAGTCGGCATTGATGGTATAGTTCTCGTCCATGTGGTCAGTCCAGGTAGTCGGTATACGAACTGTCTTGGCACCGACAGAGGCCAACTTCTGGAAGGGAGCGTCGGTCAGAATGCCAACCTGATCCCAATAGCCCCATCCCTTGCTGATGGCATCACCAGATGTGTCGAAATGGTTACCCAGGTTCCAACCCCAACCAAGCATCTGAGTAACTGCCGTAGCATTATTGCTGGGCATTTCCTTGACTTTGAAGGTAACATCAATGTCCTGATTATAGGCTTTGCCTTGGGGACCAATTATTAAACCAGCTGGAATGTGCAGAGCAATGCTGTTGCAGAAATCCAGTGTCTTTGTCACGGTCAGTTCCTTTGCAACACCAGCCACCCGTGCCTTGTCAGCAGCAGACCCGTTGACAGTGATTTGACTGGTATTCTTAGTCGCAAATCCAATGTTTTTGTCGAAAACAACCTTTATGTTTGTCTCGCCAAAGAAAATTGGCTTTTCTTCCGTGAGCGATGTTGAGATAAGCTGAGGTGCATCTACATCAGTAATCTCAATTTGGGCATCAGTGTCCTGACAGGCTGTGGCAATGAGTGCCACAGCTGCAAGAGACAAGGTATTAATAATGTTTTTCAGTTTCATAATCTAAATAGTATTTTATCATTCAACAGTAACTTTTGTGCAGATTACATTGTCACCATTGAGGAGGAATGAACCACCCCATCCGCCTTTAGCGGTTATGTGCTCATAGATATAGTCTGTCACAGTAAATTCGATAGCTCCTTTATGTTCTTCCAAATTCCAACTATCTGCACTGAAATCACAGTCAGGGAATGCCGTGTTAGGATTCCAGTGGCCATCAACAATTTGGCAATTCCATGAGGCATCGGTTGTTGTCAAATAACAGCGGATAATAGATCCCACCTTCATGCCGGCTTCAAGGAGTTCAGTTCCGCCGTCACTGAGCACGTATGGCTGATTACCCCAGTCATCGGCAACGGCTTTGCCTTCCCATACTACGGTTTCCTGAGGAATCTCTATCAGTAGCGAAATCTTGTTGATAATAGCATCGCTACCGTGAATAATCAGTATACCACCCCAGTCTGTGGCAGAAGCTTTCAGGTTATTGATTGCAGCAGATGTCAAAGGAATGGCTAATTCGTGACCATTAGGATCGAAGGGGTAAAGTGTTTCTTGTGCAGGTGCAAGACCTGTCTCAAGGATGATATGTCCCCAGCTACCGTTGTTCACCTTCATTTGGGGATTGCCGCCAGTCACGGTGTAGTCGAATACGATGGTGACTGAAGCTCCGTCAGGAATGTTGTCGAAAACAGATGCGGGAATCAATCCCTGCGTGCTGGTGCTCCATGTCAATTCAAACGGACCCTCAAAGATAACCTGGGTAATAGAACCTGCAGGGATGACACTGATTGTGTATTCAATTTCTCCATTTGAAGATTCCAGCTTGAGGGTTGACTTGGCCTTTGCATTCTGTGGAATACCGAAGGTCAGCGTACTATTCTTTTCAGAATATACATATCTTACTTCTGTGCCATTCACGTAGACTTTTGTCAGTTTGTCTGCATTCTTGACAGGAACAGTGAATGTGTCACCTGCCGAAGGTGTATTGTCATCATTAAACTCAGGCATTGCTGTAATGTAGCAGAATACTGCCTCATTGATGCTCAACTCAGGACCTTCAACGGAAGTTTCATTAGCCAGCTTGAAGACGGGCTTACCGCTTGTTCCTTCCATTGGTACGGTAATGGTAATGGTTGTACCGTCGCCTGTAATGCTACTGGCCTCAACAGCCACTTCGCCACCGCCAAATGTGATGCTCTTAATAAGGTCAAGATGCGTACCACTGATTTGCAAGGCTGCACCTGCGCTTACGGGGTTCACATTGTAAGCGGTAATGGTGGGCTTCACCAGTGTGAAGGGCACGTCGATACGGCTGCCGTTGGCCATCACCAGCATGAGCGTTCCCTCGGTAGCGGTCTCAGGAACGGTCACTGCGTATGCTTGCTTCGTATTAATGATGTTCTGGTTGTCCGCAATCGTGTACTCGCCTTTGGCATCGGCAAACTCTACGTCGACAACGAGGTCCATATCCTTACCGTCAATCTGCAAAGCCTGTCCGGCCTTGACGGGATTCGGAGTAGCCACGCAGTTAGTAGGCTTCACGGTGGTCAATGTTCCGACAGGAACTTCAACGCCAGACTTACAAACAATCTGGATGTCACCATCAGGAGCCTCAGCTGGCAGGGTGAACGTTACGCCTTTTCCGTCGTTGGCAATCTTGAGGTCGCTGACGCTTACACCACCAACGGTAATATCAGCAATGACATTGAAATATGTACCTGTGACGGTAATGGTCTCACCTGCCTTGGCAGTTATGTTGCCCAATGCTTCGGCTGTGTTACGCCCCTTAACGTTGCTAATTGTAGGAGTGCCAATTTCAATAGCTTTTTCAGTCTCAATGATTTGATACTCAACCTTGTTCTTGTCAACAACGGTCAGGTCAGCAGTATATAGTTCCAGTTTGCCAGTCTGTGCCTCCTCTGGAACCTCAACCTCGATAGCATAGCGGCTATGTGACTTAAAGTCTGCTTCGCTGACTACGATGCCTTTGGCAAAGGCTAATGACTGAATAAGATTCAAGTAGTCACCTTCAATCTTGATGACATCACCAGGCATGGCAGAAACTGGTATGTTGGTAATCTCTATACCTTCAATATAATTCAAATCCGTCTTTGTTGTAATGCGTTCGTCAGTCTTTGTAATAAGCACTACTTTACCTGGTATTGGGCCATCTTTGGGAATCGTTACGCGGATTTCACTTGGAACACCCGATTTCACAACATCAATGTTGGTAATAGAGATTCCTTCAGGAATTAAGACCTCACGCACTTGGTCTAAGTTGCTTCCTAAGAAGCGTAGCTGTCCTCCACGCATGACAGGCGACGGACCGTAAACGTTCAACGCTACACCGCCCTGATACTGGTTGGTATCCAAGTTGTCTTTGCTGCACGCTGTCAGGGATAGCCCCATGAGGGCTACCGCTAACAGGGTGATTATATTCTTAAAGTTTTTCATAACTTTACCTTTTTACATTTTACTTTTTACCTTTTATTTGTTAGGGACGGCACGGATGTTATCAATCTTGATGACGGGGTTACATTCCTTGCCAGTGATTCCGCCGCCGACAACAAAGATTGTAAGACTGGTGAAATCACTTGCTTTCAGACTGCCTGTAGCACTGCCTCCGCTCATGCCATACTTGAATTCACTGATGGGAATAGTAACTGTTACCCATTCGTCGGCTGTATCGAACGAGCCTGTAGCCTCCCACGGACGATAGATGCCACGAGGCAACTCGTCGTTGTTGAAGTAGGTGTTGTTACATCCTCCAAGAACATTGCCGTCAATATCCTTCACCCCGGCATTACCGTTGGAAATCTTAGTAACGCCACCAACGATTATCTGCATAGCACCGGCAGCCCAGGGATTAGCCTTCGGTACGAGCATCTCGAACTTGTACGACATATTGGTGTAATCGCTGAAGTCCGCCAAATCGGTCAGACGCACACCGTCACCACTATAAGTCTCCGGGTCAGCCCAGTTGCCTGGCCAGTACTCAAACGAGAATTTACCATCATTCCAAGCACCATCGGCTGCTAATGTTACGTCAGGATCACCTAAACGCAGATAATTACCAGAAAGTGAGGTCTCATCAGATTCTATCTTCTGAGGATGCCATCCATGATTACCTAACACTGCACCAGTCTTTGCGTTAGGAGTGTCAAAATCAAAGAGAATACCCCTGCTGTCCAAATAATGGAATGAAGATTTCGTCTTACCATAAATGGTTGTAACAGTGATATTACCCTCTTGAGTACATTCCGGCATTACAAATGTAATAGCGTTTTCTGTCTGGTCAGTAAACTCTGTAATAATTTTACCGTCAGGCAATGTGACTTGTAATGGAATGTTGGGATCATCAATAAAGTAACTTCCATAAATAGTTACAATGTTTCCAGGTTTGGCGTATTCATTAGACATGGAAGTCACAACAGGACCAGGGATGACAATATGGAAGTCATAATATACCGTATCCTGATTGTGAGTAATCATCGTTATCTTGTCATTCACAGCAGAAGGAATGTTCTTTGGCGTTGTCACAATGAGCGTATTATCGGTTATATAGCTCGAGTTGAGAACAGCCTCCAAATCGTTGAAGAACATTTGCTTAATACTCCTTAGGTTCTCACCCACTATAGCAATGACAAACTGTGGCCCAGCCTGAACCAATAGCGAGTCCTTTGAGTTTATGTCGGCAGGGCGGATATAGTAAATAGTAGGTGTTCCCCCTGTAGACTCATACTTGTCTGGCTCGTCCTTGCATGATTGCATAGAGAAGCAAGATGTTATGGATAGTGCTATGAGGAGTACTCTTCCTAATTTATTATTTTTGAATTTCATAATATACAAGTTTAAATGTTAAAATGATAAAGTGCTAAGGTCGTAGTCCTCAGGTTCTTCCATTAATAAAGGATTATAAGAGATGTCAACTGATGACATAGGGATGGTGAAACTACGGTCAGTCACATTGGGTGCAGGTGTATTTGTATCGTAGTACATCGAGCTGGGATCGTAGTTCCATGCAGAATACTTACTTTCGTAATACTCTTTGTATAGTTTATCCAAACCAGCATAGGTATTACGCTTCTGGGCCTTGATCTCATTGATGGCACCCTGCGGATCGTAATAGTAGCGGCGTACATAGTCGTACCAGCGGTCACCTTCCATTGCTAACTCAAGACGGCGTTCTTTCCACACATCTTCCCAACTGATGCTTGTCGGATATTGGTAACCTTTCACTGAACGGTGGCGCACCTGATAGAAGTACTCTAACACTTTTGGATCAGACGATGATTTGTTATTGCCCATTGCTGCCTCACAATAAATGAGGTAGACATCAGCAAGACGGAGTAGGTGAGTGTAATTTCCATAATACATGTCACGCTTGGGAACGCCAATGCCCTCGGCTTCATGGTCTGCAACACTTCCAACCAAATGCTTTACGGGGTATGCTCCCGAAGTTGCATCCCAGGAACCTTGACCCTTGTGCTTGGCATAACCTTGATAGACAAGTTGTAAGATGTCCAAGCCTCCTTCGTCCATATAGAAATAGTCATAGGTGTCACCTGCCATCATCATCGTTGCCTTGCGGCGGTCGTCTACATTTTGGCGATTTTTGCTAAGTGGGTTTTCACCAAAAGCTTCAATTAAGTCAGCGCTAATTCCTGCCCATTGTCCCCAGTTATCACCGAATTCGCTGAAGCCAGCAGGGGACAGGTCGCTCTGAAGAGAGTTTTGACAGGTCCAGTCGCCATTAACAGTCCAAGCCCATGAAATGAGACATTCCTCATTGACATTGTTATGTCCACGGAAGAGGTCTGAATAGACAGGCAGAAGGTGACGTCCACTGTGTTCAATTACATCTAATGCAAGGTCTGCAGCTTTTGCAAGATCTTCTGCGTTGCGTTGATGAGGTGTGCATGTGATATAACTATATGAGCCGGAATTGTAGGTCGTATTTTCTTCGCTGAATCCTGCTTTTGTCAAATACACTTTGGCAAGTAAGGCTTTTGCACAATATTTGTCTATGCGTCCCTTTCCGGTCACATCATGTTCAGGAAGCAGCTCGATGGCTTTTTCCAATGTCATGATAATGTAATCATAGACAACACTGATCTTTGCCTTGTGTAATGATGTTGAACTTTTGCTGTTGATAATTTCCAGCGGTTCGTGAATAATAGGAACTGCTCCATACGTACGAGCCATATAAAAATATGCAAATGCTTTCCATGTAAGAGCCTCGCCCATGCAGGCATTTTTGACTTCCTGAGAAGGTCCTACACTTGCTTTCAGGTTACTGTATACAGTCATACAATGCGTATTGACAGCCCAAAGTGAAGCACTCATACTTGACAAGTATTGGTCAGATCCATCAAGCGTAAAAGTTAAATACGCACTATTTCCCTGTTGATAGTTACCTGACATAATTTCACCAACCTTGATAAAACCACGTTGGAAATCATACCAGGGCGAGTTGTACAGATAGTTGACACCTGCACGGCACTGGTCGTCGGTGCTGTAATAACTCGATGTGTCATATCCGTCTTCTGTAGGTCTGTTCAAATAGTCTTCACAAGAAGACAAAGATAAACCTGCTAAAGCGATATATGCTATTGTTTTTATATTATACTTTTTCATAGTGATATCTTATTATATATTAGAATGATACATTAAGACCAAAAGAATAGGTTGTAGGTGATGGATAGCGACCTTGGTCAAGACCGTACACATAGCCGTTGGTGTCAGCAGTAGAACGTCCCACTTCAGGGTCATAGCCATCATAACCCGTGATAGTGAAGAGATTCTGAATGTTACAATATACGCGGAGGTTGTCCAGGTATAGTTTTCTTGCCCATTTCTGAGGCAGCGTGTAGCCTAAGGTAATATTCTTCATGCGCAAATATGAACCATCTTCAATGTACCTGTCACTCCAACGGTCATTATTATTGGGGTTATTAATGCGAACGGCAGGCAGGCCCGTGGGATTGACCACCTGTACGTTGTCAATATCGTCATACCAGTTCCATACCGTACCGGCATTGTTTCCCTTATAACCCTGGCTATAGTCCTTATCAGGGTCAATAGGAGTAACAATAGAACGTCCTAATATAGATGAAGCCTGATTGGTCCAGACGTCTTTCATGGCATCAAGTTTGCGACGCAGGTAGTTACCGACCTTATTGCCGACAGAGCCATTGATAAAAATGGTAAGATCGAAGTCCTTATAGCGGAAGGTGTTAGTCCAACCAAAAGTGTATTTAGGCATTGGGTTGCCAATATATGTTTGGTCTCTTTCGTCAATCACACCATCGCTGTTCAAGTCTTTATATTTGATATCGCCTACCCAAACGGTATTGTAATGGTCGAATCCTTCTTTGTTATAAGCCACAGGCTTGGGACTGGTTTCAATGTCTTCCAGACTGGTGTAGACACCGTCAGTGACATATCCGTAGAACTGGAACAAGGGCTGACCGACATCACTTCTTGAAACAGGATCATCCCACATACCGTTACCGATAATAGCTGCACTGGAAGTGCCGGCTAACTCCTTCAGTTTGTTCTTGTTCCATGAGATTTCGAACTCGGAGTCCCAAGAGAAATCTTTGGTTGTAATAGGATGAGTGTTAACAGTAAGTTCAAGACCAGTATTCTCAATTTTTCCATAGTTACCCCATGGGGCCTCTAATGCAGAGGAACCGTTACCGCTGGTACCCATATACGAAGGCAGCTGCATCCTCATCAGCATATCGTTGGAAACCTTTTTATACCAGTCGACTGTAATATTAATCTTATTGTTGAAGAAACCAAGGTCAAGACCAATATTTGTTTGTTCCTGAGTCTCCCATTTTATGCTTCGGTTTGCAAAGCCCTTAGGCCTTTGGGATTCTCCAAGGCCACTAACCATTGTAGTTAACTCGGAAGCCCATTTACCACCACCAATGTTAGCGTTACCTGTTTGTCCCCAACCTAAACGCAGTTTACCATTGGAAAGCCATTTCTCGGTGTATTTCTTGATAAAAACTTCATTGGAGAAACGCCACGCAACAGCAAATGAGTGGAATGATCCCCATCGGTCTTCGGGACCTAAGTTTGAACTACCGTCGCGACGGAAAGTGTAGGTCAGCAGATAGCGGTCATCATAATTATAGGTTTCGCGCGTGAAGAATGAAACCATTGCAGAGGAACCAAATCCTGAATTGATTTTATAGCTATCCGTTTTTCCGAGTTTCGGATTATGTATGGCATTTGTCTCAAGGCCGGTAGACTCGCCTCCCATATAATCCCATTTGCTTTCCCAGCATTCTTGTCCTAACATGGCGGAGAAACTGTGTTTGCCAATCTGTCCATTGTAAGTGAGATAATTCTTTATTTGAATAAATTGGCCCGTGGTCTTCTGAACGCTGATGTTGTTCATGGTGCGTTTCCAGTTGCCAAAGTCCAATGTCGGCATAAATGTTTCTGCACGGTCCCAATTAAAATTGTAGCCAAGTTCAGTATGCCAAACGAGCCCCTTCAAGAAAGTAACTTCCCCGAAGATATTTCCGTTAATATTGTTACGCTTGTAAAGGATATCGTTGGCCAAAGCCTGTGCGACAGGGTTAGGAGAGTTGTCACCTTCACGTGAAATAGAGGTGTAGTTGCCAAACATGTCGTAGATTGCAACATCTGGCAGCTTGGTGAGCGCGTAGGTAATGACACCTTCGTCCTGATCAGCCTTCAGCAGCTTTTCCGAGGTGTGCGAGTAGGTGGCGTTCAAACCGAGTTTCAACCAAGGCTTGAGCTGTGCGTCCAAGTTGACTCGGGCACCGTTACGCATGAAGTTTGAACCAATGATGGTACCATCCTGATTCATGTAGTTGGCGCTGACGTAGTATTTCACAGCGTCCGTACCACCCTGAGCACTCACCTGATGCTGATGCTGGAGTGCAGTGCGGAAAATGGCATCTTGCCAATTGGTACCTTTGCCCAAAAGACTTGGGTCGCTCAATGCAGGACTTTTTGTGGCCATTCCTTGGGCAACCATATCATTATAATATTCAGCAAACTGACGCAAATTTAGAATATCTATGCGCTTACCCTGATACTGCCAAGCTACCATGCCATCGTATGTGAATTTAGCTTCTCCGCTCTTACCGTGCTTAGTGGTAATCAGGACGACACCATTAGCACCTTGAGCACCATAGATAGCGGTGGCAGAGGCGTCTTTCAAGATTTCCATCGATACGATGTCGGAAGGGTTAATAGTAGAAAGGGGAGATACTGTTGAAACAGATCCATTGCCCAGTTTGTCGCCCAGACCGACAGAAGCACCTGATGAATTAGAGTTACTCCAAATTACACCGTCTACAACATAGAGGGGCTCTGCATTTGAGTTGATAGTGGCCTGACCACGTACGCGAATCGAAGTAGAAGAACCAGGGGCACCTGAGGTGGCCATTGATGTCACACCGGCTACACGTCCTGCAAAAGCCTGGTCGAGGTTGGTGATGATAGAGCCCTTCATCTTCTTCTCGTCCATAGAACCTGTAGCACCTGCCAGATCGCTCTTCTTCATGGTACCATAACCCACGACAACCACTTCGTCAAGCATCTTCTTGTCTTCCTCGAGGATAATGTCGTACTTGGCGCGTCCATCGACCTTGATTTCCTTCGTGAGGTAGCCAATGTAGCTGACTACGATGGTCTGGCCGCTACTGGCATTGAGGGTAAAGTTTCCGTCAAAGTCGGTGGCAACACCTGTTGACGTACCCTTAATCACTACACTTGCACCGATAACGGGACCCATGGCGTCGCTAACGGTACCAGTAATCTTCTTCGACTGTTGTACCTCAAGTGGGGCATTGGTCCCCCCAGCGTACAAAGCAGGCGAATACCCTAACAGGAAAATAGAACATAATCCTGTCAGCAGAGTTTCCTTACTGCAATTTAGATTCATACGTTGTTTATTAGTTAGTAATTATTGTGAAATGATATTTTTATCAAAGTTATTCGGGTGCAAAGATACAGCATTTTTACGAAACGTTATATTCTTTTTTTGTTCGATTTTGATACTTTTTTGCAAAAATGTGTTTTTTGCATTATGCTTCATTGTATTAGGTTCTCCATATATTATGTATTTATACATAAGGTTGAAAATGGTTAAAGATTTCTTGTATGTTTTGCGTTTCTAAAGACATGTATATTTAAATATTTTTAATTAATAAGAATAAAGAAAATATGCATGTTTGCAAAAATAGTATCATACTATTTGCAAAATAAGTGCTAACTTTGCAAACGAATAATTGGTATTCAACTAAAGACCCAAAAACATGAGGAAATTGTCGGTTTTATTATTACTTGCTGCTTTGTTGACAGTTCTGCCAACAAAGGCTCAGATTCGTGGAAACCATATTAATATAATGGTGACTCCTGACCATCAGGACTGGAATTATGAGGTGGGGCAGACAGCTGTTTTTAAAGTGAGTGTACTTCGGTCTTCTGCATTGGTGGACGGTGCTGTCGTTGATTTTGAGGCAGGACCTGAGATGTATCCTGATGTCAAAAAACAACAAGTGATACTGAAAGATGGTACGATGACTTGGAAAGGAAAGATGTCAAAACCGGGCTTTTATCGCCTCTCGGTAACAGCTCATGTGGATGGCAAGGAATATAAGGGGGCTTGTACGGCAGCTTTCTCGCCAGAGAAGTTGCAACCCACCACGAAAGAACCAAAAAATTTTGACGCTTTCTGGAAAAAAACGTTGGAGGAAGCTCGTTGGACTTCATTAAATGCACAACGGGAATTATTGCATGAACGTTCTAACGAAGATGTCAATGTTTATCAAGTGTCATTTCAAAATATAAGGTGGGGCTCTCGTACATATGGTATTCTGAGTGTACCCACTAAACCAGGCAGGTATCCTGCCTTGCTGAGGGTGCCTGGCGCTGGTGTCCGTCCTTATAGCGGGGATACTTATACGGCTCCTACTCAGGCTATCGTATTAGAAATAGGTATTCATGGGGTGGATGTCACGCAGCCTCAAAGGTTCTATGACGATTTGATGAATGGTGCTTTGAATTGTTATTGGAATTTTGGATTGGACAATAAGGATAACAATTATTACAAAAGGGTGATAGTGGGATGTGTACGTTCTGTTGACTATATTGCCTCGCTTCCAGAGTGGGATGGGAAAACTATTGGCGTGACTGGAGCTAGTCAGGGTGGCTTCTTGTCGTATGCTACAGCAGCACTTGACAAACGAATTACTTTTGTTGCAGCTGTTCATCCTGCTCTTTGTGACCATACGGCTTCGTTGCAGGGAATAGCCTGTGGATGGCCACACTATTTCTATAAGAAGCAAGAGGTGAGAGGTGAGAGAATAGAGAATAGTAAAGAGGTGGAGACCAGTCGCTATTATGACGGTGTAAATTTTGTACGTCGTGTACATTGTCCTACATGGGTATCGTTTGGATATAATGACGATGTGGTACCCCCGACTACTGCATATGCAACTTATAATACACTACAATGTGAGAAGAAATTGAGTGTCTATCAGCAGACTGCTCATTTTTGGTATCAAGAACAATGGGATGAGTGGCAAGACTGGATGAAGGAGAAATTAAATATAAAAAAATAAATGATGAAGCTATTTATTTATATAATAGGTGTGGCCGTCATGATGGTTGCATGTGGTCAAAAGACTGTTGTGGAGAAGACGGAAAGCGAACAATTGGCAGAGCGCTTGCAGAGGTTGCAACAAAAAGGCTATATGTTTGGTCATCAGGATGATCCAATGTACGGCCTAACATGGGCCTACGATAAAGATTCAAGTGACGTGAAAAATGTATGTGGAGATTATCCTGCTGTAATGGGGTTTGAGTTGGGTGGTATTGAGATGGGTGATGAGAAGAGCCTTGACAGCGTGCCTTTTACTCGCATTACTGAGGAGGTTGTTGCCCATCATGAACGAGGTGGTATCGTAACTCTAAGCTGGCATCCACGTAATCCAATTACCACGATTGATGGTGGAGGATTGGCTGGACAGAAATTCCCTGAGGGCACAGCATGGGATACTTCTGATTCAACAGTGGTAAAGAATATCCTGACAGGTGGTTCGCAATATGCGAAATTTCAAGTGTGGATGCAGCGTCTTTCTGATTTCTTGGCTACCTTGAAGACGGAAGAAGGTCAAAAGATCCCCATTATCTTCCGTCCTTGGCATGAGAATACAGGTTCTTGGTTTTGGTGGGGAGAGAAACTCTGCACGGCAGAAGAGTATAAGGCATTGTGGAATATGCTTCAGGACAAGTTGAATAAGGACGGCTTTACTAATTTACTTTGGGCTTATTCGCCAGGAATGGCTCCAGATTTGACAAAGGAGAAATTCTTGGAACGTTATCCTGGTGACGATCGTGTCAGTCTGGTAGGAATTGATGGGTATCAGTGGGGAACGAAGGAAGATTTTGTTGCTCAATTAGATCAGAACTTGAAGATGCTTTGTCTATTTGCAAAAGAACATGGTAAAGTGGCAGCACTTACGGAGTGTGGACTGAAAAACTTGACAGACTCCACATGGTGGACCTCAACCTTACAACCTGTTGTTGAGAAATATCCCATCAGCTATCTATTGGTATGGCGCAACTATAAAGAGGAGTGGTTCGGACCATCACCTTCAAAGCCAGATGCTCCTTTTTTCCGCGATTTTTATAAATCGGATAAAACCTTATTTTTGAATGAAATTAAAGACTAAATTGATATGAATTGTTTTCAAGAAAGAGTAAAGGCGTTAAAGGCTCACCATGAGGAGTTGCTAGCGCGCAAAAACGAACCCGTTGAGTGGGGGAATGGTATCTATGACAAGTGGAAGAATCCGATACTGACAGCAGAGCACACGCCATTGGAGTGGCGCTATGACTTTTCAGAGAAAGATAATCCCTATCTGATGCAACGCATCATGATGAATGCAACGCTCAATTCCGGTGCCATCAAATGGGGCGACAAGTATGTTTTGGTGGTACGTGTCGAGGGGGCAGATCGTAAGTCGTTCTTTGCAGTAGCTGAAAGTCCTAATGGTGTGGATAACTTCCGATTCTGGGAAGAACCTATTACGATGCCTGATGATGTGATTCCTGCCACCAATATCTATGATATGCGTATCACGAAGCATGAGGATGGTTGGATTTATGGTGTGTTCTGTGCTGAGCGCCATGACGACTCGCAGCCTAGTAACCTGAGTGCTGCAACAGCAACTGCTGGTATTGCTCGTACAAAGGATTTGAAGACATGGTATCGCTTGCCTGATTTGAAGACAAAGTCGCAACAACGTAATGTAGTGCTGCATCCTGAGTTTGTCAACGGAAAGTATGCCTTCTATACTCGCCCGCAGGATGGTTTTATTGATACAGGTTCTGGCGGCGGTATCGGCTGGGCACTGGTGGACGACATTACCCATGCTGAAATAAAGGAGGAGAAGATAATCAATGCTCGCCATTATCATACTATCACGGAAGTGAAGAATGGAGAGGGGCCTCATCCTATCAAGACACCAAAAGGGTGGCTGCATCTGGCTCATGGTGTGCGTGCCACGGCTGACGGATTGCGCTATGTGCTCTATATGTATATGACGGCTCTTGAGGATCCTACGAAGGTTATCGCTCAGCCTGGCGGATTTTTTCTGGTCCCGCAGGGTGACGAATATCTTGGTGATGTAATGAATGTTGCCTTTGCAAATGGATGGATTGCAGACGAAGATGGGCATGTATTTATCTATTATGCTTCTGCCGATACTCGTATGCATGTGGCAACATCGACTATAGACAAGCTTATCGACTATTGTATGAATACTCCTGAGGACGGGCTCTATACAGCAGCCTCCGTGGAAACCATCAAGAAGTTGATAGCAAAAAATAGAAATATTTAATACGAGATAATTATGACTAACTTAAAAGAAAAAATCGGCTATGGCTTTGGTGATATGTCGTCCAGTATGTTCTGGAAGATTTTCAGTTATTACCTTCCTTTTTTCTATAGCAATATCTTCGGTCTTTCGTTAGTGGATGCTGGCGTGCTTGTATTGGTAACTCGTATTTGGGATGCGGTGTCTGATCCTATGATGGGCATTATCTCAGACCGTACTCAAACAAAATGGGGAAAGTATCGTCCCTATTTGCTGTGGGTAGCTCCTTTTTTTAGTATTTGTGGTATTCTTTTGTTTACTACACCTGACTTGGACTATGGAGGAAAGCTTATATGGGCATATGTTACCTATATTTTGATGATGACGGTCTATACAGCTATCAATGTTCCGTATGGTGCTATGTTGGGTGTGATGACAGACGATTCAAACGAGAAGACAGTTTTCTCTTCGTTTCGTATGTTCTTTGCCTATGGAGGTTCGTTTGTATCTTTGTTTCTTTGGGAACCGTTGACTAATTTGATGGGAGGCTACAAGTCAGCAGGTGGATGGTTCTGGGCAATGGTAATTATAGCTGCTGCATGTTTTGTAATGTTTATCCTGTGCTTTTTAATGACTAAGGAGCATTTGAAGACTATGTCGACTGTCAGCGTAGGAAGTGACTTCAAGGCTCTGCTTTCCAATAAGCCATGGTGGTTGCTGATAGGTGCTGCACTCTGTTTTAACCTGTTTAATACTGTTCGTGGTGCAACTGTTGCTTATTTTTTCCAAGATATTATCGGAACAGAAGGCAGTATCGTTTTCTTTGGGCTGATTTTTGCCTTTTATGCAGGACTTTTCCTTGGTGTTGGTGAGGTAAGCAATATGGTAGGTGTAGCCTCGTGCGTACCTATTTCTAATATGTTAGGAAAGAAAACGACTTTTATATTGGTAAATGCATCACTTGTTGTTTTGAGTGTGTTGTTTTTCTTTATTCCTTGTACCCCAATGGGTTATTGGATTATGCTGATTTTCCAAATCTTGATTTCTATTTTGACAGGCATCATGTCGCCTCTTGTTTGGTCTATGTATGCTGACGTGAGCGATTATGCGGAGCTGAAGTTCAATACGGCCTCTACGGGACTGATATTCTCGAGCTCTTCAATGGCCCAAAAGTTTGGAGGTGCTATTGGTGGTGCAGCTGTACTATGGCTACTTTCATGTTTTGGCTATATTACCGATCCTGTGTTGTTGGCTCAGGAAAATGTTGTTCAGCCTGAAAGTGCTTTAACCTGTCTGCGTTGGCTTATGAGTTTCATTCCAGCATTTGTTGCCCTCGTTTCCATGTGTGTGGTATGGTTCTATCCTTTGACTACTGATCGTATTAAGGAAATTAATGCAGAATTGAAGAAAGTTCGAGCTGTTGAAAACTAATTTTATGATAGAAACGTTGAAAAAAGAGATGCAGGATGTTGTGGAGAATAACATCCTGCGCTTTTGGCTTGATAAAATGCAAGACCAGGAGAATGGTGGCTTTTATGGCCGTATAGATGGTCATGGGGTATTGCATAAGGATGCGGAGAAAGGTGCCATACTGAATGCACGTATTCTTTGGTCATTCTCTGCAGCTTATCGTGTTTTGGGAAATCCAGAATATTTGGAAGCTGCTACCCGTGCCAAAGACTATATTATCAATCATTTTATTGATAAGGAATATGGTGGTGTTTATTGGAGCCTTGATTGTAAAGGTAAACCGCTTGATACCAAAAAGCAGTTCTATGCTATCGGTTTCGTTATTTATGGCATGTCGGAATATGCTAGGGCTACAGGTGATAAAGAGGCACTAGAGTGTGCACTCCAGCTCTTTGACTGTATAGAGAATCATGCTCTTGACCATCAGTTTAATGGCTATATAGAGGCATGTACAAGAGAATGGGGTGAAATTGCTGACATGCGCCTGTCAGAATTGGATGCCAATTATCCAAAGTCTCAAAATACTCATCTGCATATCATAGAACCATATACGAATCTGTTGAGATGTCTGAAGGAGATGCAAACAATGAAATCGTGTAACTATGTTCCTGTCATTGGTTCGGTATTGCCTGTTGATATTATGGTTTCTCCATATATTGTCATGGAAGTAGAGTCCGCAGTAAGAAATCTAATTTCTATCTTTACAGATAAAATATTAAACCCGGAAACTCATCATCTTGATCTTTTTTTCGAGATGGATTGGACACGTGGAGCGGGACGTTTGGAGAGCTATGGCCACGATATAGAGTGTTCCTGGTTGATGCATGAGGCTGCACTGGTCTTGGGTGACAGGAATATATTAAATAAGGTGGAACCTATTGTGCGTATGGTAGCTAAAGCCTCTGAAAAGGGATTACGCTCCGATGGTTCTATGATTCATGAAGCGAACCTTGATACGGGACATGTGGATGATGATCTTCATTGGTGGGTACAGGCGGAGAATGTAGTAGGATGGTTTAACCTGTATCAACACTTTGGTGACACGGATGCTCTTGAAAAAGCAGAAAGGTGTTGGAATTATGTCAAGGCGCAGATAATTGACTGGGAAAACGGAGAGTGGTTCTGGAGTCGCCATAGTGATGGTGTCTTAAATGATGTTGATGATAAGGCTGGTTTCTGGAAATGTCCCTATCACAATAGTCGTATGTGCCTTGAAATTATAGAACGTTCTGTGCAGATTTTATAAAAGTTTTGCATAGTTTTCGTAATAATTGACGTTTTGATGAAAAATATTCGACTATAATGTGCTGATATATTGAGATTTATTTAATATCTTTGCAGCCGATAAGAAACCAAGTTAGGAAACTAAATAAGGCTGTAAAGTATGAATATTGGCAAACATGTCGAAGAAATTCTAAGGAAACAGGGTAGATCTGCTTCATGGCTAGCAAGTCAAATCCCCTGCGAGCGTACTAATGTTTATAACATTTTTAAGCGCAAAAGTTTAGATGTACGCCTCTTGATGAGGATAAGTGCCGTTCTTGAGTATGACTTCTTTAAAGAATTGTCGGAAGAAGCATTTCCAAGAAAAAAGTAAATAATTTAAGCCGCTGCATTTTAGGTAGCGGCTTTTGTTTTTTTCTTTTTTTATAGTTTTTCAATATTTATGCTGTTTCTTTGCTTTTTTTTTAGTACCTTTGCGCCCACTTAAGTAAGCAATATTATAATATTATAAATTTTTATGAACTTTACTTTGTTAATTACCGTCTTGTTGACGGCTATTACATTGGTGGTTGCGGCTTACGTGGTAGCTAAGTTGATAGGACCTAGGTCCTATGCAAAGGTGAAAGGTGAGCCGTATGAGAGTGGTATTCCCACCCGAGGCAGTTCTTGGCTGCCCGTTTCAGTGGGATTCTATCTCTTTGCCATCTTGTTCCTCATGTTTGATGTGGAAACGGTGTTTCTATATCCATGGGCAGTGGTAGTGAAGGAGTTTGGTGCCGCAGCTCTGCTGAGCATAGGCTTCTTCTTGGTTGTTCTAGTATTAGGCTTGGCGTATGCTTGGCGGAAAGGAGATTTGGAATGGAAGTAAGGAAACCGCACATCAAAAGTATCCCATACGAGGAGTGGAATGACAATGCCTCGTTGGAGAAGATTATTGACGAACTCCATGAGGGTGGTGTCAATGTGATTACGGGTTCACTGGACCAGTTGATAAATTGGGGACGTTCTAACTCTCTTTGGTCACTGACCTTTGCCACTTCTTGCTGTGGCATTGAGTTCATGGCCTGCGGTTGTGCCCGCTATGACTTTGCCCGCTTTGGTTTCGAGGTAACACGTAACTCCCCACGTCAGGCAGACTTGATTATGTGTGCCGGTACTATTACACACAAGATGGCTCCTGCCTTGAAGCGTCTGTACGATGAGATGGCTGAGCCTAAGTACGTGATTGCCGTAGGTGGCTGTGCCATCAGCGGTGGTCCGTTCAAGTCCAGCTACCATGTTGTCAAGGGTATCGAGGAGATTGTTCCCGTCGATGTGTTTATCCCTGGTTGTCCTCCACGTCCAGAAGCTATCATGTATGGCATGATGCAGCTTCAGCGTAAGGTGAAGATTGAGAAATTCTTCGGCGGTGCCAACCATAAGCAGACCGCTGAGGAAGCTGCACTGGGTGTATCTAATGAGGAGTTGACATTCCGTTCGAAACATGGCGATCACCGTCGTGAACCGATGGTCATCAACGATGTCCCTCAGGAGTTTGTAGAAGAAATCAAGGCTGCTCAGGCAGAAGCTAAAGTAGAGGAGGAGAAGGCATGAAGTTAGAGTTTTTATCATTTGATTTCGACAAGTTTGCACAGGAGATGCAAAACTTGAAGGACAAGAGGGGCTTTGACTATCTTGTCACTATCGTTGGCGAGGATTTTGGCGCTGAGGAAGGATTAGGCTGTATCTATATCCTTGAGAATACCAAGACCCATGAGCGTTGTTCTGTGAAGATGCTGGCCAGGACTCAGGTTTGTGGTGACGGCATGTCTTCCAATGGTACTGGCGAGACTGACGGTCAGCTGATGGCCTATATTCCTACCGTTTCAAACATCTGGCGTGTTGCTGACCTGCTGGAGCGTGAGGTTTATGATTTCTATGGCATTGTGTTCCTGGGACATCCCGACATGCGCCGTCTGTTCCTGCGCTCAGACTTTAAGGGCTATCCCTTCCGCAAGGACTGGAAGTTCAACGATGAGTACACACTGGAGGACGATGTGGAACCCGACTATGGTCTGGAGTACTATCTAGACAAAGATGGTGTTCTGCAGAGCAAGCAGAATAAGCTCTTCGATGCTGATGACTATGTGATTAACATCGGTCCTCAGCACCCGGCAACTCATGGTGTGCTCCGCTTGCAGACCGTGCTGAATGGTGAGACAGTGAAGCGCATCTATCCCCACTTGGGATATATCCATCGTGCCATTGAGAAGATGTGGGAAGGCATGACCTACCCCCAGACATTGGCACTGACCGATCGTCTGAACTATCTGGGAGCCATGCAACATCGTCATGCGCTGGTAGGTGTTATAGAGGAGGCTATGGAGGTTGAGCTGACAGACCGTATCAAGTATATCCGTACCATCATGGACGAGCTTCAGCGTCTCGACTCCCATCTGCTTTTCACCTCGTGTGTGGCTCAGGACCTTGGTGCACTGACAGGTATGCTTTATGGTATGCGTGACCGTGAGCACGTGCTGAACGTGATGGAGGAGACTACTGGTGGCCGCCTGATTCAGAACTATTATAGAATAGGTGGCTTGCAGGATGACATCGATCCTAACTTCGTTAAGAATTGTAAGGATTTGGTGAAGTATCTGCGTCCTACTATTCAGGAATATATGGATGTGTTTGGCGATAACGTTATTACACATAATCGTCTGGAGAACTGTGGCCCGATGGGTCTTGAGGATTGTATCAACTACGCTGTTACCGGTCCTGCCGGACGTGCCTCGGGTTGGAAGAACGACGTTCGCAAGAACCATCCCTACGACATGTATGACAAGGTAGAGTGGGAGCAGTGTACACTCGATACCTGTGATTCTATGGGACGCTATCTTGTTCACATCAACGAGATGTACCAGAGTCTGAACATCATTGAACAACTCATCGACAATATTCCTGAGGGTGATTTCTATGTGAAGCAGAAACCCATCATCAAGGTGCCCGAAGGACAGTGGTACTACTCTGTAGAGGGTGTAGCTGGTGAGTTTGGTGTGTATCTCGACTCTCGTGGCGACAAGAGCCCGTATCGCATGAAGATGCGTCCGATGGGGCTCTCGCTGGTAGGTGCTTTCGACCCGATGTTGCGTGGTCAGAAGATAGCCGACCTGATTGCCACCTGTGCCGCTATTGACGTTGTAATACCAGATATTGACAGATAAAAAGCGTTTGGATTATGTTCGACTTTTCTATTATAACCCAATGGTTTGACCAACTGCTTCGTGTGACGATAGGATGTCCCGACTGGTTGGCAATATTGATTGAGTGCGTATTGGTGGGTGTCGCTATCCTGGTGGGATATGCCCTCATCGCTATTGTGCTGATTTTTATGGAGCGTAAAGTCTGTGCCTATTTCCAGTGCCGTCTTGGCCCGATGCGAGTAGGCTACTGGGGTTTGCTGCAGGTGTTTGCCGATGTGCTGAAGATGCTCATCAAGGAGATTTTCTTCGTTGATCGTGCTGATAAACTGCTGTATGCCGTAGCTCCTCTCCTGGTGATTATCGGCTCTGTAGGTGCCTTCTCGTTCCTGCCTTGGAACAATGGTGCTACGGTGCTTGACTTCAACGTAGGTGTGTTCCTGCTTACTGCTATTTCTTCGATAGGTGTGGTAGGTATTTTCCTTGCAGGTTGGGGTTCTAACAACAAGTATTCTGTGGTTTCGGCCATGCGTGGTGCTGTGCAGATGATTTCTTACGAGATGTCGCTTTGCCTTTGCCTGATTACTGCTGTGATTCTGACAGGAACCATGCAGATGAGTGGTATTGTTGAGGCTCAGACAGGCCCTTGGAAGTGGTTGATTTTCCAGGGACATATTCCTGCCTTGATAGCTTTCTTCGTATTCCTCATTGCTGGTAATGCAGAGGCTAACCGTGGCCCGTTCGATATGGCTGAGGCAGAGAGTGAGTTGACTGCCGGACATCATACCGAGTATTCTGGTATGGGCTTCGGCTTTTTCTACCTTGCAGAGTTCCTCAATCTTTTTATTATTGCAGGTATTGCTGCAACGGTGTTCCTCGGTGGATGGGCACCTGTGAATATTGGTGTTGAGGCCTTCGATGCAGTGATGAACTACATTCCAGGTATCGTATGGTTCATGGGTAAAGCCTTTTTCCTGGTATGGATTCTGATGTGGATTAAGTGGACGTTCCCCCGTCTGCGTATCGACCAGATTCTGAAGTTGGAATGGAAGTATCTCATGCCGCTGGCACTGATTAACCTGGTGATTATGACTGTTGTTGTGGCCTTGGGCCTATATATTAAATAAAGGTGTACTAGTCAGACTAGTAAAACTTGAAATACTAGAAAATGGAAGATAACAAAACATATTTCGGAGAAATCGGGCACGGCCTGAAGACTTTGGCCATTGGTATGAAGACCACTTGGAAGGAATTCTTCAAGGACTTTTTTACCAATAAGTCAACAGAGCAGTATCCCGAGAACCGCAAGACCACGCTTCACGTCTCCAAGCGTCACCGTGGTCGCTTGGTGTTCAAGCGCAACGATGATGGAAGCTATAAGTGCACGGCTTGCACCCTGTGTGAGAAGTCTTGCCCCAATGGAACCATCAAAATCCTGAGCCATATGGTTGAGGATCCGGAGACAGGTAAGAAAAAGAAGGTGCTGGATGATTATCAGTACGATCTGGGTGACTGCATGTTCTGCCAGCTTTGTACGAATGCCTGCAACTTTGATGCTATCGAGTTTACGAATGATTTCGAGAATGCCGTGTTCGACCGCAGTAAGCTAGTGCTTCACCTGAATCAGGAAGTTTATCAAGGCGGTTCGTTGCCTAACCTCATTGAGGGTGGTGCTGCATTCGAGGTTGGAAAGTTTAACACTAAAACGAAGTAAAGACTATGGCTGATTTAGTAATGTTTTGCATTCTTGCTGTTGTCATCCTCGGCTCTGCCGTGATGTGTGTGACAACAACTCGAATCATGCGAGCCGCAACATTCATGTTGTTTGTGCTCTTCGGTGTGGCAGGTCTTTATTTCCTGCTTGATTATACCTATCTGGGTGCAGCCCAGATATCTGTCTATGCTGGTGGTGTAACTATGATTTATGTATTCGCCATCCAGTTGGTGAACAAGCGTACCTTACAGGGTTTGACCGAGCGTATGAAGGGTAGTCGTGTCCTGTGGGGCGGACTGCTTACTATCATTGGTTGTGCTACAGTTATCTTGGTATTGATGAAGAATCAATTCTTGTATGCTGCTATGGCCGCTCCCAATGCAGAAGTGCCAATGAAGTCTATTGGTACTGCTCTTGTGGGTGCTGACAAGTACCAGTATGTGCTCCCTTTCGAGTTCATATCCCTGTTCTTGTTGGCTTGTATTATTGGTGGTTTGGTTGTCGCACGTAAAGAAAAGGAGGAATAAGCGTATGGTACCTGTAGAATGTTATTTCGTGCTTAGTGCACTCT
Organism: uncultured Prevotella sp.; assembly: GCA_946402275.1. Classification (GTDB taxonomy): domain Bacteria; phylum Bacteroidota; class Bacteroidia; order Bacteroidales; family Bacteroidaceae; genus Prevotella. Next base: position 93,281 of record CAMIVY010000004.1, read on the forward strand.
TGTTCTTCATTGGTGTGTTCGGCTTTATTACGCGTCGCAACTTGATTGCCATGCTCATCTCTGTGGAGTTGATTCTGAATGCCGTTGACATCAATTTTGCTGCCTTTAACCGTTTGCTGTTCCCAGGCTCTATGGAGGGTATGTTTATGACCCTTTTCTCCGTCGGAGTTTCCGCAGCAGAGTCGGCAGTGGCTATTGCAATTATCATCAATGTCTATCGTAATTTCAAGAGCGATAGCGTTGATAGTATTAAGAACATGAAATGGTAAGCTAAGGTAAAAAGTAAAAGTGAAAAGTGAAAAATTATGGAAATATATAGTTATTCATTTCTGATTCTTCTGCTGCCTGCGCTTTCCTTCGTGATTCTTGCGTTGGCTGGCATGAAGATGTCTCATAAGACAGCTGGTCTTATCGGTACGACATCTTTGGGACTGGTTACCGTGCTCTCTTACCTGACGGCTTTTGCCTATTTTGGTGCAGACCGTCTGTCGGATGGTACATTTGCCACCATTGTTCCTTATAACTTTACATGGCTGCCCTTGGGCAATCTGCATTTCGACATGGGTATCCTGCTGGATCCTATCTCGGTGATGATGCTCATTGTCATCTCGACAGTCTCGTTGATGGTACATATCTACTCCTTCGGCTACATGCACGGTGAGAAGGGCTTCCAGCGTTATTACGCCTTCCTGAGCCTGTTCACCATGTCTATGCTCGGACTGGTTGTAGCCACCAACATCTTCCAGATGTACACCTTCTGGGAGTTGGTGGGTGTATCATCATACCTGCTGATTGGATTCTACTATCCGTTGAAGCCCGCCATTGCCGCCTCCAAGAAGGCGTTCATCGTGACGCGCTTTGCTGATATGTTCTTCCTCATCGGTATCCTGCTGTTCGGCTACTACACCGATTCGTTCAGCTTCTCGTTTGCTGGCGACATCGTGATGGGCGAGGGTACCACTCCGTTCATTGCCGGCAATGCTGCCAAGGCAATGGCAGCAGGAGCATTCATCCTGCCTACCGCCCTTGTGCTGATGTTCATCGGTGGTGCTGGTAAGAGTGCCATGTTCCCCTTGCACATCTGGCTGCCCGATGCCATGGAAGGTCCTACGCCTGTTTCTGCGCTCATTCACGCTGCTACGATGGTGGTAGCCGGTGTGTTCCAGATAGCCCGTATGTTCCCCCTCTGGGTTGAGTACGCTCAACCGCAGATGTCGATCATCGTTTGGGTGGGTGTCTTCACCGCATTCTATGCCGCTGCCGTGGCTTGTGCCCAGAGCGACATCAAGCGTGTGCTGGCCTTCTCGACCATTTCACAGATTGCCTTCATGATGGTGGCGCTGGGCGTTTCACTGCCGGGTCATCACGGGGTGCTCGACAATCATGCACAGCTCGGTTTCATGGCTGGTATGTTCCATTTGTTCACCCACGCTATGTTCAAGGCTTGTCTGTTCTTGGGAGCCGGTTGCATCATCCATGCCGTTCATTCTAATGAGATGGCACTGATGGGTGGACTGCGTAAGTATATGCCTATCACGCATATCACCTTCCTGATTTCGTGTCTGGCGATTGCCGGTATTCCCTTCTTCTCAGGCTTCAGCTCGAAGGATGAGATTATCACGGCTTGCTTTGCCTATAGTCCTGTGGTTGGTTGGATCATGACGGGTATTGCCGCTATGACCGCTTTCTATATGTTCCGTCTGTACTACGGTATTTTCTGGGGAACAGAAAATGTTGAGGCCCACGAGCACCATACACCCCACGAGGCTCCCGCTACGATGACCATTCCTCTCATTGTGCTTTGCGTCATTACGATGGGAGTAGGTATCTATACCACCATTGCAGGCTTTGCAGGGTGGGGTGGTTCCTTTGGTTCGTTCGTATCTGCCGAGGGTACCGACTACACTATCCACTTCGACACGCAGATTGCTGCTACCTCTACCATTATTGCCATCCTGAGCATCTGTCTGGCCACCTATATATATAAAGGTGAGAGCCAGCCCATTGCCGACCGCCTGTATAAGACGTTCCCCAAGCTGCACCGTGCAGCCTACAAGCGCTTCTATCAGGACGAGATATGGCAGTTTGTCACGCACCGCATCATCTTCCGTTGCATCTCCACACCTATTGCCTGGTTCGACCGTCACGTTGTTGACGGCACGTTCAACTTCCTGGCATGGGGTGCCAACGAGGCTGGCGAGTCTATTCGTCCTTGGCAGAGTGGCGATGTCCGTCAGTATGCCGTCTGGTTCCTGACCGGCACCGTAGCATTAACGTTAATCCTGCTTGCAATATAAATGAGAAATGAGAAGTGAGAAATGAGAAATGTAAATGAGAAATGTTTAAATGGGCTGCGCCTTCATTCTTGCGTATTGCACTGTTTCCACTGCAGAGGAATTGCTGTGGTGTCATTTCTCATTTATTCATTTTCATTTCTCATTTCTCATTACTCATTCCTCATTTAAAATATTAGAATTATGAGTATATTAACATTATTCGTAGTAATCCCCGCCCTGATGCTCCTGGGTCTTTGGCTGGCCAAGAGTCTCAATCAGGTGCGTGGTGTGATGGTGGCCGGAGCCTCGTGTCTGCTGGCCCTGTCTGTTTGGCTGACCATCTATTTCGTCCAGCAGCGTGCAGCAGGTAATACCGATGTGATGCTGTTGACGGCTTCAACGCCTTGGTTCAAGCCCCTTAATATCGCCTATTCTGTTGGTGTCGATGGTATTTCTGTGGTGATGCTGCTCCTGTCGAGCATCATCGTCTTCACGGGCACCTTTGCCTCCTGGCAGCTGAAGCCCATGACCAAGGAGTATTTCCTTTGGTTCACCCTGCTTTCCACGGGTGTCTATGGCTTCTTCATCTGCACCGATATGTTCACCATGTTCATGTTCTACGAGGTGGCGCTGATTCCCATGTACCTGCTGATTGGTGTCTGGGGCTCAGGCAACAAGGAGTATGCAGCCATGAAGCTGACGCTGATGCTGATGGGTGGCTCTGCTCTCCTTATTCTCGGTATCCTGGGCATTTACTACTTCAGTGGTGCAACGACCATGAATGTGAATGAGATTGCCGCCATGCATAACATTCCTGTGGAGACGCAGAAGGTGTTCTTCCCCTTCATCTTCATCGGTTTCGGTGTGCTGGGCGCCCTGTTCCCCTTCCACACATGGTCACCCGACGGTCATGCTTCAGCCCCCACGGCAGTCTCTATGCTGCACGCCGGTGTACTGATGAAGTTAGGAGGATATGGCTGCTTCCGCGTGGCTATGTATCTGTTGCCCGATGCAGCCAACGAGCTGGCGTGGATATTCCTTATCCTCACCACCATCTCGGTAGTCTATGGCGCCTTCTCAGCCTGCGTGCAGACCGACCTGAAGTACATCAATGCCTATTCGTCCGTGTCGCACTGCGGACTGGTATTGTTCGCCCTGCTCATGATGACCAAGACCTCTTGCACCGGTGCAATCCTGCAGATGCTGTCACACGGTCTGATGACGGCCCTCTTCTTCGCCCTCATCGGTATGATTTATGGTCGTACCCACACCCGTGACATCCGCTATCTGGATGGTTTGATGAAGATCATGCCGTTCCTCGCTGTCGGTTACGTGGTTGCTGGTCTCGCCAACCTCGGTCTGCCGGGCTTCTCGGGCTTCATTGCTGAGATGACCATCTTCGTGGGTTCGTTCGAGAATGGCGATACGTTCCACCGTGTGGCTACCATCATTGCCTGTACGTCGATTGTTGTGACGGCCGTCTATATCCTTCGTGTTGTCGGCAAGATTCTGTATGGTGAGGTGAAGAATCCTCATTATCTGGAGCTGACCGATGCGACATGGGACGAGCGCGTTGCCGTCATCTGTCTGATTGCCTGTGTGGCAGGTCTCGGCCTGTTCCCCTTGTGGGCAAGCAACGTTATCTCTGACGCTGTAGGACCAATTCTCGCTAATATCATTTAATAAAGGAGGACGAAAGATTATGAATTACGGACAATTTTTACGTATGATGCCTGAGTTTTATCTCGTAATCATATTGTTAGTTGTATTTGCAATAGACTTCATCATGCATCGTAGCGAGAAGAAGCACGACGTGCTGTCTGGTGTGGCCGTTGCCCTGATGCTGGTGCTGCCTTTCCAGATTGCCTTGCTGTCTGAGCCGGCGGCAGCTTTCGGTGGCATGTATGTCGCCACGCAGGCAGCCAATGTCATGAAAATCATCCTGAGCATTGGTACGGTGATTGTGATGATAATGGCTGAGCCTTGGCTGAAGAACGAGGGCAGCAAGCACGTGGGCGAGTTCTACCTGCTGGTCATCTCTACGCTGCTGGGTATGTTCATCATGATGTCGAGCGGCAACTTCCTGCTGTTCTTCCTCGGACTCGAGACCGCGTCAGTGCCTATGGCCTGTCTCGTAGCTATGGACAAGTGGAAGAAGAACAGTGCCGAGGGTGCTGCCAAGTACATCCTGACCGCCACGTTCTCCAGCGGCATCATGCTCTACGGACTCTCGTTTGTATATGGCGCTACGGGAACGCTCTATTTTGACGACGTGGCCCATCGCATAGCCTATATGGCGCAGTACAAGAGTCAGTTGCCGATGCTGCTGATGGGACTCGTGTTCTTCTTCAGCGGTCTGGGCTTCAAGTTGTCGCTGGTGCCCTTCCACTTCTGGACGGCCGACACCTACGAGGGTGCTCCCACACCTGTGACGGGTTATCTGAGCGTTGTTTCCAAGGGTGCGGCAGCCTTTGCGCTGATGTTCATCCTCATGCACGCTTTTGCACCGCTGATTGAATATTGGGAATACCTGCTCTACATCGTCATCGTGCTCTCCATCACCATTGCCAACCTCTTCGCCATCCGCCAGTCGGAGTTGAAGCGCTTCATGGCCTTCAGCTCTATCTCACAGGCAGGCTACATCATGCTGGCAGTGATAGGCGGCTCGCAGATGGGCATGGCTTCGCTGATGTATTACGTCCTGGTATATGTCGTGGCCAACATGGCTGTGTTCACCGTCATCTCTACGGTTGAGCAGAACAACGGCGGCACCACGCTGATGTCCAGCTACAACGGACTCTATCAGACCAACCCCAAGCTGGCATTCCTCATGACACTTGCCCTCTTCTCGTTGGCAGGCATTCCGCCGTTCGCCGGTATGTTCTCGAAGTTCTTCGTGTTCATGGCAGCCGCTCAGCAAGGCTCTTTCTGGGCTTACTTCGTGGTGTTTATCGCCTTGATCAACACGGTAGTCAGCCTTTACTACTACCTGCTCATCGTGAAAGCCATGTACATCAAGCAGACCGACACACCGCTGCCCACCTTCCGCACCGAGCTCTTCACCCGAGTGGCGCTGGCGCTCTGCACGGCGGGCATCGTGCTCTTCGGCATCTGTTCCTGCATCTACGATTATTTCTTCGCCGTTTCGAAATCGGTGATGTAATCGTCATATCCAACAAAAGCAGGGGGCGCATCTTGTATATGGATGCGCCCCCTGCTTTTTCCACGTTCCTATCCGCCCCGGTGTCCTCGTTCCTATCCGCCCCGGTGCACATGGCGTAAGCCGTGTACCCCCACATCCGTGTCATGGCTGACGGCACACACCGCCTCGGTCAGGCGGTTGAGATAGTGAAAGCGTTCATAGTCGCTTCCAAAGGCAGGCATGTCCTCAGACCAAGGGGCGAGGACGAGCAGCGAGCCACTGGCGCAGGCCTCAAAGCGGCTGCGCTCCGGCTTCCAGAGCTTGCCTATGGGTTCCTTCTGCAGGTGTATTAACCGCAGTCGCTGGCGCAGCGCCATGTTCTTGATGCGCTTCTCACATTCGGAGATGCCTGGGGTGACCAGCACGTCACCGCTATTGGCGGCAGCGAGCAACCTGTGGCTCTCCTCCTTCCAGTAGTCGGTATCTTCCGTTGGTTTGCCGTTGGTATGGCGGTGAAAGAACACCTGGTGCTTCTCCGGCTGGCGCAGTAGCAGCATATTGCCAAAGGCACTAAAGCGCACTCCGTCTATAGTGATACACAAGGCTCGCTGGAAAAGGTCGGGATATTCGCGCCGCATCATGTAGCGATATGGGTTGTCGCGAAGGTAGCGCTTCCAATTGGCCAGCTGTCCGTCGCGCATCAGGATATGGTCGTTGTAGTTGGGCTCGAAGAGGGGAGGGGGCGTTCCTGCGGCTGACGCCACAGGCACGGTGGAAGCGGCCGCACGCGCGGCTGCTGACAGCTTCCACCAGGCGCGACTGACACCTCCCTTGAATGCACCGATGATGATGCCGAGGTGTTTGCCCGTAGGCAGTGGCTTGTTGATGCGCACGATAAGGTGCATGTGGTCGGGCATAAGGCATACCTGCCATACGTCAACCATGGGGTAGTAGTGGTGTATCTTCGGTATCTCATCGTTGAGCACCGCCCGTCCCAGGGCAGAGGGCACGATGTGTGGTGGTTCACCGCCAGCCTTCGTCGTTCCCTGCACCTGACCGAATACGGGTTGCCTGCCGGCCACAGCAATGGTCACCTCATAGGTTCCCGGTGCTGCATAGTTGTGGCCGAACATGCGTCGTGTTTGACATCCCTCACTCATATATCCATTTGTTTTATTGCAAAGATACCAACTTATTCCGTTATCTTCTTGCTGCTAACTGTTAAATATGATAAAAGAAAGGCTGTTAGAACTAAAAGATTTTAACAGCCTTTCGATTTGTTGTCTTTAGTTGCTAACTTTGTGACAAGGAATCTCGGCTCCTTTTCCGGACGGCCGGAGGCGTTTATGCTGATAAATGGACACGGCCATGCGCATGACTGAAAACCGTAATGCGCATTAACGGATTCGATAATGCGCATTAATTGATGCGATAATGCGCATTACGGGAGCAAATAATGCGCATTAACTGAAAACGGCATGAAAATGCCTCTATAAATAAATTTTTTACTATTAATTAAAAAAAACAAAAGCGCTATGATTAGTTTAATCAAAATGAAGGGTGTAAACCCGCAGACAAAGGAAGTGATTTACTTCCCTCGTTGGACTCGTGTATCAACCGTCAGCGAGACGCAGCTGGCCAAGCGCATGGCTCGCGGCTCGACGTTCTCGGTGGGTGAAATCAACGGTGTGTTTGCGGACTTCCCGCAGTCTATCATCGACGAGCTGCTGAACGGCAACGCGGTGAAGATAGACGGTCTGGGCACGTTCAAGCTGAAGGTGCAGGGCAAGAGCCAGAAGGACATCAAGGCGGTGACCTCGGCGGGTGCCACCATCAGCGTGGTGTTCGAGCCGGCTGCCGAGCTGAACTCGCGTCTGAACGACGAGAAGGAGTTCCGATTCGTGGAGGTGCCCACGGCTGAGGGCCAGCAGGATGCTGACGACGAGGGTGGCGATACGCCGACGCCGACGCCTACGCCGGACCCAAGTGGCGGCGGCGACGAAGGGTAAAGAGAGGCCTTCGGCCAAATGAGAAATGAGAAATGAGAAAGCGGAGTGACCTTTTCGGTCGCTCCGCTTAATTTTTATTTTTTTATTTCTTCCTTCAGGAACCTCGGCGTGAATCCCTTCTTGCTGCGTGCCACCTCCTCGGGAGTGCCCGTGGTGAGCACCGTTCCGCCGTTGCGCCCGCCTTCCGGTCCCATGTCGATAACCCAGTCGGCCAGTTTGATGACGTCCATGTTGTGCTCGATGACGATGACCGTGTTGCCGCGATCTACGAGCCGTTGCAGCACGTCCATCAGTATGCGGATGTCCTCGAAGTGCAGTCCCGTGGTGGGCTCATCGAGGATGTAGAGCGTCTTGCCCGTGTCTTTCTTCGACAGTTCGGTGGCCAGCTTTACGCGCTGGCTCTCGCCGCCGCTGAGCGTCGTTGACGACTGTCCGAGCTTGATGTACCCTAAGCCCACGTCCTGAATGGTCTTGATTTTGCGCAGGATGTCGGGCACGTTCTCGAAGAACTCCACGGCTTGGTTGATGGTCATGTCGAGCACGTCGGCAATCGACTTGCCCTTGAACCTGACCTCCAGCGTTTCGCGGTTATAGCGCTTGCCGTGACATTCCTCGCAGGGCACCTGAATGTCGGGCAGGAAGTTCATCTCGATGGTCTTGTAACCGTTGCCGCCGCACACCTCGCAGCGTCCGCCCTTGACGTTAAAGGAGAAACGGCCGGGCTTGTATCCGCGAATCTGCGCTTCGGGCAGGTTGACGAACAGCGAGCGGATGTCCGAGAAGACGCCGGTGTAGGTGGCGGGATTCGATCGCGGCGTGCGGCCTATCGGGGTCTGATCGACATTCACCACCTTATCTATATATTCCAGTCCCTCAATGCTGTCGTAGGGCATGGGTTGCTGCAGCGAGCGGTAGAAATGGCGGGAGAGGATGGGGTAGAGCGTCTCGTTGATAAGCGTCGATTTGCCGGAGCCGCTGACGCCCGTGACGAGGATTAATTTTCCTAATGGGAATTCCACGGTGACATTCTTCAGGTTGTTGCCGCGACATCCACGGAGCACGAGGCTGTGGCCGTTGCCCTCGCGACGACGGGCGGGCAGGGGGATGCTCATCTGCCCGCTGAGATACTGGGCGGTGATGGTCTGTTGCTTCATCATCTCGTCGATGGTGCCTTGGAATACCACCTCGCCACCCTTGCGACCGGCACGCGGACCGATGTCAACGATGTAGTCGGCGGCCAGCATCATGTCGCGGTCGTGCTCCACCACGATGACGGTGTTGCCCAGGTCGCGCAGTTCTTTCAGCGAGCGGATCAGCCGGTCGTTGTCCCGCTGGTGCAGTCCGATGCTGGGCTCGTCCAGGATGTACAGCACATTGACCAGCTGCGAACCAATCTGTGTGGCCAGTCGGATGCGCTGGCTCTCGCCACCCGACAGGCTGGCGGACTGACGGTTCAGCGCCAGATAGTCCAGCCCGACCTCCAGGAGGAAGTCCAGGCGGGTGCGTATCTCCTTCAGAATCTCGGCGGCAATCTGCTGTTGCTGGTGGTCAAGCATCGGCTCCACCGTGTCAAGCCACTGGCGCAGTTCCGAGATGTCCATACTGGCCAGTTCAGAGATGTTCTTGTCGCCTACTTTATAGGATAATGCCTCGCGGTTCAGCCGCTGGCCGTGACACTCCGGACAGACGCACTCGGCCAGGAACTGGTCGGCCCATTTCTGTCCGCCGGCGCTGTCGTCGTTTTCCATCACGGAGCGCAGGTATTTCACCACGCCGTCAAAGCTGACGAAATAGTCGCTCGACGTGTGCATCAGTTCCTTGTCGATGCGCACATTCTCCAGCGAGCCGTAGAGAATCTCGTTGAGCGCCTCGTCGGGAATGTCCTCGATGCGCGTCTTCAGGTCACAGCTGTATTTATGGAGGATGGCGTCAATCTGCCAGAAAATCATCTGGTTCTTATACTTTCCCAACGGCAGGATGCCTCCCTCGTGGATGGTGTGCTTGCGGTTGGGAATAACCTTGCTCAAGTCGATTTCGTTGATATATCCCAGACCCTTGCAGCGTGGACAGGCACCCTGGGGCGAGTTGAACGAAAACGTGTTGGGAGCCGGTTCGCCATACGAAATACCCGTGGTGGGGCACATCAGCTGCTTGGAGAAATGCTTCACGCTGCCGGTCTCATGATCCATAATCATCACGCGACCCTCGCCCTGCTTCATAGCCAGCGATACCGACTTGCGAAGGCGTTCGTCGGAGGGTGCCGCGCCCACTTGGCCCGATGAGCCCTTGACCGCCATGCGGTCTATGACCACTTCGATGTCATGATTCTTGTAGCGATCCACCTTCATGCCTTGCGTAATCTCTGTCAATTCACCGTCAACACGCACATGGAGGTAGCCCTTGCGGCGAAGACCCTCGAAAAGCTCGCGGTAGTGGCCCTTGCGGGAGTGTACCAATGGGGCAAGAATCAGGATGCGGCGACCGGCATAGTTCTGGATAATCATCTCCATCACCTTCTCCTCGGTATATTTCACCATAGGCTCGCCGGTCTCGTAGCTGTAAGCCTTGCCGGCACGCGCAAAGAGCAGGCGGAGGTAGTCATACACCTCCGTAGTGGTGCCTACGGTCGATCGGGGATTCTTGTTGGTGGTCTTCTGCTCGATGCTGATGACGGGCGAGAGTCCCGTGATTTTATCGACATCAGGGCGCTCCATGCCGCCCAGGAAGTTGCGGGCGTATGCAGAGAACGTTTCGATGTAGCGGCGCTGTCCTTCGGCAAAGATGGTGTCGAAGGCCAACGACGACTTGCCTGAGCCGCTCAGTCCGGTGATAACGGTCAAGGAATCTCGGGGAATCTCCACGTCAATGTTCTTGAGGTTATGAACGCGAGCTCCCCAAATTTTTATTTTATTGTCGTTACTCATTATTATCGTTGTTGGTCTCGGATACTATGTTACGACTGCGTATCAGATTGACGTCCTTGCGGATATTATATTCCACGCCGTCGGCACCACGGGCTTTTACATAAACGAAATAGGTGCCGTCTTTGACAGGACGACCTTTGTAGGTGCCGTCCCATCCTTTGGAGATGTCTGTCCAGTCGTAAAGCTTCTGACCGTAGCGGTTGAAGATATAGGCATGAAACTCTACGATACTCTTATAATGTCCGCTGGCCTCCGGATGGCAGGCGCCCTTTGCCCCGTAGAAATCGTTATGCCCGTCGTCGTTGGGCGAAAAGGCGTTGGGCATTTCCAGATGGCTCTCGGTAATGGTGATGTCTATGTGCGTAGAGTCAACCACCTCGTTGTTCTGCCGTACGATGAGAGATACCGTATTGATTCCCGCCTCGGTAAATGTAAATGATGTCTCTTCGTCGTAGCGGGTGACACTGGTTCCTGAAGACAGGTTGCGGATGTGCCACTCCACAGAGGCGCCTGTGTAGAGTTCTGGACCATTGGAAGAAATACGGGTAGGCAGCGGCGCTTCTGAAGAGAAACTCTCCGTCGCTGTAACTTCCGTTCCTGTCTCGTCCGTGTAGGTGACCTTTATTTCTACCTGTGCAAAGGCCATGATGGCAGTGCAAAGCAAGGTCAAAATGCATGTTACTTTCCTTAAATACATGGTGATGTGCGAATATTTTTGCAAAATTAGTGAAAAAAGTAGAACTTCCGCATTTTTTTATGTAATTTTGTAGCGCAAAACAGAAAATTTAAGATGACAATGAAAAAATTATTCAGATATTTCCTATTGTTAACTTTGTTTTCCATGAACGTGGAGACAATGATGGCGCAGGTGCAGAACTACAAGGAGATGCACCAGGTGAAACGAAAAGAGACTATTTTTGGAATAGCCCGTGAAAATGGCATTACCATAGAGGAATTGATCAAGGCGAATCCGGAAATGAACACGCCGGGCTATGAGCTGAAGAAGGGCGACTTCATTAAGATTCCGTATCCGTCGAATGCTAGTACGGCCAGTTCGGCAAGTACAGCCAGCCAACCTGCTCAGCCAGCCGCCCCTGTCGGCAAGGACTTGCGCCAGCGCGAAATCAGGGTGGGCGTGATGCTGCCTCTGAACGACAAGAATGCTGACGGCAAGCGCATGCTGGAATACTATCGCGGTGTGCTGATGGCATGCGATAGTCTGAGAAGCATAGGCATTTCTACCGATGTCCGTGCCTGGAACATCACGGAAAACAGCAATATGTCGCAGGTATTGTCTGACCTTCACATTGCCAATTGCGACCTTATTATCGGTCCTTATTATACCAAGCAGCTGAAGTCGTTAGGCGATTATGTGATGTCTCGCAACATCAAGTTGCTGGTTCCCTTTACAACGTATTCTCAGGAGATATATAATAACTACAACCTGTTTCAGGCTCAGCAGAATCAGAACCAGCTGAACGAGGCTTACGTTCAGCGTTTCTACGAGCGTTTCAAGGATTGTCATCCTGTGCTGATAGATTGTAATGACTCTACCAGTACGAAGGGAAGCTTTACGACCGCCCTTCGCAGAAAGCTGGAGCAGAACGGTATTCAGTATAGCATTACCAACCTGCGCTCCAGCGAGTCTATGTTCAAGAAGGCTTTCTCTATGAGTCAGCGTAATGTGGTTATCTTGAATACTAGCCGTTCTCAGGAGTTGAACGTAGCCTTTGCCAAGCTGAACGGTTTGGTGATGAACATGCCGGGCATGCTGGTTTCGGTGTTTGGATATACGGAATGGCTGATGTACAACCGTCAGCATTTAGATAATTTCTACAAGTTTGATGTCTATGTCCCTACTACCTATTATATGAATCCTTTCTCGTCCAGGTCTGACCGCATCAAGCTGAAATATCGTTGGAATTTCCATCAGGACATGCAGCATTACAACCAGCGTTATGCCGTGATAGGCTTCGACCATGCTTTCTTCATGCTGAAGGGACTCCACATGTATGGCGATCATTTTACGGGTGCAGCAGGCATGGTAGGCTATACTCCTTTGCAGAATCCCCTTCGGTTTGAACGCATAGGAAATGGCGGGTTGCAGAACAGGGCCGTCATGTTTGTACACTATACACCGGAAAACAAGGTGGAAACCATCAATTATTAAGGAATGAAGATGAAGCGGTTTTATATTTTATTTCTCATTTCTCATTTCTCTTTTCTCATCTCTCATGCTCAGGTGGGTGAGTATCGTACCGACTTTGCTGTAGGAGTCAATGCCGGCTATATGATAAGCAGCATCGGTTTTGTGCCAGAGGTTCCTCAGAACAAGTTGGGCGGTATGACGGGTGGTCTGACCTTTCGCTATACCTGCGAAAAATACTTCAAGAGCATCTGTGCCATTGTGGCCGAGTTGAACTTTGCCCAGACCGGATGGAAAGAAAACATCATGGACATTGATAACCAGCCCGTATATTATGTCGGTGACGAAGCGAAAGCCAATCCCCTGTCCTATGAGCGTAAGATGACCTATGTGCAATTTCCCCTGATGGCCCGGTTAGGATGGGGACGTGAGCGTAAGGGCTTGCAGGGCTTCATTCAGTTAGGTCCGCAAATGGGCTTCTTCCTCAGCGAGTCAACGAATACGAATGTAGAGCCGGGCAAGCCTACTCAGACAGCACGCTCCTCCAAGGTCGTGGCACAGGATTCAATGTCCGTAGAGCGTAAGTTTGACTACGGAATAGTCTTTGGAGGCGGACTTGAATTCTCACACCCCAAAGTGGGGCATTTTATCGTGGAAGGCCGTTATTATTATGGCTTGGGAGATATCTTCAAGAACTCGAAGAGCGATTTCTTCGGACGTTCTAACTTCGGGCAGATTGTCATCAAGGCTACCTATCTCTTTGATATCGTTAAGACGAAGAATCCTAAAATTAAATAATTATTATTATGTTTGAAAATCAGCCGAAAGGACTTTTTGCGTTGGCATTGGCCAATACTGGCGAGCGCTTTGGTTACTACACCATGCTGGCAGTCTTCGCTTTGTTTTTGAGAGCCAACTATGGCTTGTCGCCTGCCCTGGCAGGCACCATCTATAGTGCGTTCCTCATGTTAGTTTATTTCTTCCCACTCATTGGTGGAATCATGGCCGATAAATTCGGCTTTGGTCGTATGGTGACAACGGGCATCATCATTATGTTTGCAGGCTATTTGCTGTTGTCTGTCCCCTTGGGAGGCGACACTGTAGCCCTCGTAGTGATGCTGGCTGCCCTGTTGCTCATTGGCTTTGGCACGGGCTTGTTCAAGGGCAACCTGCAGGTCATGGTGGGCGATTTGTATAATGATCCGCAGTATAAGGACAAGCGCGATTCCGGCTTCTCCATTTTCTATATGGCTATTAATATTGGTGCTTTGTTTGCTCCTACTGCCGCCATTAAGATTAAGGAGTATGCTGAGACCTCGTTAGGCTATTCCAGCAATGATGCCTATCACTTCTCGTTTGCTGTGGCTTGTGCATCGCTGATTCTTTCTATCGCTATCTACTACGTTTTCCGTAGCACGTTCCGTCATACAGAGGGTGGCAGTAAGAAGACTAAAGCTGCTGAAGCCGCACCTGTCGAGGAACTTTCCAAAGAGGAGACCAAACAACGCATCGTGGCACTCTGCCTGGTGTTTGCTGTGGTCATCTTCTTCTGGATGGCTTTCCACCAGAACGGACTCTCGCTGACTTATTTTGCCGATGAGTTTACTGCCAACAGTGCTTCCGGCGTCCAGGCCATGTGCTTTAATGTGTGGAATCTGGTGGCTGTGGTCTTTATCGTCTATGCGGGTTTCTCGCTGTTCCAGTCTAAGACAAGTAAGGGTAAGATAATCTCCCTCATCGTGATAGCTGCTGCTTTGGCTTTCCTCTTCTTTGAGTATGATGGCGAGAAGGTTGTGGCAGTTTCCGCTCCTATCTTCCAGCAGTTCAACCCCTTCTATGTGGTAGCCCTCACCCCTGTGTCTATGGCTATCTTTGGTGCTTTGGCTGCAAAGGGCAAAGAACCATCGGCTCCCCGAAAGATAGCATACGGTATGATTGTGGCTGCTGTGGCATACGCACTGATGGCCTTTGGCTCTTTCGGACTTCCCATGCCTCAGACCGAGATGGGACCCGATGGAAATCCTGTGGCTGTCCATGTGGCTGACGTAACGCCCAACCTGCTTATCTCAGTTTATCTTGTATTGACTTTTGGCGAGCTGTTGTTATCGCCAATGGGTATCTCGTTTGTGTCGAAGGTGGCTCCTCCCAAGTACAAGGGAATGATGATGGGTGGCTGGTTTGTTGCTACAGCTATCGGTAACCAGTTGGTGGTTGTTGGCGGTCTGTTGTGGGGTGCTGTTCCCCTTTGGGTATGCTGGAGCGTATTCCTGGCCGTCTGCCTCATTGCCGCTGTATTCATGTTTGCCATGATGAAGCGCCTTGAGAAGGTTTGCTAATCTTATCATATTATTATAGGTAAGAAGTGAGTTTCATCCCATTTCTGGTATTAATCCTACTCATCACGTGTTGCGTTGCCGTCTTCGGTAACGCAACATTGGATGGTGCCTCACAGGTTTCGCTGTTGGTCGCATCGGCAGTCAGCGTGCTGGTAGGTCATTTTGCGAAACGCTTGGAATGGGAGAACCTGGAACGTGAGTTTTCCGAAAAGATTGCCAGTTGCACGCCGGCCATCATCATCCTTCTTCTCATTGGCGCCATTGGTGGCACGTGGATGGTTTCGGGCATCGTGCCTACCATGATTTACTATGGTATGCAGATTATTCGTCCGGAGGTTTTCCTGGTCAGCAGTAGTGTGCTGTGTGCATTGGTCAGCCTGATGATAGGCTCTTCATGGACTACGGTAGCAACGATAGGTGTGGCACTGATGGGCATTGGCAAGGCGCATGGCTTTGATGACGGTTGGATAGCAGGCTCCATAATCACAGGTGCTTACTTTGGTGACAAACTGTCTCCGCTTTCCGATACTACCGTGTTGGCATCCAGCGTCTCTGGTACGCCTCTCTTCACACATATCCATTATATGTTTTATACCACGGTGCCTACGTTCTGCATATCCACCGTCATCTTTCTCATTGCAGGTTTTACGATGGACGTGTCGGGACAAGGCAATGTGACGGAGTTCATGGAGGGCTTGCAGCAAACCTTTGTCATTTCTCCCTGGTTGATGCTGGTTCCAGTGTTGACGGGAGTCATGATAGCCCGTCGTCTGCCGTCTATGGTGGTGTTGTTTATGGCTATCCTTCTGGCGGTCATCGTTGGAGTGGTGCTACAACCCGAACTGGTTGCCGGCATAACAGGCAATGCAGGTTTCGTAGGATTATACGAAGGAATGATGCGTGTTTGTTATGGCAGTAACGATATTGAGACGGGCAATTCGATGCTCAACGAATTGGTTCACACCAGTGGCATGAATGGCATGATGCCTACCATCTGGCTTATTATCTGTGCCCAGACGTTCGGTGGGGCTATCACTGCCACAGGTCAGTTGCAAGACCTCATGCGTCACGTCCTCCGCTTTGCACATGGTACGGTATCTCTTGTGGCATCTACGGTGGGGACGGCCTGCTTTTGTAATATCGCCACGGCTGACCAGTATCTCTCCATCATGCTCTCCAGCTCCATGTTCAAGGAGACGTATCGCAAACGGGGATATGAGTCTCGCCTGTTGAGCCGTTCGTGTGAGGACGGAGCTACCGTGACCTCTGTCCTTGTTCCGTGGAATACCTGTGGATTGACGCAGAGCACGGTACTTGGCGTTGCCACGCTGACTTATCTTCCTTATTGCTTCTTCAACTATCTCTCCCCCCTGATGAGCATCTTTGTGGCCTCTGTAGGATGGAAGATATATAAAATTAGAAATTAGTAATGAGTAATTATGATTACACTTTTGGGCAGTATTTTTCGTAGGACTTGCGGGCTGTGCTTGCAAATACATCGTGCTTACATGCTTTGCTTGCTACATCGGGCTTGCATGGTTATCATAATTACTCATTTCTCATTACTCATTACTCATTCAGCGTCCGCCCAGTCGCTGACAATGGTTGAGTTGAACTGCGAGAACATGTTCGACTGTAAGCACGACTCCCTGAAACAAGACACGGAGTGGTTGCCCGACGGACCAAGGCAATGGACACCAGCCCGCTATTGGCGCAAGTTGAACTCTATCGGTCAGGTGATTCTTTCCTGTCAACAAGAGGGAGTGCCCGATTTGGTAGCTCTGGTGGAGGTGGAGAACGACTCGTGCCTTTTCGATTTAACCCGGCGCTCGCTGTTGCGTAATGCTGGTTATGACTATCTGATGACCAACTCGCCCGATGTTCGCGGCATTGATGTGGCACTGCTCTATCAGCCTTTTTCTTTCCGTCCCATCTGCTATGACTGTCTCTATGTCAAACCCTTGGAAGGCATGCGTCCCACACGTGACATCCTTTATGTTCAGGGTGAAACGGTGAAGGGTGATACGCTGCATGTCTTCGTGGTTCATGCTCCCAGCCGTTTTGGAGGTGAGAAAGCCACACGTCCCAACCGGCGTGTCGTGATGGAGCGTCTTGTTGAAACTATCAGCCAGCTGTCATCATGTGCCAAAGTCATCGTGGCAGGCGACTTCAACGACTATGCCGACAGTCCCTCCCTTCTGTTCTTGGAGGAAAACGGCTTGCACAACATCACCAGCAAAGCCAAAGGCTCTCATGGTGCAGAGGGCACCTATCGCTACGAAGGACGGTGGCAGAGCATCGACCACGTATTGGTAAGTACAGCACTCACTGATTTCGTTCTACAGACCTCCGTTAACGATGCCCCCTTCTTGTTGGAAGAAGACAAGAAAAACGGAGGAGTGAAACCTCTCCGCACCTTCAACGGCCTGCACTATCAGCGTGGCTTCAGCGACCATCTTCCCTTGGTGGTCTGTTTCCATAATCCTTGATAGTTTTTGATGAATATATTTGGAAGTTTGAAAAGAAACTCCTATCTTTGCCCTGAAAATAGTAGGATGCGGAGAATTCCGACGTGACAAAGAGACTGAAAATCGACAACTATGACAATAAGGGAACATATCAAGGAACTGGTAGATACAAGGAAAGACAACTTGTATTCCAAAATCTATGACTGGATAATGCTATCAGCCATCGTGATAGGTATTTTACCTTTGATGTTCAGGGAGCATCAAAGGCTTTTTTGGTATTTTGACATCATCTCTGGAATATGCTACATGATAGATTACATCTTGAGATGGATGACGGCAGACTTGTCGTCAAAGCACAAGCGCATGACGGCGTTTTTGCTTTATCCCTTTACGCCAATGGCCATTATTGACTTATTGTCTATCTTGCCGACTTTCAACATGCTCAGCTCCACCTTCAAGGTTGTCCGTGTGTCGCGACTACTCAGACTGCTGAGGGTTATCAAAGTTGTACGATACTACGAGCCGTTGGTTATCATTCTTTCCGTGGTACGACGCCAGGGGCGGATACTATGGACGGTATTCTCGTTGGCAATTTTCTATATCTTCATTACAGCACTTATCATGTTTAATGCCGAAGAGCAAATAAATCCGGAAACGGGCGAATACCTCTTTACCTCCTTCTTTGATGCTTTCTACTGGGCTGCCTGCACGCTAACAACGGTAGGCTATGGAGATTTATACCCGATATCAAATGTGGGACGCGTTATCAGCATCATCTCTTCGATGGTGGGTATAGCAATTATAGCCCTGCCGTCAGGTATTGTGACAGCGGGCTATATTGATGAGTTGAGAAGCCGCAAAGATGCAAAGAAAACCAAAAAGGCCAAAAGGGGAAAAGAGGCAAACGAGGCAAATAATGCTATGCCTTAATGTTTGGCTCTTCCAATCCGATACCTTTTTTCTTGTCAACAACCTTCAGCAGCAAGCCGAGCAGGAGGGCTGCAACACCCAGTGAGGCCAGCATGACCAGTGGAGCGGTGTAGTCAAACTGTGTGGGGTCGGTGACACCAGGATTGGTGGCGTCAAGCACTTTACCGATGAGCAGGGGGAACAGCCACAAGCCAATGTTCTGAATCCAGAATATCAGGGCATAGGCAGAACCAATGACCTTGGCATCAACGAGCTTGGGCACAGAGGGCCACAACGAAGCGGGTACCAAGGAGAAAGATGCTCCCAGAACCAGGATGGTGGTATAGGCAATGATGATTCCTCCAACAGCATTTCCCTTGAACATGGGCAATACGAAGGCGAAGGTCAGGTGACAACCGATGAGCAGCAGAGATCCCAATACCAGCATGGTGGCAGCCTTGCCGTGATGGTCGAGATAGCTTCCCAGAATAGGAGTGATAAGCACTGCCAGCAGGGGGAACACTGCAAAGATAGACTCTGCCGACTGGCGCATGAAGCCCATATAGCAATAGGTGATAAGGGCTATGATGGACATGGCCAGAAGACCGTACTTCGTGGCGCTTTTCTTCTGGAAGTTAGAGGCAAAGCCAGTGGCTGCAACAATGAGCATGATGACATACTGAATGATGGTTACGTCGGGCTTTGCCCAGAAAGAGTCTGCCTCGGGAAGTGTCAGCGTCAGGTTGCACTGTAACATGTTAACAGCATACTTTTGGAAGGGGAAGATGGCTGAATAGTAGAGCACGCAAAGCAGGGCAACAATCCAGAAGCCACTGTCGCTGAGAATCTTACCAATGTCGCTGACCTTGAAGGGATCATCCTTCTCCTCAGCCTCACCGGTCTGTGCGTCAAGCTTCTGATCCATGAAGAAATATACAATGGTCATGATGAGAGCTATGCACATCAGTACAACGCCAAAGGCTACGGAACGGCTTACGCTGACCTCGCCACCCAGACGGGCAAAGAAGGGTGAGAAAATCATACAGGTGGCAACACCCAGACGGGCCAATGCCATCTCGGAACCCATTGCCAGTGCCATTTCACGTCCCTTGAACCATTTCACGATTCCTCTGGACACGGTAATGCCCGCCATCTCGCAACCACAACCGAAAATCATAAAGCCACAAGCAGCAAACTTGGCAGAGGCAGGCATGCCCTCGTAGAACGGAGAAACACCTAGTTCGTCGAAGCCAGGGATGTAGTTCAGGTTGTTGTTAAACCAACTTTCCAAACCACTGCCAATGAAGCTGTCGCTGACAGCATACCATTTCACACAGGCACCAACGAGCATAACTGCTGCGGAGAGGACTGCCGTGAAACGGACGCCCATCTTGTCGAGGATGATACCTGCGAAGATGAGGAAGAATACGAATACGTTAAGGAATACCTCCGAGCCCTGCATGGTACCGAAGGCGGTAGAGTCCCAACCACGGGTTTCCTGCATGAGGTCCTTGATAGGTGAGAGAATGTCCATAAAGATATATGAACAGAACATGGCCATAGCCAATAGCAGTAGTGCAGTCCAACGCATAGCTGCTGAGTCTCTCAGTGTCTTTTGAATTGCTTGTGTCATTATCTTTTCTTTTTAATTCTTTCTCTTTTTTATTCCCACACTGGGAATGTTTTGTTCCCACGCTGGGAATATAATGTTCCCACGCTGGGAATAAATTTACTTCAGCCAGCGGTCGAGCCAGTCGAAGAAGGTGCGTTGCCACAAAATACCATTCTGGGGCTTCAAAACCCAGTGGTTCTCGTCAGGGAAGATAAGCAGCTCTGCCGGAATACCACGCAGACGGGCAGCATTGAAGGCCCCCATTCCTTGGTTATATACAATGCGATAGTCCTTCTCGCCGTGGATGCAGAGGATAGGAGTGTCCCATTTATCTACAAACTTGTGGGGTGAGTTCTCATAGGTCTTGGCAGCACGGGCGGTGCGGTTTTTATTCCAGTAGGCATCGTCGTATTCCCAGTTAGAGAAGAATACCTCTTCAGTATCTGTGTACATGGACTCCAGATTGAAAGCACCATCGTGTGAAATGAATGCTTTGAAACGCTTGTTGTGATGACCGGCAAGGTAGTAAACACTGAATCCACCGAACGATGCACCAACGGCTCCCAGTCGGTTCTTGTCAACGAAAGGAAGAGAGTCGGCAGCAAAATCGATAGCTGAGAGATAGTCGTCCATGCACTGTCCCGTCCAGTCACCGCTGATTTCCTCTTTCCACTCTTGTCCGAAGCCAGGCAGACCGTGACGGTTGGGTGCAACGACAACATAGCCATTGGCTGCCATCATTTGGAAGTTCCAGCGGTAGCTCCAGAATTGTGATACAGGACTCTGAGGTCCACCTTCGCAGAAGAGCAGGGTGGGGTACTTCTTGCCTTCCTCGTAGTTGGCAGGTAGCATCACCCATACCAGTTCCTTCTTGCCATCAGTAGTGGGAACCCAGTACTGTTGCATCTTTCCAAAAGTCAACTGGTCCAAAATGTGCTTATTCTCAAAAGTCAGCTGGGTAATCTGGGCTTTGGCTTCTTTCCCCTTGGCTTTAAGCTGTGGCGTAACCATATAGATGTCCGTAGGAGTGCTCAGACTCTGACGGGTGGCCAGAATGCGTTGTCCGTTGTTAGCCATCTGGAGGCTTGTCCAGTCGTCCCAGGTCTCTGTGAGTTGTGTAATCTCACCTTTCTGGCTAGCCATATACATATTACAGCAGCCGTGCCAAACACTCAGAAAATAGAACTGCGGGTCGGTGCTCTTCACACTTTTCACTTTTCTCTTTCCACTATTCATTTCTCCTGGTGCCCAGCAGAAGGCTTCCACATCACTCTTCCAATTGAGATAACGCTTCGAACCATTTTCCAGCGAATAGATACACAGGCGGTTGAGGTCAGCCTCATAGCCGTCACGAGCCATAGACTGCCATGCTATATATTTTCCGTCTGGCGAGAACTGCGGATTTTGGTCGTAGCCGGGATTCTCCATAGCCGTATTCTTGTTTACAGCCTGATCGGCCTTGGTGTGCGAGGCATCACTTTGCGGAGCAATATAGCCTTCGGGCTTGCAGAGATTCCTGGTCTTACGTGTACTTATATCATACAAATAGATATCAGAGTCGGTAGATGTCGCATAGTTGACACCCACCTTTTTGCGACAGGTGTATGCGATAGTCTTTGAGTCAGGACTCCATGCCAATTGCTCAATACCCCCGAAAGGTTCCATAGGACATTCGTAGGGCTCGCCTTCGAGGATGTCCACCATGTCTTTAGAAATGATTTCTAATTTTTCATTTCTCATTTCTGCTTTCGCCAGGTAGGGGTGCTGAATGCTTTCTACATAGTGATCCCAATGGCGATACATCAGGTCGGTCACACGGCGACCGGTAGCTTTGGGTAAGTCGTCAGGATTCTTCTGGATGACTTCGTAGAAGGGGATTGACTGAATGAGTATGACTTGCTTGAAGTCAGGTGAAAATTTGAAACCTTCCACCTTTCCGTCAGTCTTTGACAGTTGTTGACGATCAGCACCATTGGCCTTCATGCTCCATACCTCACCACCAGAAATGAAGGCGATGGTCTCATTGTCCAGCCATGCAGGGTCGCTATCACTTTTGGCACTGCTAGTCAACAACTGCTGACCCGTGCCATCGGCATTCATCACGTAGAGCACCTGATGGCTCTTGTTTTGCTTAACGCTATAGTAACCTACTTGGTAAACCACCTTTTGCCCGTCTGGTGAGACGGCAGTAGCACCAATGCGCCCCATAGCCCAAAGAGCTTCAGGCGTCATCATGCGGCTCTTTAGCTTGATGTTCTGTTTTCCAATCACTTCAGTTGTCTGTGCTTGAAGGCTACCCAGCATAATTACAGCCAGTGCAGCTAAGGTTAAAAATCTTTTCATCACTTTTTATATTGGTACAAAGGTACAATAAGAATACTCCTTAACTCTTATTTCTTCCTTACTGGATCGCAAGTCAGTCCACATCCCAGTTTCTTGAAAATCTTGCGGTCAACCTCACTGAGCATAACCGTTGAGTGTACTTGGCAGTCGCGCAGCTTAGGCAGTTGCTCCAAGGCACGCCGGCAAAGGTCATCGTTCTCAGAAAGAACACTGAGGGCAACCAGTACTTCGTCGGTGTGCAGACGGGGATTTTTGCCTCCCAGGTATTCTATTTTTGTCTTCTGGATGGGCTCAATCATGCTCTGCGGGATGAGCTTGGCTTCATGGTCAATACCAGCCAGGTGTTTGGTGGCGTTAAGCAACAATGCAGCAGAACAGCCGAGCAACGGACTAGACTTTGACGTGATAATGGTGCCGTCGGAAAGTTCGATAGCAGCAGCAGTGTGCTCTGTCAATTCCTGCTTAGCTGCAGCAGCCACCGTCACGCGACGATAAGCCGTTGTAATCTTAGCCTGGTTGAACAGCAGTTGTATCTTGTGAACTTCGTTCTCATTGTCTGCACCATCTGCCAACTTGTTGGTGGCATCATAATATCTACGGATAATCTCGTCACGACTGGCATTGCAGCAGGCCTCATCGTCACTAATACAGAAACCAACCATGTTGACTCCCATATCGGTAGGTGACTTATAGGGATTCTCTCCATAGATACCTTCGAACAAGGCATTGAGCACAGGGAAGATTTCGATGTCACGGTTGTAGTTGACAGCAATCTTGTCGTATGCCTCCAGATGGAACGGGTCTATCATGTTGACATCGTTCAAGTCTGCAGTAGCTGCTTCGTAGGCTATGTTAACAGGATGCTTCAAAGGCAGGTTCCATACAGGGAAAGTCTCGAATTTAGCATATCCCGCACGGATGCCACGCTTGTTTTCATTGTAAAGTTGTGAAAGGCAAACTGCCATTTTGCCAGAACCAGGACCTGGAGCGGTAATAATCACCAATTCGCGCGATGTTTCCACATAATCGTTTTTTCCAAACCCTTCGTCAGAGGCAATCAACTCGACATTATGGGGATAGCCGTCAATCAGGTAATGGAAATATGACTTGATGCCCATGCGCTCCAGACGATGACGAAACTGATCGGCAGCACGCTGACCATTATAGTGGGTAATGACTACAGAACCTACCATGAAGTCACGCTGCATAAACTCGTCGCGCAGTCGTAATACATCCTCATCATAGGTAATGCCGAGGTCGGCACGTACCTTGTTCTTCTCTATGTCCTCAGCGCTGACCACAATAACAATCTCCAGTTGGTCGCGCAATTGTCCGAACATCCTAAGTTTCGAGTCCGGTTTGAAACCAGGCAATACACGACTGGCGTGATGGTCATCAAATAATTTTCCGCCCAACTCAAGATAGAGCTTTCCGTCAAATTGAGCTATTCGCTCACGGATATGCTCTGACTGTATCCTGAGATACTTGTCGTTATCAAATCCAATCTTCATCTTTTTACCTTATTTTTTACGCTGACGTTGCATTTCATCAGCCTGTTTCTGCAAGGCTTCCAATCTGGCAGCCAGTCCACTTTGTTTTTTGGGGTTGTTCTTGTTCGCCTGATAGTTAGCTTCCAGGATAGCCAGGAGTTTGGCATCATCCGTTGTTTTACGCAGTGTCCACATAATGGCAGCTGACATGAACAATGAGATGAAATAGTAGAAGTTCAGACCGGAGCTGTAGTCATTGAAGATGAAGAAGAACATAAGGGGCATGATATACATCATCCACTGCATCATCTTCATCTGCTCAGCTTGGGCGCCTACCATCTGGTCTCTCTGCTGCTGCATGGAGAACCAAGTATAGATAATCTGGGCGGCACAGAACAAAATACAGGTCAGCGAAAGGTGGTCGCCGATGCCCCAGATATTGCTGCTCCACTCCACAATGGGATCGTAAGTTGAAAGGTCGCTCATCCACAAGAACGACTCGCCACGCAGCTGGATGGCATTGGGCACGAAGAAGAACATGGCCAACCAGATAGGCATCTGGATAATCATGGGCAGACAGCCGGAAAGGGGAGAGACGCCATACTTGGAGTAGAGCGACATCATCTCCTGCTGTTTCTTCATCTGGTCCTCAGGCTTGTCATACTGCTTGGTTGCTTCCTCAAACTTGGGCTTCAGCACACGCATCTTGGCAGACGACATATAGCTCTTCTTCACCATAGGGAAGGTAATCGCCTTCAGCAATAAGGTAATCAGAATCAGTACGATACCCATGTTCAGCCCAAAGCCTGTCAACCAGTCGAAGACATAAAGCGTAAACCAGCGGTTAATCCATCGCAGTAGCCACCAGCCAAGGTCCACCAATTGCTCCAGGTCAAGTTCCTTGCCAAACTGGCTCTGTTCCTCGACGGCCTTAATCAATCGGAAGTTGTTTGGACCAATGTACATCTCAAACTCAGAGGCCTTGACACCTGTGGGGTCGAAAGCGGTCTTCAGTTTTGCATTAAAAAACTTCAGATAACCTGACCCTTTCTCGTCCTGGATGGTGGAAAGGCTACTGTTAGCAGCAAAATTGTCCTTTGAAATCAAGGCTACGCTGAAGAACTGATTGCGGAAAGCAACCCAGTCAAGTTCTTCTTCGATGTTTTCCTTTTTGTCGTCCGACTCACTCAACTTGTCTGTGCTGCCACTTTTAGTCTCCTTATAATATAAAGAGGTATAACGGCTCTCAAAAGAGAAACCCTTCTCCTGCTGGCGGCAATGGTCGTTCCACTCAATCTCCATCTCCTTGTAGGAAGGAGCAAAAATGTTCGCCAGCCCTTTGGCTTGTAACGACATGCTCAGCAAATAGTCCTGGCCTAATCGGTATTTCAGGCTGATTTCTCCTCCGTTCCCGGCAACAGCTGTCATAGTAACGGTTGAGTCTGTCTGCTCGGAAGGGGTGAAGAATAGGTCGGCTGTCACGATGTTGTCCTGCTTACCCGCCATCATGAAGTTCAGGTTTTGGTCTTTCTCGTCAAACAAGGTGACATCCTGCTTGCCGTCGATGCTCTTGAAATTCTTGATGACAGCCTTCCTGACAACACCACCTTTGGTGTCAAGGGTCAACTCTAACTTTGAATTCTTCAGAACCACTTTCTGCGAAGTGCCGTTCAGGGCCTGATGGAACAAGGCCGTTGTGTCGTTGACAGCTGCAGAATCCACAGCGGCTTGCTTTTTTGCCTGAGCAATCTTCTGCTCTTGAGCTGCTTTTTCTTTCAACACCGATTCAATGGAATCTTGTGTACGTGCAGCTTCTATTTCTTCTACGGATGGTTGATTATACCAGCTGAAACCAATCAGCACTACGGCTATGAGAACGAAACCGATAATCGTATCTTTGTTCATTTTTTATACCTAATATTAAAATTACAAGGTGCAAAGTTACAAATAAACGAGCAAAATACAAAATATTATAGATTTTATTTGTAACTTTGCAGTCGATTATGAGGTACAAGTATATTATATTTTTATTGCTGGCGGTGCTGTCGTCTGTTGATGCATCAGCACAACGTAGGAAAAAACAGCAAGCAGTGCAGCCTGATACAGCTCAGGTCGTCAAGGATTATATAGATTCCCTTGTCTTGCTTCGTCGTCAGTTAGACTCGTTGCAGCAGGTAAATACCCAGTTGAGAACAGGCGTCTCAGATGGTCGTTATTTCCATCTCTTCGCTCCCGCTACGTTTTATCATTCTGGAGCTAATAAGCAGTTGTCACTATCTCCAAACATGGGCGATGAAGTAACAGATGCCATTGATGAGGCGATGATGAATCTTTACATGCGCCGTCCTGACTTGGTGAAAAACGATGAAAGTAATCTGAAGTCAGTAGGATCCCTACGTGAAGATGTCAATAAAGAGTTGACTCAGAAAGTCAATCTTGTTGACATGGCAGCACCTGTTCCTGAGGAGTCAGAGGCTGTTCCTGTTGCTGTCGTCATCCAGAAACCTAACTTCTGGAAGTTCAAAGGTGATGGCTATTTGCAGTTCCTCCAGAACTATGTTTCAAACAACTGGCATAAGGGTGGTGAGAGTAACTATTCTGCTGTTGCGGCAGCAACCTTGGAGTTGAATTATAATGACAAAGACAAGGTGCTCTTCGAGAACAAGTTGGAGATGAAGTTAGGCTTCCAGACCTCTTCTTCTGATACCGTCCATAAGTTTAAGACCAATAACGATCTATTGCGTTTGAACAGTAAGTTGGGTTTACAAGCTCACAAGCATTGGTATTATACGTTACAGATGTTGGCTTACACCCAGTTTGCACGAGGCTTGAAGGCAAACGACGAGAAAACCTATTCTGATTTTATGTCACCATTCCATTTGAATCTCGGTCTCGGTATGGAATACAAGGTAGAAGCCTTCAACAAGCGGTTGACGGGTAGTTTGAACTTCCTGCCATTATCGTTCAGTTTCGTTTATGTGGATCGTGATGCGTTGACTGAAAGTAATGGTATTTCTAACGGTCATCATTCCAGAGAAGAGTTCGCTTCTCAGTTTACAGCCGATTTGAAGTGGCAGATAGCTGACCAGATTTCGTGGAAGTCGCGTTTCTATGCCAGCACGACGTACCACCGTTCGCTGATAGAGTGGGAAAACCAGTTTGAGCTGAAGGTTACCAAATATATCTCAGCCAACCTGTTCCTTTATCCGCGTTTCGACGACTCCAACAATTGGGATGATAAATTGGGTTATTTCCAATTCCAGGAGTGGAGTTCCGTAGGATTAACGTATTCCTTCTAATAATATAAGAAGCACTGCTCGGTTCGGGCAGTGCTTCTTTTTATTCTTAACTTATCACGTCTTACTTAGATTCCGTCATGTCACCTTCAATGTAAAGGCGAGTCATTTCGACAGCACCATTGGTTCGAACAGTAATCGACTTTTTGAAGTGGCCAGGGAACTTGCCCGCACCATTATAGGTTACCTTAATCTCTCCCTTTTCACCTGGCTGTACTGGCGTCTTGGTGTATTCGGGAACGGTACATCCGCAAGAGGCTATAGCCTGATTGATTACAAGGGGTTGCTCGCCAATATTCGTATAAGTGAATGTGCAACTTACTTTGGGATTTTTTTCAGAAAAAGAACCAAAGCTATGAGTTGTTTTCTCAAATTTAATTTCAGCAGGTTTCTGTGCCATGGCCATAGTCATACCACATACCAGCATCAGTGTAAAAAGTATTTTCTTTTTCATTTTTCTTTCCTGTTAAAGTTCATAACCGGTGCAAAAGTAAGGCATTTTCTGCATAAACGTATCAATTGTTGCTTGATTTTTGTATAATTTAAGACTTTATGAACTATCTTTTGATGTGTAATTCATAAATAATTAGTAATTTTGCATGCCAAATAAGAAAATAATATATATAATAATGTATAGAACTAAAACTTGTGGTGAGTTACGTCTCACGGATGCTGGCAGTGAAGTAACACTGGCTGGCTGGGTACAGAAAACGAGAAAGATGGGTGGTATGACGTTTGTCGATTTGCGCGACCGTTATGGCATCACACAGTTGGTATTTGATGAGTCAAAGGATGCCGCACTCTGCGAACAGGCTAATAAACTAGGTCGTGAGTGGTGTATTCAGGCCAAAGGAATCGTCAGCGAACGCCAGGCAAAGAACCCCAAGATGGATACTGGTGACATTGAGATTCTGGTTTCAACTCTGAATGTGTTAAGTGAGAGCCAGACTCCTCCCTTTACCATTGAGGATAATACCGATGGTGGTGACGATATCCGTATGAAGTATCGCTATCTTGACCTGCGTCGTTCTTGTGTTCGTAAGAACTTGGAGTTGCGTCACCGTATGACCATCCTGATTCGTAATTTTTTGGACAATCTGAATTTTATTGAAGTAGAAACGCCAATCCTCATTGGCTCAACCCCAGAGGGAGCGCGCGATTTCGTGGTTCCCAGTCGTATGAATCCGGGACAGTTCTATGCGCTGCCACAGAGTCCACAGACCTTGAAGCAGTTGCTGATGGTCAGTGGCTTTGACCGTTATTTCCAGATTGCCAAGTGTTTCCGTGACGAAGACCTTCGAGCCGATCGTCAGCCTGAGTTTACACAGATTGACTGTGAGATGTCGTTTGCCGATCAGGAGGATGTGTTGAACATCTTCGAGGACTTGGCTCGTCACCTGTTCAAGGAGGTTCGTGGTGTAGAATTGCCAAAGTTGGAGCGTATGACATGGCATGAAGCCATGCGTCGCTTCGGTTCCGACAAGCCAGATCTCCGTTTTGGTATGGAGTTTGTGGAACTGATGGATGTGTTGAAGGGAACCGGTGAATTCCCTGTTTTCAATGAGGCAGAATACATTGGTGGTATCGTGGTTCCTGGTTGTGCCGACTATACCCGTAAGCAACTCGACCAGTTGACCGACTTTGTGAAGCGTCCTCAGGTAGGTGCCAAAGGCTTAGTATATGTTAAGTTTAATACAGATGGTACCGTGAAGACCTCTATCGATAAGTTCTATCAGCCAGAGGTATGGCAGAAACTGAAAGAGAAGACAGGTGCTAAGGATGGCGACCTCGTTCTGATTCTCAGTGGTGACAAAGCCAATAAGACGCGCACCCAGCTCTGCACTTTGCGTTTGGAGATGGGCGATCGCCTCGGACTACGCGACAAAGACACCTTCAAATGCTTGTGGATTGTTGACTTCCCACTCTTTGAGTGGAGTGACGAAGAACAGCGCTTGATGGCCACTCACCATCCGTTTACCCTGCCTAATCCAGACGATATTCCTTTGCTTGACACCGCTCCCGAAAAAGTTCGTGCCGTAGCTTACGACTTTGTCTGCAATGGTATCGAAGTCGGTGGTGGTTCACTTCGTATTCATGATGGTAAGCTTCAGGAAAAAATGTTCCAGATTCTGGGCTTCACACCCGAGCGTGCTATGGCTCAGTTTGGCTTCCTTATCAATGCCTTCAAGTATGGAGCACCCCCTCATGCAGGTCTTGCTTTTGGTCTTGATCGCTTTGTCAGCATTATGGCCGGACTCGATTCCATTCGTGACTGCATTGCCTTCCCGAAGAATAATTCAGGCCGAGATGTCATGTTAGATGCACCGGGTGAGTTGGATCCCAAACAGTTGGAAGAATTGCAGCTTTCGATTGATTTGTGTCAAGAATAAACGCAAAAATTCTAAAAATCAATTGTTTGCGCTCACAATATATATGAAAAGTTCTTAATTTTGCCCGCGAATTCAATGAATATCCATTCAATAGTGTATAAATTTTTTTAAGAACTATGGCAGAAAAGAAAACTACAACAAAGAAGGCTGCTGCTCCTAAGGCAGCTGAGAAGAAAGCAACTGTAAAGAAGGCTGCTGCTCCTAAGGCAGCTTTGGTTGTAAATAGTGAGAACGCTGGTTTCAAGGCTGGTGATGTATATCAGGCTCTTGCAGCTGCTGAGAAGGCACTGACCGTTAAGGAGATTGCTAAGGCAGCTAAGATCAGCGAGGAGGAGACTCTGCTCGGTTTGGGTTGGCTCTTCAAGGAGGGCAAGCTCGCTACTGCTGACGAGAAGATTACATTGGCTTAATTTAAATTAAGAACAATAAAAAGGGGCTGGTAAGCTACAAGGCATACCGGCCTTTTTTAATTTCGTAGCTCGATGACTTACGACAAACAGATACTTCACATACTGACTGTTGCAGGGGAACAGGGGATAAGCGTGCAGGCTATTGCCAAGCACGTTTATAACATGAACCATACATTCTTCCTACAGCCCGATATGGAAGAAATCCGTAGTTACGTACAACAGTTTTTATTGAAAAACAGTAAGTCGTCACAATCATTGATTGAAAGCACAGGTCGTCGTGGCTTTTACCGTTTGAATACCACAGGCTCCCAGGATGCCCTTCAATTGATGCTCCAGTTCCGTGAAGAGCAACAGGAAAAAGAAGAGGAGAAGCCCCCTGTACAAGACCTCTCCCTCGATTTATTTGCTTAACCCTTAAATTCCTTTGATTACTTTTGCTGGTACACCACCAACTATCGTGTTGTCTGGTACATCCTTGGTGACCACAGCCCCTGCAGCCACCACACAGTGTTTGCCTATCGTCACGCCAGGCAGGATAACCGCATTTGCTCCAATCCACACATCATCTCCAATTACGACTGGGTTTGTAGAGATGCCCTGTTCGTCTATTCGTTTCGTCTTATCTTCGAAATTGTGGTTCAATGCCGTTACCGTGATACCTTGTGCCAGATTCACATGATTACCGATACAGACAGGTCCGATAATCGTGTTGTGAATCCCAATACGAGTATAGTCACCAATTACCACATCACCCACCGCATTGTTGATGCAACAATACGATTCAATAACACTATGCTTCCCCAAAAAGAATCGGCGATAGGGTGGAGTATCCATCCTAACACTCCAATATATCTTTGAACCACGCCCTCTATGCTGGTATAGTGGTGCCAACAATCTTATATACCAACGTGGCCTTGCGTCCCGCTGATTCATAATAATGTAGTCCAAAAAACGTTTCAGTTTTGGATTCGACTTCAATCCCTGTCTTATTTGTTCTTTATCACTCATTATATATTATCTTATTCCATTGTTCAATGATATGCTGGATATTAAATCTTTGTGCTATTTGAATAGCTTCCTCTGATTTTTTATCCCATTCAATTTCTGTTGCTTTATGTAGTTGTTCTGCTAACTCATTGACATTACCATTAGTAAAATACATGCCGAAGTCACCCATGATTTCCTTACTAGTTGGAAGGTCCGAAGAAACAATTGGTAACCCATGCGCCATAGCCTCAACTAAAACTAATCCAAATCCCTCCCATCGTGAGCTGAGTACATACACTTGTGCATTGGTATAATATTGCTGGATATTATTGGTAAAAGGATGAATCGTTATTCGTCCTTCCAACTTATAATCAGTTATCATTTTGCGATAAAGAGGTTCTTCCACCCCTTCTCCAACTATATCTAGAGTCCATTCTTTGTTGTCCTTGGCAAAGATGTTGAAAGCCTCAATCAATAGGTCAAATCCCTTATGTCGATGAGAGAAGCGTCCTACAGCTAGAAATCTTTTGGAATCACCTTGTGATGGCTTTCCGGGCTCTAATGTTAATGGATTATAGATAACATCTACAGGGAAATGATATTTACGGGCATCATCTTGGCAAAGAACAATTGTCTTGTATAGTTTCTGCAGTTGGTATTCATAATGCTTTCGTAACTCTGGTCCAATGTATAAAGAACCTGCACCGAAGAGAGCCTCGTATGAATTATGAATCCAGCCAATCAGTTTGGTGTCCCCTAATTGCGATTTACATGTAGCTAAACGGACCGCTAATGGAGCATGAACGCCGATAATCACATCGTATGCCCCATCTTTCATCTCTTTCGCCAAAGCTTCTTGTTTTTCTGATGGAAACGAACTATGACTATACCAGTCTGATGTCAATCTAGTTTGAGGTAATACCTTCCTGAATAGTCCGCTATAAGCTTTACAAAACAGCTCCTTCCACCTTGGTGTTTCTGGATAGCCAAAAAAACGATAGTGTATATTAGCATTGTTCAAATCATATAAAGAAGTGTTTTCTGCTTTAGGATTATCAAAAGTCACAATGGTAACGTCCCAGTCTTTTGCCAGCTCTTTGGCAATGACTGCTGTCACCCGTTGTACTCCTCCGTACGAGAAGATAGAATCCATTAAAAAGCAGATTTTCTTCATCATTCCTATCGTCTATTGATACTGTTTCTTGTTTTCAGTAAATACTTCATTATATAATTTTAGTAAGGCTTCTGCGGTCTTTCTCCATGAGAAGAGTTTGGCACGCTCTAATCCAATCTCTTTTTGTTTATTATAAAATAGCTCGTCGCTTTCTAGGCGAAGCATCATCTGCGTAATTTCTTCACTGTTCTCAGGATTAATGAGAATAGCATCTTTTCCACCTATCTCTGGCATTGACGACGTGTTACTTGTAATCACTGGAGTACCGCAAGCCATTGCTTCAAGCAACGGAATGCCAAAGCTCTCTCTTAATGAGGTATAGAGAAATGCAAATGCACTATTATAGATAGAGGGCAAGTCACTATTCACAATATACCCTGGCATTACGATGTCTTCTCGAATATTTTCAATATGATTGTGTTCAATAATACCATTCAAATAATTGGGGTCAAGATCGGCCATTAGCAATTTGCGCTTTACGTCTGAACGCTTAAGATATTTTGAATAAGCAATCAACGTTCTTTCCGTATTCTTTTTGGGATCTGTATTACCAAGAAAGAAGAAATAACCTTTCTCAGGAATATACTTTTTATAAACTTCTTCTTTATCTTCCAGAGGTCTGAACCAGTTGTTATATCCATTGTAAATCATGGCCATCCGTTCGCGAGGAATGTTCAATTTAGAAATGATATTCTCCATTTCAAAATTTGAAACGGTAATGATACGTTGGCATTTATCCAAAATGCGAGGTACATTTAGCCTTCTATATAGCCAACCCATGTTTTGGTATAATGAATGATTCTGCTTGTCGCGAGGCTCCAGAAAAATAATATCATGAAGCGTTAATATCAGTGGAATATCACACCATATCGGAGCCGTATTACTAGTACAATGTAGAATGTCAACTTTGTACTCTTTTGCAGCTTTAGGCAAAGCCCATTGCTCCCAAAGAGGATACGAAGGACAATTCAATTCTATGATATGCACATTCTTTGTGCTCTCCAAGCTACGGTCTTCCCCAGGTTTTACAAATACATAGTATTCATTCTCCGTGTCTATTTGCTGCAATTCTTTTATTTCTTGCAACACCACGTAGTCCATTCCATGCTTGTTCTTACGGAAAATCCGTTGGGCCTCTATTCCAATTCTCATGTTTTGAATACTATTTGCATGCAAAAATAAGCAAAATGTTTGTTAATCCAAAATTAATTTATAATTTTGTAGCATAATTGGATGCAATAATGCCTGAAACTGCAAATAAACTCAAGTTAGTCTATATTACTCCAGCCCTCTATATGGCTGGGGGTGTGGAACGTGTTCTAACACTGAAGGCCAATTATTTTGCAGAGCATTTTGGTTATGATATTACGATTATTCTAACCGAGGGAAAAGATAAACCTTTATTCTATCCATTGTCGAATAAGATTAAGGTAATCAATCTAAATATTGGCTTCGAAGAGCTTTGGACGTGTTCCTTTGCAAAGAAGGTTCTTGTATATCTAAAGAAACAGCGACAATTTAAAAAGGCTTTGACTAAGGAACTGATGCGCATTCATCCTGATATCACAGTCAGTCTGTTACGACGTGAGATTAATTTCATTAACGATATCAAAGATGGCAGTCGTAAGATAGGTGAGTTGCATGTTAATCGTGCTAATTATAGGAACTTTGAAACTAATGATTCGAACTTTATTAAAAATTTATTTGCAAAGTTTTGGATGTATAGCCTTGTTTCGAAGTTAAAACATTTAGATCAATTTGTTGTCTTAACGGAAGAAGATAAAAAGGCTTGGGCAGAACTACCTAATATTTGTGTAATATCAGACCCGTTGTCTTTTTGTCCTACTCAGAGAAGTTCCCTTAGCATTAAACGTGTTATTGCAGTAGGTCGTTATGTTTACCAAAAAGGCTTTGACCAACTTCTACAAGCATGGGCTACTATAGAAAGACAATATCCAGAATGGCAGTTGGTTGTGTTTGGTGATGGGGATAGAACTCCTTACGAGCAACTGATAGATGATTTGAAGATTAATAGGAAGTCTTGTCAGTTGCATGGTAGAACTGATGATGTTGAGAAAGAATATTGCAATAGTAGCATTTTTGTATTAAGTTCTCGTTTCGAAGGATTTGGCATGGTACTTCTCGAAGCTATGGCTTGTGGCTTGGCTGTGGTTTCTTTCGATTGTCCATGTGGGCCTAAAGATATCGTCAAAGATGGCGAGGATGGTCTTCTTGTTGAAAATGGCAATATTGATTTATTAGCCTCAAGCTTATCAAGATTAATGAATGACGAAACTCTTCGGCAATCTATGTCGAAAACTGGACAAAAGAATGCTCAGCGTTTCAGCATTGATTATGTTGCTGATCAGTGGAGAAGATTATTTGAATCATTAAATATAAGTGCATCATGAAGATATTATTTCTTGTTTATCACGGATTCTCCGAGGTCAGTGGAATTTCCAAGAAAATACACTATCAGGTGAAAGGCCTTCGTGAGAATGGTCATGATGTTCGTTTGTGTTACTATGGATTTGCAGAAAACGGTCATCGTTGCCGATATATAGATGATAAGGTTATAAAAGATTATGGAACCGGTAAATGGGCAGGAATTCGTCAACGTCTAGATTATAAATGTATATTTGACTATTGTGTTCATAATGATATTCAGTTTGTTTATGCCCGCTGTTTTCAGAATGCCAATCCTTGGTTGATTAACTTCTTCAAGCAATTAAAGAAGGCAGGTGTTCATTCGGTGACAGAGATTCCTACATATCCATATGATGCAGAATTTGTTGGATTCCCCTTTCAAACACGGATGAATCTGAAAGTAGATCAAATGTTTCGCCACAAGCTCTATGCTCAGATGGATGCAATCGTTACTTTCTCTGA
This sequence comes from uncultured Prevotella sp., assembly GCA_946402275.1. Classification (GTDB taxonomy): domain Bacteria; phylum Bacteroidota; class Bacteroidia; order Bacteroidales; family Bacteroidaceae; genus Prevotella. Next base: position 128,082 of record CAMIVY010000004.1, read on the forward strand.
TGCTAAAGAAATTTTTGGCCAACGCACCATTAATATCAGCAATGGTGTAGATTTCGACAGTATTCCTCTCCATCAGCCGTCAGCCATCAGCCGTCAGCCATCAGCCCTTCATCTTATCGGAGTTGCTGAAGTCCATTATTGGCATGGTTACGACCGCTTAATTGCGGGTATTGGTGAATACTACAAAAATGGAGGAAAGAGAGATGTATTCTTTCATGTTGTGGGCGGTGTCGGTCCTAGTGAAATGTATGACTCCATGCATGCCCCTGGATTTGCGGAGTTGATGGAGAAATATGATATTAAAGAACATGTTATTTTCCATGGGCAACTTTTTGGCGATGAGTTGGATGCAGTATTTAATCAGTGTCAGTTTGCTATTGGTTCTTTAGCTCGCCATCGTAGTGGCATTACGGTTATCAAAACATTGAAAAACCGTGAGTATGCTACTCGTGGCATTCCCTTTATCTATAGTGAACAGGATAGCGATTTCGATGAACAGCCCTATGTTTTGAAAGCTCCGGCAGATGAATCGCCTGTTGAAATACAGCAAATAATAGATTTTGTTTCTTCTGTTCAAATGTATCCTAAAGAAATCCGTTTAACAGTGGAACATCTCTCCTGGAAAAGACAAATGCAAAAAGTAATCGATAATTTGTAAAATGTAGAAGGATGAAAATATTATATGCAGTAGAAGCTGTGAATCTCTCTGGCGGCTATGACAGGGTTATCATAGAAAAAGCAAATTATCTGGCAGAACATGGGCTTGATGTGATTATTACTGTGGCCTCTCATGCTTTGGCCGAACCTTGCTATGAAATATCAGAAAAGGTTAGACTTATTGATTTCGGAATCGACTTTCATCAGCAGTATGGCCATCATTTATTTTATCGAGCTTTTATATATTTTGTGATGATGCGACGGTACCGTCGTGCGCTGAAGGAATTGTTATTTTTTGAACGTCCGGATATTGTCATTACGACGTTAGGTCGTGAGATTGACTTTATTACAAAGATTCATGATGGGAGTGTGAAAATAGGAGAATCACATATTGCCAAGAACTGTGTACGCAACTTGCATTTAATGGAACAAAATGGCTTTGTTCATCAAATGATAGCACGGTATTGGCGATGGAAAATGGATAAGCTTGTGAAACAATTAGATGCTTTGGTGTTACTTACTCAGCACGATGCTGATAGTTGGAACGGTTTGACCAAGACCGTGGTTATTCCTAATTCGCTTCCTTTCTTCCCCGAAAAGCCTAGTACATGCAATCAAAAGCAGGTCATTTTTGTTGGAAGACTGAATGAACAGAAGGGATTGGAGTATTTAATTGAGACATGGGAGCGTGTTCACCAGAAACATAAAGACTGGATACTTCAGATTTATGGGGATGGTGAACAACGGGATTTGTTGCTTCATCTTATTAGAGAAGCTAAATTGGAGGATGCTGTCGTCGTCAACCAGTCAACAAGGCAGATAATGGATAAGTATTTGGAAAGTAGTATCTTCTTGCTTACTTCTCGCTTTGAAGGTTTTGGCATGGTGTTGATTGAAGCGATGGCCTGTGGCGTTCCTGTGGTGTCCTTTGATTGCCCTTGGGGACCTGCCGATATAATAAAAAATGGGGAAGATGGTTTCTTGGTTGGATATTTGAATACCACTGAAGCAGCAGAAAAGGTTGTTCAATTGATAGAATCTCCAGAGTTAAGAATGAAAATGGGTATTCGAGCCCGTGAAAACGTTCAGAGATATGGTCGTAATACAGTCATGAAACAATGGATTGATTTATTTTATAGTTTTTTTTATTAAGGCTCATTTGTATATAGAAGGGTAAAGATGAACATCGTATTTCTTATAAGATCTATCGCAAAAAAGAATGGCGTTGAACGTACGATAACGGATAAGGTTAACGCTTTGGCTAATATGGGTCATATGGTGACATTGCTAACTTATGAACAATGTAATCATCCTAATGCATTCCATATTGACGAGAAAGTTCGTTGCATCGATTTTGATTGTTGTTATTATACAATATATAAGTATCCTTTGTTTATACGTTTGTATGAGGCATGGAAAATGAAATATCATTTTGCGAAAAAGTTACAAGCTTTTATAAATCAAGTACATCCAGATGTCATTGTAACCACAACATATACGAAGGAATTTATGGATATTGTCATTTCTCTGAGCCGTCAAATACGGGTTGTGATAGAGTCTCATACGGCATTTACACATGACATGATGGGTGGTTCATTGATAGAGAGAATACAAAAATATGCTTTGTTGCGCAGTGTGAAACGATGCGATTTGTTGATTGCGTTGACAATGGGCGATGCTGAATGTTGGAAACAACATATAAGAAATGTCGCGACAGTATGTAATCCTTTAACCTTTTATCCAGAAACGCTAAGCCATCCTTCAAAAGAAAATGGTAGAATCATTGCTGTAGGAAGGTTAGAACCCCAGAAGCGCTTTGACCGCCTAATAAATGCTTTTTCGTTGATTGCTCATAAATACCCATTATGGTATATTGATATCTATGGCGAGGGTAATGATAGAGAGGCACTTCAGAGGCTAATAGAAGAAAAGGGACTTACTAAGCAGATTTATCTGAAAGGTGTAACCTCCAATGTCTATTCAGAATATGAACAGAGCCAGTTCTTTGTTTTCAGCTCTGACTATGAAGGATTTGGACTAGTTCTTGCCGAGGCAATGGCTTGTTCCATTCCTTGTGTTTCAACGGATTGTCCTTTTGGTCCTTCCGACATTATCGAGGATCGTGTTGATGGACTTCTATGCAAAATGACAGAAGAGGATTTGTCAGCTAAGATGGAGTGGATGATAATACATGAGAAAGAACGACAAGAGATGGGACTCAAAGCCCGCCAGACAGTTGTCAGATACAAAAAAGAAAACGTCATGAAAGCGTGGGAAAAGGCTTATCTGTCTGTAATTAATTAGATTGTAAATGATGAAGAGCTGGTACGATAAATATATGACTATCTATGGGAAACCTTTCTCTGAGGTCTCTCAAAATACGGTTGGAAGCATCCGTCAGCAACTTCAAAGGCTGCAAAGCGCAGAGCCGTTGGTTTCTATTGTTGTCATTGCTTACAACGAAGAGTGTTGCTTGGCCGCATGTTTGTGGTCTTTAAGTGAGTTGCAAACAAAATATCAGATTGAGATATTAGGTGTTAACAACAACTCCAAGGATAGAACGGAGGAGGTATATCAGTCATTAGGATTGCCTTATTATAACGAAACGAAACAAAGTCCTGGTTATGCACGACAATGCGGATTACAACATGCCAAGGGTAAATACCATTTCTTCATTGATGCCGATACGCTTTATCCGTCATGCTATGTTGATAAGATGATGGAGAAACTGACGAAACCGGGCGTTTCTTGCGTTGGCACTTTCTGGAGCTTTTATCCTGATGAGCAGCATTCTGCGTTTAGTCTATTATTGTTTGAATTGATTCGTGACACCTTTCTTTGGGTACAACATTTCAAGCGTCCGGAGTTGAATATACGTGGAATGACCTTTGCTTTCAATGCAGACGATGCTCGACAATGTACTATTCGTACGGATATTCGTCGTGGCGAGGATGGATCGTTGGCACTTGAATTAAAGCGCTTTGGAAAGATAGTATTCCTTTATAATCGCAAAGCTCGTCCAGTTACAGGTTATGGAACCATTGGCAAACAATCTGTGTGGCAGAGCTTTATAGACCATGTTAAGTTCCAAATGAAAGGTATTACTCGTATCTTCCATTCCACTGATCATTATGAGGATTCAGAGGATAATTTGGTGAAGAATAAGTGAACAATTAGATTATTATGTCAAATTGCCAACACCAGTTATGTAAGGGATATTCTTTTCTGTTAACTTGTGCTTTCTTGAAAATTCCTTGTGAATCTCGGAGATTCCCTCTAGGACCATGTATACGACCGCTATGCATCCTTTCTCCATTAATTGCATAGCGAACTTTGCATCCTGCGACATTTTCAGAACATTTTATATGTATACTATTGCCTTTTATGCCAACAGATTGGACAATGTCTTTATTAGAAGGTGAAATAACACTGAATCCATAATGCTTTATTTTGTAAACTGAAGTAGTGTCAAATACCAAAGGTGGGTATGGTACTTTGAAATTGATGACGACTTCGTTATCAATACACTCGATGGAATTTGGTGTCAATCCTTTCGTGTTCTGTTTGTTGTGAATAATGTCTAATGCAGACATTGCAACAAATTTACCATGAAGCTGCTGACCAATAGCATTAATATGAATACGCTCTCTTACAAAATCATAAAGATAGGTTGGACTGCTAGGCCAAAATAGTGAGTCATCTTTTATTAGTTCAAGTTGACTTTGTGGAACAATGCTCTCTTGGCAGTTGAAACGATTTTCCTTAAATTTTCTTCCACCTGACACATTGTTTGTTTGATAGCATACAATTCGCACATCCTTTGCTTGATGGGTTATATTTCTTATATCATTGGCTATGTCAGTCTGAAATTTTTTCAATAGTACTTTGTAATTTGTTTCTGGATACTCTTCAATATCGCTTTCTCCTTGCATCCAGCAAATTGCAGGAACCACAAAATCCCATTCTCGTTCTTTTGCATTTTTGTATGCAGATTCTATATTATCTAAAAAGCATTGATATGGACGAGTGCCTTTGCTAAGATCTTTAATGGCAGTTGTACCTTGCCCTCCAGGGAAGATACATATTATAGTGTCTTTCCCCAAACTATCTGCTAACATCTCTGCCATACTATATATGGTCAGCTCAAATGAGCGTTTTTGATAATGGATAATCCTTTTTGCTTTTTCCTTAATTATGTTATTATCAAAATAGCCATATGCGTGGTCAAGGTTTTCTGTAACGATACGACCGTCTGCATAGCTTGCAAGGGAATCGAAATCCGTAATACGTGTTGCTTCTTCTCCTAATGCTAAACTTTGTCCATAAACAGGAATACATATAACTGTTTTGTGCTCGTACGATTCTTTACATGATACGAGAAACATTAATATGACTAATAGCGAGAATAGTTTTTCTTTCATGAGTGCAAAGATACAGAGTCTATTCAAAACCTCCAAATAATCGCCTCATTTTCTTATATCCGAACCTTGGGCAAAGGCATGTGATTCATCCAATTGTCATGAGCCTGAGTGATGATGTGGGGCAACTGCTTGGCCCCGAAGTAGTTTCGAATCCAGGTAGTGATGGCCTCTGAGGGCCAGTTCTCAATGCCCACTCTGCAAGCCATGTGCTTAATCAGATGGTCACTGATGAACATACGGAGTATTTCTCGAGCTTTTTCACCACTCACGCCATACTTCCTCATATAGGCATACTCGAACTCGTTAAAGAATAAGTAACGGAGATTGTCGTCGTTGTATATCTTCCATAATCCCTCTTCTACACGTTTGTAAGCTTCCTTGTTGGGCTTGATATGAAACTTGGGTACATTGCCTGCTAGCAGTACATGCATGTTGATGCCGTTGCTATGATGGCGCTGATTCTCGGATATCTTGTCGCGATCGTTGTCGTTGGCCAACGCATTGGCTTTGCAGTAGAATAGGTTGTAGGCAATGGCCGGTTCTTCTATCTCCTGATTCTCCGTTGGTACGAAACGGTCAGTGACCAGTGGCGACATGAATGCTTCCATTTGGTGAGTGTCCTTGTTGCGCACTATTCGGAATGCATCCGACTTTACAATCAGTTCGGTTAACTCCGAATCCTGCTTGAAACCCAGGGCGACGCGTAGCTTGTTAAAGCTGCTGCTGGTATAGGCCAGCGTTACTTCGTCCATATACTCGATGGCCCCATCAAACAAGTATTTGATCTTACCAATCTCGTTCCACGTCAATTTCTTGGCTCGCCAATGGCGGTTATAGCTTCTGGCGCTCGTAGCGGCCAGCGCATAGTCGTTCTTACGTATCATCCTAAACAATTAAATTCTATCGGGGTGCCCCACCAAGTCACCCCCATTATTACATTAAGGCCTCCTTAGGCTTTTAATTAAGCATATTAGGCCCTATTTATAGTATAGGATCAATGTAAATTGGCTATTAAAGCAATGTTCGGCATTTCCCGAATCACCAAGCATAGTCATCTTGCCACCCATCATAGTGAGGTACCTTCGTATAACCATGCTCTTTGCATACTTGGCCGATGAACGCTTGCATCTCTGGAGAGATGAGTCTTTCGCCTCTGCGATACTCATAATATTGGCGACGACCATAATGAACAATGAGTCGATGCTTGATGCCAATCTCCTGACTACGAGTCATCTCATTGTAGAAATGCATCATGCCCTTGGCGTAGCGAACATGCTTTTTCTCGCGATAAAGCGCACACTTGTTGGCCTTCACCTCAGGATGCATGGGGTTGACACTTAGAATGTTATACTCGTTGCTCTGCAGTTCCTGACCTACAAGCCAGCGCAGACAAGACGCTCTGCGCGGACATTCGTTAATGAAGCAGAGCAAATAGTTTGGTGCCTTATGGCTGAATATTTCTTTTTCCGTCATCTTTTTCCCTATTTTTAAAAGACATGCAAGGGTACGAAAAATAATCGAGAAAAATGCAGGATAGGCAAGGAAAAATCAGCACAGAGCCTACTTTTTTCTTAAGTAGCCGCTACTTATCTCATAAGTAGACACTACTTGCAATCTACAGAGCCTTTACTCACATGTGTTTCTCCTAGAGAAACACTCTGTATCTCCCAAAGAAACACACTGTTTCTCTAGGAGAAACACTTCCGTTTCCTTAAGATTCAAAACCCCATCACTTTTTCAATGATTGGTGCAATATCGTAATATTTGTATTCAGCTAAACGACCTCCAAAGGTGACGTTTTGTTCTAGGTCAGCTAACTCTTTGTATTTCTTATAAAGATTGTTGTTTCGCTCGTCATTAACGGTATAGAATGGCTCAATGCCAGGATGCCATTCTGAGGAGTATTCTCGCGAAATGACTGTCTTTGGACAACGATAGACATCTTCGCCAAACATCTCAAAATGCTTATGCTCAATAATTCGTGTGTATGGAACCTCTGCGTCGGTAAAGTTCATAACGGCATTGCCTTGATAGTTGGGCATATCTAGTGTCTCTTGCTCAAATCGAACACTACGCCATTCCAATTGGCCAAACTGATAATCAAAGTATTCGTCGATTTTTCCTGTGAAGAGGATATGCTCGGCAATGTTTTCCCAATGCTGTCTGTTGTCAAAGAAATTGGTGTTGGTTCTCGTCTCAATACCCTCTAATAATCCATCAATGAGCTTGTTAAAACCACCCATAGGAATACCTTGGAAACGGTCGCTAAAATAGTTGTTGTCATGAACAAATCGGACGGGTAATCGTTTAATAATGAAAGCAGGCAACTCAGTACACTTTCGTCCCCATTGTTTCTCTGTATATCCTTTAATCAGCGTCTCGTAAATATCTTTACCGATTAATAATAGTGCTTGCTCTTCTAGATTGCGAGGTTCTGTAACACCATCTGCTTTCATTTGTTCCAATGCTTCCTTTCGTTGCTCGTCAATCTTTTGACGAGCCTCTTCTGGTGTCAACACTCTCCACATCTGATAGAAAGTATTCATGTTGAAGGGCAGGTTATATTGCCTGCCTTTGTAGTTGGCGATAGGTGAGTTCGTGTATCGATTAAACTCCACAATGCTGTTTACAAATTCCCATAATCGTTTATTGTTTGTATGGAAAATGTGTGCTCCATATTTATGAACATTGATGCCTTCAATGTTCTCACAGTAGATGTTGCCCCCCAAATGCGGACGAACATCAATTACCAAGCATCGCTTGCCCTCATGCTTGGCTTTATAAGCAGCTGTTGCACCATAAATGCCTGCACCAACTATCAAAAGATCGTATTCCTTCTTGTTCATTGTAACTAATATTCTTGTAAATAGACTCGAGGCAATTGATTACTACGATGTATATTGCTTTTGGTTATGCATCCCCCATTTGCCATAAAGACTGTTTTGAAATGATAGCTGGAGATGAGATTAATTTCCCGATTTCCAATTTCGCTGTTAGAGCCGTAAGGAAATGCGAAATGATGAATGTCGTGATGGGTAATGGACTTCAATTTAGTGATACATCCGCTTATTTCATCGTTAAAGCGACTCTCTGAAACTCGATTCAGCGCAGGATGCGATACGGTGTGTCCGCCAATAGTACATAGGGGATCTTGGCTAATGGTGCTGATTTGTTCCCATGTCATGGCTTGTTTCTTAACAGGTCCATACCAATCAATACTGCCATCGTTGAATAATTGATTTAGTTGTTCGAAAAGATTCTCTTGGTTAAAACTGAGTATTTTTTCGCGTAACAGTCTGAAGGTGTCCCATCGTTGCTGGAATGTCTCGCATGGATAAGTGATGCCATCAGAGGTCGTAATGCTGTCGTTTCGAAGAATCATATCTTCAATTGTATCCCACCAAAGAATAGCTTTCCTGTCTATGAAATCTGTGGCAACAAATATGGTAAAGGGAACATTGTGGCGTTTGAATACTGGATAAGCATGTGTATAGTTGTCAAGATACCCGTCGTCAATGGTAAAGGCAATGAATGGATATTCAGGGAATTGTTTTTGGGCTATCATTAGACTTATCTCGTCAAGCGAGATGAACTGAAACCCTTTGGACTTGTATTTTAGAATAATCTTTTCTAAGAATTCTGGAGAAATCTTTAAATCTTCGTTTGTTGGGATTCTAGTTTTATCTTTGTTGGTTATATGATGAAGCATGAAGACAACGCCTAAGGCACCTTCCTTAATAAGCTGGTGCCTGCTGAGATAAGACAACATTGGGTATTGTTCTTTTACTACATGCTGATAGTAGATTCTACCAATCCGTCGGACTATTTTGTGTATTATAGTATTCATCTAAATAATATTTCTGCAAAAATACTGTTTTTTTCGGAAAAATTACTTATCTTTGCCCAATAAAATAAAGATAGACATGAAATTATCGATAATAACAGTGAACTATAATGATGTGAAGGGGTTGCAACGCACGATTGAAAGTGTCCTTTGCCAGACCTTTCATGATTATGAGTTTATTGTTATTGATGGAGGCTCAACGGATGGAAGTGTTGAGGTTATAAAGAGATACGAGAAGTACATTGATTATTGGGTTTCTGAGCAAGATGGAGGAATTTACCCAGGAATGAATAAGGGACTCCGTCAGGCAAAGGGCGAATATGTTAACTTTATGAATGGTGGTGATTGTTATCATTCATCTGATGTCCTTGAAAAGATTTTTTCCTTTGATACTAATGCGGATATTATTACGGGTGCTCATGCAGGATGTCCTCATCCTAATGTTGGTCAGAATGGTATCTCGATGTATGATTTGTATACAGGAGCCGTTGATCATCAGGCCTCATTCATACGTAGAGAACTTGCGATGTGCCATCCTTACGATGAGAAATATAAGATAGTTTCCGATTGGAAATTTTTTATAGAAGCTTTGGTATTGGATAACTGTAGTTTCTATTATACGGATACTATAGTTGTAGATGTGGATATGGGTGGTATTAGCAATACCAATTCGGAATTAGACAGGAAGGAGCGCCAGTCGGTGCTAAAAGAACTTTTTCCGGAAAGAGTCTTGAATGATTATAGATTGTATGCTTCCATTCATCCCAGATTGTTGGAATTAGCCACTCGAATTAGCAAATCACAGACCATATTGTCTGTCATTATAAAGATGTCTAAATTGCTTTTGTGGCTTAAAGGTGTCTGAGTCTGTATTGACAGTCGAGTGCTTTCTTTATAATTTTAGCGATGAGGAACATGCGGTGGGCTGCAGCCCATAATTCGATTCGTAGTTTCCAATCAAGTTGTTTGAATTGCCATATATAGCGGTGCGTTTCTGGGAATACGTTAAGCCAATAATGATAATTGTCTATATTGTCAAAGTTGATGACAAGTGACATCTTTAAGGAGAATTTTCGGAATTCAATTTCTTGGGCAAATTCGTCATAACGTTGGCATGACCTCATCAACTCTTCTATCTTGCGTCCTATCATGATGCCGCTATCAATAGTGGTCCGAGTATGGTGAAAGGAGGAAGAATAACATGTGTGTCTGTAATGATATGGAGCGAAATCTATGCCGATGATTTTTTTTGCATAAAGGAAAGTTTGTAAATTATAATACAAATCCTCACCCATATTCAAACCCTCAGGGAAGGTAATGCTGTGATCCGAAATCAGTTTTGTTCTTGTAAGAGATGTGCATAGCGATGGATGTATCTCACCGTTAATTAGTCGTCTGATATTCTCATTGACCGATTTTGCATATTGTTGCTGAAGAATGCTTCTTTTGTCAGAATATTCATGGTATATATTGCATCCGACGATGTCTGCTTCCGTTTTTTTAGCTTGTTCGTAGAGACTTTCATACATGTCTCTGTCAACCCAGTCGTCGCTATCTGCATGAATGACGTATTCGCCAGTTACCTGAGACATACCCACACGTCTGGCATTCGAAACGCCCATGTTTTTCCTGAGTTGTACAATCTTGATGGATGGCTGCAAATGAGGGTAAGATTCTATCGTTTGTTTCAGTTTCTTTATGCTGCCATCGCTTGACGCATCATCAACGAAAATGTATTCGATACCCGTCAATGTCTGCTCAAAAAGAGAACGAACACATTCCTCTATGTACATTTCCCGATTGTATATTGTGATGATAATGGAAACTTTTGGCATCATATCAATTATTTTATCATGCAAAAGTATAGAAATAATATGATTTCCTCAAATTTTAACCAATTTATTTTGGAAATTTAGAATAATTATGCTACTTTTGTCAAAACAATAGAGTTCAAAAATGGACGGGCATCAGATAAAAGTATCAATCTTAGTTCCTTTTTACAAGGTGGAAAATTATGTAGGTCGTTGTGTGGAATCTCTTTTTACCCAGACTTACAAAAATATTGAATACGTGTTTGTGAATGACTGTACACCTGACGGGAGTATGGAGGTCATAAACGAAAAGATTGACAAATACGGAATGACCGACAAGTGTAAGATGATTATTCATGAACAGAATCAAGGTATCTCTTCATCAAGAAATGATTGTCTGGACAATATGACAGGCGATTATTTCCTTTTTATCGATAGTGATGACTATATAGATAGGGATATGGTGGAGCTACTTGTTGAAGCTGCCGTGAAAGAGAATGCAGATATTTCAGGTTGTGGCTATATAGAGGAATATGCAGACCATAGCGTGGAACATCCGCAAAAATATACTAATGACCATGACGAAATGATGCGTGCAATAACATTGCTAACCATCAAAGGAGTGATGTGGAAGTTGCTGGTTCGCAGTACGATTGTGACTGAGCATAAGGATGAAGTTCGTTTCATTCCTGATAGGAATATGGTGGATGATTATTTTTTCTGTTGTCAGATATTCTACTATGCCCAACGTTTTGCAGGAGTAGATAGGTGTATGTATCATTGGATTCAATACAACCCTAACAATTACACCCATACTACAATTTTTGCTGTTGAAAGTCAAGCTGCAGCAATTCGTAAAACAGAGGAATTCTATCGCGAAAAGGGAATTTACGATGTCGTAAAAACAGAACTCATTCAGCGCAAGTTTATTAGTAAGTTACCTTTGCTATTTGATAAGGAATGTATTGATGTCGAGCGATGGAGAAATCTGTTCCCTGAGAGTAATAATGTATGGAAAAGCATGAGCTTCTCGTTAGGAAATAGGATATTGTTTATGTTGGCTCAATCGCCATTTTATAGACTTATTTACCGTCTGAAATGATAAATATGTTTACCAATAACATCCATCCTCAATATCCGAGGACTTTTGTGGTGTTTCTGTTTCGGATGGACGAACCCAATAAGGCGTCATAAATGACAGATAGTTTTTCCCATTAAAACCATAATTGGGATCTTCCCATCGTTTACCCTTTATACCAAATAACAATTGAGTCGCTCCACCTAAATGGATAGCTTTTTTCCCTTGTCTTTTGCAATGAGCAGCTAGAGGGAAACCATATGCGCCGCAACCGATAATGCATATGTCGTAATCAATCATGTCAATTTCATTTTGCATATAGTGGAGGGCTTCAAACCATGTTTCAAAATTGTCAGGCTTTTGACCTGTTATTGATTGTACTGCTTTTAGTGTTATGAGGGTAAATTCTGGAAGTAATCTAGGGTCTTTATGCACATGTGATCTTTGTGCATATTGTGCTTGTATTGTGTCTGTAAAAGGATGAACGACTAAGACTTTCTTACCCTCTAATGCTAAGGTCCATGGTTCGCTATCACAACCCCATGCTGGGTTTAATAGCTCCAAATCTATAAATGTTGCTTTTGATAATTTATCTAGGAAATATCCTTCTTCTTTACACCAGGATCCTAATACGTCGAGCAGAGGCATGGCACTCATCATCTCTTCTCCAAATTTATCTAATTGCTCTATGCTTGGAGAGAAAAAACCTGCATTATAATACATCCTGTTAATAGTGCTTTCAGGATACCACCATATATCACTCTTTCCACGTACATAATTAATTAGATTGTACTTGTAAAACTTTCGGTTTCTTGTAAACACGGTACATTCTATTTCATTGGAACCAAAACGTCCAATCATACATGGCTTGTCTGAACTAAGCAAATCGTATATAGTCTTATTTGCAAATGTGGGGTCCCTATTGGGGATGGGTTGGGGTAGTATGTATTTGCCGAAAAAAGTAGCGTAAAATTTTCTCGCTGCGTTGAAAAGCTTGATTATAATTCTGTCAGATAATGAGGCCATAAATGTTACTTTTTGATGTGAAGAATAGAAAGAATGCGCATGTAAAAATCTTTGGCACCTTTACAGAAAAGATAAATTAGAGTTAAATTGATGGCAAGATAAATAAGAACCCCTATGGTGGCAATATAGAATAATTGCATGTAGTTTTGAGGAGTTGAGTCAAACATCTCCAATAATGCATGTGCTACAGCAAAACTGATGATAGATACGATGAAGTTACGAGAAGCTCCTTTCCAATACGTAGAATAGCTTAGGTGTAGTCCGGAATGAAAAAGATAATAAGGCTTCCATAATAAACCTATTAAGGTTGTAGTTATAACTTTATTAAGTAAAATACCAGCAATCCCCCATAGATAGCCACCAATTAATGTAATAACTATTGTTAAAAACAATTCTAACCATGCTGTCCATGTATCAGCAAATAAACCATGTGTGGCATTAAACATGTCAACACTTCCTCTTGAAGTTCCAATGTATATAGATAGAACTAATAGTATGAGTATTTCGCGTGAAAGAATATATTCTGCCCCTAACCAAAGACTAATAAAGGGTTCCATAAAATGATATATAGAGAAGCATAGGAATCCTGCTACAAAGTGACGAATGGTTGTTATTTCCCAAAATACTCTCATAATATTTTGTTTATTTCCTTCTGCGACAAGATTCCCAATGCTTGCTTCCATACTACCTAAAATAGAAGTAAACAATTGACCCACTTTGGTTGTTATAATGGTATAATTCCCATAGAAAGCAACCATTTTAAGTGATACAAAAAGGAAAATGAACAGTTCGTCGCTTTTGTATATAAGGAAATCTTTTATCTTATGAATGAATATCTGTCGTGTGTATGTTAGTATACTTGGATATTTCATAAGAAGTGCACGTCCTTTTGTTTTGTGTGTCTTGAGCCATGGATACTCTTTATTAATTTTCCAATTCAGTATAATACATCCAATAATTCCAAAAATAAATTCAACAGCTACCCATAAATATAGGTTTTTGTAATTGTATGCAAAATAAATTTGGAGTAGAATCTTAGCCAAGTTGGCTGATTGAGAATAAATTGCAACAAGATAATTCTTTTGATCAGCACTTAAGAGAATCTGTCGATAGTTTATAAAATAGCCAATTAAAGACGAACCAAGAATGGAATAGAAAGAAAAGTAGACAATGCCTAATCCCAGTTGTGTATTCCCGAATATAAAAGGAAAGAAAAAACTAATCACTATGCCAGCACCAAGTATAATGCCACCAATCCAATTGTACAAATAGCCAAATACAGATAGGATTTCAGATATCTCAGCTTTGTTTTTCTGTTGTAATGGCTTATATAATAAATAACCAATACTTCCTCCAATTCCTAATTCAGCTAAATTTAAATATCCTAAAATATTTGAAAGAGTGCCATTTAAACCTATAAATTCTGCTCCGAGACATTCTAGAAATATCTTTCGAGAAAAAAAGGCCAAGAAAAGTGCAAGGAAATAAAAAATTAGATTTACTTCCGCATTTTTTAGACTTTTGCTGACTCGTTCACTCATTTATTTTTCAAATAGTGTAAATCATTGATAACTCTCCTACATAAAGCATGCCAATTGTTGATATTTAGTCCTTCATGTGCATCATCAAGAGACATGATTAAAGGAATGTGTTTAATACGTAGATGATAATGTTCGCAGAATACATTGATGAGTCTCTCACTCATATATCCGTAGATGCGACTTTGGACAGGATCGTCAATGGGGGGGATACGACGTTCCACCTCAAATAATATGTTAAAGAGCCATTCAGAATAAGCATCAAAATGCTTCCAACGAGTAATAAACATATTATAACCAACAGCTTTGTTGCTATGATCCATTGTCTTTTCAAAAGCAGGAATGTATTGCGGACTGCGTTCTTTGATAATCTGACGGAGCATCTCCCAATCCTTGGCAATATGATAATCACCATATTGTTGAGTGTTGCTAACTCGCCAATGGCGTGCAATAGGTAGGATGATGTCATATTTCTGCAGAATCTTTTCCAAATCAGGAAACTGATAGTCCGTTTTTAGAAATTCTTCTGTTGAAATGAAATGCTTATCGGCCGAGAACTGAGGCCATTTCTTGGTGAAATCGAAATAGCGACGATAATGATTCAGTCCTACAATATCTACATTCTTCAGGTTTTTCCATGCCCAATAATGACAGGTGAGTTCACAGAAATGAGGGTTTTTGATAGAGATGTTATCTCCTTCATTATCTGGCTGATATCCCCCAATGGATTTATGAAGAGCTGCACCAGCCTGAATGGGTAGGAAATATGGATGCTTTGGGAGCTCAACTTCTTTGTGAGAACAAATAAATATCTTTATGTTGCTCATATTTTTAACCATGTTGAGTGTGAATGAAATCGTTATTCTTTCTGTCAACCTTTAAAATGTTCAATACCATTTTCCATACAAGTATTGTTAAAGAATGTCAAATACTGGTTCTTTCATGCTCTACTTATTTGTTAACCATAAGGCAAAGAAACGATCGTAAACTTCAAATACCCCCAAGTTTGTAGTGACAAAGTTCTTGTCTAATAGTCCTTTGATAGCAGACTGAACACTGCTAGCGGAAGATAGATGCCAGCGTTGTATAAATTTTGTCGAGGTGATTGCCTCTGCCTTTCCTGCTTTGCTGAGTGCTATAAGCAATTCTTTCTGCTTAGGTGGCAGTTGGAATAACATGGATTGGTATGTGAATTCATTTGAACGGAGGATATTGGTGATGGCAATGTCAATCAACTCTGCAGAACAAGCGGAATGTGGTGTAGTAATCGCAAACAGTTCGTTCATGAGACGCTGTACATACCATGTAATTCCTTCAAAACGTTCATAGACCGTTTGGAATACTTCTGTGGGAAGGGTCTTGTCTGACTCTTTAAAATGATGTTGGGCAAATTGACAGTATTTGTCAATAGGAATACTGTCAAGATGCATCATTCGAGTACTTTGATAAAAGGGACGGGCAGGGCTAAGAAACATTTCACCCATCATTGTACGCTGTGAACCAGAAAAAATGAACTGAGCATTTCGACAATGCTGGATATATGTCCTTAGTAATGCTTCTACTTTGTCATTAGGATAAGTGCTGATGGCTTGAAACTCATCTATAGCTATTAAGCAAGGCTTATCAGCAGTATTTATATATTGAAAAATCTCGTCAAGAGTGGTCCTTGGTAATCGAATATCGCCAATTTCTACATTCCAAGACGGATTCCCCATGGCATCAAATGAAATTCCAGATCGTAGAGAACTCAGAACTTCTGTAAATTTCTGCATTACTTTAGTACCAAGCGGGCGTAGAGATGAGAGCATTGATGCCCCCATTACAGCAATCATTTCCTCAATGTTCTTGGTAGCATAGATGTCAATTAGAAAAGTATAATAATTATTTTGTACATGGCGCTGATGAAACAAATTTTCGATAAGTCCAGTCTTGCCTATACGACGAGGGGCTATCAATGCAACATTATTGCCATTCTCCATTAATTTTTGCAATTGTTGTGTTTCTTCATTGCGGTCACAGAAATATTTTTCCGACTCGTAGCCATATAAGATAAAAGGGTTGTTTACCATAAGCGTTCTTTTTGCTAGCAAAGATAATTATTATCTTTCAATTATCATGCTATAATAATTGTTTTATAATAAAGTTTAACAACTAGTGCTTATTCTCTTTTTATTGTTGTTTCTTCACTGCCATGCTCCGTGTGAATGAAATCGGTATTCTTGTGGTTTATCTTGAGAATATTTAAGATCATCTTCCATACAAGTTGTGGTATGGAGAATAGTTTGCCAAACACAGAGTGCTTACGCAACTGGCGTGGGGTAGAGACATAAAGGGAGATACAGATAAACAAGAATAACAGCCACCACTTCACACACCATTCACGAGAGAGTAGGGTGATGAAACAGGCTAGCATGAAAGTCAGAACGATGAGCATGGATCGTGGAATCAATGCCTGTTGTACTGTCTTGTCAATAAAGTCTATGTTGCCCGTAACGATAGCATGAGGTATATAAGGAAGCATTCTGAACAGACTCTGGATTTGGGCAGTCATCCAACGTAAGCGCTGCTTTTGGAAGTTTTCTTTGTTGCTAACTTTCTCGTCGAAAACGGGGATGCTTTCTTCATAGTGGATGTATATTTCTTGCATGAGCAACAGGGCTTCCAATTCACGGTCTTCACCGGCAGTACTGAGTTTATAGACATTCTTTTTGAACCATTTGAAATCGAAGCACATGCCGGAGCCAATCAAGGCGGAAGACAAACCGATGCGGTTGTGAGCCTTGCGGAAAATAGTGTTATTGATTTCTTCACTGACACCGTCCAAAACGGCAATGTCGTTATTGCTGTTCTTGGCACAGCGATGACACTGGATGGCCTTATAGCCTTTGTTGCAAACATCATTGAGTTTTTCCAAGAAATCTGACTCAACAACATTGTCGGCATCCAAGATAACCACGTAATCGTAGTCTTCCTTTATCTGATCCATGGCATATTGCATGGCCTTGGCCTTACTGCTCTTTTCAAAAATGGGAGTCAACAAGGTAATGGGGAGTTCACGAAGCAGGTTGTTAGTCTCTTCTGTCATGTGGTCAGAAATAACGGCTACATGAAATTTTTTGTATGGATAGTATTGTCCAAGGGTCTTGTGTACTGATGGGACAATGACACGATCCTCGTTGTAAGCAGGGTATAAAAGAAGGAATTTATATTCAGGCTTTTCACGAGTTGATGCAAGTTTCTCTGAAAAATAAGTAACCAGGCGAGATGCTGGTTTCTTCCACATCAGGGAAACGAGGGCAAAGAACAAAATGTAAGCGCCTGAAGCTGCTAAAAGCAGCCAGAGGAAAATCTCTACAATATGAATAATTAGCCAAATCATGATTGATAGTTATAGTTTTTTGTTAGTGTATTCTTTGAGGCGTTTTCCGATAATAGTCCCGGAGAAAAGGGAACTGAGAAATATCAGGGGCAGCATATAGAATGTCTTATCCCATTTGTCATCGACCAAGTAATTGGGAGTGGCTATGGCAAAGATGAACAATACGATGGCGAATAGGGCCCACCATTTCAGGGCTAAGGTGAAATAGATGAAAGGTAGTACTATTCCCATCAGTAGAATGATTCCCATCATAATCATACGGGGAAGGATCATCCATTGAATAATTTTATCCATCAAATTGTAGTGCTTGGTGAAGATAGCTACTGGAAGATAGTGAATATTACGTGTAATATTTGAGAATTGTGATGCAATCCAACGGCCCCGCTGCCGACTGAAATCCTCGGCATTTCGATATTTTTCCTCAAAGACGAGGATGTCATCGAAATAATCGATGAAGATATGCTGGCGTAGCAGGCGGATTTCCAATTCCTTATCGTCAAAGATGGTGTCAATGGTCATAATGTTCTCCTTGAACCATTCAAAATCGAAAGCCATAGCAGAACCTGCAGATGCAGCGGAAAGACCAAGTGCAATGTGACCAAGACGGAAAATGGAGTTGTTTATTTCCTCGAAGGTTGAACTCAGACGGGCAGAAGCTGTGTCTCGGTTTTGGGAAAGACGATGTGCCTGAATGGCTTTTGTACCAGCAGACTCGTAGGCATCGTTCATCTTCTCAAGGAAATCGGGTTCCACGATATTTCCGGCATTGAGAATCACCACAATGTCGTAAATCTTGAATTGGGGAAGGTTGTTGATAGCCAACTGAAGTGACTTGGTCCTGGAACTTTTTGCAAAATTAGGGGTTAAGAGTGTCACAGGCTGTTGAGCCATGCGGAAATTGCTAATCTCGTCGTTATGGTCAGAGATAACAGTGATGTCAAAGAGTCGTTGTGGATAGGTTTGTCCTAATGCGGCACGTACCGTATGCTCTGCTCCAAGCCCATTCTTATAGACAGGAATCAGGATGATAAAACGGTTCTGCTTTTTGGCTTTAGGGATCTCGGTATGTTTGCCGAACAAAGATGCCAGTGCAAACACCGCCAAGTATAGAACGGTGGCTGACACGAATATGAACAGTGTTATATCGACATAATATATGATTCTCCAAAAATCCATCATGTTATCGTTTTATGAAACTGACAATACCACGAGTTGTGGCTCGAACTAAGTCCCAGCGCCGTTGGAAAACATATTTCAGCATATCCCTGGTGGCGACAAGGCTTATCAGATAGAGATAGGAAATGTACTTGACAGCTCCTTGCAGGTTGCGTTGAGCAAAAAGAAGTCTGTTGCGAGTAATATAGTAAGTCCTCAAAGGACTGTTCTGTCCTGTAGTCTGGCTTTCTTTGTGGAAAATGGTACAACTAGGTTCATACCAGATATCATAGCCTGCACGACGAATCATCATGGACCAGTCGAGCTCCTCGTAGTAGAGAAAATAACACTCAGGCATCAGACCTGCTTTTTCGATGACTTCTCGTTTGACCATCATGGCGGCCCCATGTGCATATGGGGTAGGATGAGGCGTATCGAATTGTCCATGGTCAACTTCGCCACATCCAATGGCTTTGTTGCGCATAGTAATGGGGGAGAGTGGAGTATAACCGGCAAACTGGATGGGATTGGCCCCCCATGAAAACTTGATTTTGGGACAGACCATACCAATCTTAGGAGAGGACTCTAAGCGAGTGATAAGAGGTCTGAGGTCTGAGGTCTGAGGTTTGAGAATAGTGTCGTTGTTGATGAAGAACAGGTATTTGCCTTGAGCTGCTTTGATACCCAGGTTGTTGCCGCCTGCAAACCCTAAGTTTTCTTTTGAACGGATGACTTTTACTTGAGGGAAACGCTCTTTAATGATAGTAGCTTCATCTTGAGCAGAGGCATTATCTATCACGATTACCTCTATGGATTTATCCTCTAGGGGTAATGTTCCTATCAATTCGCAGGTGTCTTTCTGCCCGTTGTAATTGATGGTAATAATAGATAATATTACTATATCCAATTAAAAATTGATTTAACTCGTGATTGTTTCTTTTTCTCTAATTTTAATTTCTTTCTCTCTTCTTGTTTTGCAAGAAGTTTATTTTCGTATTCAATCCATTCGCTTTCAATATGTGGAAGAATATAGACAATGGTCAGACCTCCGTAGAAAACCAAACAATTCGGGAATTGCATTAAAACTTGGTTCCCATATCCACCTAATTGTTGGGACACGAATGCACAACAAAGCCCTGCACCTATACCCCGTAAGGAAGAACTTTTTATTTTGAAAAATACAATTCTGCATGCACCTATCAACATAACAGCTGTACATATTAAAAAAATGGTAATTCCAATAATGCCTGTGTGAATCCAAATAAAAACATACTCGGAATCAGGAGGAACTGTAGCCATAAATGTGTATTTATTGTTGGTAGGAACATTTAGGTAACCAATATTCATGCCAATTCCCCAAGGTGCTTCTTTCATGTATTTTTTCATGGCTTCCTGGTTTATAGTTCGTTGATTTGCGGAGGCATCATTTTTGTCAAAAGCTGATCGCATTCGGCGGATTTGCTGATTGCCATTGCCAATTTTTGTAAATGCAAGAAAAAAAACAAACAGGGCAAATACTATAGTAAATGGAATTGCAATCTTAATAGACTTGGATAAAAAGAGGTAGGCCATGAAACCCGCCATCAAACAGGCAATGGCAGTACGAGTTCCAGAAGGAAACATCCCCCATGTACAGGCTGCTCCAACAAGCAGAAAGAAATATTTGTGTCGTTTGATTTTAGATGTAATACCAAATATTATGAAAGCCACAGCTGTGGAGGCTATACCAATACCAAAATTCGCAGCATCGCTATAAATAGAAAAATATCTGATTAAAGTACCACCATATAGGATATGCGTTAATCTTCCTCTTGTTTGAATCCATTGATTCTCTGCATCTGTTAGTCCTATATATTTTTGTTTCCATACCCAAAATGCGGCAAATAATGCAAGTGATCCCCAAAAGAACAGGTATTTAATCAAAATATTGGGTTTTGATATATATATGCTAAAAACAATAAAAGCGTACATCAATTGGAATGCCATCATTCTTGCTGCAGTGTACCACCCCCCAACATCAATGCCTATGCCACAAGTGTCATTTAGAACTTCAAGTGTACAAAACCCACACCAGATAATGAGGGAATATAACATGATATTGGCAGTTCTCTCAAATCTTGCCTCTTGTATATTGATGATAGCCAATGCAATAAGAATGATTTCTAGTATTTCGTTGTAAAGAGACATTGGTATTCCTGATGGCATTGGAGTGTTTTTCCATTGTATGATGTAATTTATAAATATTAGAGCCCAGAATACGAGCATTTTATAACGAAAAGCAGAAATGATTATGATGCCCAATATCGGTGATAAACAAACTAATGCAAAGGCATTAAAGCCAACACTGACAAACAGAAATATAGAAAGCAAAAACAGAAGAAAGAGTAAAGATACTCTTCCTCCGTGCTCTTTTACATATAACTTTATCGCCTGATTTGTCATTTATAATGAATGTTCGTTTTCGGTTGCTGTCAAGCCTAATTGTGATATTCGATATACAAAGTTGTTGAATCTAGTGTAGGGCGGTAATTGTCCAACAAACTCCTCTACTGCATATCGACTGGCTTCTGTTAGGTACATAAAGAGTGTATCTTTATGGTCCTCATCCAACATTGTCTGTAACTCCCTCAGCGCTTTCTGGTCCACATCTTTCCATGTACGATTGGCTCGTGTTACCATCAAATTGATTGTGCCCATATTCAACAGAGCTGGTGAAATAGAATTGTCGTCCAAATTCGGATATTCGATGATAGCTATCTCGTTGGGGAGAATATCAGGGCAAAGGTCTTTGATGCCTTTTGCTAAAATGAACTTACTATCTTCTGCCAAGAAATCTTCATCGTAAGTCAAACGACGCACTTCCAAACCGATGGAAATCCAATAGTTTTCCAACTCTTGTGCCAAATAGCTTTTTCCGTTACCAGAGTCAGTGGAAATCAAGTTAAGTACATTCTGTTGGCCTTCTTTGAAGTGAGGAAGAAGTGATTTGCTTAATTGTTTCATGGCCATGTCTGCAATGGTCTTGTTGAAACGACGGTAACGTAAGTTGCTTTCTTTGGGGAAACAACCCATAACAGGAATCTGGGTAATACGCTCTGAACGCATACGGTCACGAAGTGTACGATCAAGCATTTCTATGATAAGGAACCACAATGCAGTTAACATAAAGGTTAACAACAAAGATCCTAATAAAATCATGATTCGATTGGTAGGTTGCGCATTTAATGGGAACATGGGAGGGTTTAACACACGAAGTGTTGCCGTGGACATTTGCAAGTTGCGTTGGCGCATACGAGCAGCATTCAAGGCTTTTAGCATCTCCATGTAGTTTCCTTCAATAAAGCCAATATGACGAACTTTTCTCTCTATCGTAGCACCAATAGGAGCGTAAAACAGATATTGCCGGTCCAAATTGTCTTTCATGATATCTGTTGCGGTCATTTCGGCTTTTGTTTTTTCCATCAAAAGCAACTGTTCTAGCCATCTCTCTAACATGTCATTGGCCTTTACGCCTGTTTCAGTACTAAAAGTAGAGGCTTCGATATCCTTCGTCAGTTGGGTTACACGACCTGTTGCTTTTTGCAGATCTCGTTGGGCTTTGGCCAATTCTTCTTGTGATTCATTGTTTTGAGCACCACCTTCGCTGCTCATGAGTCGAAGATTGGAGATGCGGGATTGAATTCGTGATATATCACGAACCTGTTTGGTAAATTCGGTATTGGAACGAATAATTTGTGCCCGGTTACCCAACTGGCGCTCCAAATAGTCAAGAAGTGCCTTAGAGGTGGTATAGTTCAATAATTGGTCATTACGGAAGTTCTGCTGCTGAGCTTCCAAACCTGTTAATGCTTTGGTCTGTTCTTCGTAATTAATTATTCGTTTGGAAATGTTGTATCGAATGAGGTCATCTTCTGCATTGGTCAATATTTTATAAAGACGCCCAACTTCTTTTTCAAAGAATCGTATAACATTATTGGTTTCGCCAAAACGAAGTTGTTGATACTGACGTGCAAATACTTTGTTTAGAATATCTAAGGTGTTAAAAGCAATGCCTGCATCATTTGCAGAGTAACCGATATCAATGATGTCGCTTTGATCTAATTGGAGAACTTTTAAACGAGAAGTAATGTTATCTATACCGAAATATTGATGGTAATTGAGAAGTCCAAAAATGTAGTTGTTTTGAGAGGGCTTTTCGTAGGCCTTTAAATTGGCATAAGTCTGATCCTCATTGTTGCGATTAATGAGCGCTTTGACTTCAGGAGGAACTGTAGCATTTAACTGGCGGAAATGCTCTGCAGAAATATAGTTGTTGTCCTTGTTAGGATTACCGTACATCATGCAACGACTAAAAAGGCGCAGTGCTACTTCGTGGATGGTATTGTCTGTTGTTACAATCAGCATTAAGTTGGTAATATTTGTCTGTGAATTTCCACCGACAGATCCAGTGGTACCTTCCAAATTATATCCTGTAATCATACCAGTATAAATGGTTGTATTAGTGTCATAGATACGTTCCATGTTACGAGTCATGAACCATGCTACGATTAATGAGATTATCGGCAGGATAATTAGATACCAACGAATTTTGTATAGGAAACGGATAAAATATCTAAATAAATCCATAACAGTTCTTTTGAGTTATTTGTTGCTTTTTAATGTTTTGGCTGCTTTTTTTTGAGCTTTTAACTCTGCTTCTTCCATCTTACGATATCTTTTTTCTTCAGCCTTTGCATTTTTCTTTATTACTTTTTCAATAGCTCGATTAGCCTTTTGAATTTGTTTTTCAGACAATTTCTCATCTTCCAATGTGATATCTGTCGTGGTATTTGTTATGATGGGAGTATGGGTTAAAATCTCTAATGTAATAATATCTGTAGTGATTTTAGTTTGTAGTTCCTGATATCCCTGAACAACACCAATTTCTCTCATTTTTGTAAATGCAAAATCTTCGATGGTCATATTCCCTTGATGGAAATCCTCTTGGTTCAATGCACCAGCACCTTGATAAATAGCTGCGGCTTCACTGGAGGTTTTTAATGCTACGAGGTTATTTGTTATACTAATGTATAGTGTCGCAATTTGTAATTTCAATTTATCAAATTCCTCGTCTTTTTTGAGGCGAGCTTGGTCAACTAAAAGTTTTTTACGTTTAATAGCAGCACTCAAATCGAGAATGTCTTCCAAAGGAACGGCTAAATTGATACCTACATTCCAATAACTCTGCTCACTACCTTGGTATTGCTGTAGTATCAAATTATGAGAAGTGGAACCCTGTCCCCACATATCCGTCTTACCATAGCTATAACTGGCATGTCCTGTGATATATGAGAATATGTGGCGTTTTTGCTTGCCCACTTCTGCTTGAGCAATTTCCTGAGCTTTATCAAACGAAAGAATGGTAGGATTTTGCTTGGCGTTCTCGTACAAAACACCTAAGGGGGGCAGGTGGAATGTAGAGAAATTAATAGTAGAATTCTCGCTGGAGTCAAAGAAACCGGCGCTGATACCACTGTTTACGTATTGGGCAAAACTTGTTGTAGCCGTAGCTACCAACAAAGATGTGAGGAATATATGCTTGAAACTGCTCATGAAGGATGTCGGTATAATTTTATACGTTTCCTTTCTGGACGAAAGCCGTTAACGTACGTAAGATAATTTTCATATCAAGTAAAAAGCTGTAAGTCTGACCGTAGGTGATGTCAAGTTGCTTGCGCTCTTCTGCAGACATCGTTCCAACTCTACCACGCTCTTCGACCTGCCAAAGACCAGTTAGGCCTGCTGGGGCCATGAAACGGTCGATGCTGGAGTCGGCAGTCAGTTTCTCTGCCTCGTAGAGTGGGAGAGGGCGGTTGCCGACGACAGACATGTCGCCTTTGAGAATGTTGAAAAGCTGAGGGAGTTCATCAATGCTGTATTTGCGGATGAAACGTCCGACTTTTGTTACACGCGGGTCATTTTCTATCTTTATAAATGCATTGTTGATTTCTTCTTCCTTCTTTTTGGCAAAATCACTTTCTGCAACTACAAAATCATCGCCAACCAGCATAATCTCTTCATCGCTAATCATCATTTCAGATTCCATACCTGCACCCATCATAAGCATTTCTGCCTGATCGCCCAATGGAGCCGTGATGGTTGTCTTGGGTTCTTCCACCTTGTCATTGGCAGCATATTGGTTGTGGTCTTTGCTCAATTCCTTCAGACGGTCTTCTGCATCCACATACATGCTTCGGAACTTTAGGAAATCAAATATGGTGTAGTTGGTTCCTACACGTTTGGAGGTAAAGAGGATGGGACCTTTGCTCTCCAATCTGATGGCAAGGGCTGTCAGAAGGAAAACGGGAGAAAGGACGATGATGGCAAGCGTTGAGAATACAATGTCGAACATACGCTTCCACAAGGGAATCTTAAACTTTAAGATGCCATATTTGGGCGCTTCATCGTCGAACAGTACATTCTCACGGTCAGAGATGAACTGAATCTTCTTGCTCAGCTCAGTAACGGATGCCTCTGGATGAATCGTGTCGTTGATACCACATTTCATGTAAATGCGTCGCTCATCCTCCGTCATGGTGTTTGTCATGAGGACGATATAGACACGAGGACATTTCTTGCGCAAATAGGTAATCGCCGTAATGTCTTCACTACGGACATTACGCTCAAAAAACACCAAGAAATGCTCGTTGGATACATGGGGGGTGCATATCTGAGCTGCATCCTTATAGGCATTCGTCATACGGACCAATTGCCCGGGTATGTATTTCAGACGTTCCTGTGTTTTTGAGTTGTTACCTAAATATACAACGCCAATCATATTAAGCTAAAAAACTTCTTTGGTTAATTGGGAAGGATTTTCTTGACACGAATCTTTAGCTCCATCGGATTGAATGGCTTGACAATATAGTCAACAGCACCAATCTCCAACAGGCGGATGCGCTCGCTGGTAGAATCCTCGCTTGAAAGCATGATAACGGGGATGTGGCGGAAAAGCTCGTTCTGCTTAATCCATTCCAAGAAATCGTCACCACGCATGCCCGGCATGCGTATATCCGATATGATAAGGTCAGGTGTGTTTCCTGCCTGTAACCATTTTACACCTTGAAGGCCATCAGGTAACCATTGAACGTCATAGTCACTCATCAAATAGATTGAAAGAACCTTTGCGATGGTCTCTTTGTCATCTAGTATTAATATTTTCTTTTTCATATATGAAATAAACTATAGTCTCTAGAAAGTATTCTAATGTGCAAAGGTAAAAAATTATTTTTAATTGTAGTCAAATAATGATAAAAAAATACCTAAAAAGGGCAAAAAAGTTGGTTTTTAAAAATAATTTAGGGAATTTTGTAGATGAAAACGTATTATCATAAGTTAATCTTTAAATATACAACTATGGCGAATAGATATTTATTAGGCTTTGACGTTGGTAGTTCTTCGGTCAAAGCGTCGTTAGTGAATGCAGACTCTGGTAAGTGTGTTGCTACTGCTTTCTATCCCGAGAAAGAAGCTCCAATCATGGCGGTCAAGGCTGGTTGGGCTGAACAGGAACCACAAATGTGGTGGGAAAATGCAAAACTAAGTCTGAAAAAAATCATGGCGGATGCTGATGTCAAGGGTGAGGAAATCAAGGCAATCGGTATCTCGTATCAGATGCATGGCTTGGTTTGTGTAGATAAGAATCTAAAAGCTTTGCGCCCTTCTATCATTTGGTGTGACTCCAGAGCTGTGCCTTATGGCGAGAAGGCTTTCAAAGAATTAGGTGCTGAAAAGTGTTTGAGCCATCTGCTGAATTCTCCAGGTAATTTTACGGCTGCTAAGTTGGCATGGGTAAAAGAGAATGAACCAGAAATTTATAATAGTATTTATAAGGTAATGCTGCCTGGCGACTATATCGCAATGCGTCTCTCAGGGACCGTAAATACGACGGTGAGTGGTCTGAGTGAAGGAATGTTCTGGGATTTCAAGAACAATCAGGTTGCAGACTTCTTGATGAACTATTATGGTTTTGACCGTTCTTTAATTGCAGATATTGTACCGACATTTGCAGAACAGAGTGTGGTTAGCGCTGAGGCTGCTGCAGAGTTGGGACTGAAGGCAGGAACTCCGATAACCTATCGTGGTGGTGACCAGCCTAATAACGCTTTGTCGCTGAATGTGCTGAATCCAGGCGAAATTGCGGCAACAGCAGGAACGTCGGGTGTGGTTTATGGTGTCTTGGGTGATGTTAATTATGATTCCAAGTCTCGTGTGAATACCTTTGCCCATGTGAATCACACTGCAGACCAGACTCGTCTGGGTGTTTTGCTGTGTATTAACGGTACGGGCATCTTAAATGCTTGGATACATCGTAACATCACTCCGGAGATTGGTTATGCTGAAATGAACGACTTGGCTGCCAGTGTGCCCATCGGTGGTGAGGGTGTCACGGTGATTCCATTCGGTAATGGTGCCGAGCGTGTGTTGGAGAACAAGGAGATAGGTTGCTCTATCAATGGACTGAACTTTAACAAGCATCATAAGGCTCATCTAGTTCGTGCTGCTCAGGAGGGTATTGTGTTCTCATTCTGTTATGGCATGGAGATTATGCAGCAGATGGGAATGGATATCAAGAAAATACATGCTGGTAAGGCTAACATGTTCCTGAGCCCACTCTTCCGTGATACTTTGGCAGGTGTAAGTGGCGCAACAATTGAACTTTACGATACAGATGGTTCCGTAGGTGCTGCCAAGGGTGCAGGTATCGGAGCTGGTATCTATAAGGACCACGACGAAGCTTTTGCTACTCTTGACAAACTGCAGGTGATAGAGCCGGATGTTGCACACCGTGCAGAATATCAAGCTGCTTATGCTGCATGGAAAGATACATTAAACAAGCAGAATAAATAAAAGATAATCCCCCTTCTTTCTCAGGAAGGGGGATTTCTTTATTCGTAAATCATGGTTTCTTGTTTCCCTTGTAAAACTAACAAGGCATTGACGGCAAGTGCTCCCATCTCGTCTTCGCCAGGGAAAATATAGACTGGTGCAAGAAAGCCTATCCGACGACGCAGTTCGCTGACTATATAGTCACTATGAGCCATTCCACCTGTCAGTAGAATGGCATCAATTTTTCCACAAAGCACAGCACTTTCGGAAGCTATCTGTTTTGCAGTGTGATAGAGCATGGCATCAACAATCAGTTGTGCTTGCTTGTCTCCTTTCTTTATCCGTTCTATTATCTCTCGCATATTATTGGTGCCCAGATGAGCCGTAAGAC
The DNA here is from genome assembly GCA_946402275.1 of uncultured Prevotella sp. GTDB lineage: Bacteria > Bacteroidota > Bacteroidia > Bacteroidales > Bacteroidaceae > Prevotella. The sequence goes on from CAMIVY010000004.1 coordinate 156,250, forward strand.
CTGCCTTTCCGGCAATACGCTTCAATAACTGTTTTTCGGTATATTTCCCGCTAAAGCACAGGCGGATGAGGTCGGCGGCAGGCAGACTTCCTGCTCGTTCGGGAGAGAACGGACCTTCACCGTCTAATGCATTATTGGCGTCAATGGCTCTTCCGTGATCATGAGCAGCAACGCTGATACCTCCACCTAGATGACAGATGATTAAGTTCAGGTCTTCATATTTTTTGCCAATTTCTTGGGCATAACGACGAGCAATGGCTCGCTGATTGAGAGCATGCCAGATGCAGATGCGGGGCATAAGCGGGGAACCGCTGATACGAGCTAATGGAGACAACTCGTCAACGACTCCAGGATCAGCGATGAACGAACGACACCCAGGAATGGAACAGGCTATCTCATGGGCAATCAGACAGCCTAGATTGCAGGCGTGGTTATGCATGACGCAGCCGTGAAGTGTGTCGTCCAGCATCTTCTGGTTGATTTCGTAAACTCCTCCGGCAATGGGTCTTACCAAGCCACCGCGACCAATAACGGCATCGAACTGAAGGGGGAAGTTGGAACGCTTCAGTTCGTCTAGTATCAGCTGACGACGGAAATCTTGCTGCTCAGTAATGGCATCAAAGTGAGACAGTTCTTCTGCGGTGTGCGAAATGTTACGCAACAAGACGGGCTTTTCATCCTCATAGACTGCCATCTTGGTGGATGTAGAACCGGGATTGATAACTAATATTTTCATATAGCAGCCAAAGCAAGTGAATAATACTTGGATTCAGGGCTGTCTGCCCGTGATGACACGACACAGGGACACTGGGTTCCTTGTAAGACACCAGCAGTCTTTGCATAGGCAAAGAGGGTCAAGGTCTTATAGAACACGTTGCCTGCAACAATGTCCGGGAAGATGAGTGCATCAGCCTGTCCGTCAATGACGCTGTGTATTCCTTTCTCATGCAGGCTGACAGAATCAAGTGAGGTCTTTAGGTCTAGTGGACCGTCGATGATGCAGCGCCCGTATTTTCCTGTTTGTGCTTCAGCAATGATATCAAGATAATCGGCGGTATAAGGGAAAGCTTTGGCGCTGACTTTCTCGGCACAATGGATGAGTGAGATGCGTGGCTCGTCAATTCCCAGTGCGTGACATACATAATTCATGTAATGAATCTGTTGACGGCGCTGAGTGGGAGTTGGAACGGGAATAACGGCAGCATCGGTAAAGAATAGCAGTTTCTCATATTTGGGAATCTCTGCCATGGCGACATGGGTAAGAACGTGATTGGGACGGAGGATGCCATTATCCTTGTCCAGAATGGCCCGTAGCAGTACATCGGTATTAATGAGTCCTTTCATGAGAATGTGTGCCTCGCCGCTTTTGCACATGGCTACAGCTCGGCGGGCACACTCTTCCTTATCGTCACCATCGACATAAATGGGTTCTATAAATCCCATCTCCTTGCCCTTTTCTACTGCATAGCGAGTGCTGGCATCATTGGCAGACACTACAGCAACACGTTTACGGTCTCCACGCTCTTGCAGGAAGACAATCATGTCGTTCAGGGTTTTTATTGGTTGCATAGGCTTTATGATGTTTGGTTATTTGTTATTCAAGACTTTGTTGATACCACTCAAATAGTTTTCTTACTCCGTCTTCAATTTCCACCTTGTGTGTCCATCCGAGGGAGTGGAGTTTCGATACGTCAATGAGCTTGCGCATCGTACCGTCCGGTTTGGACGTGTCGAACTCTACGGTGCCTTCAAATCCAACAGCTTTTACTACCAGTTCGGAGAGCTCACGGATGGTCAGTTCCTTGCCGGTTCCGACATTGATGTGGCAATTGCGGATTTCACCTAAAGAAGGAATGGCACCACCGCGACCGGCACTATGGTTACGGTCAACGGCCCCATCGGTACTTGCTCCGTAGTGCACGCTAGAGTATTTCTCTATACCTATGATGTCGCTGAAGTTCACATTCAAGAGTACATGGACACTGGCATCGGCCATGTCCTCGCTCCAAAGGAACTCACGGAGGGGTGTTCCTGTGCCCCAGAGAACAACACGATTGTCGTGAATACCGTATTTGGCGAGAACACGAAGTACTTCTTCTTTTTTAGACGAACACGAATCGCACGGATGACACGAATCATTAACCAGTAACCCTGAACCATTAACCCCCTCTACTGGACGCTTGTTGAGGTCTGTGGCTATCTTGTCCCATGCTCCATCGTGGATGAGTTTCGCCAGATAAATCTTTCGCATCATGGCAGGCATGACGTGGCTGTTCTCCAGATGGAAGTTGTCGTTAGGACCATAGAGGTTGGTGGGCATCACGGCGATGTAGTTGGTGCCGTATTGCAGGTTATAGCTCTCACACATCTTCAGACCCGCAATCTTGGCGATGGCATACTCCTCGTTGGTATATTCCAAAGGGGATGTGAGCAACGCATCTTCCTTCATAGGCTGTGGCGCATTCTTCGGATAGATACAAGTACTGCCCAAGAAGAGGAGTTTCTTTACACCATGAGCATAGGCTTCAGAGATGACATTGCACTGGATTTTCATGTTCATCATGATGAAGTCGGCACGGTACAGGGAGTTGGCCATGATACCACCTACGAAGGCGGCTGCCAAAACCACTGCATCAGGCTGCTCCTCGTCGAAGAACTTCTTGACAGCAACCTGATCGGTCAGATCCAGTTCTTTGTGGCTGCGACCGACAAGGTTATTGTAACCACGCTGCTTGAGGTTGTTCCAAATAGCGGAACCTACTAGCCCGTGGTGCCCCGCTACATATATTTTACTGCTCTTGTCTAACATTATTCTGCCATTTGTGCCTTAAGGAAAAGTTTCTTCACGAACTTCATGTCGTGCTGAACCATAATTTTTACCAACTCGGGGAAAGAGGTCTTTTGTGGATTCCATCCTAGTTTCTCCTTTGCCTTGGCAGGATTACCCAACAGCTGGTCAACCTCTGCAGGACGGAAGTATTTCGGATCAACTTCTACGAGAACCTTGCCAGTCTTCCTGTCATAGCCTTTTTCGTCAACGCCGGCACCGCTCCATTCCAGTTCGATACCAGCCTCCCTGAAGGCCAAAGTTGCAAATTCACGAACGGTATGATATTCACCTGTTGCAATAACAAAGTCATCAGGCTCAGGCTGTTGTAGAATAAGCCACATGCACTCAATATAATCCTTGGCATATCCCCAGTCACGCAACGAGTTCAGATTTCCAAGATAAAGTTTATCCTGATAACCTTGGGCAATACGGGCAGCTGCCAGCGTAATCTTGCGGGTTACGAAGTTTTCACCGCGGCGCTCACTCTCATGGTTGAACAGAATACCGTTGCAGCAATACATGTTGTATGATTCTCGGTAGTTCTTCATAATCCAGAAGCCATAAAGCTTGGCAACGGAATAGGGGGAACGGGGGTAGAACGGGGTAGTTTCAGACTGTGGAACTTCCTGTACCTTACCATACAGCTCGGAAGTAGATGCTTGGTAGATGCGGCAGGTCTTTTCCAATCCGCAGATGCGAACGGCTTCCAATAGGCGGAGTACACCGACAGCATCTGTGTCTGCAGTATATTCGGGAACATCGAAAGATACCTTTACGTGGCTCTGGGCTGCCAGGTTGTAGATTTCTGTCGGGCGTGTCTCACCAATAATACGAATCAGGGATGAAGAATCCGTCATATCTGCCCAATGCAAATTAACTAAACGGGCTTTCTTCATGTCTCGTACCCATTCGTCCAGGTAGAGATGTTCAATACGTCCAGTATTGAATGATGAAGAGCGGCGCAGAAGTCCATGAACTTCATAGCCTTTTTCTATTAAGAATTCTGCGAGGTAGGAACCGTCTTGTCCGGTAATACCTGTAATGAGAGCAACTTTTTTATTTTCCATTGTTGATAGTGTTTATCAATGAGTAATATGATTTACTTTTTGTCTTCTCCCGAGAACTGCTTGATGCGCTGTTCCTCAGAGAGTTTGCAGATGAGCAAGGTGTCGTTGTTTTCTGCAACAATATATCCATCAAGTCCCTGAATGACCACTTTCTTCTCCTGAGTGGTATGAATGATACAGTTGTGAGTTTCAAAGAGGTTAATGTCCTGCCCGATACAAGCATTGCCGTACAGGTCTTTTTTTGTTTGCTGATGCAGAGAACCCCATGTGCCCAAATCGCTCCATCCGAAGTCGGAAGGACGCACGAAAATCTCTTCTGCTTTCTCCATAATAGCATAGTCAACAGAGATGTTCTCGCATTCAGGGAATAAGCGGTCTATGGTTTCCTGTTCTTTCTCGGTACCATAAATAGGCAACATTCCTTCGAAAATCTTGGAAATACCTGGTTGGTACATGCGGAAAGCATTGACAATGGTCGAAACATTCCAAATGAAAATACCAGCATTCCAGAAGTAGTTGTTTTTGGCGATATATTGCTTGGCGGTATTCAAGTCGGGCTTCTCACGGAAAGAGTCCACCCGGAATATTTCTTTGTTACGCAAAGAGTTTGCAGATAGGTTTGCCTCGATATATCCATAGCCCGTTTCGGGTCGGTTGGGTTTCATACCGAGCGTGACGATAGCGTCACTTTCTGCTGTGAAATTCAAGCATTCGGTGATGACGCGACGGAATTCTTCTACGTTCAAAACCACATGATCGCTGGGAGAAACAACAATGTTAGCTTTCGGGTCTTTCGACTTGATTCGCCATGAAACGTAAGCAATGCAGGGGGCAGTATTGCGGCGACATGGTTCACAAAGAATGTGGTTGCGAGGCATGTCGGGCAGCTGTTCTGCGACAGTATCTGCATAGGTTTTGTTGGTGACAACCCAGACATTCTCGGCATCTACCAATGTCTGGAATCGCTCTACCGTCAGTTGTAATAGTGATTTGCCGATACCTAATACGTCAATGAACTGCTTAGGTTTTTCTGCTGTACTCATAGGCCAGAAACGGCTTCCTACACCGCCTGCCATGATGACAAGGTGATTGCTAATTTTTGCCATAATTTACTACTACGCTATAATTATTCGGCAAATATACGAAAAAATATGTAATCGAACAACAATTACTCCTCTTTTTTCTTAAAAAAGGCTTTTAAGGCGAAATAAATCAAGGCTATCACAACGAGGGCTATAATAAACAACTTGATATATTCGGCATATTCCGTTATCTTGTCGTTCAGTTGTTCCTCGGGGACTATGGCATGCAGATACCACCCAAGGGCCGCTAAAATAGCATGCCAGGAACCCGCGCCAATGGTGGTATAGAACAGGAACTTCCAATAGTTCATCTTGGCGAGTCCTGCCGGGATGCTGATAAGGTGGCGGATACCTGGAATCAATCGACCTGTCAAGGTAGCAACAACTCCGTGGTCATCAAAATAATGTTCGCTTTTTTCTATTTTTTCTTGGTTGAGCAGGCACATCTTTCCCCACTTGCTGTTGGCAAACCGATAGATGACGGGGCGACCTACATAATAGGCTGCAATATAATTGATGGATGCCCCTATGTCTGCTCCGATGGTTGCAAACAGGATAACTAGGAAAATATTAAGATTTCCTCCTGCAGCGTGGTATGCGGCTGGTGTTACGACGAACTCTGACGGCACGGGGATAACGGTGCTTTCCAACAACATTAGAAACAGGATGGTGCCGTAATTCAGGTTGCTGAGTAATGATGTGATGAAATTCATTTTTTTATCTTGTTATTCATAAAATTGTAATAATCACTTACCTCTTCTCCAGCAGGAAACAGGAAACCTAATACACTTTTCGCCTCCTTGGGATATTTTTCGACAGTCAGCTTGAGATAATGGAGGAATTCCTCACGGAGACCCAGATCGTGGGTACACAGCGCCATATAGGAATAAGCATGCCCGATTGTGGCTTCGTCGTCTTTGTAATACTCGCAGACCCGTTTCAGTATTTCGTAACAAGCCTCTACATAGCGGTTGTCGTAGAGTGAAACAACGATACGAAGCATAATCTCTGCCGAGCAGTTGGAGTTGATCATGGCTTCCTGCCAGACCTTCTCAGCTTCTTCGGTTTGCCCGTTCTCCAAGAGGATATGTCCCTTTATGACCGATAGCATGTTGGGGTCGTCGCTCTGTTTCCCAATCTTATTGAGTTGCTCCAATGCTTGCTGGGGTTGCTTGAGAGAACTATAGCAGAATGCTAACTCTCTGTATATTAGCATACAGATAGGAGAATCCGAGTCGCCTAATTCTTCTGCTTGCAGTAAAGCCTCCAAGGCTTCCTGATAATTTCCTTGGTTAACAAGACAGACTCCTATATAGAAGAAACCGGCCTCGTCATCAGGTCTGCTTTTTGCATATCTCCTGAAGAATACCTCTGCTTCTTTGTAGTTCTCCATGTTTAGCAGTGCGTTGCCTTTCGTGAGTAGTGCATCGGGATCCGTAGGATTGATGGCGATGGCATATTCGCTGCTGGTAATGGCGTTGGGGTAGTCTTCTCGGATGAGTTGTATGCCTGCAAGTGTCTTCCAGTAGGTGAAGGAGTAGGGATTCCTGTCTATCAATTCCTTGAAATAGGTTTCTGCTTCCTCGTATTGTTCTATGCGGATAAGCAGGTTACCCATCAGCTCCTTGAAATCTTCCGAGTCGTCCCCTCGGCTGTACATCAGCCATTCGTATGCTTTTTCGTTTTCCCCATAGTCAAAGAAGAGATTAGCGCAGTCTTTGATGAAATCCTGATATTCGTCGGGGTCAATTCTTTTCTCGTAGTCGTGGAGATACCTGTCCGCTTCTTCTATTTGGTGTTTGGCTATCAGCATTTCGGCTTGCAGATAATGGTAGTCAGGGTCATCCTGACTTTCTATGCAGTCGGAATAATGCTGGGCGGCTTCGTAGTTATCGTTCATTAAAGCCTGTCGTGCCTTGAAAACGTTTGGAAGTGTGGAACCGGGGTAGAGTTGTAAAGCATAGTCAATCACCTCGTTGGCTTCTTCCGTCCGGTCTAGGTGGTTATAATAATCTGCAATATCTACAAGGTCGTCAGCATCCATAAAGGGGTGTTCTCCCACCTTTATGGATGCTTCGTAGTTATTCAGTAATTCCCTGAATTCCTTGCTGTTAAAATAGTTCTCGTCAAACGGCATTATTTGTTTATTTTAGCCCAGGTGTCCTTCAGTCCGACAGTCTTGTTAAATACCAGGTGGTGGACTGTCGAGTCCAGGTCGGGCGTGAAATATCCAATTCGTTGGAACTGCAGGAAATCGCCGGCTTTCTTCTCTTTGAGGTAGGGCTCTACATAACATTTGTCCAGCACTTTCAGCGAGTCGGGGTTCAGTAGTTCGCGGAAGTCACGCTCGTCGGCACTAGGATTCTCAATGGAGAACAGGCGGTCGTACAGACGAACCTCAGCTTCTACGGCATCCTGACAGTTCACCCAGTGCAGAGTCTTTCCCTTGATTTTGCGGTCAGCACCTGGCTGACCACTGCGTGTCTCAGGGTCGTAGGTGGCGTAAATGGTTGTCACGTTGCCTGCTGCATCTTTGTCACAGGGGTGATTCTCGTCACACTTGATGATATAAGCGTTCTTCAGGCGCACCTCTTTTCCAGGAGCCAGACGTTGGAATTTCTTCTCGGCCACCTCCATGAAATCGTCTCGCTCTATCCACAACTCACGACTGAAGGTAATCTTATGTGTTCCGTCAGCCTCGTTCTCAGGGTTGTTAATGGCTTCCATCTCTTCAGTTTTACCCTCTGGATAGTTGGTGATGACAAGTTTCACAGGGTTCAGTACGGCGCTTACGCGGCAGGCCTTCTTGTTCAGGTCGTCACGGACGCTAGCTTCCAGAAGTGCATAGTCGTTCAGGGCGTCAAACTTGGTGTAGCCGATAGAATCGATGAAATTGCGAACGCTTTGGGAAGAGTAGCCACGACGGCGCATGCCACATACTGTAGGCATTCGTGGATCGTCCCATCCGTTTACCAGTTTCTCGTCAACCAGTGCCTTCAGTTTACGTTTTGACATCACGGTATAGGTCAGGTTCAGACGGTTGAACTCAATCTGGCGGGTACCGTCGTAATGGTTCATGATGTCGGGGTTGTAATTGGCTGCCTTGCCCTCAACCTGCTGCTCTTTGATGTATTCGCGCAGCAACTCTACAAATTTGTCATAGAGAGGGCGGTGAGGAACGAATTCCAGTGTGCAGATGGAGTGGGTAACTCCCTCGAAATAGTCTGACTGTCCATGGGCAAAGTCGTACATGGGGTAGCAATGCCACTTCGTTCCTGTGCGGTGGTGTGGAATCTGGATAATGCGGTAGATGATTGGATCGCGAAAGTGCATATTCGGATTAGCCATGTCCAGCTTGGCACGCAGCACCATGCTTCCCTCTACAGCTTCGGGGGTGTTCATTTGGTTGAAAAGGCGTAGATTCTCCTCAATAGGACGGTCTCGGAACGGACTTGGTCGTCCTGGCTGGGTGGGTGTGCCTTTTTGCTCGGCTATCTGCTCTGAGGTTTGCTCGTCCACATAGGCCAATCCTTTATTGATGAGCCATACAGCAAAGTCCCACAGTTTCTCAAAATAGTCGGAAGCATAGTAGATATTCTCCCAATGGAAACCGAGCCATTTGATGTCACTCATGATATTTTCTACATATTCAGTATTCTCTTTAGTGGGGTTGGTGTCGTCAAAACGCAGGTTGCAGACACCGCCAAATTCCTCTGCCACACCAAAGTCCATGCATATTGCTTTTGCATGTCCAATGTGAATATATCCATTAGGTTCTGGTGGGAATCGGGTCTGAATTCGTCCACCATTCTTGCCTTCTGCTAAATCTTCTTTAACCATCTGCTCAACGAAGCTCAAGCTTTTTTTCTCTTCGTTTGCAGCAATATTCTGTTCTTCCATATTATATATAATGTGTAATTTTTTGCAAAGGTACGAATAAGCGAGGAAAATCCCAAAATATTTTTGAGAATTTTCGAACGAGGAATACCTAAGACTTAAGGTGAGAGGTTCTGCAAATTGAACCGTTAAACCCAAAATATGTTATAAAACATATAAAAATATTTGCGTAATTGATTTAAATCAAATAATTTTGCACTCGTTATCCTGAATACAATCTTTTTACCTTAAAGAAAACTAATACCTAATTTAGGTGAGATGCCTTCCGCTGTGAAGTGGGTGGCATTTTTTTATGTAATTATCTTCTGCTGCATCATGCCCTTAAAGTAAGATCCTTTTTTCATTGCCTTATTGTATGCCTCTTTCGTTAAGTGCTTTTGTGTATTTTTCTGCATTTTTCAAGTGCTCCTGATAGGTACGCGCAAAATTATGAGTACCCGAGAAGTCCTCCTTGGCACACATGTATAGATAGTCGTGGGAAACGTAGTTCAAAACAGCGTCAATACCCTTGATACTGGCTATCTTGATGGGGCCGGGAGGTAATCCTTCGTTGCGGTAGGTGTTGAAAGGACTGTCAGTGTCCAGCAATTTATTGTAGATACGTCTCAGTTCAAACTTCTTCAGTGCAAATTTGATGGTTGGATCAGCTTGGAGAGGCATTCCCGACTTTAGACGGTTCAGGTACATACCTGCTATCATGGGCTTTTCAGCATTGTTCGATGTCTCCTCGTCAATGATGCTTGCCAGTGTGCATACCTCGTTGGGTGTCATTTGCATCTGGGTCGCCTTGGCCTCCCTGTCGCCCTGCCAGAAGCGGTCGTGCTCCTTCTGCATACGTTCCAGTAAGTCGTCGATATCCATGTTCCAATATACGTCGTAGGTGTTAGGCACGAACATGGCGGCAATGGTGCAGGTATCGTAACCCATTTTCTGACAGACCTCCTCGCTAGTCAGTGCTTCTGCGATGGTGGCAGAATCGAGCATCAACTTATGGGAGAGGATAGCGGCTAGCCGGTCCATAGTGCGAGCCTCAGGAATGGTCAGCCTCAGGCTGGTCTGTCGTCCGCTTTTCAGTTTGCGATAAATGGTGATAGCTCCCTCGCCAGGCTCAATGGCGTAACGTCCAGTGCGGATGTGTTCTCCGTAACTGCTATGACGTATCAGCATGTTTAGCGTGGTCGTGCCAATTAACTTACCGAAGGGTTGTATCTTTGCGACAACCGAGTCTTGGGTGTCGTCTGCGTCAATATACACATATTGTGTCGTGTCGGCATTCAATACGGGCGAGAAAGCGTAATATATGGTAAGTCCGAAAATCAGCAAGAGTCCGCAGACAGCTATTTTCAAGTGGGTGTGAGGGGCTATTTTCATTTTTTTCATTCTTTCTTTTAATTATTTGGGTGCAAAGTTACTAAAAACTAAATAAAAAATGCTATCTTTGCAGAAAAGTTCTAAGCAGATGAAACTAAAATTCACAATACGATATAGAACCTCCTGGGGCGAGAGCCTGCATGTGCTCATTGCTTTTCATAGTAAGGACGGCATAGCGCGCCAGCAGAACCTGCTAATGCAGACAGAGGATGGCGAGTTGTGGACGCTGGAGACCGCCGCTCTAGTGGGTCGCCAGCATCTTCTCTCCCATATTGTTTATAGCTATCAGGTGGAGAATGGCGAGAACCAGGTGCTCCGCAAAGAATGGGATATGGTGCCGCGCCTCTACTATTTCGATATGTCGAAGGATTATATTTTTCCCGATCAGTGGCGTGATAGTCCATTGCCTTACCATCTTTACAGCAATGCTTATCGGACTACGGTTTTCGCTCGTCGTAACGAACAGGTGGAGGTTGCCCAGCTGCCATTGTTCCGTCGGACCATCGTGTTTAGGGTTTCCGCTCCGCAACTGAAAGAGGGTCAGGTTGTAGCCGTCTGTGGCTCCCATCCAGCCATCGGTTCCTGGAATGCCTCCCGCTATCTGCAGATGCAGTATGTCGGACAGCATGAGTGGATGTTGACAGTCAATGCCTTGGGATGGCTGATGCCTATTGAATATAAATATGTGGTGGTTGACGAGCAGACACATGCCTTGCTGAAATGGGAGGAAGGCGACAACCGTGTGGTCAGCGATGAGGTGAACGACGGTCAGGTGTTGGTGCTCTATGGCGAGCCGCTACGCTTGTGTGAGGACACGTGGAGGGCTGCCGGTGTTGTCGTTCCCGTTTTCTCGCTGCGTAGTGAGCATAGCTATGGTGTGGGCGACTTCGGTGATCTGCGCCGCTTGGTTGATTGGGCAGTTGCTACAGGCATGAAGTTCATTCAGGTGCTGCCAGTCAACGATACTACCATTTCCCACCAGTGGGGCGACTCTTGTCCTTACAATATCGTCAGTGCCTTTGCCCTGCATCCTCACTATGTAGATTTGGAGGCGGCAGGACTCCTGCGTTCCAAGACGGTGATGACTCAGTTTCTACGCCGTCGCCAGGAGCTCAACGCGCTTCCCATCAGCGATTATGAAGCGGTGGACCGTGTAAAATCTGAATACCTGCAGCAGCTCTTTGCCGAGCAGGGCAAGACGGTGATGGCTTCCAAGGAGTTCCAGACGTTCGTGGCTGACAACGAGAAATGGCTGAAACCATACGCTGACTGGCAAATGAGAAATGAAAATGAAGAATTGAAAGAATGTAATTCCTCGTTTGTCTATTTCGTCCAGTTCCTGCTCCATCAGCAACTGAAGGCTGCTGCCGACTATGCCCGCGAGAAGGGTGTTGTGTTGAAAGGTGACCTGCCCATCGGTGTCCATCGTGACAGCGTGGATATACAACAGTATCCACAACTATTCAACCTCGACTCCACGGCGGGCGCTCCTCCCGACGGTTCGTCGATGCTGGGCTATAACTGGGGCATTCCCACCTATCGTTGGAGCGATGAGCTCGTGGCATGGTTCCGTCGTCGCATGAAGCACATGGAACAGTATTTTGACGCCCTGCGTGTTGACCATATTCTGGGATTCTTCCGCATTTGGGAGATTCCCGACCATGCTATCAGCGGGCTGTTAGGCCATTTTTCGCCAGCCTTGCCATTGACAGTTGATGAGATAGAGTATTTCGGACTGCCTTTCCGTAAGGAACTCTATACCCGCCCGTTCATCAATGACCGCCAGTTGGATCGGCTCTTCGGTGTCCATGCTCAGTATGTGCGCGACCATTTCCTGGTGAGTAAGGCTTACAACTTATATGACTTGAAGGACGACTTTAACACTCAGCGTAAGGTGGCTGCCTATTTTGGCGACCGCCGAGATGAAAACAGTCTGTGGATTCGCGATGGTCTGATGCGCCTTATCAGCAATGTGCTGTTTGTTGAGGATCCTCGTCAGCCCGACATGTACCATCCACGCATCGGTGTCATCAACGAGCCCGTCTTTGATGTGCTCAGCAGTGAGGAAAAGGATGCTTTCGTACGCTTGTACAACAACTTTTTCTATCAGCGCCACTCATTCTTCTGGGGTCAGCAGGCCCTGAAGCGTCTGCCTGCCGTCATGAAAGAGTCGAGAATGCTGCTTTGTGCCGAAGACTTGGGCATGTTGCCCGATTGCGTGGAACCCGTACTCGACCAATTGCGCGTTCTGACACTTGAGATACAGCAGCAACCCAAACAACATGGCTTTGAATATGCCCATCTGGAGGCAAACCCCATCCGCTCTGTTTGCACTATTTCCACTCATGACATGCCATCGTTGCGTCTTTGGTGGCAAGAGAATCCTGAGCGTCGCCAGCGCTATTATGTCACCATGTTGCAGAAGGAGGGTAGGGCGCCGGAGCAGTTGCCTGCCCACTTGGCTGAGGAGATTATCGCCCGCCATCTCTACTGTCCTTCCATGCTCTGCCTGCTCTCGTTGCAGGACTGGCTGGCGATGGATGGCGAACTACGCTCTAAGTTGCCACAATACGAGCGTATCAACACGCCCAGCGACCCCTATAACCATTGGCAGTATCGCATGCACCTTACCATCGAGGAACTACTTGCCGCTACTAAATATAATAATAAGGTGAAAACGATGATTCAACGTTCCAAACGGTAATGTACAAAGTCTTTATTTTTGATCTCGACGGAACCTTGCTCGATACTCTGCAAGATTTGGCCAATTCCGTTAATTATGCTTTGCGCCAGCATGCAATGCCTGAACATTCATTAGACGACATCCGCCGTTTCGTGGGAAATGGTGTGCGCCTGCTCATGGAGCGTGCCGTGCCCAATGGTGCGGGGAATCCCCAGTTCGAGGCAGCCTTTGCTACCTTTCGCCAGTATTATATGGAGCACTCGCTCGACACTACCCGTCCTTACGACGGTATTCCCGAACTGCTCCGTGCCCTGAAGCAGAGAGGTTGTCGTCTGGCTGTTGTCAGCAATAAGATGATGGCTGCCACCCAGGAACTCTGTGCCCATTTCTTCCCCGAGATAGAAGTGGCTATCGGCGAGCATGAAGCCGAGGGTATCCGCAAGAAGCCTGCCCCCGATACCGTCTGCGAAGCCCTGCGCCAGCTGGGGTGCGACAAGCATGGAGCTGTCTATGTCGGTGACAGCGATGTTGACATCATGACGGCGCGTAATAGTGGACTGCCCTGTGTCAGCGTGCTTTGGGGGTTCCGCGACCGACAGTTCCTGACAGCCCACGGCGCCACTACCTTCGTCAGTCATCCCAGCGAGTTGTTAGGTTTACTGTGATGAATTCCTGACGACCTCCAGCCCAACGGTTTCAAAGGTAAAACGAAACTACAACTGTTACAACGTGTATTTCAACGAATGCTTACTGTCCAAACACCTTCCGATTTTATAATTTTTTGACAAAAAAAAGAACCTCCCCGCTTCATTTCCGCAGGAGGAGGCTCTGTCCGTCAGAGTGCACGATAGGGTCAGTTCTGCTGTGAACTCTATCCTTATTGGTCAGGGTGAATCATCTCCTGTCCCTGATGTTCCTTATAATATTCTTTGAGCCGTTAGTATCTTTGCCATAGAAAGCCAATAAAAGCAGGCCCAACGGTCTGCTTTTATTAAAGTTTAATATAGATGCGATGTCATCACAGCACCATAAGCGAGATTGCCCTTCCCTGTCTAGAGAATATACGAAAGAGCGCAGAGAGTTGCACATCTGGATGTCTGGACTACCACTGTTCGTCGGTTACTTCGTCTTGATTAATAATCATCGACGTGTTGAGCAATGTGGAATGCGTATTTACGAAATATATCATCATAGATGGCTTGATGTATTTCTTCTTATCTGGTTTCATGTTGAATGAATCTTACTGTTTATAATGTTATGAAGCACTCTTAGTTTTATCATTTCACAACAATCTTACGACCGTTGTTCAGATAAATTCCCTTGTAGGAAGGCTTAGCCTGCAGACGTCGTCCGTCGAGTGTATACCACTGGTCGGCCTGAGGCAGGATGGGTGTTGCAGGCAGCTCAATGGATGTGGTGCCATTCTGCGAGCCGAAATCGAATCCTAAGTACTCAGGAGCAGTGGCTACTGGTGACCCATCTATATATAAATGTGCTTTGTCTGGATCAAGAATACCATTGAACTTATAGAACCCCATCTTACCGTTCTTTGCTGAGAGTGTATAGATTTTGTCGAGGGCATCGTTGCCATAATATTTTATATAATCATCTGTGCTACCACTTGTCAGCAAATTTTGGTTAAACTCAGTCGTGTAAGCGGATGCCTTCGATGGATTTGACAACGGGATACTGGTCTCACTGCTTTTTAGTATCACAGCATTCCATGCTGGTATAATACGGTCTCCCACTTCTGTCAGGATCACCTTGTCAATATTATCATTGATTCCTGCTGTATAGACGGAAGTTCCTTCTGGGACCTCTACATTTACACCAATAGCATTGTAATAAGTACGCCACTTATCGCTCGGCTTTTGCGGATCGGCATGAAACGATGCCAGCGTGATAGGTACTATGTCGTCAGCATAGTCACTCCAACCCTGCTTATAGATATCAACATAATTGTTAAACACATAAATCTTACGACCATCAGCATTACCGCTGAATGCATTCGTACCGTAACCATTGTCATACATTTTGGGAGCATAAATGGTCACAGAGCTCAGGCTGCTACAGCCAGAGAATGCAGAAGCATATATATAACGGATATCAGCAGAAACATTGATGGTTGTCAATTGTGTGCAACCATGAAAAGCCTTTTCCCCTATAGACCCAGAACTGTAGGTGTTGGCCGTGGTTACGTTAGAATATTCAAAAGCTCGACTACCTATTTTTCTTATACCAAATTCAACTACAATATGATCAATATCCTTATAGTACCACCCAGGTTTTTCTGAATCCGAATAATCGGGCATGGCTCCTGATCCATAGATGGTAAGTGTCTTATCTTCACTCGTGTACCGCCACTTCACTCCAGACGTACCAATGGCTTCTTCGTCTACATTAAGACTGGAAGCAAGGTCTCCAACAAAAGTGACGTTAGCATTCGGGAATTTTGTTTCCCAAGTGCTTTTGTTGAACACATGGAATTTAGTTTCTTTATTTTCCTTAAATGCATGAGATAATTCATCATTAAAAATGATCGTGTTGTTGTCATCATTTGGATCCATAGAGCAGTATACGTCTGTCATGGCATTACATCCCGAAAATGCCCGATAAGTAAAATGGGTTACTGATGATGGTATGGTAAATGTGGTTAGACTTGTACAGCTTCCAAATGCCGCATCTTCAATCCAATCCACATTGGTAGATAAAGTTACAGATGACAAACTATAACATTGTTGAAACGCAGCTAAATCTAGATGCTGTACACTGTTTGGCAAAACGATTGACTGCAAGTTTTCACAACCGCTAAAAGCTGCATATTCAATACTTTTCACCCCACCTGGAATAGTAATTGACGTAAGACCTGTCATTCCTTGGAAGGCAGTTGCATCAATAATCTCAATACCTTCGGGTATTGTTGTCGTTTTACAACCGGAAATCAGTGTGTTTGAACTTGTCTCAATGATAGCTTTACAATCATTATGACTGTCGTATTTCGTGTTGGTTGATGCAACTGTAATATCTACTAAGTTTATGCAAGAGGCGAATGGGTTGAGTCCTATATCATTGACGCTTGCAGGAATATTAATAGATGTAATACCACAATTATAAAAGGCGCTAGCCCCAATGGAGGTAACTTTATCAGGAATTGTCAAATTAGTTAGTTGATAACAGCTATGAAATGCAGCATTGCCAATTGTTGTTAGCATTGAAGGTAAGGTTATCGTAGTAATACCATAACAATCCTTAAATGCAAATTCTTCAATTTCCTCAATGTTGTCAGAAAATGAAACAGTAACTAATGTCTGACAATTTTCAAAAGCATACGATCCTATTTTGGTCACTGTATTCGCCATCGTGACGCTTTTTAAACCAGGTAAACCATTAAACAGCATTGAACCAATGGATGTAATGCCCTGTTCAATTACGATGTGTTCTACGTCACAATTTACCCAAGGTAAATCGCTTGGTTTAGTGACTTCTCCTTCACCACTAATCGTTAGCGTCTTAGTATCAGCATTGTATTCCCACATCGGACCACTATCACCACTAATGTAATGTTTTCCTAAGTCTCCCACAAAAGTAACATTAGCATCTGGAAAAGCTGCTTCCCATGCAGATTTGTCAGTTACATGAAATTTCGTCCATTTAAGAATTCGAAAGCCCTCATTGTTGTCTGCCCATGTCAAATTCTCAGGATTAGCATAGCAGTAAACATCTTCTGCGAACCCAGTATTGATAAAAGCTTTACTCTCTATCGACGTAAGAGTGCTTGGCAGTGTGAATGTAGTTATTCTTCTGTTTCCTCTGAAGGCAGAATTTCCTATAGTTTCTACACCTTCAGGAACATTCACAGATGTCAATTGAAGACAATATGCGAATGCCCTTGTTCCAATACTCGTTAAAGATGTACTATTTATTGTAACATTTTCAGCTCTAATATTCTTAAACGAATAGTCGCCAATTGACGTTATGCCTTCTCCAACAACAATATTGCTGATGTCCCTGCCCATCCAGGGAGTTTCTTCGTTAACAGCAAAAGAATGCATATCTCCTTCTCCACTAATTGTCAGAGTCTTAGTCGTCTTGTCATATGACCATTTAGGTCCACTCTCACCATATATATATTGTTCACCGTCTTGTGGTTCAATCAAATCTTCAACGAAAGTTACGTTGGGTTGCATGACAATATTTTCCCATACTGCCTTATTGTAAACATGACACTTGGTCTCTTTGTTCTCTTTAAACCCACTTATAAACATTGAATAAGCATCTAATATTTCATTGGGATCTGCATAGATATAAATATCTGTCATGCCTGTACACCCTAAAAAGACTCCATTAGGGCAAAAGTTTACATTGGAAGGAATACTGATAGTTGTTAGATTCGAGCAACCTTTAAATGCGTAGCTATCTAAAAAAGTGAGGTATTTTGAGAGTGTAATTGACACTAAACTGGTACAATTTTCAAATACTGACGTATTTATCTTATCTACACTATTTGGTATAACTATTGATGTCAAACTAGTACAGTTCCTAAACGCAGAATTACCGATTTCCTCTATTCCATCAGGAATAATCACCGACGAAAGTTGAGACATTCCATAAAACGCATAATCGCCAATAGAAGTAATGCCTTCCAAAATTACCACATTTTGAATTTTGCTTCTATCATTCAAAGCATCTCGAATATAATTCCATAAATTGGGTACTTCCCCTTCTCCGTTGAGAGTCAGCGTCTTTGTTGCTTCAACATAACTCCATTGTATATCACCAACAGTTCCACTTTCATCTGCCCACACATTTGGCATAGAACAAAATAATGCATACAGCAGTAGAACAGCACGCAACTTGAATAATTTGTAATGTTTCATTGTCTTTTAGTTATTATATTGTTAGTATTAAATCGGACTAGAGATTTGCAAATATACACACTTTTTCAGAATCTACCAAAGAATTTTGGATTTTTTCGGGAATTTCATCACAGGACAGGCACGGTGTGACTGAAGTGAACCCCAAAGTTTGGACAGTTAAACAATCGAAGCTGTAAGCATCTT
>CAMIVY010000005.1 GCA_946402275.1 uncultured Prevotella sp.
TTGGTATCGAACTCCTTCTCGAGCTCGTGCATCTTCTTCAGACCTTCCTTCAGGCCCTCAGCGGTGCGACCCATACCTACATACTCCCACATGATGTGACCCAGCTCCTTGTGGATAGAGTCAACAGAGCGCTTACCCTTGATGTTGAGCAGACGGTCGAGCTCAGCGTCCACCTTCTTCTCGGCCTCGTCAAACTCAGGACGGTCTGTGGGAACCTTCGGCCAAACAGCCTGGTCGGCCAGGTAGTTCTGGATGGTGTAAGGCAGCACGAAGTAACCATCGGCCAAGCCCTGCATCAGAGCGGAAGCACCGAGGCGGTTAGCACCGTGGTCGGAGAAGTTACACTCACCGATAGCAAAGAGGCCAGGGATAGTGGTCTGCAGCTCATAGTCCACCCAGATACCACCCATCGTGTAGTGGATAGCGGGATAGATCATCATGGGCTTGTAGTACTTCACGCCGTTGATCTCGTTGGCCACGTCGCCAGGGAATACATCCGTAATCTCCTCGTACATCTCGAAGAGGTTACCGTAACGCTGCATGATGACATCGAGGCCGAGGCGGTTGATAGACTCAGAGAAGTCGAGGAACACAGCCAGACCGGTATTGTTCACACCATAGCCCTTGTCGCAACGCTCCTTGGCGGCACGGCTGGCAACGTCACGAGGAACGAGGTTACCGAATGCCGGATAGCGGCGCTCCAGATAGTAGTCGCGATCCTCCTCAGGAATCTCCCAACCCTGCTTAGTACCTGCCTGCAGAGCCTTGGCATCCTCCAGTTTCTTCGGAACCCAGATACGACCATCGTTACGCAGCGACTCAGACATCAGCGTCAGCTTGGACTGCTTGTCGCCATGAACGGGGATACAGGTGGGGTGAATCTGAACGTAAGAAGGATTAGCAAAGTAAGCACCCTTACGATAGCACTGTACAGCGGCGGTACAGTTACATCCCATAGCGTTGGTAGAGAGGAAATAGGTATTTCCGTATCCACCAGTAGCGATGACCACAGCGTTGGCAGAGAAGCGCTCCAGCTTGCCGGTTACGAGGTTCTTGGCGATGATACCACGGGCACGCCCATCGACGATGACCACATCCTCCATCTCGTAGCGGGTATAAAGCTTAACCTTACCGGCATTTACCTGACAGCTCAGTGAGCTATAGGCACCCAGCAGCAGTTGCTGACCGGTCTGACCCTTAGCATAGAATGTACGGCTTACCTGAGCACCACCGAACGAACGGTTAGCCAGCATACCACCATACTCACGGGCAAAGGGAACGCCCTGAGCTACGCACTGGTCGATAATATTGTTTGATACCTCAGCCAGACGATAAACGTTGGCCTCGCGAGCACGATAGTCACCACCCTTTACGGTGTCGTAGAACAGACGATACACCGAGTCACCATCGTTCTGATAGCACTTGGCGGCATTGATACCACCCTGGGCGGCGATAGAGTGCGCACGGCGCGGAGAGTCCTGAATGCACAGGTTAATCACGTTGAAGCCCATCTCACCCAGTGAAGCAGCTGCAGAAGCACCAGCCAGACCGGTACCTACCACTATCACGTCGAGCTTCAGCTTATTCTTGGGGTTAACCAAACGCTGGTGAGCCTTATATTCCTTCCATTTCTCAGGTACTGGACCTGCGGGAATCTTTGAATCTAATACTTTTGCCATAACTTTCAAAGTAATTTAAGGTTTAACAATTAGCAGCAGCCTGCATAGCAATAGAGGCTCGGAGCCAACTTGAAGGCGAAAGCCAGCACGACAACCAGGAAGCCCAGCATCAGCAGGGTGGTGTAGATGAAGCCAATGACCTTCCAACGGCAGAACCAGATCTTACCACTGATACCCAAAGTCTGCATAGCACTCCAGAAGCCGTGAGTCAGGTGGAACCAGATAGCGCACAGCCAGATGACATAGAGCACAACATAGACAGGATTGCTGAAGGTGTCGATGATGAATGCAAAGCCGTCAGAGGGCAGATGACCTGCACTGAAGCCTACGATTTCGGCAAACATCATGTTGTACCAGAAGTTGAACAAGTGGAGCAACAAGCCCAGGAGGATAATGATACCCAGCACGAGCATGTTCTTAGAAGCCCACTCAACCTTACCAGCATTTACCGTTGTTGCCACATCATAGCGACTATTGCCACGAGCGGTACGGTTCTGCGCTGTCAGGATGAACGCAAAAACGATGTGAATGACAGCAAGGGCAGCCAGACCGATAGTAGCCACTACAGCATACCAGTTGGCACCCAGCAATTCGCAAATCATGTTGTAAGCCTCGCCAGAGAAGAGCGCAACAATGTTCATGGCGCAATGGAACGTCAAGAACAGAATCAGCGCAATACCCGTTACGGACATTACAACCTTACGACCAATTGATGAATTGATTAACCACATAAAAATATTGAATTAAATTAATAATAAATACTCAATAATAAGTACGCTTGCGCACTATGGGGCTACAAATGTACTACAAAATTATGAAATCCGCAAACGTTTTCGTTAGAAAATGTGCTTTTTATTCAAAATATGGTGTATCTTTGCATTCAAATTTCTAAAAAGCTATGGCAGAAAATCATGAATTACGCACGGCGTGGGACTTTGTAGAAAATACAGGTAGAAGTATCTTCTTGACAGGAAAAGCCGGAACAGGAAAGACGACTTTTCTGAAGAACATCGTCGAGAATTCGCGCAAGCGACCTATTGTGGTTGCTCCCACGGGTGTGGCTGCCATCAATGCCGGAGGGGTCACCATCCATTCGTTCTTTCAGTTACCATTCACCCCTTATGTGCCTGGTTCCAAACTGGAAAGTAAGTTTGACTTCGGACGTGAGAAACGGAAAATCATTGCATCCATCGACTTGTTGATTATCGATGAGATCAGTATGGTACGGGCTGATTTGTTAGACGCCATTGATACTGTTCTTAGAAGGTTCCGTGATCACTACCTGCCCTTCGGTGGTGTACAACTCTTGATGATTGGTGACCTGGCACAACTTACGCCTGTGGTGACAGCAGAAGACGAGCAGATCTTAAAACCCTATTACGACACTCCTTATTTCTTTGGTTCAAAAGCATTACAACAGATAGACTATGTCACTATCCAGCTGGATCATGTCTATAGACAGCAAGAAATGTCGTTCATAGATATCCTGAACCAAATTCGTGAGGGTCATCCTACCCCAGAAGCTTTATCCATACTGAACAGCCATTGTAAGCCGACTTTCATTCCCAAGCCAGAAGAGCCTTATATCAGACTGACCACTCATAACCAGTTGGCAAACTATTATAACGACACGGAGCTGAAGAAACTAAGCGGGCGTTCCTACCTGTTTCATGCCGAGATAAGCGGAACTTTCCCTGATTTCTCCTACCCCACTGCTGAAACGCTGGAACTGAAACAGGGAGCACAAGTGATGTTCGTAAAGAACGATCCTTCTGCTGAACACCTTTATTATAATGGGCGTATTGGACGGGTGACCTATGTGGATGCTTATAAGATACTGGTACTATGTGATGGGGACGAGGAAGCCATTGAGGTGGAACCTTTGGAATGGGAGAACACCCGTTATACCCTGAATGAGGAAACACGCGAGATAGAAACGGAGGTGCAAGGTGTTTTTAAGCAATATCCGTTAAGACTGGCATGGGCCATCACCATCCACAAAAGCCAAGGACTGACGTTTGATCGTGCCATCATTGATGCCAATCAGTCGTTTGCCCCAGGACAGGTATATGTGGCCTTGAGTCGCTGTCGCTCTCTGGAAGGACTCGTCCTGGCTTCTCCCTTAGGGACTCGTGCCATCATCAATGACGAACGTGTTGACTCTTATATCGCACAACAGGAAGAGGAGGCACAAAAGAGCATAGCGCAATTGCCTGCCTTAAAACAAGAATACGAGCGCTACCTGTTGCTGCAGTTGTTCGACTTCCGTTCCCTACTCTACCAGCAGGAAACGATGGTGCGCATCTTTGCTGAGTTTTTCTATCACAGTCATGCTTCGCTGAAACAGCTTCAAGACCAGACGCTGATGGACATCAAAAAGTCGGTTATCGAAATAGCTGGAAAATGGCAACAGAAAATTATAGCAATGACCTTTGACCAGTTGCACGATGAAGAGTTTCTGGAACGCGTGAAACGAAGTGCCACCTATTTTGCTGATACACTCTATCAAATACTTGCCAAACCCTTGGAGTTGTCGGCTAAGATAGAGACAAACAATAAGCAGGCGAAACGAAGGTTAGACAGAGCTCTCTCAGAAGAAAAAGAAACATGGGCGTCAAGACGTTATCTGCTGGTAAAAATAGCAGAACAAGGATTCAGCGTTACCCATTACCTGAGAGAAAAACAGATGTCCATGCTGGATGCTATTGACGAGAGTGACATCAAGTCCAAACGAACTCGGAAAAGCAGAGCTAAGAAGGAAACCAAGGAAAAACCCAAAGAGGCAAGAATCAAAAATATCGTTACTCCTAATAACGAACTGGGCACCTGGGGGGAAGAACAGGCTGCTGAGTTCCTGATTCATAAAGGATACACTATCTTGGAACGTGACTGGAAATCGGGTCATAGAGACATAGACATCATAGCGACAAATGGTCAGGTGGTGGTCTTTGTAGAAGTAAAGGCTCGCCGTAACAGAGTTTTCGGAGAGCCGGAAGATGCTATTGACTATATGAAAATGCATAACCTACGAGCTGCTATAAACCATTATGTCAAATTCAAAAACATCAGACTCGATATACGCTTTGACATTATAACCGTCGTTGGGACACCCTATATGGGCCAAGCAGAGATCACCCATATCGAAGATGTTCCCTTCCTATAGGATTGCCCGTTAAGGAACTGAAGGCATATTTCTCATCAAGAATGAATATATTTTAGACTTTTCATGTGATAATTGCAATAGTTTTTGTAATTTTGCCACATGATTCTGAAATATGATGTAATAGTGATTGGAGGCGGACATGCTGGATGTGAGGCTGCAACAGCTTCAGCCAACATGGGTGCTAAGACCTGTCTCGTCACGATGGACATGAACAAGATTGCACAGATGTCGTGCAACCCTGCTATTGGTGGTATTGCCAAAGGACAGATAGTACGTGAGATAGATGCTCTGGGTGGACAGATGGCGCTTGTAACAGATGCAACAGCCATTCAGTTTCGAATGCTAAATCGATCCAAAGGTCCTGCTGTATGGAGTCCTAGAGCACAATGTGACCGAGGAAAATTCATCTGGAAATGGAGACAGATGCTCGATGAGACACCAAACCTCGATATCTGGCAAGACCAGGCTGACGAACTGTTGGTAGAAAACGGAGAAGCCGTTGGGGTGAAAACCATCTGGGGATGTGAACTCAGGGCAAAAGCTGTCGTCATAACTGCGGGTACTTTCCTAAACGGACTGATGCACATAGGCCGGAAAATGGTCCCTGGTGGACGTATTGCCGAACCTGCTGTACCCCATTTCACGGAGAGCATTACACAACATGGTATCCGCGCTGCCCGTATGAAGACAGGCACACCCGTTCGTATTGACAAGCGTAGCATCCATTTCGAAGATATGGAACGTCAAGACGGTGAAAACGGATATTATAAATTCTCTTTTCTTGGCGAACAACGTCCCTTGCAGCAACTTCCCTGTTGGGTATGCTATACGAATGAAGAAGTACACGAAACTCTTCGTAGCGGATTGGCGGACTCTCCCCTTTATAACGGTCAGATACAATCCATCGGACCCCGTTACTGTCCTTCTATAGAAACGAAACTGGTTACCTTTCCAGAACGTCCGCAACACTTGTTGTTCCTGGAACCAGAAGGAGAAACAACCAACGAGATGTATCTGAACGGTTTCTCTTCATCACTACCGATGGATGTGCAAATAGCAGCCCTCAAGAAGATACCTGCTTTACGCGATCTCAAGGTCTATCGACCAGGCTATGCCATAGAATACGATTTCTTTGATCCTACCCAACTTAAACATTCTTTGGAGTCGAAGGTAATCAAAGGCTTATTCTTTGCTGGACAGGTGAACGGGACAACAGGATATGAAGAGGCTGGAGGCCAGGGAACTCTTGCTGGTATCAATGCTGCCTTGAAGGCGGGGTCAGCAGGTCTTAGTAATACAACAACAGACACAACGTTTGAACTGAAACGCGATGAGGCTTACATAGGTGTATTGATAGATGACCTTGTGACGAAGGGTGTCGATGAACCCTACCGAATGTTTACTTCACGAGCAGAATACCGTATCCTCCTAAGACAAGATGATGCAGATGCACGACTGACTGAAAAGGCATACCATTTAGGGCTTGCCAGCAGACAGAGGTACGACTGGTGGCTTGAGAAAAAACAACATATTGAAGAAATCGAGCTTTTCTGTAAGAACTATGCCATTAAACCTAAGCTGGTGAATAGTGCTTTGGAAGCTATCGGATCTACCCCTCTCGTCTATGGATGTAAGTTGGAAGACTTGGTGGCTCGGCCAGAATTGAATTTCGAAAAACTATATGCTATCATTCCGGAACTAAAAGCTATGATTGATGCATTGCCCAACAGACAAGAAGAGATAGCAGAAGCAGCAGAGATTCACATGAAATACAAGGGATATATTGAGCGGGAACAAATGGTTGCAGAAAAAATGCACCGTCTAGAAAATATCAAAATCAAAGGAAAGTTTGATTATCCCAACTTAACGGCAATTTCAACGGAGGCCCGCCAAAAATTAGAAAAGATTCAGCCAGAAACACTCGCACAGGCAAGTAGAATTCCTGGTGTATCACCAAGTGACATTAATGCAATGCTGATTCTCCTGGGGAGATAATGTTTCACGTGAAACAAGGAGTAATAAATATATGATGTAATAACGATAAAATCAAAGGATTATGAACAACCAAGTACTGATTGACAATTTGCGTTGCATACCCGATTTTCCGAGGAAGGGTATCAACTTTCGTGATGTGACCACCCTGTACAAGAATGCAGAGTGCATGAAAATTATGCTAGACGAGATGTATGAACTCTACAAAGACAAAGGAATCACCAAGATTGTAGGAGTAGAGAGTCGTGGTTTTGTGATGGCATCAGCCCTGGCCGGACGATTAGGTTGCGGAGTGGTATTAGCACGTAAACCAGGTAAGTTGCCTGGAACGGTGGTGAAGGAACAATTTACCAAGGAATACGGAGTAGATACCGTAGAGATGCACATCGATTCGATAGAGCCAGACGATGTAGTGCTCATCCACGATGATTTGTTGGCAACAGGAGGAACGGCCAAGGCAACGTATAAGTTGGTGAACCACTTTCATCCGAAGAAAGTCTATATGAACTTCATCATCGAGATTACAGACGAAGGGCTGCATGGACGCGACCTGTTTGATGGTATAGAACTCACCACTCTCGTAACAGTATAAAAGGGGTGTTCCACGTGAAACATTTTAGGCTATGATGATAAGTTTCTATAATATTCAACAAGGGGTAGGACTTATCATCACACAAAGTGATTTAATTATCAGCAGTTAGAAGATGACCAAGGAAGAGAACGAGGCACGGTTATCCAAGCTAAAAACCATTGTTAGCGCAATGCCTGAGAAGCCAGGAAGCTATCAGTATTACGATGCTGAGGGTACCATTATCTATGTAGGCAAGGCGAAGAACCTAAAGTCACGAGTCTCCTCCTACTTCCACACCGAGGTAGACCGATTCAAGACCAAAGTACTGGTATCCAAAATATGGGATATCAGCTATACTGTAGTCAATACCGAAGAGGACGCATTACTACTAGAAAATGCCCTGATTAAAAAATATAATCCTCGATATAATGTACTGCTAAAGGACGGAAAAACTTATCCTAGTATTTGCATTACCAAAGAATACCTTCCGAAGATTTTCTCGACCCGTAATATCAACAAGAAATTGGGTACATATTATGGTCCTTATTCGCATGTAGGCTCCATGCATGCAGTATTAGAACTCATCAAGAAACTGTATCACCCAAGAACCTGTAAACAACCACTCACGGAAGAGGGCGTAAAAGGAGGAAAATACCAAGTTTGTCTGGAATATCACATTAAAAATTGCGGAGGTCCATGTATCAATAAACAATCGTGGGAGGACTATCAAAAGAACATCTCTCAGGCTCGTGAAATTCTGAAAGGAAACACGCGCCAAGTGCTTCGTGATATGCGAGAAGAGATGATGAAACTGGCGGATGAACTTCGCTTTGAGGAGGCTGAAGAAATCAAACGGCGATACCTGTTGATAGAACAGTTTGTAGCCAAGAGCGAAGTCGTTAGTCAAACTATAAACAATGTAGATGTGTTGTCTATCACCAACGATGAAAAAGTTGCTTTTGTAAACTATATACACGTATCAAACGGACAAATCAACCAGTCGTTCACTTTCGAATATAAGAAACGTCTGGAAGAAAGCGATGAAGAATTATTGCAATTAGCTATTGTGGAAATGCGCGAAAGGTTCAACAGCAATGCTAAAGAGATTATCCTCCCCCAGGAAGTATATATCAACTTGGAAGGAGTAACCATCACAGTACCACAAAGGGGAGATAAAAAGACGCTTTTAGACTTGTCTGTCATGAATGGAAAACAGTATAAGTTTGACCGATTAAAACAGGCAGAAAAGCTGAATCCCGAGCAAAAACAAGTACGGTTGATGAAGGAATTACAAGACCTTTTGCACTTGCCCAAACTACCCTATCAGATAGAATGCTTCGACAATTCGAATATCAGCGGCACGGATGCAGTAGCGGCCTGTGTCGTCTTTAAAAAGATGAAACCTTCAAAAGCTGATTATCGCAAATACAACATCAAAACGGTGGTGGGTCCTGACGATTATGCTTCCATGAAAGAAGTTGTATTTCGAAGATATAAGCGGCTTTTAGAAGAAAAGCAACCACTACCCGACCTCATCGTTGCGGATGGAGGAAAAGGACAAATGGAAGTTATCAGACAGGCCGTTCAGGACCAATTAAATCTTGATATTCCGATAGCCGGACTAGCAAAGAATGACAAGCATAGAACCAACGAACTACTATACGGGTTCCCTCCAAGGGTCATTGGCATCAAAGACACCTCCGAGCTGTTTAGGGTACTCACACAGCTACAGGACGAAGTACACCGCTTTGCCATCACATTTCATCGAGATAAGCGTTCTAAGCGCGCTTTGCACTCCGAGCTGGATGACATCAAAGGTGTTGGATCTAAAACACGTGACGAGCTTCTAAATAGCCTTAAATCGGTTAAGAAGATACGTGAGGCTGACCTCTCTGTCCTTGCTGAAATCATTGGTTCTGCAAAAGCGAAAATCGTATTCAAACACTTCCATCCAAAGGAATAAAAAATAGCTACTATTAATACTTGCAGTTGTTACTATTAATGCTGGCAATTGTTACTATTAATGCTAGCAAATTTTCCCAAGTATGGGAATAATTTATTTATAGCATGGAAAATTTGGGAATATCACCGAAATATCGTATCTTTGCCAAAAAATCAGAAAAATGAGAACAGTCATCCAACGTGTCAGTCACGCCAGTGTCACCATTGAAGGGAATGTTAAAAGCCAAATTGGGCAGGGGTTCCTAATCCTGCTGGGTATCTGTGAGGAAGACTCGATGGAAGATGTGGAATGGCTTGTTAAAAAGATAGCTAATCTCCGTGTCTTTGGCGATGAGAACGATGTGATGAATCGTTCCATACTCGATGTACAAGGAGAGGCATTGGTGGTAAGCCAGTTCACCCTATTTGCCAGCTATAAAAAAGGTAATCGCCCCAGTTGGTTCAGAGCAGGCTCCCACGAGCATTCCATTCCACTCTACGAAGCCTTCTGCAACGGGCTTTCAACTGCTTTGGGCAAACCTGTTGGCACCGGTGAATTCGGAGCTGACATGAAGGTAGAACTGCTAAATGACGGACCAGTAACAATATGCATAGATACCAAAAATAAAGAATAGATGGAAAGAATAATTAACTATGTTTATAATGCAGGTCTAGGTATTTTCGCTGTAGGATTTGCTTGGTATTTGACAATAAAAAGTACGGAACAATTAGCTGAATTTAAAACTTCAGCCGAATATTTATGGAAATGCGGAGCATTACTAATTTTGATACAAATATTCTACCGCTTTATACACTGGAAAAAATACGAGCGCGAAAACAAGTCAAATCTGATTTTATTTGCAATTTTAATAGTCATCGCAATTATAGCATCATATTAAAAAAAAAAACGACTATGTCAATAAAGAGCATCATCAAACATCCTGCATTCCAGTTCATAATCATTGGGCTATTCACAATCAGTGCACTATTCATTCCTAATTTTTGGAAATTTGCCATCATCGCAATGTTATGCATAGTGCCTTTTGTGGCCCTATGGAATCTGATAAATAGAAAGAACAATACAACACTCGATGATTTCGAGTGGAGAACACTGTTGGTATTAGAAATCATCGGCTGTGGAGCGATCATGTACTTTGGCAAAAACTTTTTATTTTCATTCTAATGAAGAAATATCTGCGTGAAATAGAAGTCTCAGGTCTGGTGCTCGTCATTATTGGCATCATTTTCTCCTGGATATGGGGAGCCTATTTTGGCATGTGGCCCTGTCTTGTTGGCTTGTTATTATGGTTGATTACCTTCCTCTATAAAGCCTTTCATTGGGGCGAATATGCACGAGAGAACAAGCAGAACATCATGATACTGCTGATAGCCATCATTATCCTCATCCTTCAAATGCTACTTCGATTATGACCATACAAGAAGCACAACAAGCTGTAGATCAGTGGATTAAAACCTACGGGGTACGTTACTTCTCGGAACTTACCAATATGGCAGTACTCACAGAGGAAGTTGGCGAATTAGCTCGTGTGATAGCCCGAAAATATGGTGATCAGAGCTTCAAGGAAGGTGAGAAAGATAACTTAGGTGAAGAGATGGCCGACGTGCTTTGGGTACTTCTGTGCCTGGCCAATCAGACGGGTATCAACCTGACAGAAGAACTTCAGAAGTCTATTGAAAAGAAGACAAATCGTGATAAAGAACGACATATCAATAATGTTAAACTCAAATAAATAAAGTCTATGGAAAAAAGTAAGTATGAAGAGGCATTAAGTCTCTACAACTGCGAGGTCAATGAAGCAGAAGTACGTGAAGCTGTCAAGAAGATTATCGCTGAGAAAGTACCTGAGAATGATACTCCTGAAGTGAAGCGTTTCATGTTTGCCAGCATTTGTCTGACAACTTTGACAACACAAGATTCTGCAGAGAGCGTTCTGCAACTGGTTGAAAAGGTGAACAGATTTGCTCACGAATACCCTGACATGCCTAACGTGGCAACCATTGTCACCTACCCTCGTTTTACCAAACTGGTTTGTGACTCATTGGAGGTAGAAGATGTCATTCCTACCTGTGTCAGTGGATGTTTCCCGTCATCACAGGGCTTGGCAGAAATCAAGATTGCTGAGACAGGACTGGCTATTCGTGATGGTGCCAAGAACGTAGATATCGTGATGCATGTGGGTGAATTCCTGGCTGGTGACTATGAAACAGTTTGTGACGAGATATCAGAGCAGAAAGCCACTTGTGGCGACGTGCCTATGAAAGTGATTCTGGAAACTGGCGACCTGTTGAATCTGTCAAATGTCAAGAAGGCCTCGCTGCTTTCTATGTATGCAGGAGCAGACTATATCAAGACATCAACTGGTAAGGAGAAAGTAAGTGCTACTCCTGAGGCTGCCTACGTGATGTGTCAGGCTATTAAGGAATACTACGAAAAGACAGGTATCATGATTGGTTTGAAACCTGCTGGTGGCATTAACAGCGTGATGGATGCCCTCACCTATTATACCATCGTCAAGGAAGTATTGGGCGAGAAATGGCTCACCAACTACTATTTCCGTCTGGGTACCAGTCGTCTGGCAAATCTGATCCTGAGCGAACTGGAAGGCAAGGAAGTGAAATTCTTCTAAGCAAAAGACTAACTAATAGTTACGTCTAACAACGTAGTCAACATAGGCTGTCAGGGCTTCCTTGACAGCCTTATCTTTTACGTTTTCCTCTAGATAATCCTTGCAGAGCTTACTGATTTCTGACATTTTCTTCTCGGCATAATCAATACCACCTGCCTGCTTGGTAAACTCAACCAAAACGGCGATTTCATCAGTATTGATAGTACGAGCCTTCACTTTTTGGGCGAGGGTAACCATAGCATCAAAATTTGTATTGTTCAATGCATAAATAACAGGAAGTGTCAGCTTACCCTCAGCCATATCATTGCCTGTAGGTTTACCTATTTCTTTCGAATCGAAATAATCAAAAATATCATCACGAATCTGGAACATGATACCTAGATTCCTACCAAATTCCTTCGCTTTCAGCACATCTTCTTCAGAAGCATTTGCTGAGAGCGCACCAATAGCAGCACAAGCCTCGAACAAAGCAGCAGTCTTGTTTTTGATGATTTCGTAATATACATCTTCACTGATTTCCTGATTGTCTATATTAGAAAGCTGCAGAACCTCGCCGGCAGCAAGCGTACGACCGAGTTCTGCCAGATACTCTATAATCTGCTGATTATTCGTGAAACTCACATTAAGCAAAGCGGTAGAAAGGATAAAATCGCCCACCAGTACGGCCACCTTATTATTATACGTAGCATTCACCGATGCCTGTCCTCTGCGCTCACCACTTTCATCCACGACATCATCATGAACCAATGAAGCCGTATGCAACAATTCCAATCCTACTGCTGAGTATTGTGTGACGTTAGTAATCTTACCGTAATTCTTTGCCATCAACAACATCAAAATAGGACGCATACGTTTTCCACCCTGCTGACGAATGTGCGACAAAACAGATGAAAGTAGTCCGTAGTCATGTTCCAAACTATGGTTGAACAACTCGATAAAGTAGTTCAAATCCGTCTCAATTGGTTTCCGTATGATTGATAAATAATCCATAAAAGCAGATTTTTGTGACAAAAATAGTAAAAATATGAATAATTACCCAATTTTTTAGTAATTTTACGCAGAAAATTAACATTGTTATATGGAAAAGCTATTTCTCTTAGATGCTTATGCATTGATTTATCGCTCTTATTATGCGTTCATTAAGAGTCCGCGTATCAACTCAAAAGGCCTGAATACATCGGCAATTATGGGTTTTCTAAATACACTACAGGAGGTTCTTACCAAAGAACAGCCTACTCATCTCGGAGTTGCCTTCGATCCTCATGGACCTACCTTCCGTAGCGAGGCCTATCCAGCTTATAAGGCTCAGCGTGAAGCTACTCCTGAGGATATCAAACAGTCAGTACCCATCATCAAGCAGATTTTAAAGGCTTGGAACATTCCCATTCTTGAAGCGGAAGGCTATGAGGCAGATGATGTCATAGGGACGCTGGCAAGCCAGGCTGGCCAACAGGGCATTGATACCTATATGCTGACACCTGATAAGGACTATGGCCAATTGGTAAAAGATAATGTGAAGATTTACCGGCCTCGTCACGGAGGAGGCTATGAGGTAATGGGTCCTGAGGAGGTGAAGGCAAAATATGCCATTCCATCGACAGAGTCCGTTATTGATCTTTTGGCGTTGATGGGTGATTCTGCAGATAACTTCCCTGGTTGTCCAGGTGTGGGTGAGAAGACAGCTGTCAAACTAATCAATGAGTTTGGTACTGTCGAGGAACTTATCAGTCGCACTTCAGAAATCAAGGGTGCCTTGCAGAAAAAAGTAGCAGAGCATGTTGATGATATCAAACTCTCCAAATTTTTGGCTACCATCAAAACGGATGTTCCCATCAGCCTCAACATGGACGAGTTGAAGGTGACACAACCCAACGAGGGTGAACTAGGCAAAATTTTCGAAGAACTGGAGTTGAAGAGCTTGGCAAACAAGATTCTTAAAAAACCTGAAGTAAAGCCAAAACCTGTTAATCAACAACTCGATCTCTTTGCAGATTTTGCGCCCGAGGGGTCGAGCGAGCCAGAATTTTCGAGTTTTGAGACGTTAAAAACAGTTCATCACGAATACAAACTCGTTGAAAAAGAGGAAGATATGAGAAATCTTTGTGATTTTTTCATGACAAAAGAATTTCTCGTTCTAGACACGGAAACCACTTCCACCTCTCCGATTGATGCAGAATTGGTGGGTTTAAGCTTCTCGGTCGAGGAACACAAGGCATTTTATGTGCCTATTCCTGCCAATCGTGAAGAAGCGTTGCGAATTGTTAATATCTTTAAACCTCTCTACGAAGACTCTAAAATCCTCAAGGTAGGTCAGAACCTGAAGTACGACCTCGAGGTATTGCGCAACTATGATGTCCGGCTAGATGGTCCGATGTGGGACACGATGATTGCCCACTACCTCATCCAGCCAGAACTTCGTCACAACATGGACTATATGGCTGAAGTGTATCTGCATTATCAGACTATCCATATCGACGAACTCATAGGACCCAAGGGAAAGAATCAGCGCTCAATGCGAGACATCTCCCCTACCCTTGTCTATGAATATGCCTGTGAGGATGCCGACATCACCCTTCAGTTGAAGAACAAGCTGGAGCCGGAATTGAAGCGCTTGGAGTGTGAAGACCTCTTTTATAATATCGAGATGCCCCTGATGCCTGTCCTGGCAGAGATGGAGATGAATGGTGTCTGTCTGGACACGGAATCATTGGCAGAAACCAGCAAGCAGTTTACCACTCGCATGAACGAGATAGAGCACCGTATCTACGAACTTGCTGGCGAGCAATTCAATATCGCATCACCCAAACAAGTAGGCGAGATTCTGTTTGACAAACTGAAGATTGTCGAGAAGGCCAAGAAGACCAAGACGGGTCAGTATGTCACCTCTGAGGAAGTGTTGCAACAGCTCAAGAACAAGCACGAAATAGTTGCTGACATCCTAGAACACCGAGGACTGAAAAAGCTGATTGGCACCTATATCGATGCCCTTCCCAAACTGATTAACCCTCGTACTGGACATATCCACACTTCCTTCAACCAGACGGTCACCGCTACAGGACGCTTGTCCTCTTCTGATCCTAACCTGCAAAACATTCCCATTCGTGGCGAGGACGGCAAAGAGATTCGTAAGGCGTTTATCCCTGAACCAGGTTGTCTGTTCTTCTCGGCGGACTATAGTCAGATAGAACTTCGCGTGATGGCTCACCTCTCGCAAGACCCACAGATGATTGAGGTGTTCCGCGAGGGTAAGGACCTCCATGCGGCAACAGCTGCCAACATCTATAAGAAGCCTATCAACGAGGTGACGCGCGATGAGCGAACGAAGTCAAAACGTGCCAATTTCGGCATCATCTATGGCATTACTGTCTTTGGTCTTGCAGAGCGCTTGGACATTCCTCGCGACGAAGCCAAGATGCTGATTGACGGCTACTTCCAGACCTTCCCAGAGGTTCACGACTATATGGAAAAATCTAAGGAGGTAGCCCGTCAACAAGGCTACGTCACTACCCTATTCGGACGCCGTCGCTATCTGCCAGATATCAATAGTGCCAATGCTACCGTTCGTGGCTTTGCAGAGCGTAATGCCATCAACGCCCCGATTCAGGGCACTGCTGCCGACATCATCAAGGTGGCTATGATCCACATCTTCAATCGCTTTAAGGCCGAAGGCATCAAGAGCAAGATGATTCTCCAGGTACACGACGAACTCAACTTCAGCGTCTATCCTGAAGAGAAGGAAAAGGTGGAGCACATCGTTCTCGAAGAGATGCAGAATGCCTTCCACATGGCTGTTCCCCTCGTGGCTGATTCCGGCTTCGGTGAGAACTGGCTTGAGGCCCATTAGTCCAGTAATAAGAATAATAGCTGTCCTACCTATCGTATTTCCTTAATACGATAAGAATTTTGTTGTCCGATGTCACCTTTTGTTATTCTGAACGGTTATTTATATGAATCGGTTCAAGAAAACAGAAGTTTAACAATAAAAAGAAGAAAGAATTATGGAATATTTAGTTGCCATCTTAGTGCCTATCGCCTGCGGATGCGTGCTGCCCATCATGGTCGTATGGCTTGCTATCCACAAAAAGATGAACGAGACCAACCAGCGCACGCAGATTGTGCTGGCCGCCATCGAGAAGAACCCCGATATGGACATCGAGGAACTGATGAAGAAGATTTCGCCCAAGAAGAAACTGCTGAAGGAGAAACTGCTGACGAAACTGCTGTGGGGCAGTATCATTACTTTCCTCGGTGTTGCCTTGATAGGCTTCTGCATCGTTCAGGCCTATGTTGGCGGAATGCCGACTGCAGCAATTCAGCAATTCAGCCTATTCGGAGCGGTTCTTTCAGGCATAGGCATCGCGTTCCTTGTTAATTACTACATTGGCAAGAGGATGCTCGCCAAGGAGATGGAGGCAGAGGAGCAGTTACTGGTAGCACAAGCCGAGAACAAGTGACACGCGAGCAGTTCATCACCTTGGTAGAGCGTGAGCAGGAGGCACTTCGCGGCTTTCTGCTCGCCCTCTGTTGCGGCAACAAGGGCGACGCAGACGACTTGGCGCAGGACGCACTGGTGAAGGCCTATCTCTCGTCGGCAGGCTATCAGGACCGAGGGCGCTTCCGCTCGTGGCTCTTCAAGATTGCCCATAACACCTTCCTCAACCATAGGGCGAGTATTCGCACCACTGAAACGCTCGACGAGGCCCGCATACTCATCAGTCCCAACGCTGCCGATGACAGCTTTGAGCACCAGGATCTCTATCTCGCCTTACGCACTTTGCCACCTAAAGAGCGTTCGGCTATCACCCTTTACTATCTCAACGGCTACGACATCAAGGAAATTGCCGCCATTACCGATACCTCGGAGGATGCTGTGAAGAAACAACTCTCGCGAGGACGTGACAAACTTAAAGAAAAACTGAAGTTATGAACAAAGACAAAGCGCTTGAGGAACTGTTCCTCGCCCAGAAACCACATTTCGACGATAAAACCGATTTCATGGCCTCACTCACCCGACGACTCGATGCTGTGGAGTATGTCCGTCAGCATCAGGAGGCCACCATCCGTCGCTATAAGATGGCGATGATTGCCGCTTTCGTTATTGGCATCATCAGCGGAGCCGTCACATTAGCCTTTATTCTTTCCACACCTGCAGACATTCCTTTGTTCACCATTCATGTGCAATCAAGCATTCTCCTGTGGTTCGTAGATAATTCCCGTTCAATCTCTGCCACTATCCTCGCCCTGATGATAAGCCTCGGCTTGATGAGTATTGCCAGTAATATACAGGATATTATGCATATACAGAAAGTATATTGGAAGTTTTAAGGCTATTTCTTGCCGGTATCGGCAATTTTTAGTATATTTGCAGCAGAAAACGGAATAAAAACTTGCCGATAGAATTTATGGAATATATTTCAGTCATTCAGTTTGCAGAGAAATATGGCATCTCTGAGCGTACAGCAAGAAACTATTGTGCGCAAGGAAAGATAGAGGGAGCATTCCTGATAGGAAAAACATGGAATATTCCAGCTGATGCTGTACTGCCTAAACGAAAAGCAGCAAAGAAAAAGCTATCTCCACTATTAATAACACTAAGAGAGCAAAAAGTATCACGATTAAAAGGCAGCATCTATCATCGTACTCAAATTGACTTAACCTACAATTCCAATCATATTGAAGGTAGTAAGCTGACTCATGATCAGACGCGTTATATCTTTGAGACAAACACCATCGGTATCACTGACCAAACAGTGAATGTGGATGATATTCTTGAGACGGTCAACCACTTCCGTTGTATCGATTTTATCATTGACCATGCAGAAGAACGGCTTACGGAAAAATTTATCAAGCATCTCCATCTGCTATTGAAGTCTGGAACATCAGACAGCAGAAAAGACTGGTTTGCAGTAGGAGACTACAAACGACTCCCTAATGAAGTAGGAGGTCAGGAAACCTGTCCTCCTGAAGATGTACATAAGGAGTTAAAAACACTACTTACTGACTATTATCACAATCGCCAGCAGACGTTTGAAAATATCTTGAATTTTCACGTACGTTTCGAACAGATTCATCCTTTCCAGGATGGCAATGGCAGAGTTGGTCGTTTGCTGATGTTCAAGGAATGTCTGGCTAACAACATCGTTCCTTTCATCATTACTGACGATCTGAAAATGTACTATTATAGAGGCCTTAGAGAATGGGGACACATCAACGGTTATCTGACCGATACCTGTCTTACTGCCCAAGACCAATACAAGGATTTGCTTGAATATTTCAAAATAGAATGAATCGCTGAATGCTTACATCACAAGGTGACAGGCACTGTGCGACGCATTATGCAAAGGTTGTCAAAAATCCTGTAAGCAGAGAAATTTAGGTACTTTTACAAAGAAAAACAGGGAAAATCGACTCATTATTGAAATCTTTTCGTATTTTTGCAAAGAGAAATAAAT
Organism: uncultured Prevotella sp.; assembly: GCA_946402275.1. GTDB lineage: Bacteria > Bacteroidota > Bacteroidia > Bacteroidales > Bacteroidaceae > Prevotella. The sequence continues at coordinate 18,447 of CAMIVY010000005.1, forward strand.
AACATGCCAGATATGACACAATTAGTGATAACCCTAAAAGACCAGTCCTATCTCCCTAATATCCGACGAATTGTAAAATCGCTGGTGGGAGTTGAAAAGGTAACTACGACTAAAAATGCCAATAATAAAGCAGCAAACCGTCGTCGTCTTTCACGCTATGAGCAGTCTTTGCTCGATGCCAAAGAAGGGCGGGTGAACTCATACGAAAGCAGTGATGAATTCTTTAAGAAAATGGGAATCTGATGTACAAGATTAACACTACCCATCAATTTGAAAAGGATTTGAATCGCTGCATCAAACGAGGTTACCCCATGGATGATTTTCGTGAGGTCATCAAATTGCTGGAACGTGATGGAAAACTCCCTGCCAAATACTGTCCTCACATGCTTCATGGCAATCGTGAAGGTCAGTGGGAGTGTCACATCAAACCTGATTGGCTGCTGATATGGAATCAGTATGATGATGTGTTAGAATTGTTGATGCTCAATACGGGTACTCATTCTGACTTGTTTAAGAAATAAAAAACAATAATTGTTGAACCAAATAAAATGTGATTACCTATGGCAGAATGAAAAGATAGCCAATATGCAAAGAACCCGATGCGCTCACGGAGATGCATCGGGTTCTTTGCATAGCATATAGGTTGGGATTATTTCACCACAAGACCTTCGTTATCTATTAGAGTTCAAGCGACTCAGTGCGTGAAACATGTACCCGTCCCAGTGTTTCACTGTGCGACGATGTTGGACTAGAAGTTGCCGATCATTTTCCTAACGTCAGGAAGATGATAACTGCCGGAAAAGGTGAGTGAAACAGGTGCCAGTCCCAGCGTATCGTGGTCCAATCGTAATAAAGTCGCATAAAATAGTACTCAAAATTTTGTCATATCGAAAATAATCTCTATCTTTGCACCGTCTTCATACCGAAGCCCTGCTTACGGGCACGGCTGATGAGGGAGAAGACCTATATATAGGAAAAAGCGTTATCTTGCGCTTTGTGCTTGACGTTCAAAAATCTGGCAATTCAAAAACTGGTCAAGAGGCAAGGCAACAATGACGCTCATGGGTATGTAATATTCGTACCACTAATAGCTGTTAGCCATTTTTGGCTTAATGCTATTATGGTCGTATATCTACATACAAGCGTGGGCTTCGGCGTTGCTCGTTTCTGACTAGTGGGCGATGCCAGAGCCTTTGAACGTGGGACGAGTAACAGGTAGACTCCCACGTATTCTTTTTTGTATATCAGCAAACTTTCTTACTGTTAATCCAAGTAAAGGGAGTTAACTTGAAAAAACATAGGTATGGATTATAAGATATCATTAGTTCTGAGTAACACACCATTGTACAGGATTATGCCTCTAAAATGGTTTATGGTAATGGTAGAAGAAAAGAGTAATATACTATTTAGACCATTAAAATGGGATGATCCTCACGAGACAAATTACTCTAATTCAGTAATTTCTACTGAACAAGGTGATGTACCATTGGATGCATCACATTGGTTTGGTCAGTGTTGGAGTGCATGTAAAGAGAGTGCTCTCATGTGGCAAGCATTTAAAAAAGATAAAGAACCCTATGTTAAAATTAAAATTGATGCATTTAGTCTAATTAAGGGGTTAGCTGAACAAAACAATAGTTTGCGTATTGCTGTCCTTGAATATATCAGATACTTTAAACCCACTACAAATGATTATAAAGAAAAAATATATGATGTCATGATGGCTCACCAATGGCCATCGAATTTTATAAAGCAAGGTATCACACTTGCAGAACTCTATCCTATGTATAATCTTTTGACGAAACGTGATATATTCAAGCATGAAGAGGAAGTTAGATTACTTCTATTCGACAAATCATCTTCAGAAAACCAGGAATCTGTAAGCTATTCATTTGACCCTACTACTATCAATGAAGTAGTTGTAGACCCTTGGACTTCATTAGACGATAGCGAGTTTAACAAAATAAAAAGTAAAATAAAAAGAAAACTTTCAAGCGGAACAACAGAGATAAGTAAATCTGAGATTTTTAGTGATAGTAGCAAATTTGTTACTAGATACATTAAATAATTGACCACGGCTACAATAAAACATATTATGCTGAAAAAGGATGAGAACGTTGCAATAATTATATTGTCAAACAAACCAACATTATTTATTAAAAACTTAAAGAATTAATAAAACTATGAAAATGAACGTAAAAATAATTATGACATTGTTATTATGCTTAATAACAATTTGTATGTATAGTGCAGAAGAAACCTATGATATTGCCGTAAAGAATAGTGATGGAGTAACTATATATTATAATTATACAAATAATGGGGAAGAACTATCGGTAACTTGTTTCTATTACAATTTTTATAATCCTAGTTCTAGTTATAAAGGAACAATAAGAATTCCAGAAACAGTTACTTTTATGAATAGGACACGAAAAGTTACTAAAATTGGCGATTTAGCATTCTACAATTGTAAGATAGATTCAGTATCTTTGCCTAAGACTATAAAATCTATAGAAAGACGAGCTTTTATGAAATGTAAAATAGAATCCATCAGGTTGCCAGAAGGATTAGAAGAAATAGATTATGAAGCTTTTTTGGATTGTCAAATGAAAAGTATTAATATACCATCTACATTAAAAAAGATATATGCAGAAGCATTTAATGGATGTAGTTATTTGAATAAAGTCATAGTTAGTGATATAGCTACATGGTTTAATATAAGTTTTATTTATTTTTGGCCATATGAAACCACTTCTTATGCATATACTACTTATCCTATAGCATATGGCAAACTCTATAGCGATGAAAATACACAGATAAAGGATTTGGTTATTCCAGAAGGTGTGACTACTATCCCTAAATATATGTTTAAAGGACACAAAAGGCTTCACTCAATCAAGTTCCCATCAAGTTTAAAATATGTAAATGAATCCGCATTTGAAAACAGCGAAATTATATTTTATTTAAATGATGGATTGGTAACTATAGGAGATAGGGCATTTTATAAGTGTTCAGGATTACCATCTTCATTAAAACTTCCAGCAAGTATGAAATCAATTGGTAAAAATGCATTTGTAGGTTGTTCTTTTGATAGTGTTTATATTCCAAAAAACATAACTAGTATTGGAAGTAAAGCTTTTGGTGATTGTGATATCCCTGAAGTTGTTTCCTTGATTGAAAATCCATTTGAAATTACTACAGATGTCTTTTCAACAAATACTTATTATAATGCTACATTATATGTGCCTATTGGCACAATGGATAAGTATAAGGCTACGAAAGGATGGAAAAACTTCTATTATATTGTAGAGGGTACTCCTTCAGGAATAAAGAACGTCACATTAGATAAAGAAACAAACATACCTATATATGATCTCACTGGCAGAAGGTTGAAGAAACCAAATAAGGGTGTTAACATTATTAGTGGCAAGAAAATTGTAATAAAGTAAAAAGGCATCTCAACAAACATAAGTTGAAATGGACACTAGGGACAGGTACACTGTCACGCGCCTGCCCGCGCCCAAGAGGTATTAATATCATAAATGGCCAGAAGGTCGTAGTGAAATAGTTTTTATTATCTATCAGAAGCATCCCTGCCCGTTTCTATTTCGAGCAGGGATGCTTTGTCATCTGATATCCATAAATTGCCTTCCCTAAAAGATAGTGATGTTTAGGATATCACTATCATATTCCAGAAAGATTAGACGGAGAAGAATATCTATCTTCTGTCTAACCAAAGATCCATTAACGGGTCTGAAAGGGAATAGGTTTTCTCTTTTCGTGTTATCAGGTCGTACTCCAATAGTTTGAGGGCTGCTGACTGTGTAGAACTTGGTGAGCGCAGACGATGCTTCTTGTTAAAAGCTGATGAGGTGATGCTCTGCACTTGACCTTCAGCATGGATAGCATAGAGTTTTATTATTACCGAAAAAAAATAATATACTAGATGTTTTAGGGCTATCTTTCTTCTTGAATTACTCCGAATAGAATTTTAAATACTCCGAATAGAAATTAAATTTCTCCGAAAGTAACGAAAATTACTTTCGGAGAAATAGAAATTGCTATTTTACCCTCCCTTCCTCCCGTCACCCCTCTCAAATACCGATGTACAGGGCGTTTGAGGCACGGGAGGGAGAATGATTGTCCCTCCCGTTACCCTCCCTTTTTTGGGTTCGCTCCCTCACATTTTGAAAACAAGGGATCCTGGACGGGAGGGAGACGGGAGGGACAATCATTTTCCCTCCCGTCCATGAACCCCAGTAAATAAAGGGATTCCGAGCGAAAAAGGGAGGAAGGGAGGGTAAAATCTAAAAAACTTTTTTTCTGGCGCAGATATGGGACACTTATTGATGAATAAGGCACACCTATTGAGAAATAACCCAGGGTTATGGGGAAGCAACTTGGAGTATTAATAGTTGCAGTTAGTCCGTAGGCTTCGGACGCTCAGTCCGACCCGTTCGGACTGGCAGTCCGTCGGGACGGACTAAAAAATTCTCCGAAAGTATTATCATAGAATTCAAAACTATCGAAGGATCAATTCTTCGGCAAACTTATAGATGATAATGCCGGCAGTAACAGAGACATTCATAGAGTGTTTGGTACCCAGTTGGGGTATTTCCAAGCAGCCATCTGAGGCGTCCACTACCTCCTGGTGGACGCCTTTCACTTCGTTACCAAGCACTACGGCGTATTTTAAGCCCCGCTGAGGCGCGAACGTCTGTAGTTTGGTACTATGTTCCACCTGCTCGACAGAAAGCACCGTATAACCCGTTTTTTTCAGTTCTTCTACAGCTTCCAATGCAGTATTGAAGTAACACCAACTGACACTCTCCTCCGCACCCAATGCCGTCTTATGGATTTCGGTATGTGGTGGAGTCTGACAAATGCCACAAAGATAAACTGCCTCCACACGGAAGGAATCGCAAGTACGGAATACACTACCTATGTTATACATGGAGCGCACATCGTCCAATACTACTATTAAGGGTAGCTTTTCAGCCTGGCGATATTCCTCTACCGTCAGTCGCTGCATCTCTATGGTTCTTACCTTTCTCATAATTCGCTCACAAAGGTACAAAAAAAATGTGGATAACGTGTGCATAACCATGTTTATAACTTGTGAATTATTATTTTTTATCCCAGACCCCCCTACTCTATCAGTGGATAAAAATCATAAATCACAGGGTTTTCAATCACTTTTCCACCATTTTTTGCAAGAAAAAGATATAAACTTATTAATTTTGCACCGAAATAGAGAATTGTGGATAAACAGCTTATCGTTCTAAAAATCAATAAGTAAATATCAACAGGAGGTGTGAGTAACGTTGTACCACGGGTGGATTACTATTCTGGCAAGAAAAAAGCAAAAAAGTTTTGCACTTATCAACGTCCTATCATCTAACTCATTCTCTTTTTAAAAAAGAAAAAAAAGAAAAATAAAATAATATTGTGATGTTGAAAAAGGAGTGGAAAGAAAAAGGTTATATTGATGAACCTGTAGCTGAAGGTACTGACCTGAAGGCTGAAATTCGCAAGCTTTGCAAAGAGAAAGATGCTATTATTCTGGCTCACTATTATACCATTGGTGATATACAAGACATTGCCGACTTTGTAGGCGACTCGCTGGCTTTGGCGCGTAAGGCTGCAGAGACGGATGCACGGATGATGGTGATGTGTGGTGTTCACTTCATGGCTGAGACCTGTAAACTGCTTTCTCCTGATAAGGTAGTATTGTGTCCAGACTTGAATGCAGGCTGTTCTCTGGCTGACTCTTGCAAGGCTGAAGATCTGAAGAAATACAAGGACGAACATCCTGGCTATCAGGTAGTGTCTTATGTCAATACGACAGCTGCCGTGAAGGCATTGACGGATGTGGTAGTTACCAGTGGTAATGCCAAGAAGGTAGTCGATCAGTTACCTAAGGATGCGAAGCTGATATTCGGTCCTGACTATAACCTGGGTAATTATATCAACGAGGTGACAGGTCGCAAGATGTTACTTTGGAATGGTGGATGTCACGTTCATGAGCGTTTCTCCGTTTCGAAGATAGCCGAGTTGAAGAAACAATATCCCCACGCTATTGTAATGGCTCATCTGGAATGTAAGGGTCCTGTATTAGCCTTAGCTGATGTCAAGGGAAGTACTGCTGATATGTTGAAGTATGTTCGCGAGCATGATGACAAGCAGTATATCGTAGCCACAGAGGCCGGTATTCTGCACGAGATGCAGCGTTCTTGTCCAGACAGGCAATTTATCCCTGTACCTCCTGAAATCAGCGAGAGCGGCCTGGAATGCAGCTGTAATGAGTGTCAGTATATGAAGATGAACACGCTTCTGAAGATATACAATACGTTAAAGTATGAATGGCCTAACGTAGAAGTGGATCCAGAGATAGCGAAGGATGCCGTGAAGCCCATTGAGAGAATGCTGGAGCTGAGTTAATTATGATGTCTGAAAGGGTAAATAGAGTATTAAATAGTATGTTATTTCCTATCAATGATAACATGCTATTTTTTACTTTTATGTATCTTTTAGGGGCAATATGCGTAATTTTCGAACCCTTTGCTTGGTTTGGTAGCAGATTATGGTCACTCTTTGAACTTTATCTTGACGTTTATTTTCTATGTTTCTTTCTTTGTTTCTTGTCAGGGAAAATAAAAGTTTTTATAAGGAGTATTCTAAATATTATATTATACATAGTTGCCATTATTGATATGACATGCTATGTTAAGTTTGGAGTAGGAATTATACCCATATACTATCAAGCATTTGTTCAGTCAAATATCCATGAAACAATGGAGATATTACAGACATATTTGTCTTCTTCCATTATTTTCAGTCCTCTGCTTCTTATCATACTTCTTCTTGTATTACATATAGTTGTTTCTTTCAAGAAAAATAGATTTAATTTATTAGTTCATCATCATTATTCGAAACTTCTGAAAATATTAGCAATCCTAATACTCGCTTTTTCTTTAATAATGAATTTTGATAATAAAAGGTATTTGTACTATAGAATAATCTGTCAGATGAGTGAATTGGATATTGAAGAGAAATATAATATTAACAAGTTGACAGGTTTCTATCTGCCTATTTATCGATTAGCATATAGTATATCGGAATATAATAGTATGAAAAAAGTTATAAAAACATTGCGTAAAACACTTAAACAACCTTCAGTTGAAAGTTGTGAATTTATTTCTCCTGATATTGTCCTGATCATTGGTGAGAGTTATAATCGTAGTCATTCACAGTTATATGGTTATTCATTGCCAACTACGCCATATCAGTATATGTTGCATAAAACAGGAAGATTAGTTTCATTTAGTGATGTTATCAGTAGTTGGAATATTACCTGTGAATCATTTGAGAATATGTTGTCGTTACATGCAGTAGGTGATAAGGGAAATTGGTATGATTTTCCTTTCTTTACTACAATATTCAAACAGGCAGGATATAATGTTTATTTTTTGAGTAATCAGTTTGTAATGAATCCGAGTAAATCATTCAGTGCCTTTATTGAAGATATTTTTATCAATGACAAGGAAATTAGTCAGCTACAGTTTTCTTATCGTAATGAAAACATTCATCAGTATGATATTGGTTTATTGGATGACTATCATGAGAGAGAAAAAACATCATCATCACATAATCTTTGGATATTCCACACAATGGGATTGCATGCTAAGTTCAGTGAACGTTATCCTTCAAAATGGAAGAAGTTTACATTAGCAGATTATAATCGTCCTGATTTGAGCAAAGAAGATTTAGAAGAATTAGTGGATTACGATAATGCAATATTATACAATGACTACTTTTTATATTGTATTGTAAATACGTTTAAGGATAAGGAAGCTGTTATAATTTTCTTATCTGATCATGGTGAACGTGTCTTTGATAATAGTATTGAATTTGGACGAAATTTGTCGTGGAATAAAAATGATATAAAACAACAATTTGAGATACCTTTCTGGTTTTATTTCACTGAGGCGTATCGTGAAAAGCATCCGGAAATATACAAGAAAGTTTTAAGTGTCAAAGATAAGCGGTATATGACGGATATTATATCACATACTTTGATTTATTTAGCTGGAATCAGTAGTAAATATTATCAGTCACAATATGATATTCTTAATCCGGCATATAATCAAAAGCGAAAAAGGATAATAAGAAATCAGCGTGAATATGAAACTATAAACTAAGTGATAACATCATCTTACGATAGCTATCTTACAAACAGTACCTTTATCACCATTACTCTTAGCAGTAACTACCATATAGATGCCAGAGGCTACTTTATTACCTTTTCTGTCATATCCATCCCATGTAAACGAGCCACCATTGCTCTTACCTTCAGTAATGAGCACACCACTGGATGATAGTATTTTGACATCAGCATTATAGCTTAATCCTGTAACTGTGATGAGTCCTGTATATCCTGGGTTTACAGGATTAGGATAGGCCCATACGTTGTCGGTAGTCATTTCTTCATTGATTTCTGTGGCATCACTGATAAATGAACAAAGTCCCTTGTCAGTCCCAAAGAATACTTCGCCTGTTGTTGGATTGATAGCAATGGATTCTATGTTATTACTCAGAATTTTACTGTTCTCAATAGTGAAATGGTGTATTTGAGTGTTATTGTCGGCACTAACCAGATAGACACCATTATCGCTGGTACCAAACCATTTTCGTCCAGCTCCATCAATAGCCATACTGCTGATATTGACATTAGCCAATAAATAGTCAGCAAAGTCAGTACCATCATTACGCGGAACTTTATGTTGTATTACGCCGAGCGAATTGTCTGCTATTCTCTCTTTGTCTAAATATACAGGTCCTACGTCAGTTCCTATCCATATATTTCCTTCTTTGTCTTCACAAACACATTCACTTGAATGATTTGAGATATTGGTACCATCCTGATTTACGAATTTGTTATATTTTACTACAACATTATTATTGACATCATAACAGAAAACATAAGGATTGTCAGAATGGGCATTGGAAAACCATAATAAGTCACGACTATCGAAGAAAGAACTCGTCATGACCCGCATAGACCTATTGTTATTATCTATCAATGCATTGCTCATAAATCCACTCCATTTTCCATCAATACTACGTTTGATAATAGCTGTAGATGCCTCGCTATTAAAGCAATAAAGATTACCTTGCTTGTCATAGACAACACCATCGGTACGGACATATTCCGGATTACCATCAGGTACAGCTGATTGAAAGTAATCTGTATTTCCGTAAGTATAGTTTTTAACGAATGAACCATTATTAAATTCATAGAGTCCTGAACAGGAAGCTACCATTACATGGTTTTCATCAAGTGGATCTATGGCTATAGAAGTAACATCATAATAATGGTCAGCAAAGGCCGGTTTGAAGTCATCTTGGAATATGGTCCATTCTTTGTTGCTATCCAACACCTGAACAGTACCTGGTCTATAGAAGTTGGCAAACTGATAGAATCCTCCACCAACCGTATATAACTTATTATTCTCGAACTTCATTCTTCGAAAAAAGTTATATTTCGGACCTCCTGGTTTCAGGGTTTTCACCAGTTCTATGTATTTTTCGTAACCATCATTTTCCTCATCAGGAATATCGACGGGATATTCAGGATTTGTGGGGGTATAGGTATAAGCTATTAAGGCTTGTTTCATATCTACCTTGACAATGCCAAATCCACACATGAGGTAGGCATAGATGCCATCTATGAGGACTTTGTTGACTGTCTTGTCACCAATGATACTTTTGGTGTATAGACTGCTGATATTGATCACATTACCTTTTGTATCTATCAGATCGATATTGGAGTTCTGATAGACTGCTATCAGACGCTTAGCCTGACTACACCATCTGATGTGTGTGATATAGGTGTCTGAGAGTCCGTTTGTCTTGTCGTAGGTTTGAATACTCTGGTCTTGCTTATTATACTGATAGAGACCGTTAGAGGCTAATACAAAGATATCATTTCCTGCTTCTTGTATTTGCTGGATATCATAATAGGCCAGGTAGTTGCGCCAAGAACCAATTTGCGCCCTTACAGGGCTAATGAATAGTGAACAATGAATAGTGAATAGTATTGCGAGTACCATCCACCTTATTGAATTCTTTGTATGTATCATATTTCTTTTATTCATTGTTTACTCTTCACTTTTCACTCTTCACTCTTCACTAGAAACTCGCAGAGTTTCGCCACTGCTCTTGCCCTGTGACTGATTTTGTTCTTGATGTCGGCTCCCAGTTCTGCAAAGGTCTCTGTGTAGCCTTCAGGTTGGAAGATAGGATCGTAGCCGAAGCCCTCCCCTCCCCTTTTCTCACGGATAATCTCTCCATTGACGATACCTTCAAACTTATGAATCTGTTTGATGCTGGTACATCCACATGGACAGACATCTTTCTTTTCTATAAACGCAATAACAGTACGAAATCGTGCCTTGCGATTGTTATTATTTTCTAATTCACGAAGCAAGCGTGCCATATTGGCTTCAGAATCGTGACTGGAAGAGCTATTATTACCTTCCATACTGGCATATCTGGCAGAATACACGCCTGGTGCTCCATTGAGTGCTTCTACTTCTAGACCTGTATCATCGGCAAAGCAGCTCAGATGGTATTTATCATAGATGTATTCGGCCTTCATCAGGGCATTTTCCTCGAGTGTGGAACCTGTTTCAGGAATATCCTCGTGGCAACCGATATCAGCCAAGGAAACAACCTCGAACTTAGAACCTAGGATAGCACGAATCTCAGAGAGTTTATGCTCGTTGTTAGTTGCAAATACTATTTTCATTTTTCACTCTTGATGTTTCTCCTTTATCTTCACCCTCATCTCGTCGAATCCTTCACCATAGACACCAATAACGCTCGACTGCGATACAAAGGCGTTGGGGTCAATCATCTTGATGAGTCGGAAAATGTTGACACTCTCGTTCTTCTTGGCCAGGATACAGAGCACTTTCATCTGGTGACCTGTGTACCATCCGTGTCCATCAAGGATAGTCACACCATGATTCATCTGTGTGCCAATGGCATTGGCTATCTCCTGCCATTTCTTGGAGAATATCATAAACTGAACGGACTGACGACGGGCATTCATCACATAGTCCAATGTATAGTTCTCCATAGCCATCACGCAGAAGCCGAACATCACCTTATGGGCTCGTTCCAGATAGGTGCCAAACTGAGGGAAGAACATACAGGAACCAATGATACAGAAGTCAGCAGCTAACAGCACATTGCCCAACGATACGTTAGGATGATACTTGTTGACGGAGGCTGCTATGATATCAGTACCACCCGTAGAACCATTGTTGGTAAAGACGGTGGCCAGAGCTATACCTGTCAGCACACACCCGATAATCATCGACATGAAGTCCTGTCCCTCACCCATCAGTTTGAACGGCAAGCCATTCTCCTGCTTGGGTATCAGGTCTTGCGCTATCATCAGCATGAAATAGAGTGTGAAAATGGCAAAAATGGTCTTCATCAGAAACCTCACACCCAGTATTTTAAGGGCTACTACGAGCAAGATTCCGTTGATGATGATATAGGTGTTCTCCAAATGGAATCCAGTGGCATAATAGATGATAGCCGAGAGTCCTGTCACACCACCTGCCACAATCTGATAAGGCATCAGGAAAACGGTAAAGGCGATGGTATAGATGAAGAGGCCAAGGGCTATAAACAAATAGTCCTTGGCTTCGTTCAATATCATTTTGTGCTGAATAGTCATAGCTTACTGCATAATTAACAATGCAAATTATTTTCCGAGTACGATGTTCACCATTCGCTTGGGCACGATGATAACCTTCACGATGGGCTTACCATCTATATACTTCGTAGCACGCTCGTCAGCCTTCACAGCGGCCTCGATGGTGGCATTGTCTGCATCAGCGGGGAACTCCATATCGAAGCGGGTCTTACCATTGAAGGCTACGCCCAACTTAACCGTATTCTCCACCAGATACTCCTCGTTCCATTCAGGCCACTTGGCGTTGCATACACTACCCTGCTCTCCCAGTGCTTCCCACAACTCTTCAGCAATATGGGGTGCGAAGGGAGCGATGAGTGTAACCAGAATACGAAGGATATCACGGTTCTTGCACTTCTGCTGAGCCAGTTCGTTGACGCAAATCATAAAGGCTGAGATAGAGGTGTTGTAAGAGAATACCTCAATGTCCTGAGTAACCTTCTTGATGAGCTTGTGGACACTCTTCAGCGCCTCCTTCGTAGGTTGGTTGTAGTCGATTAAAAGCTTGCCTTCAGGATTCTCACGAGTATTTCCATAGAACAATGCCCAGAACTTCTTCAGGAAGCGGTGGCATCCGTCAATACCGTTGGTATCCCAAGGCTTCGACTGCTCAACAGGACCCAGGAACATCTCGTAGAGACGCAAGGTATCGGCACCATACTTCTCAACGATCATATCCGGATTGACCACGTTGAACATCGACTTCGACATCTTCTCGATAGCCCATCCACATTTGTATACTGAGTTGACAGTTGACAGTTGACAGTTGACAGTTAGTTGACTGCCGTCCTCTAAGATAAACTCAGCGTTCTGGTATTCAGGGCGCCAAGCCTTGAAGGCTTCGATATCGAGCACGTCGGCACTGACGATGTTCACATCGACGTGGATTGGTGTGGTGGTGTATTTGTCCTTCAGTCCGAAGCTGACGAACTTACCCTTATCGGCTCCCTCGTCCTCGATACGATAAACGAAGTTGGAGCGACCTTGTATCATACCCTGGTTGACGAGTTTCTTGAAGGGCTCGTCCTCGCAAGAATAGCCTGAATCGTAGAGGAACTTATTCCAGAAGCGAGCATAGATAAGGTGACCTGTAGCGTGCTCTGTACCACCTACATAGAGGTCAACATTACGCCAGTATTCATCGATATCCTTGTTGACGAGGGCCTTCTCGTTCTTGGGATCCATATAGCGCAGATAGTAGGCACTGGAACCTGCAAAGCCAGGCATAGTGTTCAGCTCCAGAGGGAAGACTGTCTTATAGTCTATCTCGTCTTTGCTCACCACCTTGTCATATTTGGTGTCCCAAGCCCACATCTTGGCGCGTCCCAATGGGGGTTCGCCTGTTTCTGTGGGCTGATACTTATCAATCTCAGGCAATTCCAAAGGCAGACAATCCTTGGGAATCATGTAGGGCATATCGTCTTTGTAATAGACAGGGAACGGCTCGCCCCAGTAACGCTGACGGGAGAAGATGGCATCACGCAGACGGTAGTTCACCTTTACCCTACCCAATCCTTGCTCTGTGACAAACTTCTTCGTGGCAGCAATAGCTTCCTTCACAGTCAGTCCATTGAGGCTGAACTTGTCAGAAGCCGAGTTGCACATGATTCCATCTTTGGCATCAAAGCTCTCCTCGCTGACATCAGCACCCTCAATCACAGGGATGATGGGCAGGTTGAAGTGCTTGGCAAAGGCATAGTCACGAGAATCGTGAGCAGGAACGGCCATAATGGCACCTGTACCATAGCCTGCCAATACATATTCTGCTATCCAGATGGGAATCTTCTCATCAGTAAACGGGTTGATGGCGTAACTTCCTGAGAATACGCCAGTTACCTTGTGATCCATCTGACGGTCACGCTCTGTGCGCTTCTTCACATAGTCCAGATATTTCTCTACTTCTTCCTTCTGATCTGGCGTAGTCAGTTCGGCAACGAGGTCGCTCTCTGGAGCCAGTACCATGAAGGTGACACCGAACATCGTATCAGCACGAGTGGTGAAGATGGTAAAGTGCTTGTCAGAGTCTGCCACTTTGAATTCCACCTCAGTACCCTCAGAACGACCAATCCAGTTGCGTTGAGTCTCCTTCAGAGATTCTGTCCAGTCAATCTCCTCCAGACCATCCAACAGACGCTGAGCATAGGCAGAAACACGCAGACACCACTGGCGCATCTTCTTCTGAACCACAGGATAACCACCACGAACGCTGACGCCATCCACTACCTCGTCGTTAGCCAAAACGGTACCCAGTTTCGGACACCAGTTTACCATTGTATCTGCCAGATAGGCAATACGATAGTTCATCAGCACCTCCTGCTTCTTCTTCTCTGAGAAGCCTGCCCAGTCGGCAGCTGTGAAATGCAGTTCTTCAGTACCCAGGGCGTGACAGTCCTCAGTACCCATCAGCTCGAAGTGCTCAATCAGCTTGATGGTAGGCTGAGCCTTGTGTGACGAGAGCGAGAAATAACTCTTGAACATACGCTGGAAGGCCCATTGTGTCCATTTGTAATAGATGGGGTCGCAGGTGCGCACCTCGCGTTCCCAGTCGAACGAGAAGCCTATCTTGTCCAACTGCGAGCGATAGCGATTGATGTTCTCAAAGGTGGTTTTCTCAGGGTGCTGACCAGTCTGGATGGCATATTGTTCAGCAGGCAGTCCGTAGGCATCGTAGCCCATGGGGTTCAGCACGTTATAGCCCTGCTGACGCTTATAGCGGGCATAGATGTCTGACGCGATGTAGCCAAGTGGGTGACCCACATGAAGTCCGGCACCGCTAGGGTAGGGGAACATGTTCAAAACGTAGAATTTCTTCTTCGTTGGGTCTTCTGTCACACGATAGGTCTTCATCTCCACCCATCGCTTCTGCCATTTCTGTTCAATGTCTCTAAAATTGTATTCCATATCGATTTTTATTATGTTATTTCTCAGAAATATCTGCAAAGTTACGAAAAGTCGGGTGAAATGCAAAAAGAAAACAAGTTTTTCTTTTCATTTCTCCTTTGAATAAAAATATTCTAACTAAGAAATATCTTAACAAAACAACACTTTTTTCTACTTATAGAGAATTTTTTCCTAGTGAGGGAATTTTTGTTCCCTAGTTAGAAAAAAATTTTTTCCTAGTTATCTAGCAATTTTTTTATAGTGTAGTAGCAAAAAACACCTTCCTGTCAGGGAATAGTCCAGTATAGCTATTTTTCTTTACAAAATACAAATGTTTCGACAAATAATTAAAAATAAAAAGTTGCACTTTAGAACCACATATCAATATTTTTTGTAATTTTGCAATCAGAGAACGAACTTAAATAAAATACTAGCTTATGAAACATGTGTACTCTTCTATTTTTACAGTTGCACTATTCACCCTTTTCGCCCTCAACGCTTATGCCCAAGGTCCCAACGATTCCGGCACCTACTATCAGGCTGCTGACGGCAAGAAAGGAGCGGAACTGAAAACGGCGCTGTGTGCTATTATCTATCCACGTAATGAAGGAGGTGATCTGAATACGGCCTATAATGCGCTTTGGACCCATTTCCAAACAACGGATGCACTTCCTAACGGAAAAGTGTGGGATATGTATTCAAACAAACGCGAGATGACTTTCGTGGTAGATCAAGACCCAGGAAGTGGCAACGAAGAAGGTCAATACTACAATCGTGAGCACTCAATGCCTAATAGTTGGTTTGGCAAGAAGGTAATGCCAATGTACACAGACCTGCACCACATGTATCCTACTGATAAGTTAGTGAACAACAAACGCTCTAATTATCCTTTTGGTGAGACTAATGGAAGTTGGAAATCTGCTAATGGTTTTAGCAAACTTGGCACTTGTACCTATCCAGGTTATACAGGAACAGTATTTGAGCCTAATGATATTTACAAAGGTGATTTTGCTCGCACCTATTTCTATATGGTGACTTGTTATGAGGAGAAACTGCCTGATTGGTATACGAATAATGGAGTAAACGGTAGTGGTGATACCAAAACAGCGGTTTTAGCTACTCTTGATGGCAATACTTATCCAGGACTTTCTACTTGGCAATTAGAAATGCTCATGGAGTGGGCAAAAAAAGACCCTGTGGATAATCCTGTTGCTAAAGAGATCCCTCGTAACAATGCCGTTTATACCATTCAGAACAATCGCAACCCTTTTATTGACTATCCTGGCTTGGAAGAGTACATCTGGGGTTCCATGAAAGATGTAGCCTTCAGCTACGATCACTACCAAATGCCTACAGCCATTATCACCACCCAGGCGGAACGCTCCACGAAGGACGGAGTGATGTACAACCTTGCAGGTCAGGTAGTGGATAAATCCTATAAGGGTATCGTCATCATGAATGGCAAAAAGTTTATGAATAAGTAAAAAAGTAATTGAAAACTTTTCTATTTACCCTAAAGTTGTTACCTTTGTACCTTGAACATATTATTAACTTAAATATTAAATGCTTATGAACAAAATTTTACGCTATTCATTTGTAGCCTTATTGGCTATGGTGTTTGGAAACTCTTATGCTGCTTGGGAGAAAGCAACATCCATTGCTGTAGGTGATGTAATTGTCATTGCTGTTGACAATGGAACAGTCACTAAGGAATTGAAAGGCATAGGGATGGCTGGTAGTAACTCTATAGGTGAAGCAGAAGATTACACAGGTTCTACCCCTGCGGGCCTTTATCCTTTAACTGTAGTTGCTGGTTCTCAGTCTGGATCTTTCGCTTTTAAGAATGGTGATAATTACCTCAGTTGGACAAGTGGGAACACTCTTACTACAAGTACAGAAATTAACGACAATTCTTCTTGGACAGTAACTTTTACGGATGGTGTACCTACAATAAATAATGTTAATACTACTACACGCGACTTGTCATATAATGCCAGCAATCCTCGTTTTGCGTGCTATAATAACACCAACCAAACACGTGTTACTTTATGGAAGCAATTAGCTAGTGGTTCTGTTGCAGCTCCAGTTTTGACATCAGCAACTTCTTTTATAGAATCTATCAATGTTGAGATAACAGCCGAGGAAGGTGCTTCTATCTATTATACGCTCGATGGAACAGATCCTACGACTGCATCTACTCAATATACAGCAGCTATCACATTAACAGAGACAACTACTGTTAAGGCAATTGCAGCCAAAGGTGGAAATGTTAGTTCTGTAGCAAGTGCAACCTATACAAAAGTATCAGTAAGCACAATTGCTCAGGCTCAGGCAGCAGAAAAGGGAACAACTGTTGTAATAGAAGGTGTAGTAGTAGCCTCTGCTGCAAGTGGTGCTGTATTGTATGATGGTACCGATTATATGTATTATTTTAACAATGCCAATGCTTTGAATGTTGGTCAGAAGGTTCGTATGGCAGGTGCTTTGGGAGAATATGGTGGTGCTAAGCAAATGCAGGCTTCAGCAACTATTACCGAACTTGGAACAGAAACAGTAGTTTATCCTACAGCAACAACATTAGCAACAGCTGATTTTGAAGCAATTGTCACAGCCAAGACAGCAGAGCGCAAGTATGTGACATTTGAAGGTGATCTTTCGATTAATGGCAATTATTTCAATCTAGCAATTGGTAGTGAAAGTGCGCAAGGTTCTTTGGTTAAGCCAAAAGAAGATTTATCAGCAATGAATAATCAGAAAGTAGTAGTAAGTGGTTATCTGATGTATGTTAATTCTAAATACGTTTATGTAGTTGCTACTGAAGTAAATCTTGCTACCAACATCAACACCATCAAGGCTAACACCGACGTGAATGCTCCTGTTTACAACCTCGCAGGCCAGCAGGTAGAAAAGAGCTACAAGGGCCTCGTTATCAAGAACGGTAAGAAGGTTATCAATAAGTAAATAGCAGACTACTGAGGCTAAGTCTCAGATGTACTTGATAAAATGTGAAGGGGCAGAATTTCTGCCCCTTCTTTCTATGTTTGACAAATTCGTTTAGCCAGCTCATTCAGGAAGAGACAACGTTGCCGCATGTTGGTAATCTTCTCGTTCTGCCATTGGAAAGGACTCATTAATAAAAGGCGCCCTTCTGCACAAGCCTTCAGATAGCGAGGCTGAGGCTTGAAATAATCAGGGAACCCCTTTAACAAAAGGACGATGAGTGGTATGCCAGCCTCCATACAGGCTGTGGCAATTTCACGTTCGCCAGGACTGATGCAGGGAGATACAATGATAGCCCCTTGTTGCCCTGCTTGTAGGAAGTGTTGTTTTTGTTCCTCTATCTCCCAAGGGTAGAGGTGACGAGAGCATTGCACCTGTAGTTTTTGTGGATGATCTAAGAGAAAACGGTTGCCCATAGCTGGCATCGTTGTATCGAGAACTGGGATAGGGGAGAGCTGGGTGAAGTATTCTGGATGCTGACGTTTCAACAAGAGGCGACGGGGGTTGTCTTCGAGATAGGCAATCCAATGTTGTAACTGGTCTTTCTTGAGAAGGATGCGGTCGTTGTAGCCAGATTCCCAGAGAGTGCCGTGGGCTCTTCCTGCTGCTGTATGGCGGGAGGGATTTGACAGCGCAGTTAGCGCAGTGTACTGAACGGAGTTTAGTTCCGTAGGCTGCGCTAACTGCGCAGTAGGTAATAACCCTAACTCCCTTGCAGCCTTTCTAGTCCCAGTTTTAAAGCCCCATATTATATGCCCCAGGTGTTTCTCAATCTTTTCATGTACAAAGAGGATGCCATGAATATGGTCTGGCATGATGCAGAGCTTCATGGATTCTATCTGGGGGTGATATTGCTGAATGGAAAGCCAGCATTCCTTTACTTTTTCACCCAATGGAGATAGCACCACATGGGGCTTGTCAGATCCTTCTGTCACATCAGCTTTTCCTACCAAGGTGCCTAACAAGGTTTTGCGCCCTTCTGTTGCTATTGTGATAAGATAGATGCCTCGTTCCGTGTAGTTGTTTGTCTCACAACGTCGCTTCATGGAGGGCTTCTTCTCACCTGCCCATATCTTATGATTATTGTCTTTTCGTTGCATAACTAATGCAAAGATATAAAATAAATAAGAATGGAGAATTAAAAATTAAGAAATAATTTGTATCTTTGCAGTCAAAATTAAAAAGGAAGATGGCAAAAAAAGAAGGTAAGGAACTGACACCTATGATGAAACAGTTTTTCGACTTCAAGGCTAAATACCCTGAGGCCTTGTTGCTGTTTCGTTGTGGCGACTTCTACGAGACCTATTGCGAAGATGCCATCGTAGCTTCTCGCATCTTAGGCATCACGCTGACCCATCGTAACAATGGGGCAGGGGCGAAGGGTGACGAGATGGCTGGGTTCCCGCATCATGCGCTAGACACTTATTTGCCTAAACTCATCAGGGCAGGTAAGAGAGTGGCCATTTGCGACCAGTTGGAAGACCCAAAGCTGACGAAAAAACTGGTAAAGCGTGGCATTACGGAACTGGTGACTCCTGGTGTGGCTATGCAGGATACGGTGCTGAACTATAAGGAGAACAACTTCCTTTGTGCCGTACATTTTGGTAAGACTTCGTGTGGCGTATCCTTCCTGGATATTTCTACTGGTGAATTCCTGGTAGGCGAGGGTACTTATGACTATATCGAGAAGCTGATAGGCAATTTCCAGCCCAAGGAGGTGCTCTACGACAGAGGGCGCAAGCACGACTTCGAGCGATACTTTGGCAACAGGCTTGTCACCTTTGAGCTTGACGACTGGGTGTTTACTGAGCAGACAGCTCACCAGAAGTTATACAAGCACTTCAATGTGAAGTCGCTGAAAGGCTTTGGCATTGACCATCTGAAGAGTGGTGTGATAGCAGCTGGTGCCATCCTGCAATATCTGGAACAGACGTTGCACACGCAGATAGCTCATATCACCAGTATTTCACGTATAGAGGAAGACAAGTATGTAAGGCTCGACAAGTTCACGGTCCGTTCTCTGGAACTGCTGAATCCTATGCAGGAAGACGGCAAGTCGCTGTTGAATGTCATAGACCACACCGTAACCCCTATGGGTGGTCGTATGCTACGTCGTTGGCTCGTGTTCCCCCTGAAGGAAGAGAAGCCTATCAACGAACGTCTGGATATCGTGGAATACTACTATCGCGAGCCAGAGTTCCGTCAGTGTGTCGATGAGCAGCTGCACAGGATAGGCGACCTGGAACGCATCATATCGAAAGTGGCAGTAGGCAGGGTTTCGCCTCGTGAGGTAGTACAGCTGAAGATGGCTCTGCAGGCTATCCAACCCATCAAGACCGCTTGTCTTTATTCCAATAATGAATCGCTGAAGCGGGTAGGGGAGCAGCTCAATCTCTGCGAGTCCATTCGTGAGCGAATAGCCCGTGAGATAGAAAACGACCCACCTCAGCTGGTTGCCAAAGGGGGAGTGATATGCCGAGGGGTGAACGATGAGTTGGACGAACTGCGTAATATCGCCTATAGTGGTAAGGACTATCTTTTGCAGATACAAGAGCGAGAAGCCCAACAGACTGGTATTCAGAGCCTGAAGATAGGCTATAACAACGTGTTTGGATATTATCTGGAGGTGCGCAACACCTATAAGGATAAGGTGCCCCAGGAGTGGGTTCGCAAACAGACATTGGCTCAGGCAGAGCGATACATCACACAGGAGCTGAAAGAATACGAGGAGAAGATATTGGGTGCTGAGGATAAGATTCTCTCTCTCGAAGCGCAACTCTTCAACGACTTGGTATTAGCCCTGCAGGAGTTTATCCCACAGATTCAGATTAATGCCAATGTCATAGCCCATCTCGACTGTCTGCTGAGTGCTGCTAAGGCTGCTGAGGAGAACCATTATGTGCGTCCTGTGATTGATACCAGTGATGTCATTGATATCAAGCAGGGGCGTCATCCGGTCATAGAGACACAACTGCCCTTGGGTGAGCATTATGTGCCTAATGATATCCTACTTGATCAGGAACGCCAGCAGATTATCATCATAACCGGTCCGAATATGGCAGGTAAATCGGCTCTGTTGCGCCAAACTGCCTTGATAGTACTGTTGGCTCAGATTGGTAGCTTCGTGCCTGCAGAGAGTGCCAGAATCGGTCTGGTGGACAAGATTTTTACACGTGTTGGTGCCAGCGATAATATTTCATTGGGTGAATCGACGTTTATGGTGGAGATGACTGAAGCTTCTAACATCTTGAACAACGCCACACCACGCTCTCTCGTTCTCTTCGATGAGTTGGGACGAGGCACTTCCACCTACGACGGTATTTCCATAGCTTGGGCTATCGTAGAATATCTCCACGAACACTCTAAGGCACAGGCTCGCACGCTTTTTGCTACCCACTATCACGAGTTGAACGAGATGGAGAAGAACTTCAAGCGCATCAAGAACTACAATGTCTCTGTAAAGGAGGTGGAGGGAAAGGTTATCTTCTTGCGCAAACTGGAGAAGGGTGGCTCAGAACACTCGTTTGGTATCCATGTGGCAGAGATAGCAGGAATGCCGAAGAGTATTGTCAAGCGTGCCAATGTGATACTGAAACAGCTGGAGGCTGATAATGCTTCCGTGGGTACTGTTGGCAAGCCTACAGCGGAAATAGCTAAGAGTCGTGAGGGAATGCAACTCAGCTTCTTCCAGTTGGATGACCCTGTGCTTTGTCAGGTTCGTGATGAGATATTAGGCATTGACGTTAACAACCTCACACCTCTTGAAGCCCTTAACAAACTTAACGACATTAAGAAGATTGTTAGTGGTAAATAAAGCTAAAAACTGAAACAGAAAGCGGAAATTTTAATGGTTGGGAAGGGTTAGGATAAAGCGGGCTCCATCTTTATAGGTGGTGTCTAAATGGAGACTCCCTCCTAGCAGTTGAACCACTTTATGGCAGATGGTAAGACCCAGTCCGAAGCCCTGCTTAAAAGGATCGGCCTTATAGAATCGTTCAAAGATGTGCTTCCTCTGCTCTTCGTCGATTCCTATACCAGTATCACTGACGATAAAGCGCACAACACCATGATCGGGACTCTCGTGGACATAAAGCTCCACAGAGCCTTCTTCTGTGAATTTCAAGGCATTGTCCAAAAGTTGTGTAAGTGACTTTTCCAATGCGGTCTTATTGGTTTTGAAAGTATAATCGTCGGAGAGGTCGGTCTTAAATGACAACGAGATAGGTTTGCTGTTCTTCTGTTCCATAGCCTGCATCAGCACTTGACAGAAGCTGTTGATATTGATGGTATCCTCCTTAGCATAGTATTGCTTGCTCTCGTCCTGTGCCACTTCCAGCAGATCATTCACGATGTCTGTAATCTTCATCGTGTTCAACTTGATGTCATCCAGCATGTGGCTTCGCTCTTCCTCTTCCAGGTCATAGTAGGGGTTGGTAATAATCTGAGCATAGCCTGTTATAATATTAATAGGTGTGCGTATCTCATGACTTACATGTTCAATGAACGATGTCTTCATGCGGTCAGATTCCTCAGCTCTTGATAAGGCTATCCCCAGTTCCTTATTCTTCTTCAGTAGTCTTTTCTGATAGCCACGACGTGTAAGGTTTCTGAGAAAGAGTAAGCTGATGACAGCTATTAGCAATATGATGACAGCTGTCAACCAGTAGAGACGGGTTTTTGCCACCTCCTGTTGGGCTTTGTTTACCTCCATCTCCGCATTCATGGCATTCATGTTCTCGTAGATGAGGTTGGCATTTAACGAGTCAATGGCGTCGAGCTTTTTCTGCTGGATGCTAATCATCTTATCCTTGTTTCCCATCATCTGGTAGAGCTGTTTCAGCATATCATAGTAGCCCATGTTTTCAGAAAAGAGCGACTCGTTCTGAATGAGCCTGAGTGCCTCGTCGTAATTACCATCAAAAGCTGCTTTAATGGTCTTCATGATACCATCGTTCTGATCATCTTTCAAATTGTTCTCACGCTTGTAGATATTGTATTCATCCAGCTCACGATAGAAAGACTCTGGGTCATTTTTGAAGAAAAAAGCCAGTCCCTTCATAGTCTGTGCATAGCTGTAATGGCTGGGATATTTCTTACAAAATGGCAGACATTGATCTACTATTTCAATGGCCTTGTCTGGGTGAACGGATGTTTCAAGGTTTGCCAACCCCAAATGGGCACCAATCATTCCAACAGTATCATTGGGTGACACCGTATCGATGGCTTTCTGATGATAATATTGAGCCATCTTATAGTTACCTCTTTCCTCATAAAGAGTACCCATCGTGTTATATATCAGGTCGAAGTAGCTATCGCCATTCTCTTTCATCTCCCTTAATAACTCATTAGCCATCTTCAGCGCTTTGGTATTGCGGTGCATATTGGTTTCGTGGGTTATCTCATTAGTGCGGAAGACATAATAACTATGCCGGTCTTTCTTTTGAAGCATGAGGTCCTTCACCTGTTTGTTGACTTCATAGAACTCCTTTTCCTTTTTTGGCTGGTTGAACAGCTCAAAATAGCGCTGCATGATTTCGTTTTCTTTTTGTTTCTCGAAATCAGCCGCCTGCATTGTTACGCACAAAAGCAGAAAAAGGGATAAAAGGAGACTTCTATGATTCATTATGATGCTTTCTGTTTTCTGAACATGCAAATCAGTCCGATGATAATGAAGGGAATAGAGAGAATCTGTCCCATATCAAGCGGCATAGAGGCTTCGAAGGCTTCCTGTATCTCCTTGGTGTATTCAATGAAGAATCGGAAGGTGAAGATATAGAAAAGGCAGAAGCCAAAGTACCAGCCTGTGCCTATCTTCTCAGGCATCCGCTTATGAAGATACCACATGATAAAGAAAAGAATGGCATAAGCAATAGCCTCATACAACTGTCCTGGATGACGGGGCATCATATCTACCCGTTCAAAGATAAAAGCCCAGGGAACATCCGTTATCTTACCGATAATCTCTGAGTTCATGAGGTTACCCAAGCGGATGAAGCAGGCTGTAGTACCTGTAGCAATGGCGATATTGTCGAGTACTCGCCAGATGCTCAGCTTCGTCTTGCGCACATACAGCCACAGGGCAATAATCAGTCCGAGGGTACCACCATGTGACGCTAAGCCTTGATAGCCCACAAACTTCCATCCGCCTTCTTCCATAAAGCGAATGGGGATAAACATCTCTACGAAGCCTTTCACAGAAGTCAGGAAATAGTCTGGTTCATAGAAGATACAATGACCCAAACGGGCACCCAACAAGATGCCGATAAAACAATAAAAGAAGAGTGGATCAAAGAGCTCGTCCTTAATCTTTTGTTCCTTATAGAGTTGCTTCACGAGAAGGTAGGCCAGTGCCAAACCAACAAGCCAGCAGAGTCCATACCAGCGAAAGGGTCCAAACTCAATGCTAGGGTTCCAGATGATATAGTTTAATAGATTCATAGTATTTATTGGACTAAATTGATTGATAAGACATATAGGGCCTATAGGACTCATAAGACCTATAGGTCCCTGGTCTTATTAAACGTTGAACCTGAAGTGCATGATGTCGCCGTCCTGCACCACATATTCCTTACCTTCAATGCCCATTTTACCTGCCTCGCGGACAGCGGCCTCTGAGCCATATTGGATATAGTCGTCATACTTGATGACCTCGGCACGGATAAAGCCCTTTTCGAAGTCGGTATGGATGACACCAGCACACTGTGGAGCCTTCCATCCTTTCTTGTATGTCCAGGCTTTCACTTCCATCTCGCCAGCTGTTATAAAGGTCTCGAGATTCAGCAAGGCATAAGCCTTCTTGATGAGGCGGTTCACGCCACTCTCCTCCAGACCGAGTTCTTCCAAGAAGAGTTGTTTGTCTTCATAGCTCTCCAATTCTGCGATGTCCTCTTCCGTCTTGGCAGCAATAATCATCGCTTCGGCACCTTCTTCCTTAGCCAGTGCCTCCACCTTCTTGGTGAAGTCGTTTCCGTTTTTGGCATCTGCCTCACCTACATTGCAGACATACAGCACAGGCTTGGCAGTTAGCAGGAACAGGTTACGGGCACAGTCCTGCTCGTCCTTGCTCTCAAACTCTACGATACGGGCATTCTTGCCTTGTTCCAACACTTCCTTATAGGCATGCAAAACGGTAACCTCCACTTTGGCTTCCTTGTTACCAGCAGCAGCGGCTTTCTCCGTCTTAGCCAGACGACTCTCAATAGTCTCGAGGTCCTTTAACTGAAGCTCGGTATCAATGATTTCCTTATCGCGAATAGGGTCGATGGTACCATCCACATGGGTGATGTTCTCATCCTCGAAACAGCGTAACACATGGATGATAGCATCCGTCTCGCGAATGTTTCCCAAGAACTTGTTACCTAGTCCCTCACCTTTTGAGGCTCCTTTTACCAAACCGGCAATATCGACAATCTCGCAGGTGGCAGGAACAATGCGCCCAGGATGTACCAGTTCAGCCAGTTTGGTGAGTCGCTCATCAGGCACGGTAATCACACCTACATTAGGTTCTATCGTACAGAAAGGAAAGTTTGCTGCCTGTGCTTTTGCACTCGACAAGCAATTAAACAATGTGGACTTCCCCACGTTTGGGAGTCCCACAATACCACATTTTAATGACATCTTCTTTTATAAAAGTTTATATTCTGTGTGCAAAGGTAGTGCAAATCGAGCGAAATACAAAGAAAAAACTTTTTTTTCTTTTATTTCCGAGATGTAGCCTACTTTCTTGCAAAGCAAAAAGTTGCGAAAAGTCGAGCGAAAAGCCAAATATAAAAGAATATTTGTATCAGAAATTGATTATCTTTGCATCCAGAACGATAACAGAAAGAAAGTGATATGAAAAAAGGTTTATGTTTATTGGTGACTTGGCTATTGAGTATGTCAGGCTTTGGACAGGATGTGAAAATTGAGTTTATGACACCAAGCATTGTACATGTGGTGAGGGGAAAACCTACCAAGACACTGGTGGTGACGGCGAAACCACAAGACGTAAAAGTGGTGAAGAAAGGCCTTACTACTTCGAGCAGCGAACTGACTGTCAGGCAAGATGCTCAAGGCAACCTGACATTCCTTACTGTTAAAGGAAAGGTGTTGTTGCGTGAAAAGGATTGTGGGATAGCTGAGGCGCGTCAGACATTTACGCTTGACAAGGATGAAGCTATCTATGGCTTGGGAACTATCCAAAATGGAAAAATGAACAGGCGAGGCGAGAAGAAACGCATGGAACAGTCGAATCTTGAGGATTTTCAGAACGTCTTGCAGAGTATTAAGGGGTGGGGCATCTATTGGGAGAATTATTCGCCAACCTTGTTTGAGGATAATGCCAATGGTATGACATTCGATTCAGAAGCAGGTGAGGGTATTGACTATTATTTCATGTATGGTGGTTCTGCTGACGGTGTGATAGCCCAGATGCGTCATCTTACAGGCGAAGTGCCTATGTTCCCTATGTGGACCTATGGTTTCTGGCAATCGAAGGAACGCTATAAGAGTGCTCAAGAAACGGAGGGTATTGTTGACCAATATCGCGCTTTGCAGGTTCCATTGGATGGTATCATCCAAGACTGGCAGTACTGGGGAAGCAACTATCTGTGGAATGCGATGGATTTCCTTTCAGAGGATTTTGCCAAAGGACAGCAGATGATCAAGAATGTCCATGCAAAGCATGCTCATTTCATGATAAGTATTTGGGCAAGTTTTGGACCTCAGACCCAGCAGTTTCGTGAGTTAGCGGAAAAGGGCTTGTTGCTGCCTATCGAGACATGGCCTCAAAGTGGGCTCTCTCATATCTGGCCTCCTAGGATGGATTATCCTTCAGGGGTAAAGGTCTATGATGCTTTCCATCCAGAAGCTCGTGCTATCTACTGGAAACACCTAAAGCGTCTCTACGACTATGGTACAGATGCGTGGTGGATGGATTCAACAGATCCTGATTTCTTCAATCCCAAGGATAGTGATTATGAGTATCCAGTATATGGTGGCAGCTGGCGCTCACAACGTAATGCCTTCCCTTTGGAGACCGTTCGCGGCATCTATGAGTCGCAACGCAAAGAGTGTTCTTCAGAGAAACGCGTCTTCATCATGACACGAAGCAGTTTTGCAGGTCAGCAGCACTATGGCTCGAACATGTGGAGTGGTGATGTCAATTCTTCATGGGACATGTTGCGAAAACAAGTGCCTGCAGGCTTGAGCTTCTCATTAACGGGCAATCCCAACTTCAATACGGATATCGGTGGTTTCTTCTGTGGTTCGTACAACACGAAAGGTAGTGGTTCAGCCCCTCAAAATCCACAGTTCCAAGAACTCTATGTCCGTTGGATGCAGTACGGTCTTTTCTGTCCTGTCTTCCGTAGTCATGGTGCAGATGCTCCTCGCGAGATATGGCAGTTTGGCAAGAAAGGCGAGCCGGTCTATGATGCTATTGAGAAGATGATTCGTCTGCGCTATCGTCTTATTCCTTATCTATATAGTACAGCCTGGCAGGTAACCTCTGCTAATGGTAGCTATATGCGTCCGTTGTTCAGCGATTTTGCTGCTGACAGGAAAGTATGGGATATGACCGACGAGTTTATGTTTGGACATAGTATCCTTGCAGCACCTATTGTCAAAGCACAATACACGGAAGAAAAGATTATCCGAACAGATGCTATGACAGGTTGGAATCGTCAGGATGTCAAAGGACAGAAGGAGGATGGAAGTAATATCAACTGGTTGGAGAAAAAGTCAGCTACGACCTATTTGCCAAAGGGTACTCAATGGTATGACTACTGGACGGGTAAGCGTTATCAAGGTGGACAGAGGGTGACATTGGAAACAACCCTCGACCAGGTGCCGATGTTTATCCGTGCAGGCAGCATCCTTCCATTAGGTCCTGAGATGCAGTATGTGGGCGAGAAGACGTGGAATCATCTGGAACTCCATATTTATCCAGGTGCCGATGGCTCTTTCACTCTTTATGAAGACGAGGGTGATGGTTATCATTACGAGGAAGGTATCTATACCACCATTACCTTTCATTGGAATGACAAGGCTCGTAAGCTAACGATAGGACAACGTAAAGGCCAGTATCCTGGTATGTTGCAACAAAGGACGTTTACGGTTATTTGGCCTGATGGCTCTTCGCAAGTAGTTACCTATGATGGAAACGAGATAGTCTTATAATAGAAAAGCGGGACCTCAATCTGAGATTCCGCTTTTCTTTATTCATGTAAAAGGTTATTCCTCTGGAGAGAAATCATCCTTACCAACGCCGCAGATGGGGCATACCCAGTCTTCGGGAATGTCTTCAAAGGCTGTGCCGGGAGCAATACCGCTATCGGGGTCGCCTACTTCGGGGTCATACACATAACCACAGGTGTCGCAAATGTACTTTTTCATTTTTGTAAAAATTTGTTTAGTTATTATTAGAAAGAATTCGTTCCACCTTTTCTATAATAGTTTCTGGTGAAATATTGTTCATACATGCATAATCGCCTCGTCGGCAAGGCTTCTGTCCGTAAATGCTACAAGGACGACAGTCAAGTTCTGTTTGCACGATATTTGTCTCGTCCTGTCCCCATCCCAGGAATCCTGCATAAGGATGAGTTGCTCCCCATATGCTGATAACAGGAATGCCTGTAAGTGAAGCCAGGTGCATATTCGATGAGTCCATAGAAATCATCGTGTCAAGATGACTCATTAAGATAAGCTCCTGATGGAGCGATTCAACTTCTCTGCAGACAAAGACACACGCCTTATGCTGTTCTATCCATTCTGTGAAGTAAAGGTCTTCTTGCTGTCCGCGTCCGAACAGGAAAATGCGGGCTTTAGGATGTTTCTGTAGCAGTTGATCTATCACCTGGCTCATCAGTCGGGGAGGGTAGATCTTACCCATATGAGCTGCAAAAGGTGCAATGCCTATCCACTGCTCGAACGAATTTTTGACATTCATTCCTTTCGGCAACATATTCAGGTTGCCTTTTTCGCCTTCTGGGAAGATACTCTTAAAGCGGATGTCAACAGGATAGCCCAGCTTTTTGAATACTTCTACATAGTTTTCGAAAGAGGTGGGTTGTTGCTCTAGGTGTTTTGAGTGTTTAGAGGTGATACGCCGGCGGCCTTTTCTATGCTTATTGATATGAGCCACCCTATAATGTCCAATGTTAAAGCGAAGTCGCAAGTATTCTGACCGTAATACATTATGCAAGTCGGCAACAGCAGTAAACTGTTTTGCCGCAAGGCGTCGATACAAGGCATTAAGTCCCTTGATACCATGATACTCGTGTTTCAAGTCTGCCGCCATGAAGTTGACGTTAGGAGCTAAGTCTTCAAACAAAGGACAAGCAAAAGTGCGACTTAATACCGTGAAGCGAACATCCGGATATTGCTGTGCCAGCGAATACACCACAGGCACCACCATCGCTACATCGCCCAAAGCAGAAAAGCGAATAACGAGAACATGTTCTTTTTTCATGACTTCTTATTACTTCTTATCTCTCACTTCTCACCTCTTATAAAGTACAGGATTCGTGCTGGGGTCGTTGTACATCTTCATTTGTCTATAGACTTTCATATACTTACGACCAGCCTTGATGTCATCCAGCAGTTGATCGATGGCTTTTGAGAGATCTACCTGTTGTTCCAATAATACGTCTAGCTTAGCTTTGCATTTGGCAATATGTTCTGCATCAGCATCCTTGCGCTCCGTCTGTTCCTTCATGTGCCATATCTTCAGCGCTAGAATGCTCAGTCGGTCTATTGCCCATGCAGGACTCTCTGTGTTCAGCGTGGCTTCCGGAAGCACTCGCACTTCTGCAAACAAGGTGCGGAAGTAGCTGTCTATCTCTTCCACCAGGTCAGTACGGTCCTGATTAGAGCGGTCAATGCGTCGTTTCAGCCCCAGCGCCTCCACAGGGTCTATATGCGGATCGCGGATAATATCCTCCAGATGCCACTGAACGGTGTCTATCCAACATTTTGTATAGAGGCTGAACTCAATGGTGTCGCGCTCATAGGGATTATTGATAGGAGTGTCCACATGGTCTTTCAAGTGGTAGTCACGAATAGCAAGACTAAATACTTTATTTGCTTTTTCTGTAAATGACATATATTTATATGTTTTTGTTGTTTATTTTGCAAAGATACGAAAAAGAAGTGATAAGTGATATAGGAAAGGCAATAATTTAAATTTATTTTGTAACTTTGTGCCCAGAAATGAAAATAATTGTTGACGATAAGATACCTTATATCCACGAAAAATTGGCTCTGTTGACCAATGATGTGGTGTATTTGCGAGGTGCCGACATCACGGCTGATGACGTGAAGGATGCCGATGCCTTGATTGTGAGAACGCGCACCCTCTGCAATGAGCAATTGCTCTCGGGCAGCAAGGTACAGTTTATTGCTACAGCCACGATAGGCTTTGACCATATTGATACTGATTACCTAAAACAGGCAGGCATTGCGTGGACCAATTGTCCTGGTTGTAATTCCGGTTCCGTCGCACAATATGTCGAATGTTCGCTGTTGCAGATGAAAGAGCATCTGGGGCTTGACCTGCAGCATTCTACCATCGGAATCGTAGGTTGCGGACATGTTGGTTCGAAGGTGAAGGTTGTTGCCGAACGACTCGGTATGAAAGTTTTGGTGTGCGACCCGTTATTGAACCATTCCGGTTTCGTGTCATTTGACGTGATAGAACATGAATGCGACGTGATTACTTTTCATGTGCCATTAACCCATGAAGGACCTTATGCTACCTATCATCTGGCTGATGAACAATTTTTCCATCGTCTCGCTCTCGTACCTTATATAATAAATACCAGTCGAGGTGAGGTGGTGGATAATGATGCATTGCTTTTAGCCTTGCAAGAGGGTAGGGTGCGCGATGCAGTCATCGATGTGTGGGAAGGCGAGCCGAAGTTAAACGAGGCATTGCTGAAGCGCGTCTTTATTGGCACGCCCCATATTGCAGGCTATTCAGCTGACGGAAAGGTGAATGCCGACAATATGGTTATTGAGGCACTTTGTCATCATTTCCGTTTGTCTCATCCTGGGTTGATAGTCCCTCCAGCACTCCCTTCTGGTTTTCAGGATACGGGAAGTCCTTTGGATTATTATAACCCGATGGTGGATAGTCAACAGTTAAAGAGTGAGCCGTCAATGTTTGAAAATTTACGTAATAACTATCCTTTAAGACGCGAAAAGTTGCACAATTACTAGCTGTTTGTGCAGGAAAGAGTGTTTTTTTACCTATAAAATTTGCATAACTCGATAAAAATGTGTTATTTTGCACCCGCTAAGCGACACATTTTTGTGAAGTTTTCAGAATAAGAAAGTAATTATTAACATTTAAAGAAGAAAATTATGTCAGAAATTGAAAGCAAAGTAAAGGCTATTATTGTGGACAAACTCGGTGTTGATGAGGCAGAGGTTAAGCCCGAAGCAAGTTTCACTAACGATCTTGGTGCTGATTCACTGGATACTGTAGAGCTCATTATGGAATTTGAGAAAGAGTTCGGTATCTCTATCCCCGACGATAAGGCTGAGAAGATCGGTACTGTTGGTGATGCTATCGCTTACATCGAGGAGAACGCAAAATAAAGTAAAAAGGTAAAAGTGAAGAGTGAAGAATTTGCTGCCGCCTTAACTTCACCAAATTGGAAGTGCGGTAGCAAATTTTTCACTTTTCCTTTTTCATTATACCCTTAAGATATGGAATTAAAAAGAGTAGTAGTAACAGGTATGGGTGCCGTTACTCCACTAGGCAATACTCCTAAGGAGACTTGGGAGGCTATGCTGGCTGGTAAGAGCGGAGCTGCACCTATTACACTTTTCGATGCATCTAAGTTCAAGACTCAGTTTGCTTGTGAGGTAAAGAACCTTGATGTCAATGCCTACATTGACCGCAAGGAAGCTCGCAAGATGGACCGCTATACCCAGTTGGCTATCATTGCTGCCCAGCAGGCTGTTGAGGACTGTGGTATGGACTTGGAGGCAGAGGATAAGAACCGCATCGGTGTTGTTTACGGTGTAGGTATTGGTGGTATCAAGACTTTTGAGGAAGAGGTAACCTATTATGGTGCCCATCGTGAGGATGGACCTAAGTTCAATCCCTTCTTCATCCCCAAGATGATAGCAGATATTGCAGCAGGCCAGATTTCCATCATGTATGGTTTTCATGGTCCCAACTATATCACAGCTTCTGCTTGTGCTTCGTCTTCAAATGCATTGGCTGATGCTTTTAACCTGATTCGTTTGGGTAAGGCTAATGCCATCGTAGCTGGTGGTGCTGAGGCCGCTATCTGCGAAACGGGTGTGGGTGGTTTCAATGCCATGAAGGCCCTTTCTACCCGTAACGACGAGCCAGAGAAGGCCAGCCGTCCGTTCAGCGCTTCTCGTGATGGTTTCATCATGGGTGAGGGTGCCGGCTGTCTGATTCTTGAGGAGTTGGAGCACGCCAAGGCTCGTGGTGCCAAGATTTATGCTGAGATGGTTGGTGCCGGTATGAGTGCCGATGCTCATCACATCACAGCCTCTCACCCCGAGGGACTGGGTGCCAAGCTGGTGATGCAGAACGCGCTCGAGGATGCCGGCATGAAGCCTGAGGATATCGACTATATCAATGTTCATGGTACTTCTACCCATGTTGGTGATATCTCAGAGGCCAAGGCCATCAAGGACGTCTTCGGTGATGCAGCCTACAAGCTGAACATTTCGTCAACCAAGTCAATGACTGGTCACCTGCTGGGTGCTGCTGGTGCTGTTGAGGCAATGGCTACCATTCTGGCTGTTCAGAATGATATCGTTCCTCCCACCATCAACCACGAAGAGGATGACAAGGATGAGGAGATTGACTACAACCTCAACTTCACCTTCAACAAGGCTCAGAAGCGCGAGGTTCGTGCCGGTCTCAGCAATACCTTCGGATTTGGTGGTCACAATGCCTGCGTAGTTTTTGCAAAGTATGTGGGCTAACGACATCATTGATAGAATAAAGCTCCCTTTCCGTCAGGAGAAGGAGCTTTTTTCTGCCCTTTACGGCATTCTGGGTTTCTATCCCCGCAATATCAACCTCTACAAGCAAGCACTACTCCATAAGAGTGCTTCCAAGCGCAACGAGAAAGGTCATCCTGTCAACAACGAACGACTGGAGTTTCTGGGTGATGCTATCTTGGATGCTGTAGTGGGTGATATTGTGTTCCGTCATTTCGAGGGCAAGCGCGAAGGTTTCCTGACTAACACGCGTTCCAAGCTTGTCAGTCGTGACACGCTGGGCAAGCTGGCAAAGGAAATGGGTATTTCCGACCTGATTAAGTTTGCAGGTCACAACACGTCGCACAACAGCTATATGAACGGCAATGCTTTCGAGGCTTTGGTGGGTGCTATCTATTTGGATCGAGGCTATGATGCCTGCATGCGATTCATGGAGAAGCGCATCCTGGCTCACCTTATTAATTTAGACAAGATGGCTTACAAGGAGGTCAACTTCAAGTCGAAGCTGTTGGAGTGGAGCCAGAAGAACCGTGTGAAGATGGAGTTCCGCGACATCAAGCAGGAGCGCGACGAGAACAAGAGTCCTGTGTTTACCACCCAGGTGTTCATCGAAGGCCTGGAGGGTTGTGTAGGAACAGGCTATTCCAAGAAAGAGAGTCAGCAGAATGCCTCTAAGGACACTCTTCAACGCCTGCGCCGTGAACCTCAGTTCATCGATGCCGTCTTTGCGGCAAAGGGTGACCGCACGAAGATGGAAGAAGAACCCGTGATGTGTGTCCCTGATCCGGAAAAAGAACAGCAGGACTTCATCATAGAGGCAAATAGTGAGGAAGAAGTGAAGGGCAAGAAAAAAGAGGTAATTAAGGAAATCGTCATCCAGTCTGATGCTGCCCAGTATCAGGCTTTACACGATGAGTTCACCCTCGATGACATCAGCGCTAAGCCGCGAGAAAAAACCCGCGAGGAAATCATTGCAGAGGCGGAGGCTGCTGCCTTTGCAGAGGCTTGATAGCAGGAAAAAAGGTCTGGAAGGATAGAAATTCGGTTACGGCCGACCGCTCGAATATATAAGGGCGGGTGCTCCAAGATATAAGGGCGCCCGCCCTAATTAATGTGGGCGGGCGGCCGAATCAGGTTGCATCCTATGTTTTTTCCTGCTACTACGTTATGCTTTCCTTGTTCCCTCGGCTCTTTTCCCCCGTTACCCTTAATACTAAATTCAGGAACTATTCAGATGCCAGTAAACTTTCCTACGAAGAGGATAACGCCAGAGGATGCTTCGCTGATAACATAGACGAAGGGACGATTGGCGTGGAAAGTAGCCTTAGGGTATTCTTGTGGGCCTACAGCAGTTGTATTATCCATGCCAGCCACAGTGACCGCAGCGGCTTCCGAACCCTCCTCGTTAACCTTAATCTTTGCCTTTTGCCGCATCATCGAGATATAGAGATTTCTATCTTCACACATGTTGGGTATTTCTGCAAAGTCTGAGTCGAAGGCCAGCTTGATACCCATCTTCTGCATCAGTCCTACAAGTCCATCTTTAATGTCCAGTTCGTCCGTATCTGATGCCGTCTCGAAGCGTGGCAGCTTCAGATCTACCTCATAGCCTTGGAAGACGTTGCCTCCTGTTTCACACCAACCTGGGTTATTCAGTACGCTGCTTTGTGCCACTTCTTTAATGAGGTCGTCAGTAGTTGCCCCCTCTTCTGGCAGCAATACTGTCATGTTCCATAGACCAGAGCCATAGGGTAGGATAACAGCAGAGTAAGTGTTGGTTTTCAGATAGCTAATCAGCACGTTCTGGTGCATCATGGGGAGTGTGGTGCTGCCTTTCTCTGTGGTAAAGGTTTCTTCCTTCGTATTCTTTGGGTCGAACTTTGAAGCCCAGTCAGCCTTGAAGTAGATGGCATTCAGCAGATACGATACCATATAAGGATTTACCTCATCCAGAATCTTTGGAATCATGCCCTTTGTCTTGTCGTTGCACCATCCGTTGATGTGCTCAAGCGTTTGTGGCGATGAGAAGTCGAGTGCTTCAGCCTTTGCATCGTAATAGTTCTGCATATCCTGCTGGAACTGCTGTTTCAGGCTATAGTCCTTATTCAGAAAAATGGCATTGGCAATATCCAGCGTCACCTTATTATCTACTTTTGGCAGTCCCTCTATCAACTTCTTGCAGTATTCGTTCACCGCCTGGATGCCACCCTTGTGGAAGCCTAAGGTCTGCTCCAGTTCTTTCTCAGTTTCTCCTGTGGCAGCATCGTTTACCATTCCTAACACATAGGTGATGCTGAGTGGTGAGTAGATAAAGCTCTTGCCACTCTGGTCCACCTCGTTCACCGTCTTCAGGAAGTTCAGCGTGAACTGGTTGTTGTCATTGGCAAACACTTTCTGTTCTGCCGTCAACTGGATGGGTTGTGGCTCTGACAGCATGTTGACAATTTTCTTGGATTCTCCCAAATCCTCCTCTTCAGTAGCAGACGATGAGGAGCACGACAGCATGAAGCTGCTTGTTGCCATTAAGATAAATGCAGATAAAAGACTTTTTTTCATATTCGTTTCTATTTTGTTTCTGCCTTTAGAATGCAAAGGTAATCATAATCTTGTATGATAATGCGTTAAAGAATATAAAAAATAAGTGAAACCATACAAGATTTGCGTATTTTTGGATTATTATAGTAGAACGCCAAAAAAAAGGAAATGGTCAGTCAACTCGTTGAGCGCATACGGCAGAAAGACCAAAGGGCGATGAGCCAGCTCTATCAGCTATACGTTGAAGAACTCTCATCGGTCTGCTACCGGTATGTGCCTTCGGAGGACGATGCGAAGGACGTGCTACAGAACAGTTTCGTGAAGATATTCACGTCGATACCAACCTTCGAATACAGAAATGAGAGTGCCTTCAAGGCGTGGATGAAACAGGTAGTAGCCAACGAGGCACTTGCGTTTTTGAGAAACAGAAAGAAGCTGCTGTTTGTAGAACAGGACCAGACAGCTGACGAGATAGATGAGGAAAGCGCAAGCCCTGATACAGAGCGGATTTCACCCGACGAGCTACACCAGCTTATCAGCGAACTGCCCGACGGCTATAGAATGGTGTTAAACCTCTACGTGTTTGAGAACTACTCCCATCGGCAGATAGCCAGCCTGTTAGGCATCAAGGAAAGTACCTCAGCCTCTCAACTCTATTATGCAAAGAAGCTATTGGCAAAGAGAATCAAGGATTTAACTAAGTACAAGCAATGAAAGAAAACTGGACAACCGATATGAAGCAAAAGCTGGAGGGTCACAAAATGACTCCGCCTGCCGGACTGTGGGAGGGCATCAGCAGCGAGATGGCTCTTCAGGAGAATCCAGTCTCTAAAACTGTTACTATCAGGCTTTGGCATTGGGTAGTTGCTGCTATGCTCTTAGCCCTCGTAGGATTCTTTGCCCTTTATCAGTTTCCTCAGGATGAATCGTTCCCTCAGGTTGCTCAAATGCCTCAAGAGCAAGAGACTCCTATGATGAAAAAGGAAAGTAGTGATGAGCAGCCGTTGGCGCTTGCAGATAGTCCTCAACGTAACCACACCCAGGTTTCCCCGAAGATAGCCGAAGATACAACTCCGCAAGTTGCAGAGGAATTATCATCTCCGCAGGTTGCCGAAGAAACATCCCAGCAGACTTCTGTAATGACCCATCGTCAACAGCATTCAGAAGAACAACATTATACAGCCCATCATCCAACCAAACAACTCTCAGCCCCTAAGTCTCGCAACCAATGGTCTGTCGGACTGAACGCCTCGGGTGGATTGTTGGCTTCTACTGGTAAAAGCAGTATGGGGCACAGTTATGTGTATGATTATGAAAATTATGATTCTGGTGTGAGTAGCACTACTCCGCCAATTCCCTCCTCTACGACATACGATGTTGAGGCAAAACATCGTATGCCTGTCACCTTGGGACTTAGTGTGCATTATCAGCTGAATGCCTGCTTGGCATTGCTGACAGGTGTCAACTATACCTATCTTTATTCAGAGTTCAGCAAACCCCTCTATCCAAACGTCTATAGAGAACAGAAGTTGCACTATCTAGGAATCCCTGTGGGTCTTTCGTGGCTGTTCTGGAAAACGAGTGGTTTCAGCTTCTACCTCTCAGGCTCTGCCATGCTTCAGAAGTGTCTGAACGAAAAGCCCTGGCAATGGTCTGTCAATGCCTCCGCAGGTGCAGAATATGCCATTTCGCCTCTGTTGGGTCTTTACCTGCAACCCTCGTTGGGCTATTATTTTCACGACGGCACCTCTTTCGAGCATTATTATAAAGAACATCCCTTAGCACCCTCCATCGAATTTGGCCTTCGTCTGCACATCTCAGGCAAGTGATATTTCGTTGAATAGTTGTCAATGATAACCTTTTGTATAATAATCGTTAAATATTTCGATTATCATGCAAGATTTCTAATCATCAGTGTTTATATTTATAGAAGTGTTTAACAGTTTTGAGTATGAAACGAATAAAAGGAATCCTCTTTATAATGCTGGCTGTTAGCCTGTTTACGACCTGCAGCAACGACGATAGCAACATTAACAGCGACGATGGTGAAATCTTCGGCACAGGACTGACAGGGAGATGGGATTTGGTGGAAGTTCTGGACGGCCCTGCAGGGTACTGTAAGGAAGGCTATACCAATCAATATCCGTCCGGCACAGTCATTATCGAAATCAAAGAGAACGGAAAGATCGTCTTCAACTATGAGGACGGGAAAGTTGAAACCCTTGACTATTCTATCCCTGAAGATCAGGTAATATATGCCTCCACATTGCCAGTCTTGAACATTGGCGAAGTTCCGTTCGGCTATGCCATCGAAGGGAACAGTCTGAAGCTCCATTACGTTGGTTTCTATACCTGCGACCATATTCCTGCAACATTTGTGTTTAAGCGTATAAAATGAGAGAACAATGAAGAATACAACGTTTTTATCCATCTTCGTAGCCATTGCATTCTGTCTATGTGGATGCAGTAGTGATGACGATAATGTTGTTGACCCTGTTGTTGGTGAAGTCAATGTCCTGCTTATCCAGTCAGACAACGGCAAGACCAGCACGGGTACGATGTACAAAAGCGGCGAGACGTATAATCCCCCTCATTGCTACTTAGGCAAGGAAATCAGGTATAACGGAGGTAATGAACTCACAGTCTATCATATGGGCTTTGGGGCCAACATCAAAGGTTCCGATGTTTTCGACATGCTTAACATCAGCTTTGAAAGCAATAAGCCGATGAGTTTCAGTAATCTGAAAGCAGGAGATACTTTTGACAGTAGCCAATTCCATGCTGCCGCTGCATATACTCCAACTTGGGGGGAATATATATTGAGGCAGACAACGGCATTAAGCGGAAAAATCACAGTTGTTGGCACCAGTAAGGTCGGCGACATATCATATATGACTCTGAGACTCACCGACCTTCGCTTTAATGCCATTGACCATACTTGTATCTATTCAGTCAATGGCATAGTGGAATACGAGATATGGGACGACATTCAATA
This sequence comes from uncultured Prevotella sp., assembly GCA_946402275.1. Taxonomy (GTDB): domain Bacteria; phylum Bacteroidota; class Bacteroidia; order Bacteroidales; family Bacteroidaceae; genus Prevotella. Next base: position 56,597 of record CAMIVY010000005.1, read on the forward strand.
TGAATGATAATTCAAGGGACGGAAAACCTGGATAGATCAGGGGCTCTCTGATCTACCTGACAATTTAGTCAAAAATTAGAGGGGCTTGGTACTAACTTATGCCCCTTTCTGGCAAGTGATAGGAGGACAGAAGGGTAATGATGCAAACCTTCTAATAGACTTATTATATAAAAAAATGTAATTTCTTCATCCGTTACGATGGTTTTGTGTAATTTTGCAAGCAAAATTTCGCAACGACATGAGTATTACTCAGATTATAAGAAAGGTTTTTGAGCCTCGTCAGAAGGCTTTGGAGAAGCATCAGAGTGGGGGAGAGGCATTGCAACGGGCAGTGCTGGAACATTTGATTCATTCCGCCAAGGATACAGAATATGGACGTGAGCATGCTTTTGCCACCATCAAGGGTTACGAGGATTTCGTGAGATACAATCCTGTCAACACCTATGAGGAGCTGAAGGTACAGATAGACCGGATGCGACAAGGTGAGAAGAATGTGCTGTGGCCTGGTCGTGTGAAGTGGTATGCCAAGTCGAGTGGCACCACGAATGACAAGTCGAAGTTCATTCCTGTCAGTCAGGAAGGCCTGCAGAAGATTCATTATGCGGGTGGTTTCGACTCCGTAGCCCTCTATCTTCGCAACAATCCCCATAGTCGCCTGTTCGACGGACGCGCTCTGATACTGGGTGGCAGTCATTCGCCCAACTACAACCTGCCCGGTTCTCTGGTAGGCGACCTCAGTGCCATCCTGATAGAGAATATCAATCCGTTGGCAAATCTGGTCCGTGTACCTAAGAAGGAAACGGCCCTCCTTGCTGATTTTGAAATCAAGCGAGAGCGCATAGCCCGTGAGGCTATGAACAAGAATGTCACCAACATCAGCGGTGTGCCTTCGTGGATGCTCTCCGTTCTGAACTGCATGATGGAAATCACGGGAAAGACGCACTTGGAGGAGGTATGGCCCAATCTGGAAGTATTCTTCCACGGCGGAGTGGCCTTTACGCCTTACCGTAAGCAGTATGAGCAACTGATAACCTCACCTAACATGCATTATATGGAGACCTATAATGCCTCCGAGGGCTTCTTCGGTTTGCAGGACGACCCGGCAGACAAGGCAATGCTGCTGATGCTCGACTATGGCGTCTTTTATGAGTTCGAGCCCATGGATGGTGGCGATATCGTTCCGTTGTGGGGTGTCGAGAAGGATAAGAACTATGCCATGATTATCAGCACATCGTGCGGACTATGGCGCTATAAGATAGGCGACACCGTTCGCTTCACCTCCACCAATCCTTATAAGTTCGTCATCAGCGGACGCACCAAGAGCTTTATCAATGCCTTTGGCGAGGAACTGATTGTTGACAATGCCGAGCAGGGACTGGCTTATGCTTGCGAGCAGACAGGTGCCGAGGTGTTGGAATATACCGCTGCTCCCGTCTTTATGGATGCCAATGCCAAGTGCCGCCACCAGTGGCTCATCGAGTTCTCGCGTGCTCCTGAGGATTTGCAGTGTTTCGCTCGTCTGCTGGACCAGAAACTGCAGGAGGTGAACAGCGACTATGAGGCGAAGCGATACAAGGACATCACCTTACAGCCTCTGGAAATCATCGAGGCGAGAAAAGGTCTTTTCAACGACTGGCTGAAGCAGCGAGGCAAGTTGGGTGGTCAGCATAAGGTGCCCCGACTGAGCAATACGCGTGAACATATCGAACAACTGTTACAATTAAATGTGAAATGAAAGAAATGAAAGTAATGAGAAATGTGAATAAAGAAATGAAGAAATGGGGTTCCGCTTTCAGTATGCGGATGGGAAAGAACATAATTTCTTTCATTTCCTTCATTTCTTTCATTTCCTTCATTTTTTCAAGCTGTGCCCGTATGGGTTCTCCCGATGGAGGATGGTATGATGACGATCCGCCACGCGTGCTTTACAGCATTCCAGCAGAGCAGGCTACTAATGTGACCGCGAAGAAGATGACTATCTACTTCGACGAGTTTATCAAGTTGGCAGACCCTTCTCAGAATGTGATTGTATCGCCCCCTCAGCTGGAGATGCCGGAAATAAAGGCTGCGGGTAAGAAAATCGTGATAGAACTGCAGGATACGCTGAAGGACAATACCACTTATACCATAGACTTCAGCGATGCCATTACTGACAACAACGAGGACAACCCGTTGGGCAACTATACTTACACCTTCTCGACTGGCGAGAAGATTGATACCTTCGAGGTTTCCGGTTATGTATTGGATGCCTCTAACCTGGAACCCGTTAAGGGCATCAGCGTGGGGCTTTATGACGATTTGGCCGACTCTGCCTTCCGCACCAAGCCCTTGCTGCGCATAGCCCGCACGGATGGCAGTGGACATTTCTGCATTCGTGGCGTAGCACCAGGCGAATACCGTATCTATGCCCTGCAGGATGCTGATGCGAATTATAGGTTCAGTCAGAAGAGCGAGATGATAGCCTTTTCTCACCAGACCTATACACCGACAGCAGGTCCTGATATCCGTCAGGATACTATTTGGCGCGACTCGTTGCGCATCGACAACATCCTGCAAGTTCCTTATACCCACTTCTATCCCGACGATATCGTGATGCTGGCTTTCCAGGAGGTACAGACAGACCGTTACCTTTTGAAGACAGAACGCAAGGAGCCGGACCGGATTGGTATCTATTTCAGTTACGGCAATCCCCAACTACCCATTCTTCGTGGATTGAACTTTGATGCCGACTCCGCCTTTATCATAGAATCTACTCCCAAGCAGGACACGCTGACCTACTGGTTGCGCGACACCCTGTTGGTCAACAAGGACACGCTGGAAATGTCTATGGAATATCTGATAACGGATTCCTTGGGACAACTGGTTACCCAGCTAGACACGTTGGAGCTGGTGGCTAAGACGCCTTATGCCAAACGGCTCAAAGCGAAGCAAAAGGAGATAGAGGACTGGCAGAAGGAACAGGACAAGAAAAAGAAGCGCGAGGAGCCCTACGACAGCATTTTCCCCGCTAAACCCCTCGAGATAAAATATGAGGTGGCGCAATCGATGGATCCCAACCGTAGCGTATTCATCGAAGCACCTACTCCGCTGGCAAGTCTGGACACAGCAGCCATTCATCTCTATTCCCAGATAGACTCGTTGTGGTATCGGGCTCCCTTCGAGTTCCACCGTTGCGACTCTATGCTGCGGCGTTATGAGTTAGTGGTGGACTGGCATCCCGATACGGAATATAGCCTGGAGATAGACTCTGCAGCCTTCGTTGACATCTATGGTCTGGCCTCCAAGCCTTACAAGGCAGGTATAAAGGTGAAATCACTCGACCAGTATTCCACCTTGCAAATGCAACTGACTGGTCTTGACGTGAAGCAAATGATAGCACAGTTGCTCAACGGTAATGACCAGGTGGTACAAGAAGCTCCTGTGGAGGACGACGGTTCTGCCCAGTTCTATTACATCAACCCAGGGACATACTATATGCGAGCCTTTGTGGACCGTAATGGTAATAGACTATGGGATACAGGTAATTATGATGATAACCTCCAGCCCGAGGAGGTCTATTATTATCCGCGTGACATAGAAGCAAAGGAGAAGTTCGATATGACTTTGCAATGGAACCTGACGGAGCGAAAGCTTAATCATCAGAAGCCGGGCAAGATTATCAAGCAACAGCCCGACAAGGAGAAGAAACGCAAGAAGAACCGTAATGCTGAGCGTGCCCGTCAGTTGGGAATAGAGTACATGAAGCGTTCTGTGAACCAATGAATAACGAATAATGATAAGATATGAAAAAAAATAGTATGATAAATATCAAGATAATGAATGGTCGTATGTGGATGGTAGCCTTACTGTTCACTTTCCACTGTTCACTTTTCACTAGCAGTGCAGCTGCGCAGTGTGGCATTGAGAACACGGCGTTCAAGTCGGGCGAGTTTCTGGCATACGACCTGTATTTCAACTGGAAGTTCGTATGGGTGAAGGTAGGCACCGCTTCTATGTCCACCGTCAAGTCACGCTATCATGGTGAGCCGGCATACCGTAGCAGTCTTATCACGCGTGGTAATGACAAGCTGGACAATGTCTTTGTGATGCGCGACACCCTGCTCTGCTATACCGATATGGACATTGCTCCTCTCTATTTCCGAAAGGGAGCCCGCGAAGGCAGCCGTTACTATGTCGATGAGTTATGGTACAGCTATCCCAAGGGCAACTGTCACCTCAAGCAGCATGCCATAGCCAGCAGTGGAGAGCACTACTGGAAGGAGTCAGAGTATAAGGATTGTATCTACGACATGATGACTATCTATCTGCGCGCCCGCAACTTCGACGCTTCCAAGCTCAAGGAGGGCGACAAGATACCCCTTCCCATTGCCGATGCCAGCAAAATATCCAATTCGTGGCTGAAGTTCGGTGGTGCTACTACCCTGAAGATGAAGAACTCCAACGACAAATACCGTTGTCTGGTATTCTCCTTCATAGAGCGTGAAAACGGTGAGAACCACGAGTTGATTCGATTCTACGTCACTGACGACAAGAACCACCTGCCAGTCCGCCTCGACATGTTCCTGTCGTTCGGTTCTGCGAAAGCCTACCTTACTGGTTTCAAGGGATTGCGCAACCCGATGGAGTCGAAGGTGGAATAAACGCTACCTATATATATAATAGGTGCCACCATCACTTTGGCAATATTTGCGAAGCAGGGTCTGGATGTACTCGGCATTTTCGCGGACTCGTTGCTCATTACCGTCGTAGCCGTTAATGAGTACCAACAGATGAGTAGTGTCTATCGTCATCTTCGTGCGTTCGTTGTCGCTGGTGGGTGTTCCCACTCCACCTTGGGCATCACGATATACAGGCAGTCCATGAATATTAATCACCCCACGACCTATTCCCTCGTAAGGCTCACCTTCTTTACCGATGCCTAAGGTCAGCGTGTCGCCTACGAACTTGTCTGCATCAAAACCACCAATGCTATAACCAAATGCAATAGAGGCCAGATTCACCAAGTCAACCAATGTGTCGCGCTGGTACAGCTCTTTCCCTTGTAATATACGACGAATCAGTGCCTCAGATGCAGGGCGATACCTCGACGGATCCTTGCCGCACGCCTTATAGATGCGTCGTGTAGCCGCAATGCTCGTTATTTCCTTGAGCGATTCCGTAGTCAGTTCCTTGGAAAACCGTTTCCCCATTGCTTTTATCTCTTCCCACAACTCTTCGCAATAAGGCGAATTGACAACCTGTGCTTCTACGCAAGCACCAACAAACTCAGGACAAACCTGTTCTATCTCTTTGGAGACTATAACTTTCATCTTACGGCACGGATGCAGCGACCACTGAAACGGTTGCTGGAGAGGTCGCCGTAGTGTACATTGACATCCTGGAAATTGAACTCCAGGCACCAAGCCTTGTTGACATTGGTAGTGTAGAGAGTCGATGACCAGTAGATGCCCTTGATACCGCGGAACTGGGTCTCTCCATAGAAGCGGCATCCCGTGATAGGCAAGAAGATGGAGTTGCCCGTCTTCTTTCCTGTAACCTTATAGCCGTTCACACCATCCCTCGAGGTCCATTCCCATTTGCATTTAGCCGGGTCCATCAGCTCCTCAAACTCTTCCACCGTAGGCATACGCCACTTACCGCCCCAATTGGCTTGGGCAGCATCGTCCACGGGAGCCAGCTGAGTCCTTCGGTCGGTAGTCGAGTATTTAGTCAGGAACTGCGAATCGCCCTTGCTCCATGCATAGGTGTTCCATGAATAATAGTCCTTTGGTGCTGTCTCGCCCCATGCGAAGTACGTGCCATAGCCGGAAATCTTCGTAGCACCCACATTCATATTGGCCCACCTCACACTAAGTCCCAGGTCAACAGCCTCCACAATGTCTTCAGACCTCGAGTTGTCCTCGGTTGCCTTACTCTTTGCATAGCCAGCAGTTCCTAAGAACATAGCGGCCAGTGTTATGATTAAAATCTTTTTCATAGTCCTGTTTTATGGCTGCAAAGATACGAATAAGTGAGGAAAGAACCAAGACTTTCTTGTGTTTTTTCGAACGTGAGCATCTTTGACCGAAGGTCAGAGATAGTGCAAATCGAGAACAGTGCACGACAGCTGCAGGGTGCTCTCCATTTCCAGCACAGCCTCGTGGGGGGGCTTGTGCGGTTCATCGTTAACTAGCTCACTTGCCACCCCCTTTGAGGTTTTTTAATCGCTAACTACCTCGCAGGGGGTCCCCTTCAGGGTCGTTTTATCGCTAACTAGCTCGCAGGGGGTCCCCCCTGTCACAATATGACACGGGGCTGATATTCGTGGTTATTGTTTGGATTTTCCTAAAATTATCGTATCTTTGCACCGATAATTTGCTATATATTAATAATATGATGACGATGACAATGAAAAAGTGGATGATTGCCGCCATCCTTATTTGTGGCATGACAACAGTGCTCACTTCATGCAGTGACAAAGAGAGCAATCCCGCAATGCCCAGCCAACAGGAAATGGAAGAGAGTCTGGTTGGCCTGTGGCATGAAGAGTTTGACTATCAGGACGTGACGGAGAAGGGGAAACCCTTCAACCGCGCCATGATAGTGGTGGAGGCCAAAGCCGACCATACGGGCTACGTGGCCCTGGCCGTTTTTGACGACGAGTTCAACGAGCCGCTCGAGGTTTACGGTGGTCCGAAGGATGCGCCGTTCAAGTGGCAGGTGACGAGCGAAGGGAAAATTCTGCTGACCGACCCAGATACGGGCTCCGCCCTGCTGGCGTCGCGCAGAAGCAGTGAGGGGAATCACAACAACTTCGTGGATATCGGTCAGATAGAGATGAACCGCACTGCGTCGGGTAATATCGCTTATAGCAATACCGCCCATGAGGGCTCGCTCACCAAGGCTACCGATCAGAGCGGTTTAATTCAGGAATGGATGGCGAAATCTACGCTGCCGCGGCCCTGCATCACCGACAGCATCCCGGTGGAGATTTTCCCCGACTATATGAACTATGTGTTCAATTACCCGTCGGTCGATCCCTTCGGCAATCCCTGCACGCTCAGCGGTACCATCACGGTGGATAAGTCACTGATAAAAGACGATAAGCCATACAATGGCATTCTGCTTTATAACCACTTCACCATCTACGCCACCACGCAGGCACCTTCGCGTGGAGCCGTCGAGTTCCCAACGGGAGCTGCTTTCACGAACTTCATCATCGTAGCGCCCGACTACTACGGATTCGGCATTACCGAGAAGGAGCCGCAGGCCTACTGCATCTCACGAGCCAACGGACGCGCCTCGCTCGATGCCTACCTCGCTGCCAAGCGGTTGATAGAAGACCTGAAGGTGAAGAAAGGTGACGACTTCGTTATCGCTGGCTATTCGGAGGGTGGACAGACCACGATGAGCGTTTTGCGCGAAATTTCTGAACGCCATTCTGAGATCAAGGTGAAACGGGCCTTCGCAGGCGACGGTCCCTACGATATCAACTCGATGTATGATGCCATTACCAAGGGCACCACCGAGATGCCCAGCACCGTCTGCAACGTGCTCTATGCCTTCAACCACTTCTTCCGTCTGGGTTATGACATCCACGACTATCTGAAGGACCCCGTGGCAGAGCACTTCGATGAGTGGTTCCTCAGCAAGCAATACAAGCGTAAGGCTCTTGACGAAGAGCTTATCAAGACCAAAAAGACGGGCGAAATCTGTACGGACGCCGTCCTCGATACCGGCAGTGCCCTGTCGCGCCGGTTCAAGGGCGCCTTCACCACTGATGCGCTTACCAGCGGATGGACTCCGCGTAGCGACTTCGACGTGATGCTATTCCATGATACGAAGGACGATGTCGTGCCTGTGGAGAACTTCTATGCCATGAGCCAGTTCCTTAAGGATCATGGCATCAAGACGCAGGAGTTCGTGGGGGAGTACAGCTCGGAAACGACCAAGGAGGCGGGCATCAGCAACCACGAGGCATCGGCGATTACCTTCTTCCTCAGAATTATCGAGTGGGTGAGGGCGAACTATTGATTAACACGGAATATTTTATTTAGGCACGGATGGACACGGAATATAAATAATCTGTGGTTCAGAATAAATAATCCGTATAATCCTTTGTAGTAATAATTAGTGAATCAATGTTCGAAGGGTTGAAGGTCATACAGTTGGAGGACGGTTTGGAGGTAGTGGAACCCGACGTGCTCGTAGATATCTCGTCGCTGGCAGCCTGTTTTCAGGACTATGGCCACCATCCCCTGGCGTATGTCATTAACCGGCTGAAGCAGGCGGTTAACACACAGCCCATCCTGCTGGGTAACTTCGCCGGAACCGCCCTCGACGACCTTATTCACAACCCTGCTGCCGAGTTCCGCGATATGCTGCAGACATCGTTCTGCGAGCAGGCCCTGCAGTTCTGTACCTGCGAGGGGTTCAGCGGTGAGCAGTTCAAGCGCGATGCCCGCCAGCAGGTGGAGCATATCCGTGAGTCGGTGGAAATCCTCTTCAAGGACTATGACCGCAACCGGGCACTGCTGGAGCCTTCGTTCGTCTGCAAGCAGCTGGGACTGAAGGGGCGCGTTGACTTGATGACTGACGACCTGCGGCTGTTGGTGGAGCAGAAGTCGGGCAAGAAATGGGTGAGCTATCGGGAGGCGCATTATGTGCAGGTGCTGCTGTACTATGGGGTGCTGCGCTATAATTTCCAGCATGAGGCCGAGGGTGTTGACGTGCGCTTGCTCTATTCGAAATACCCGGCAGCACTGGGTCTGCTGGATGTGCATAATAACGACGAGCTGTTCCGCGAGGCCATCCGACTGCGCAACCGTATCGTAGCGTTGGAAATGAAGATAGCGCGCGAGGGCTTTGGCAGTGTGCTACCCTTGTTGCATCCCGACGTGCTGCTGGAGAATGAGCAGAAGTCGGACTTCTATCACCGTTTTGTCCGTCCTGACATAGCGCGCGTGCTGGACCCGCTGCATGCGCTGTCGCCTCAGGAGCAAGACTATGTGGAGCGGATGGTCACCTTCGTCTATCGTGAGCAGGCAGCAGCCTATTCGCTGAGCGGCGAACTGCCCATACTGACGGGGCTTACGCCAGAGGCGTCGGCAGCGGGCCACGGGGAGGTGGTGGTCTTGAAATGTCCGCCCTTGGAGGAGCGCGACAGGGGCGAGATAGACTTCCGTCGCGGAGACCCCGTCTATCTGTATCGCTATAAGGACCGGCCCGATGTCTGTGCCAATATATTATATAAAGGTGTGATTACCCGTCTGACCGACGACGCGATAACGGTGCGGCTCAACGACCCGCAGCACCATCCCGGCATTTTCCAGGAAGGATGCTTTGCCATTGAGCATGCATCGTCGGACATGAGCACCACCACGTCGCTGCGCAGCCTGATGGCTTTTTGTAATGCCTCGCAGGAGAAACGCGACCTGCTGATGGGACAGCGGGCACCGCGACGGGATACGACGATGACGCTCTCCCGCAACTATCATCCCTTCTATGATGACATCCTGTTGCGTGCCAAGCAGGCCCGCGACTATTTCCTGTTGCAAGGTCCTCCGGGAACGGGCAAGACATCGATGGCCCTCCGCTTCCTGGTGGAAGAAGAACTAAACTCTTCACTATCTACTCTTCACTATTCACTAGAGCGAAGCTCGCTTCTATTGACCGCCTATACCAATCGTGCTGTTGACGAGATATGCGGCATGCTGGAGGATAGCGGAAAAGACTATTTGAGGCTGGGCAATGAGGCATCATGCGACCCGCGTTATGCCCACCGGCTGCTGAGTGCCGCCTTTACCGACAGTACTAAGCTGGGCGACATCCGCCAACGGCTGAAGGACGTGCCCATCCTGGTGACTACCACATCGGCGCTGCAAGGACGCCCCTTCCTGCTCGCCCTGAAGCACTTCTCACTGTGTATCGTCGATGAGGCCTCGCAGATTCTGGAGCCTAACATCATAGGACTGCTCAGTTCGGACAGCATCGACCGCTTTATCCTCATTGGCGACCATAAGCAGTTGCCTGCCGTGGTGCAACAGGCTGACGACGAGCCTCGGCTGCACTCCTGCCGGCTGTCGCTCTTCGAACGTTTGCTGCGCCAGGAGCAAGAGGCGGGCAGGGAGGTGTTCACGGGCGTTCTGGACCATCAGGGACGGATGCACCCGGAGATTGCCGCCTTCCCCAATGAGCACTTCTATCGTCGGGAACAGTTGCAGTCGGTGCCCTGTCCTCACCAGCTGGAAGAGAAGCTGGACTACCAGTTGCCCTCGCAGGACGCGCTGGACCGTCAGCTGAAGCAACATCGGGTGATGTTCTTCCCGTCAACCGATGAGGCTGTACTGGTGGCCGACCTGCTACGCCGCATCTACAGACAGATAGGACCAGCCCGCTTTGATGCCGACCATTCCATCGGTGTGATAGTGACCTATCGCTACCAGATAGCCCTGATACGCCGTGAGATGATGAAGCTTGACATTCCTGAACTGCTGGACATCAGCATTGACACGGTGGAGCGCTATCAGGGTTCACAGCGCGACGTCATCATCTATTCGCTGGGTGTGCAGAATGCCACCGACCTCGACTTCCTCACCTCCAACTGTTTTGAAGAGGACGGCAGGGTGATAGATCGTAAGCTGAATGTGGCGATGACGAGGGCTCGCAAGCAGCTGCTGATGATCGGAAATCGGGATGTATTATGCCGGAATGCCATTTTCCAGGAGCTTATGCAGCGATATTCCGTTTAAAATTCGTAACTTTGCCGCCATGGAAAGTGTTGTACTGCAAAACCTGAGTATAGGATATCTCACGAAAGACAGCCGGAAAGTGGTTGCCACGGGCTTGAATGCCACTATCAACAGTGGCGAACTGACCTGTCTGCTTGGTCGTAACGGCATTGGTAAATCAACCCTGTTGCGCACCCTTTCGGCCTTCCAGCCCGCACTGGACGGTGACATCAGCGTAGTTCTCACCTCTCACCCCTCACCTCTCACCTCTTTATCCGATAAGGAGCGAAGCCGTGTCATCGGTATTGTGTTGACGGAAAAACCTGATGTGCAGAATATGACCATCGAGGAACTGGTGGGTATGGGCCGTTCGCCTTACACTGGTTTCTGGGGCACATTAGACGCTGAAGATGAAGAGATCGTGTGTGAAGCCATCCGGTTGGTGGGTATAGAAAACCTGCAGGGACGCATGGTTCATACGCTCAGTGACGGTGAACGGCAAAAAGTTATGATAGCCAAAGCCTTGGCACAACAGACACCTATCATCTACTTAGACGAGCCGACGGCCTTTCTGGACTTCCCCAGCAAGGTGGAGACCATGCAGCTGTTGCGCAAGCTGGCTGCTGAGGAGCAGAAAACTATTTTCCTCTCTACGCACGACGTGGAACTGTCGTTGCAGTTGGCTGACAAGATATGGCTGATGGAACCGGAACAGTTGAGTGTAGGTACGCCTGCTGAGTTGGCTGCGGAGGGTGTGCTAAGCCGGTTTATAGAGCACGACGGCATTGTCTTTGACAAAGACTCTTTAACCATCCATATCCGCAAATAATGGCTTGCGTGATATTGTTAGACAGGATATTTGTAGGATAAACGCGGAAAAAATGTGAAAATCATGCAAAATATTTGCAGGATTCATGGAAAATGCGTAATTTTGCAGCGTTCAGAGGAATGAGGGGCTTTACGAAGCCTCTCATTCTTGTTTTAACTAACAAACATTTTATGATAGACAAGAACATCATTAAGACAGCAGTTGAAGAATGGTTGGAGAAGGGCGACTACTACCTGGTAGATGTCGAGATGACTCCCGATGATCGTATTGTAATTGAGATTGACCATGCTGATGGAGTATGGATTGAAGATTGTGCTGACCTGAGCCGTTTCCTCCAGGAGAAGCTGGGTGAGGAACTGGGCGATTATGAGCTGGAAGTAGGCTCTGCAGGTATCGGTCAGCCTTTTAAGGTGGTGCAGCAGTATCGCAACCACGTTGGTAAGGAGGTAGAAGTCTTACAGCAGAACGGCCAGAAAGTACAGGGCCTCTTGAAAGCGGTGAGCGAAGATGGTAATCAGTTCGTCGTGACTACCAAGGAGAAGCAACAGGTGGAGGGCAAGAAGCGTCCTCAGTTGGTGGAGGTTGATAAGACTTTTGCCATCAGCGCAATAAAGTCTTGCAAATACCTGTTGAACTTTAAATAAGTCAAAAATCAAAAAACAAAATATATTATGGCAACAAAGAAAGAGAAAGGCCCCTCTATGATAGAGACCTTTCAGGAATTTAAAGAGACAAAGAACATTGACCGCACCACACTGGTGAGCGTACTGGAGGAAAGCTTCCGTAACGTTATCGCCAAGATGTTCGGTTCTGATGAGAACTACGATGTGATTGTAAACCCCGACAAGGGTGACTTTGAGATTCACCGCAACCGTATTGTGGTTGCTGACGGTGAGGTAAAGGACGAAAACAAGGAAATTAGCCTGACTGAGGCACAGAAGATAGAGCCCGACTATGAGGTAGGCGAAGAGGTTTCTGAGGAAGTAGATTTCCAGAAATTTGGTCGCCGTGCCATTCTGAACCTGCGTCAGACGCTGGCTTCAAAAATTCTGGAGCTGGAGCACGACTCTCTGTATCAGAAATACAAGGATAAGGTGGGACAGATTGTCAGCGGTGAGGTTTATCAGATGTGGAAGCGCGAGGTGCTGCTTATTGACGACGAGGGTAATGAACTGCATTTGCCCAAGGCTGAGCAGATTCCTTCAGACAGCTATCGTAAGGGCGAGACCCTTCGTGCCATCGTGAAAGAGGTACAGAATGAGAACAACAATCCCCGTATCATCCTGTCGCGTACCAGTCCGTTATTCCTGGAACGTATGCTGGAGGCAGAAGTTCCCGAGATTAACGACGGTCTGATTACTATCCGTCGCATTGCCCGTATGCCGGGTGAGCGTGCTAAGGTTGCCGTTGAGAGTTATGACGACCGCATTGATCCAGTGGGAGCCTGTGTTGGTGTGAAAGGTAGCCGTGTACACGGTATTGTTCGTGAGCTCTGCAATGAGAACATTGACGTCATAAACTACTCAAGCAATACCCAACTCTTCATCCAACGTGCCCTCGCACCTGCCAAGGTGACCAGTATTACTCTGAACCCTGAGGAACATAAGGCTGAGGTCTATCTGCAGCCAGAGGAGGTTTCACTCGCCATCGGTAAGGGTGGTCTGAACATCAAGCTGGCCTCCATGCTGACAGAATATACTATCGATGTATTCCGCGTGGTTAACGAAGCTGATGCTGATGAGGATATCTACCTCGACGAGTTTGCTGACGAGATTGACCAGTGGATTATCGACTCTATCAAGGCTATTGGTCTGGACACAGCCAAGCAAGTTCTCAATGCTCCCCGTGAGATGCTTATTGAGAAGGCAGACTTGGAGGAAGAGACTGTTGACCATGTACTGGAAGTGCTCAAAGCAGAGTTTGAATAAATTTATGATTAATATATGGGAGTAAGATTAAATAAAGTATTATCAGAACTCAACATTGGACTTCAGACTGCTGTTGATTTCCTGAAAAACAAGAAGGAGCTTGGTGAGGTGAAGGACGAAATGACGCCTAACACCAAGATTTCCGATGAGCAATATCAGGCACTGGTCAGCGAGTTCAATGGCGATAAGGCTGTGAAGACGCAGGCCGACATGATGTTCACCAAGAAGGTGAAGGAGAAGAAGGCGGAGAAGTCCGAAAAGTCTGAGAAGCCAGAGAAGGCTTTGACGAAGACCGAGGAAATGATGGAACAGCGCACACAGTTGAAGACGTTGGGAAAAATCAACCTTGATGAAATTGGCAAGACCAAGGCAGCCCCTGCCCCAAAGGAGACTCCAAAAGAGGCTCCTGTTGTAGAGGCTAAGCCAAAGGAGAAGGCAGAAGTGAAGTCCGAGCCTAAGGTTGAGGCTAAGCCAGAGTCTCAAAAAGAGGTGAAGCCCGAGCCAGTAGTGGAGGAAAAGTCTGAAGTTGAAGAGCCTGTTGTTGAAAAGGAGGAACCTCAGGAAAAAGAAGAGCAAGTAGAGACCTTGGAGTTGGCTAAGACCCCTGGTGATGCCAAGATTGCCCAGAATGCTCCTCAGTTGAACGTGTTGGGAAAGATAGACCTGTCAACACTCAATCAGAGCACTCGTCCTAAAAAGAAGACAAAGGAGGAGCGCCGTAAGGAGCGTGAGGAGAAGGCCGCCGGCGAGCGCCGTAAGCGTGAGCGTATCCGTACCGACAAGGTGGATATCGAAGCAGCTGCCAAGCAGGTTAACCAGCAGGGTGGTGGCAAGAAGAACAAGAACAATAATAACAATAATAATGGTCAGCAGCAGAACCAGCAGGGTGGCGGTAAGAAGAACAAGAAGAACCGCCCTGTAAAACCACTGGAGGTTGACGATGAGGCAGTAGCACGCCAGGTAAAAGAGACGCTGGCCCGCCTTACCTCAAAAACCAATCAGAACAAGAAGGGTGCCAAATATCGTAAGGAGAAGCGTGACGCCGTAGCTGAGCGTATGAGCGAGGAAATGGCAGCCGAGGCAGCTGACAGCAAGGTACTGAAGCTGACGGAGTTTGTTACTGTTTCTGAGTTGGCAACGATGATGAACGTTGGTGTCAATCAGGTTATCGGTACTTGTATGTCTATAGGCATCATGGTGTCTATCAACCAGCGTCTGGATGCCGAGACCATCAATATCGTGGCAGAGGAATTCGGATTCACTACCGAGTATGTTTCTGCCGAGGTGCAGAATGCCATCACTGAGGAGGAGGACGACGAGAACGACCTGATTTCTCGCGCTCCTATCGTTACTGTGATGGGACATGTTGACCACGGTAAGACATCGTTGCTCGACTACATCCGCAACACCAATGTGATTGCTGGTGAGGCAGGTGGTATTACCCAGCACATCGGTGCTTACAATGTGAAACTGAAGGACGGTCATAGCATCACGTTCCTTGACACTCCTGGTCATGAGGCTTTCACCGCCATGCGTGCCCGTGGTGCTCAGGTGACGGATATCGCCATCATCATCGTGGCTGCCGACGACTCTGTGATGCCTACCACGAAGGAGGCTATCGCTCATGCCCAGGCCGCTAATGTTCCGATGGTGTTTGCCATCAATAAGATTGATAAGCCAGGAGCCAACCCCGACAAGATTCGTGAGGATTTGGCCAATATGAACCTGCTTGTAGAGGAGTGGGGTGGTAAGTACCAGTGTCAGGAGATTTCCGCCAAGAAGGGTATCGGCGTCTATGAGTTGCTCGAAAAAGTGCTGCTCGAAGCTGAGATGCTCGACCTGAAGGCTAATCCTAACCGCAAGGCCACCGGTTCTATAATCGAGAGTTCGTTGGACAAGGGTCGTGGCTATGTCTCCACGGTATTGGTATCGAACGGTACGCTGAAGGTAGGTGATATCGTGATTGCCGGAACAGCCTGGGGTAAGGTAAAGGCGATGTTCAATGAGCGTAACCAGCGCATTGAGAAGGCCGGTCCTGCCGAGCCTGCCATCATCCTTGGCTTGAACGGAGCGCCTACTGCCGGTGACTCCTTCCACGTGATGGAGTCGGAACAGGAGGCTCGCGAGATTGCCAACAAGCGTATCCAGTTGCAGCGTGAGCAGAGTCTGCGCACGACCACCAAGCTCGGTCTTGATGAGTTGTCACACCGTATTGCTCTGGGTGAGTTCCATGAGCTGAACATCATCGTAAAGGGTGATACCGACGGCTCTATCGAGGCTTTGAGCGATTCGTTCATCAAGCTTTCTACCGAGAAGGTTCAGGTGAACGTTATCTCGAAGGCCGTTGGTCAGATTTCAGAGAATGATGTCATGCTGGCCAGTGCTTCCGAAGCTATCATCATCGGTTTCCAAGTTCGTCCTTCTGCCGATGCCCGTCGTGCTGCTGAGCGTGAGGGTGTCGAGATCAACACCTATTCCATCATCTACGACGCCATTGACGATGTGAAGCAGACCATGCAGGGTATGCTTGACAAGGTGAAGAAGGAGATTATTACCGGTGAGATTGAGGTGAAGCAGGTCTTCAAGATTTCGAAGGTGGGTACTGTTGCCGGTGGTCTGGTTATCGACGGTAAGGTACACTCGAAAGACAAGGCTCGCGTGGTTCGCGACGGTATTGTGGTTCACACAGCCGCTATCGATGCCCTGAAGCGTTACAAAGACGACGCCAAGGAGGTGGCTACTGGTCTAGAGTGTGGTGTATCACTGGTTAACTTCAACGACATCCAGGTTGGCGATATCATTGAAACCTTCACCGAGATAGAGGTAGAACAGAAACTGTAATAGTAGAACCCTTTTATTTCAGAAAGAATGCGTAGATTATTCATAATAGCACTATCATTCGTAACGTGTCTGTTGGCTGCTGAGGCTGCCGAACAGCCCTCTGGCAGTTTTGAGGGTACTTTTGTAAAGAACCCGATGCTATGGGCCGATGTGCCCGATCCCGATGTCATCCGCGTTGGTGATACCTATTATCTGGTGAGCACCACCATGCACCTCATGCCCGGTGCTCCCGTTATGCGTTCTAAGGATCTGAAAAACTGGGAGACCGTCAGTTACATCTTCGACAAGCTGACCGACTCGCCCAAGTACGACCTGCAGGAAGGTACGGCATACGGTCGCGGCCAGTGGGCCACCTCAATGAAATATCACAATGGTCGTTTCTATGCGCTCCTGGCTCCCAACGAGGCAGGAGCGATGGGCGACACTTATATCTTCACTGCCGAGAAGGCAGAGGGAAAGTGGACCCTCCTGTCGCGCATGCGACATTTCCACGACTGCTCACTGTTCTTCGATGATGATGACCGGGTGTATGTCATTTACGGCACCGGCGAGATGATGGAGCTGAAGCCCGACCTGTCTGATGTCATCGAGGGTTCTCACCATCAGTTGTTCAAGCGCGAGGCTGACGAGACGGGCATTCTGGAAGGCAGCAGGATGCTAAAGTACAAAGGCCATTACTACCTGCTGATGATTTCGCAGGTGTGGGGCGTTCCCGGCCGTTACCGTCGTGAGGTGTGCTATCGTGCCGACGATATCCGCGGCCCTTACGAGAAGCGGGTCATCCTGCAGAGTCCCTTTGGTGGATTCCCCCATGTGGGACAAGGCACCATCGTAGATAGTGAGTATGGCGACTGGTACGGCATCATCTTCCAAGACCGTGGGGGCGTAGGCCGTGTGCCGACGCTGATGCCCTGCCGCTGGATTGACGGATGGCCTATGCTGGGCGACGAGGAAGGCCTGGTGCCCACCCGTGTCCGTGCATTGGTCAACGGCGAGCCCGAGAAACATATTGTCTGCAGTGACGATTTTTCCAATGAGAAACTCGGTCTGCAATGGCAGTGGAACCACAATCCCGTGGATGGTGCCTGGTCGCTGACCGACCGTCCGGGATGGCTCCGACTGAAAACCTGTCGGGTAGTGCCCAACCTCTACCTGGCTCCCAACACACTGACGCAGCGCATGGAAGGACCTACGTGTAGCGGTTCCGTCAAGCTGGACCTTTCACGGATGAAGGATGGCGACTGTGCGGGCTTCTCCGCTTTCAACAGCGATGCCGGTGTGCTGATGGTCAGGAAGAACGGCCGCAAGTTGGTGCTCACGCTGAATGAGCAGTCGGTGAAGCTGTCGGAGAGGGATAAGAAAGTGGAGCACGTTGCCGACCAGGTGATAGCCACCGTACCCCTCACCTCGCCCGTCCTCTGGCTGCGCATCAATGCCGACTTCAACGTAGGGCGCGACGTGGCACAGTTCTATTATAGCACGGACGGCGAGCAATGGACCCAGCTGGGTGGCGACTACAAGTTGCGCTTCGACTGGCAGCGTTTCTTCATGGGTTCCAAGTTTGCCATCTTCAACTATGCCACCAAGCGCCTTGGAGGCTATGTTGACGTCGATTGCTTTAACTATCATGTAACAGATTAATCGACGAAAGTCAATAAACGATACATGGAAGAAAAGAACCAATTTGTCCGTCAGGTAGCCGAACAGAAATATGAGTTCGGTTTTACCACGGATGTACATACAGAAATCATCGAGAAGGGGCTGAACGAGGATATCGTCCGGCTCATCTCTGCTAAGAAAGGGGAGCCCGACTGGATGCTGGACTTCCGCCTGAAGGCTTTCCGCTATTGGAAAGAGCAACAGGAACCGAAGTGGGGACATGTCCACGTGCCGCCCATCGACTACCAAGCCATCAGCTATTATGCCGACCCTATGGCGAAGAAACCTCAGGGTGACGGCAAGATAGACCCCGAGCTGGAGAAGACCTTCGACAAGTTGGGCATTCCACTGGAGGAGCGCTTGGCACTTTCAGGCAATACGGCGGTCGATGCCATCATGGACTCCGTCAGCGTGAAGACTACCTTCAAGGAGAAGCTTCGCGAGAAGGGCGTCATCTTCTGCTCCATCGGCGAGGCCATCAAGGAGCATGGCGACCTGGTTCGCCAGTATCTCGGAACCGTCGTACCCTATCGCGACAATTTCTTTGCCGCCCTCAACTCGGCAGTGTTCTCCGACGGTTCGTTCGTCTATATCCCCAAGGGTGTGCGCTGCCCGATGGAGCTCAGCTCCTATTTCCGCATCAATGCCCGCAACACGGGTCAGTTTGAGCGCACACTCATCGTGGCCGACGACGACTCCTACGTCAGCTATCTCGAGGGCTGTACTGCTCCGATGCGCGACGAGAACCAGCTGCATGCCGCCATCGTCGAGATTATCGTGATGGACCGTGCCGAGGTGAAATACTCCACCGTACAGAACTGGTATCCGGGCGATGAGAACGGCAAGGGCGGTGTGCTGAACCTCGTCACCAAGCGCGGCGATCTGCGCGGTGTTGGTTCCAAGTTGTCGTGGACACAGGTAGAAACCGGCTCGGCCATCACATGGAAATATCCATCTTGTATTCTGCGTGGCGACAACTCACAGGCCGAGTTCTACAGCGTGGCCGTCACCAACAACTACCAGGAGGCCGACACCGGTACCAAGATGATTCACATGGGCAAGAACACCCGCTCTACCATCATCTCGAAAGGCATCTCTGCCGGCCATTCGCAGAACTCCTACCGCGGACTGGTGCGTGCCACATCGAATGCCGACAATGCCCGCAACTACTCGTCGTGCGACTCGCTGCTGCTGGGTTCCGAGTGTGGTGCCCATACCTTCCCCTATATGGACGTTCACAACGACACCGCCATCTTCGAGCACGAGGCCACGACGTCGAAGATTTCCGAAGACCAGCTGTTCTACTGCAACCAGCGCGGCATCCCCACCGAACAGGCTGTTGGCCTTATCGTCAACGGCTATGCCAAGGAAGTCATCCAGAAGTTGCCGATGGAGTTTGCCGTTGAGGCTCAGAAGCTGCTCAGCGTATCGCTGGAAGGAACGGTAGGCTGATTTCATGTAGAGGCCGACATCTTTTTAGCGAGTATGATGAGAATTTAGTGGCGAATATGAAGAGAAATGCTTTTATCGTCCTGTTGCTGTGTATGGCTGAGGCCCTCTTTGCCCAACAGGAAATCATCATGCCCCCGTTTTTGAAGGCTGGCGATACCATTGCCGTGATATCGCCCTCCAGCACGCCCGACTCACTCACCGTCGCCAAAGGGTGCGACGCCCTCAGGGCATGGGGTTTCGTGCCGATTGTCGGACCCCACGCCTTGGACAATTACCACAACTTTGCCGGAAAGGCCGATGAACGGGCCACCGACCTGCTTTGGGCATTACGCGATTCTACCGTGAAGGCTGTTATGTGCAGTCGTGGGGGCGATGGTGCCGTACAAGTAATAAGGCGCATCCCCCTCAGCGAGTTCCGCCGTCATCCCAAGTGGGTGATGGGTTTCAGCGATGCCACCGCCCTGCATAGCGCAGTGGTGTCGGCAGGTGTGATGAGCATTCACAGCACCATGTGCGACGGCATATCAGCCCTGGGTAGGCGCGATTCCGTGAATACCATTCTGCATCACTTGTTGTCAGGCGAACTGCCCCATTATCAGGTGCCAGCCCATCCCCTCAACCAGCAAGGTGAGGCGGAAGGCATCCTGGTGGGCGGCAACTTCTCCGTGTTTTGTGGCTTGGCAGGCTCTGACTATGACTTTCTGAACCGTGCCGATGAAGGACTGATACTTTTCATGGAAGATACCGGCGAGTCGATGACCAAGGTTGACCGGATGCTCCATCAGTTGGAAATTCGGGGCATCCTCTCCAAGCTCAAGGGAATCATCATCGGACATTTCTCCAAATACAAGAGTCCAGAGAACGATTTTGCCGATATGTACGAGATGCTCCATGAGTATCTGCAGCAGCTGTCTATCCCCGTCTGCTACGATTTCCCTGTGGGTCATCACAGCACCTATAACTATCCCTTGATAGAAGGTTGCAGGGTTCGCCTGAAGGTTGATTCCGCCGGAACCTCCCTGAGTTTCTGAAATTTGTATAAAGAAAAATAATAGAGAAGATACTTGTAGAATGTTTTGGTAATAATTAATTAAGTTCGTACCTTTGCCTTCAACAATTTTTAAACCTCTTTGGAAATAACAATCAAAGAAAACGATATATTAATTACTAAAACTTATGCGAAGAATATTGAATTTGTTTTTGCTGCTCTGCCTACCATTGATGACGATGGGTGAGGAGATCAGCCAGCAACAGGCAAGGGAAAAGGCATGTGCCTTTATGCAACACCTGCAAGGCCGGAGAGCTCAGGCACTTGGCAGTGTCAGCGAGAACGTACAACCCGTGGAAATGGGATTACATTCACTCTACGCTTTCAACTGCAAGGGTGGGGGCTATGTCATCGTCAGCGGTGACGACGCCACCACGCCCATTTTGGGCTATTCACCAGATGGGGTGCTGAATGTGGACGAGATGCCGGCGAACCTCCGTACATGGCTGGAAGGCTATGCCGACCAGATTCGCAGGCTACAGCGTGGAGAGGCAAAGGCGGCTACACGCAGGGCTCCTGTTGCCCGTGCCAAGATAGAGCCGCTCGTCAAAGCACAATGGAACCAGCGCGCTCCTTTCAATCTGGAATGTCCGAAAGATGTGGAAGCCGGAGGGGTGCTGTCGGCTTCAGGCTGTGTGGCAACGGCTATGTCGCAAGTGATGTACTTCCATAAGTGGCCACAGGGAGCTACAACACCCTATACGACTATTGGCAAGAAGGATGTACCTTCTACTACGTTTGACTGGGATAATATGTTGCCCGTTTATGAAGAAGGGAAATACACGGAAGCGCAAGGCAATGCCGTTGCCCATCTGATGCGATGGGCAGGCTGGAGCGTTGATATGCAATATGCAGCAGCAATGTCGGGTGCTGCGACGGGCCGCATTGAGAGAGCCATGCGCCTGTGTTTCGGCTACGGATACAAGTTAAGGCGGACGACGGCCGCCAGGACTTCTGCCTGTTGCGCGTTGACCCCTCGCTGGCCGGCAAAACCGTGCGGTTTACTGATGGGAACATCAACACATCCTTGTTTCAAATGGCCTTGTCCTCCAGCTTGTACGTCTATAACAACTATTGCCGCCATACGAAGCAGAATGTCTATGTCGTAGAAGGCAACCGCTTTGTGCTGAAGCAGAGCATTGAACTCAAGCCATTCACGCAATACCTGCAACTGGCCGATGGCGTAGAGAATCCTCCCGCCTTCCTCACCATCGTCGATGTCAACAATCCTTCGGGAATTGACGAGGTCAGGAGCCTGAAGGCTAACGACCAGGAAATCTACTACGACCTGCAGGGTCGTCGCCTGAACGGCAAACCCCAGCGAGGGCTATATATAAAGAATGGTAAGAAAATTATAGTTCAATGACCTACGGGCTTAATTTTTAGATAGCACATAAAAAAAAGTAATTCCTCCCTGTGTTGTGAAATGCGGGGAGGATTTTTATTTTTCCTTTCAATATATATAGGAAGTGTTGCCAAATATTAAGAAACATCTTTGATTTTTAGTCCGTCCCTACGGACTGCCAGTCCGCTCGGGTCGGACTGCGATTCCGAAGCCTTCGGACTGGTGGCTACTATCATAACCCAAAGTTGTTCCATAATAACCTTGGGTTATTTTCCATTAAGCGTTCCTTATTAATTGTTAAACGTGCCTTATTCGCATCAGAACCAAGGATTTTCAAAATGTCCCTCCCTTCCTCCCGTTTTTGCTCGGAAGCCCTTTATACAAAGAGGTTAAGTCACGGGAGGGATACTCGGTTCTCACTCCCGTCTCCCTCCCTTTTTTGGTGGTGTCACTCACCTTATTTATTATATAGCAGAATTTGCACGATAATACCGTGAATAAACGTGCTTTTTTAGGCAAATTATTTGCAAACCGCCAATTTTTTTTGTATCTTTGCAATGCATTTCGAAAGAATGCAAATTGGGATAATGGCAATCATGGAAAACACAAGAAAAACACCATGAAAAACCAGCCAATAACGAATTTATAAACCATTAAAAAAAGAAAAGAAACTATGGAAGAAAAATCCTTAGTGGTGGTTGAACAGCCCCAAAATGTTCAAAAAGAGAGTGTGCTTATCATTGAGCAGTTCCTTAACGACAACTATCGTCTGCGACGCAACATGCTGAGCGGAAAGGTCGAATTCAAGATGAGGGCCGAGGTAACAGCCGACTATCGTCCGCTGACACAGGAGGCCCTGAATAGCATCATTATCCGAGCCCTTCGCGAAGGACTGGACGAGGAGTGCAACCCCAAGGCTGACATCACCATGTATGTCAACTCTGAGGAGGTGCGCATGTACAACCCCGTTTTGGCTTTCCTGAACGACCTGCCCCAATGGGACGGACAGAACCACGTAGCCAAGCTCTTCTCGCGTCTGCCAGGCCTCAGCACGGAGCAACTCGCCTTCCTAGCCGTCTGGCTACGATCTACGGTGGCTCATTGGTTACAGATGGACACCATGCACGGCAATGAGGTGGTTCCTGTGCTGATTGGTGCTCAAGGTTGTGGCAAGACCACCTTCTTGCGCCGACTGCTACCCTCTCAGCTTCGTGAGTACTACCTGGATCACCTGAATCTGTCGAACAAGTTCGACAAGGAGATGGCGCTGACGAACAACCTGCTGGTAAACCTCGACGAACTGGAAGCCATCCGCCCCAGTCAGCACGCAGCCCTGAAGCAGACCTTATCGAAGAATAAGGTGAACGGACGCCCCATCTTTGGCAAGGCTCAGGACGACCGTCCCCGCTATGCGTCGTTTGTCTCGACTACCAACAATCCGCATCCGCTAACAGATGCAACAGGCTCGCGTCGCTACATCTGCATTTCCATTCCCAAAGGTCAGCTGATAGACAATACTGGCGACATTGACTACGAGCAGTTGTATGCCCAGGTGTTGTATGAAATCCAAGAGTTGAATGCCCCTTATTGGTTCAACAACGAGGAGGTAATCCGTATTCAGCAGCTGAACCTCGCCTACATGCAACAGAAAGACATTGCAGAGATGGTGAAAGTCTGCTTTCGCAAGCCCAAGGAGGGTGAGAAGGTGAAGTCGATGAGCACTACGGAGATGCTGGAGATTATCCGCAATGCATACCCCAACGTGTCTGTTACGACAAAGGCGAAAGTAGAGCTGGGACGAGCACTTGTCAGTCTCGACTACGAGCGCAAAGAACATAGCCATGTGGCTTTCTACAAAGCCGTTCCGATACAGGCAGCGTGAGGGTAGGGGAGTAAAAACGGGAGGGAGACGGGAGGGATATTTGTTTTCCCTCCCGCGCCTCAACCCCTTTGTACAAAGGGCTTCCGAGCAAAAACGGGAGGAAGGGAGGGAGATTTTGAAATTCTTTAAAAAATTGAAACTAAAAAAATGGAAATCATGAATATCAAAGAAGAACTATTAATCAAGCAAGCCCAAGAAGGCTATACCGTATGTTATGTAGAGAGCTGCCCATTGCGCAACCACTGTCTGCGATGGCTCGTAGGACAGCACCTGCCCAATACCGCCAGTACCTACCGATGTGTCAATCCGCACTTCGAGGGTGTGGCAACTGCAGAGTGTCCCATGTGTCGCAACGACCAGAAGGTACGCTTTGCCAAAGGCATGACCCATACCTTCACAAGCGACATGCCCAAGCGTGTCGAACCTGCTGTCCGTCAAGGTGTCATCAGCCTTACCAACCGCACCTACTATTTCGAATACCGCAATGGCTCACGTCTCATACCCCCTGCCCTACAGGAAGACATCCGCAACCTGTTTCGCAAAAGTGGATGGACAGACGAAGTGAAATTCGATGGGTATGTAGAGGACTACAACTGGTAGTCAAAAGGACTCTCTGACGATAAATGCAATAAAAAAAGTCCAGCACTCATTGCTGGACTTTTTAAGAAATATCTTTGATAATAATTACTCAGCCAAGGGGTCGAAGGTACCTAAAGCACCACCGTTGTTATAGTCCTCCCAACCGATAGTCTGTAACAATCCCTGATTGTGGGCAGATACACCTTGTTGGAAACCGAGGAAATAATACTTCGGCAGGAAGTTGATATACTTCGGCGAATAGTCTGGATTACGTGGGTCACCTGGACGCTGGGTATAAACCAAGTAGTTCTTGTAGAACTTCTTCAGGTCTTCAAGCTGTTGAGTCAGGTCTTTACGCAAGTCAACACCGGCAGGTCGTGTAATTTCGTTGTCATTCAAATACTCCAACAACGGGTCTTTGTCATAGTCCTGACGAGCAGAAGTTATGCTATACTCATCAGTATTCTCCCAGTTAACCTGATACATGAAGCTCTCACGACGCTGGTTGTTAAATGGCTTGAAGCCTAACCAATTACAGGTGTTACCGCCCCAACCAGTAGGTTTCCAAGAGTCTGGCGCACCCTGAGGCAATTCTGCACCACCATCAAAGAGCATATAACGGCGCATATCGTCGAAACGTTTGCCTTCATAAGCAAACTCTATCTGACGCTCATAAAGGATGGCACTGATACATGTTGCCTCATCAGAAGAAACGGTCAGACCACAGTCGCCTGTATAGCCTGCACGCTGACGGATACGCTTCAAGATAGCATACGACTCATTAATATGACCTGCGTAGCAAGCAATCTCAGCCAAGTTCAGCAGCACCTCCGCATAACGCAGTTCCATTAACGGAGCAGCAGAGCAGAAAGGAACAGCATAACCACCATTCTTGGCACCTTGTCCGTCAGGACGATAGTCATATACAGCAGCATTTACATCTGCATCGTCAGACTTCTTGCGTACCATCATACCACCAGCTTTGCTGAGATTGTCAGCACCACGGTAGCTCGTATTGTTCTCGTCCAGAATGTCTCCATTATAGAACCAGTTGTAGTTCCACAACACATAGTCAACACCCTTGTTGAACGAGGGGTTGTGGGGGTCCATTGCCGTTGCATCGCCATAACCGCCAGTCTTGTAAGCCCAACGTACGCCAGGGAATGCAAATGTACGATAGAAACGTGGGTCACGGTTCATAAAAGGATACTGCTGCTCATAGGTAATAGAAGAGCTAGGCAATTTGCTGTAAGCAGTATAGCTGGCAGGAGCCTTACCGTCAGACATGGGAAAGAGGTCCACCATCATCTGAGAAGCTGTATAGCCGCCTCCACCAGTATTACCTGGACGGATGTCACGCTCCCAGCGGTTGTGCTTAACATTATCAGCATAACCAGAGAAGTCAACCAGCGTATTATACAATGTAACAAATACTGCCTCTGGATTCTTGTTTACGTTAGCAAACATTTCAGCAAAGGTAGAGGCATTCGTTCCAGGATTTTCCTCACCATAGAGACCATATCCACAAGCATCAATAATGTGCAGATCAGCTGACATTTCCTCATAAGCCTCCTTGAAACGTTCAGGATCCTTGGCACGATTGAAGAGAGGGCTGCACCACAAAGTCAGCACACGTCCTTTCAATGCCAATGCTGTACCAGAGGTAACACGTCCATAGTTCTCAGAACTTTCCCAACCACCGTTTGTGGTGAAGGGAGCCAGTTTTTCTGCGGCAATTTCCAGGTCGTTAATGATAAATTCGAAACATTTCTTAGCGCTGGAACGTTGTGTGAAGGCAGAGGAATTAGGCTCGAGCACCTTATCTACGATGGGCACACCACCATACCACTTCACCAGTTTATAATAAGTCCATGCACGGAAGAAGTAAGCCTGGCCTAAGAGCTCATCTTTCTGTTCCTGAGTCAAAGTACTTGCATTGATACCCTCAATAGCATTGTTAATGTTACGGATTGCACCATAAACAGCCTGCTGTACATTATCCATGTTGGCACCACCAAAATAGTCTAACACCTGGTTGGTAGTTGTTAAAGACTGCATGGGGTTATCGGTTCCATCAACAAACTTAGAGAATCCGGTATATTCCTCTGTTGATTTGCCAGCTTCGTCGCCTCTACCAACAGAAGGATACTGCCAGTCCATATCTGCAACATTAGGCAGACACCATCCATAGAGGTCGTTGATACGACCCTTAGCACCTACGTAGTAATTATATACATCCTGTCCTGTAGCGTCGTAATTCTGTTTCTCTTCCAAGAACTTGTCACTACAAGAAGTGAGGGCAGTAGCTCCCAACAACAGGAATCCGAAATACTTGATACTATTTTTCATAATTGTTTTCTTTTAAGATAGAATAATAGATTAGAATCCCAGGTTGACACCAATCGTCCACTTGCGCAGGTTAGGATAGGTTCCATAGTTTCCTGCCATCGGATTGAAGAACTTGTCAGGATTGTCATTGTAGAAGTTAATCAAGTTCTGACCAGTCACGTTGATACGAGCGCTCTGAATGCCAATACCCTTGAACCAAGCCTTGGGCAGGTTGTAAGCCACAGTCAGACGATTCAATGTAACTCGGGCAGCACTGATGCGCCAGAATGAAGATGCAGCACTGTTGATGCTGAAGCCAGGGTTAGGCATGCTAGCATTACGATTAGCCTTCTGAATCATATTGCCTTGTCCATCGTAGATATCATCATAAACGAATACGTCATCAGGATTCCAGAACGAAGGCATGTTGGTAAAGTCATCGGAATAGGTTAGCGCCTTGCTTGGAACTGTTGTATAAGAGCCCCAGTTGGCACCGAACTGCATGGTGAGCTGAATACCCTTCCACTCTGCACCAGCATTGATGGTGAATCCATAGATATTATTACTACGCTTGCTCAACTGAACCTCATCCTCTGCAGTCACCTCATGGTCAGGACCAGCATATTCGCCTGTTGCATGATTATAGGCACCACGAATATCCTTGTAAATCAACATACCAGGATGAACATCCTTCTTCTCCATGCCGAGGTACTTACCGTATGAGCCATCATCCTTCTTCAGATAAGTGTCAAAGTATTGATCGATGTCATGGTAAGTTCGGAACATGCCCAGACACTGGTAACCCCAAAGGCCATTGTCGGAACGGTCGCCAGGACGAACAGCCTTATAGAAGTCAGAAGTAGCCCACTGCTGCTCGTTGACCTTATTGTCACTATAACCTGTATTCAAGTTAACATGATACTTGAAGTCCTTACCAATCTTGTCGCGCCATCCAATGCTAAGCTCCCATCCCCAGTTGTCCATGCTACCATAGTTGTAAGGAGCACTCTGGTTACCAACAGTAGAAGGAATAAGGCTGGTATAGTTCAACAGGATATCGCGGTTACGCTCATAGTAATAGTCAAATCCTACGCTTAAACGCTGATTCAAGAAGCGGAAGTCAAGACCAACGTTAGTCTTATAAGACTTACTCCAATGAACATCCTCGTTATAAGTTGCTGAGTTTTTGTTCATGGTGATACGACCACCAGAGGCATTACCTGTTCCTTCACCAAATACGGAACCCTTATTCGGGTCAAGGTTATAGGTAGCCTGCCATTGCCAAGGAGCAATGTTATCACGACCTGTGATACCATAAGAAGCACGAATCTTCAGGAAGTCAATCCATGTGAGCCATTTCGTATTCTTGAAGAATGGTTCCTCACTCATTACCCAACCCAAGCTGAATGTTGGGAAGGTTCCCCAGTAGTTCTTAGGAGCGAACTTGGTGGAAGCATCCGAACGAAGCAAGAACTCAACGAGATACTTGTCACTATAAGCATAGTTGGCACGCCAAATGTAAGAGAGCATACCACCTTCTGAACGACTGAAGTTAACAGAAACCTCCGACTCGTCCTTGTTAACACCAGAATACTGGTAGTTGGTAAATTCATATGGAGAAGTAGCCTTAGAGAAGTTGAACTCACTCTCTGTCTCAGACTTCTCGATAGAGAACAGGGCACTGACATCATGCAAACCAAACTTACGGTTATACTGGAACGTGAGGTTGAGCTGATAGTTGTCCGTGCGAATCATCTGACGGCTCAAGAAGTCACCGTTGTTCTGGGTGCGCTGGTTGAAATTAGACTCTGCCAGATATTCGTAAGTAGGATCATCACCACTGGTTGGGGTATAAAGGTGCATACCACTACCATAGCGGTGTGTCATTTCATAAAGGTCATATTTCGAACCAAACTGGTTGGTTTTGCTGGTGTTGATGCTCTTAGCATAAGAGAAGCTAACCTTTAAGCCCTTCAGGATTTTGCTCCATCCAAAATCGTAAGAGATACGGCCATTGATGGTAGAGTTAGAATCCATATTTCTAGTGTAGTCACCATGATTCTGAAGAATATCATAATGGTATGTTCTCAGGTTATTGCCATCAGAAGTATTGCTGATACCGTATGGAAGCAAGGCATGTCCATCAACATACTCTGGCAAGTAGTATGGACGAGTGAGCAGACGCTGATAGTCTTCCGTTCCAGAACCACCTACTGATACATAAGGAGAATTCTTCTTACCATAGTCACCACTTACATTCAGGTTGGCAGACAGCCACTTGCTGATTTTCACGTCAACACCTGCACGATAGTTCCAACGGTCATAGTCCAAATTACCCATGTTACCATCCTGCTTGAAGTAACCTACAGAAGCAAAGTAGTTCACATTATCCGTAGCACCACTTACATTGACATTGTGCTTCTGGGTATAACCGGTCTTCCAATACTTGTCCAACAGGTCATAATTCAGACCCTTCATTGCTTCCAACTCATCACTCTGGAAGAGCTGGGTCAAGTTGTCCAAAGAGGCATTCTTGGGATTCCTGGCTGTTACGATATTCACCAGTCGGCCAAAGTCATAAGCACTCAACATAGAAGGACGGGAAATCTCGTCAGCAATACCGAAGCTACCACTGTAAGAAATACGGGGAGCACCCTGCTTACCTTTCTTCGTGGTAACCAGGATAACACCGTTAGCAGCACGGGCACCATAAACCGCAGCAGCAGCATCCTTCAATACAGAGATGCTCTCAACTTCTGAGGGGTCCAAATTGCTGAAAGCCTCAGCACCAGGATTCTGACGGATGTTACCCATCTTCACGTCGTTCGGATAGATATATCCATCGATAACATACAAAGGCTCCGGAGATGTGTTGGTGTCAACATTACCACTCAGAGAGGCCAGCGAACGGGCATCACGAACGTACAGTTCGGCACGCTCACCAGGACGAGAATCACCACCGGCTACTGACAGACCATTAACCAGTCCGCTCAGCGTTGAACCAAGACTACCTCCTGCAAGGTCCTGAACGTCATTCATATCGACTGTACCTACAGAACCTGTCAAGTGGGCCTTCTTCTGTACACCATAACCAACGACTACCACTTCCTGCAAGTCGGTGTTATTAGTTTCCAGCTGTACCTTACCACCAGTGGTTGGTGTATCTTTATAACCGATATAGGAAATTACGACTTTACCATTTTGAGGAACTTCCAATTTATAGTTACCGTCAAAGTCAGTAACGGTAGCGGTTTTAGTGCCTTCTACGCGTACTGTAGCACCGATAACAGGCTCACCAAGTTCGTCAATGACCGTACCTGTTACCACCTTGTTCTGGGCCATCATAGGCAGTGCACATAGCATTGCTATGCCCAACAGAAAAGATTTTATAGTCTTATTCATAATAATATGCTCTTTTGTTGTAGATTATACTTAGGGAAGCCAACGTGGGTCACCAGTACCAAGCGTAGCCTGCTTAGAGCCACTGATGTGGAAGTCGCCATTGGCAGGATTAGCAAAGTGTGGATCTTCCTCGATGTTCGTACCAGTTGTATCGTAATCCTGAGGATCCTGGAAGGTTCCATCCTTCTTCATATAGGTGTTGTTCAGGAAGGTTGCAGTAGGCTGGTTAGCCTTACCCTGCAGGAAACGACGGGGAACGCTACCGCTAGTTGAGCAGTTCCAGAAAATACAATTCTTCATGTTCCAGTAAGAGGTGGTCTTACCAAAGATACCATTATAGTTACCCCACTGGCCGTCATTTTGACAAACATTCCAGAATGTACAGCTCTCATAGGTCAACGTAGTTGTTTCCCATCCAAAGGCTTGCTTCGCCTGATCAATGCCGAAGCCACCGTAGCGAACGAAATAGCGATAACCGAACTCTGTCGTGTTATAGAATGTAGAGTTCCTGACGGTCATCTCCTTGATGAATCCACCACCGTTATTGGTATAGAAATAAGCATAGTTGTTATTGTTGGTTGATGTGGTAAGGTGAACCACACAATCGTCAATCAGAACCGTTGTTGGGAACCATACACCATTTGTACCGAACGAAGCATCTGTCAGGAAGAAGGAGTTCAAGTTGTCGATATTACAGCTAATAACAGAAATAGGCTCGCTAATCTGATAGAAATAGTAGTCTGTATTCCATGCATTTACCTTGACTGGAGTCTCCACAGGCTTCTTCGACAACAGTATGAAGGCACCGTCAAGGTTTGTGCAGTCGAAATCAATGTATTTCAGGCCCAGACCTCCACCAACGCAGAATGCTACTTTGGGCTTAGAACCTTCTTCATTTGCCTTGAACGTCACCTTAGCAGGGTTGTTCTCGTCCTCGGAAACCAGGTTGAACATGAATCCGTCAACATCCACAGTATCAGAGATTTCATACTGTCCACCAGCCTCAAGCGTGTAGGTGATGTCTGAACCTCTGTAGCTTACAGGAATGGGATTTGCCTTAAAGAAAGCCGCAATATCCGAACCAGCAGGAATAACACCCAAATCAATGGTATAGGTGTTCCACTTGAACGTTGTAATACCTTCTGGAGCAGTGTTTCCCTCTGGAATGTTGTCATTAACCTTAATCGTGATGTAGTAATAGGTCTTGTCGATTCGAGGAATCGTCACATAATTGACCTTTGTCACACGATCCTTGGCTATGACATTGGTACATTCGTCAGGCGTGTCGCCTTGGAAAACATTAACCGTGTAAGTTCCTGCACCATTGATAGCATCCCACGTAATCGTTTGGGACTGCTTGTCAGAGCTGGCCTTGACTGTAACTGTAGAGGCATCTGGGGTCGTGAGCTGGAAACCAGGATACGTACCAACGAATGACTCTTTTTCAAAACCATCCTGTGCACATGAAGCCAAGAACATACCTGCCGATAGCAGTAGGCATGTCTTCATTGTTGCTAATAAATGATTCTTTTTCATAAGCATTTTAGTTAGTAATTAATTATTTGTTCTCATATTTATCGCGTTTTTGCTCTGCCTGAGCAGAGAATATTTCTTTCAGATAAGCCACATTGGTGCCGAAGTTGCTACGGACATTGCGCACATCCTTGGCATTACGGCTTCGCTCTACCACGAGCCACCCGCTCCACTTCATCTTGTCAAGGGTCTTCTTGATTTTATGCATATCAATGCGAGGGTCTTTGTCGAGCGTCACACTATCCGTCAGCGAGGCATGTATCTGGGCAATGCGTTCGCGTCCTAACAACCTGAGTTCTTTTGAGGGGTCCAGTCCCTGATCGACGGCATCCTGCAGATTATAGTAAATCTTGATGCCTTCGCTGTTTACCTCATCTAATAATTTAATGTTCGTGCGCGCGTCAAGCTGTGTGCGGATGCCAATGGTCTTGCCAGAGGCAGAAGCCATCTCGCCTACTTCATGCAGACGGCGCACCATTTCTTTGTGTTCTTCACCTGCTTGTTTCCACTCATGTCCGCTACCTCCGAGGGGTAGGAAGGCGACCTTGGCACCAAAGACATCCATTGTCTTTAGACAATCTTCAATCAAGTCCTTGTAATTATCGCGCTTCAGGAAACTTTGGGCAAAGAAACCTGACATAGCAATGGAGGGAACGGCAACGCCTAACGAATCGGCGGTACGACGGAAAAGCTGCTGGAAATGCGGTTCGCGCAACTTGTTCTCGAACAGGACACGCTTTCCCAGCGGGCCCATATCGACTTCCACTCCATCGGCATGAATGTCTTTTGCTAATTGGAATTCACCCAGTTTCTGGCGTTTCAGCATCATCCAGTCACAAGCAGCCACACGATATTGCGGTTGAGCCAATATGCAGGATGGCCATACTGTAAGTACGGCTAAAACCCCTAAAATCAGGCGTTTTCTGACTTTTGATTTGTCCATTTAGTAGTTACTATTGTAAAGCTTTACGTTATTTAAGACGTTTTAAGATAATAAATGTAACTATTTTCCTTTTTTTTTCTGAAAATAAAGCAGGGTTATTAAATTTTTGTCCGTCCTTACGGACTAAATGTACCTTTACCATTTTAATGAGAAGGAAAATAGCACGGAACCAGTATCTGACGGACATAAAAATCAGCAGAATGTAAAAAAAGTGAGAAAAAAGTTGTGGTTTTCGCAAAAATTATCTATATTTGCAGCGCAATGTGCAATGACTCACCCTCCTATGGAGGCTGTCACTCACAAAACAGAACTATATAATATTAAACCATATTTATTTAAACTAAAACAAAAGATTATGAAGAAAAGTTTGATTTTCTGCGCAGCTCTTCTTGCTTGCGCTTTCAGCTTCCAGTCTTGCGACAAGGTTGACAACCCAAGTGGTACAGGTCCTACAGAAGCTGTTATCGACAATGGTATGGATCTTGCTGAGGTTGCTACAAAGTTCGTTGATGCCAAGGGTGTTGTAACATTGCCTGCTGGCGTTGAACTCGTTCTGAACGAGCCCGTTGAGTTTGTAAGGCCAATCACTATCGTTGGTGACGAGAAAGAGCCCGCTACGATTGTATTTAACTCTGAGGATGCTGGTTTCATCATTAATGGTGGACTGACGCTGAAGAACATTAAGTTCGACTGTAACGCATCCAAGGCTCCATTTATCCAGTTGAGCAAGAATCCTGCCGTTAACGCATCAAAAGTTAATGCATGGAATACAGACTACTATTTCTATCTGATTGCTGATCCTATCGAGGTTATCAACTGTTATGTTGACGGTGTGAACTCTTTCTTCCTGACCGACAACAAGATTGAGAACAATGGCGTTTGGTTCCCCACCACAATTTTGGTTGACAACAGTATTGTACGTCTGAGCACACCTGCCAACAGTTCTAGCAACGCTTATTTCAACCTCAACAATGGTGGTGGCTTCGCTAAGGAGATGACCGTTAAGAACTCTACATTCTATAACACTACCGACTTCGGCTTCCGCTACTTCGTACGCTATGGTGGCTTCGGAATTGATCAAGCAAAGGAAGCCTTCGGATGGGAGGAAACCAAGTTGTCTTACGAGAACAGCACATTCTATAATGTTTGTCAGAACGACGGACAGTGGGGTAACTACAATGGCCTTGTCGGAAAGACTACTTCATTCTGGGTAATGACCAACTGTATCTTCTGGAACTGCTCAACAAGCGGTAGTGTTCCCCGTCGATTCCTGCACGGAAAAGACTACTCTAAGAATCCTGAGAACAAGACATTCTTGAACAACACCTATATGAAAGTTGACGGAACCTTCCAGGATCCTCAGAATTATGACACAACTGGTACTAACATTGAGGAAGATCCTCAGTTTGCTGATCCTTCAAAGGGTGACTTCACCATCAAGGGTTCTAAGCAGGCAGAGCTTGGCACTGGTGACCCACGTTGGGTGACTCCCATCAATCAATAATGATGCAGAGTAAATCTGGTAATTAATTCTCATTTATAATAAATAATGTACAGGCGCGCCCACGAAGGACGTGCCTGTATTTTTTGTTATCAACAAACGAAAAGGGCTAAAATATTTGGTAGTATTACTAAATTTGGTTACCTTTGCCTCGATGAATAAGATACTGATTTGGACATTGATGTTGTGCAGCCTGCTACTGACGGGTTGTGACAAGCTGGACGATAGTGACGACGGAATGGTAAATGAGATTCTGCCAGGCAGATGGGCTTTCACCTATGTCATTGAGGGTGATCAGGACCCAGGGTTGGAGTTTAACTACAAACTAGTCATCTTCAACGAAGACGGGACGTGCGCCATTACCTACGACGAGGAGATTCACTATAAGGACGAGAAAGGAGAATGGCATACGGAAATCGTAGAAAAGGCACTGCATGGAACCTATGTCGCCAACAATTCCTTAATCCGCATAGTCAGTAGCGACATAGGCGGTGAGGAACGTGTATTGCTATGGAGCATTATTTCGCTCTCAACAAAACAAGTGGTTGCTGAATACAACTTCTCCATGAATGGCGCGAGCCTATTGGCTACCGTCACGCTGGACAGACAACCTTAGAGATTCTGGGGGATATTAGTCCTCTTCTACCTCATCACGATAGAAGGTGCACTGGTAGTTGATAACATAGTAGGCTGAGAAATAGCCGAGACATCCGCCCGTGAAGTTGGCAATAGGGTTAGTGCCAGCATTATCCATTACCTGCATGGAGTAGAGATAGTCGTAGGACAACTTGTCGATAGAACGAATCTCCAGACGGATCTTGTCACCATCATGTAATGCATCGTTATCGCCCTCATCCATCTTCTTTTCCGTACTGCATTGGAATAACTGCTGAAGATCACCATTAGGATCCTTGTCGTCATTCATAACTGCCCAACGATAGCCCACCCCATTACGATAGATGTGCATGAAATAGTAGCTCTTCTTATCTGGTGTATCCGCTATATGCAGGTCGCCGAAAAGAATCCGCTCAGAAAGCATCTTAGTCCAAACAAAACGGAAAGACTTCATAACGGGAGCTTCCTGCATGGTAGAGGAAGAGGTGAAATGCTTGCCGTCAACGCTAATGTCAATATCGTAAGTGTAGCCTGGCTGAGCCTTCCACGAGGAAGTATAGGTACCATTATTGGTAAACTTCAAGGTCTCAGAATAATCCTCCTTCTTGCTTCTGATGACAACTGTCGCATTGTCAACGTAATGCTCACTTCTTGAATTTTCTGTTACGTTCTGGGTAGTCGATACCTGGACTTTGGTACCTTCCTGAGTCATCATGGCCTCAGCAACATAGAGGGGCTCCACCTGATGATAGTCCATAGGTATTTCTTTCTCACAAGAAAATAGCGTAGAAACACACAACAACCAGAAGGGAAACTTTATATTTTTCTTCATCTTCTTAGAATTTCAGGTTGAATGAAACGGAAGGCACAATGCCAAAGAGACTGTATTGCTTGGCTTTCGTGCCACGACCATACTTACTATCCTCAAAGCGGATCAGATAGGGATTGTAGCGATTGTACAGATTATAGATACCAAAAGTCCACTCACGAGTCAGTCTGCCTCCCTTGATTTTCTTGCTCCAGGTGGCACTCACGTCCAGACGGTGATAGTCTGGTGCTCGATAACCGTTGCGCTCAGCATAATAATAGATGTAGTTGTCTATAATCTGATACTTGGCACTGGGAGCCGTAAAGGCCTGCCCTGAGTTGAATATCCATGTAGCATTCAATGTCCAGGCGGGTGACAGCTTATAGGTAGTTACTATGTTAATATCGTGGCGACGATCATTATTGGCATCATACCACTGGCCCATACTGATGCCGTCAATACGCGTCTGAGACCAGGATAAGGTATAACTCAGCCAACCCGTCAGCTTACCACTATTCTTACGGGCACAGATTTCCGCACCATAACCCCTGCCCTCGCCTGCTAATACCAGACGCTCAATCTCGATGGCAGAAGCAAAACTGATGCCGTCACGATAGTCCAGCACATTATCTACATGACGATAATATCCTTCCAAAGAGAAATCATAATCCTGCAAAGGAGTCATATAGAACACACCCAAGCTCACCTGATCTGCCACCTCTGGCTTTATCAGGTTGGTACTGATGGTATAACGGTCGAAAGGAGTGGTGGTACTCTGACTGCGTAACGCATGAATATTCTGTGATGTACGACTATATCCAGCTTTGATGCTCCATTGTTCTGTAGGCTGAAAGACCATGCTCACACGAGGCTCAATATTGATATGAGTCTTTACGGGCATATTCTTCGTTCGTTTATACAACCACGTAATGTTTCCTTTCTCGTCCACATCATAATAATAAGGACCACCTAAGGCAGAAACAGCAGACAGGCGAACGCCTGCAGAGAAAGTGAACTGGTTGATGGGGTTATATTGCCAATTCACCCAAGCACTATTGTCCCAAGCCTTACGCTGTTCCTTCTCATGATTGTACATACGGGTCCATTCTGCCGACTTTACATCCGTCAACATTGTCTGGAGACCAGCATTCAACTCATGCTTGCCAAAGAGCAACCGGAAGTTTTGGCGTAGTCCTACATGACGGATATGACCCAGATAGGCTATGTTGAGCCCCAGGATATTGATGCCATTATCCGTATCGTATGAAGAAGCAAACAACGTAGTCTGTGAGGTAGAATGCCCCCTGAACTGGTGAACCCAAGACAGACTACCTGCAAGGTTAGTCCATTTCATATCAACCATATCAGTAAGGGCCGTCTTGTCGTGACTGGCAAAGAATGAGAAGAACAGACGGTTGCGGTCGTTCACTTTATAATCTAACTTCAGATTGGTATCAAAGAAATAGAGCGAGTTGTCACGATACTTATCTGTCAATTTCAAGAACAGATCAACATACGAACGACGAACGTTAAAAAGCAAGTTCAACTTATCTTTAATGACAGGACCTTCTATCGAACCTTTGGCAGCCAGCAATCCGATGCTGATGTTTCCACCCCACCGGTCTGTTCGTCCTGTACGACTGGTAATGTCTAAGACTGCTGAAGATGCTCCACCAAATTGAGCAGGAACAAGTCCCTTGTAGAGAGTTGCTGTAGCCAAGGCATTATCGTTGAATGTGGAGAAAAGACCCGCCAGGTGACCTACATTATACACTGGAGCGTCATCATAAAGAATAGTGTTCTGGGCTGCTGTTCCACCACGAACCTGAAAACTACTTGAAGCATCACTCTCAGCCTTCACACCAGGCAGTAGCTGTAAAGAACGCATTACATCCACCTCGCCAAACAATGCTGGTGCCGAGGTGAGCTCCTTCATCTGTATCTGTTCTGCTCCTATCTGCACCGAACCTATTCGGCGTTGCGCATTGTTGGCATTGACAATGACTTCTTGTAACTGTTGCCCCTTTACCGTAGTGGTATCTTGAGCTTCAGCAGCCAGTGGTAATAGTGCAATGAGCAGTATGCTAAGTCTGTTCATGACTGCAAAGGTAGTGCAAATCGAGAGAAATGCAAAATAAATTGAGATTTATTTTCATTTCCGAGATGAAGCCTACCTAAGACCGAAGGTCAAAGGTACGATTAAGCGAGTAAAAAAACAAATTTATGTGCAAAAAAACGTTTATTGAATAGACATTTACCATTTTAAAACGTCTAATTGAAAATTAATGTATAAAAACTAATCAAGATGAAGAAACTTTTTATGATGGCTGTTGCAGGCTTGATAGGCGTGTCAGCTAGTGCACAGTATCCCCAACTGACTGATGAGGCCAAGCAACTCATCGACCAACAGAAGAAACAATGGAAAGCTCATAGCGACTCTGCATGGGAAGTAGCTTTCCCGATTGTTGTTGAAGAAGCAAAGGCAGGGCGCCCTTATGTGCCCTGGGCTGCTCGTCCATACGATTTGCGTCAGGCAAAGATTCCCGCATTCCCTGGTGCCGAAGGTGGTGGTATGTTTACCTTTGGCGGACGTGGGGGTAAGGTTTATACCGTTACCAACCTGAATGATGACGGTCCTGGCTCGTTCCGTTGGGCCTGCGAACAGGGTGGTGCTCGTATTGTAGTGTTCAACGTCAGTGGCATCATCCGTCTGAAGTCACCCATCTATGTGCGTGCTCCTTATATTACCATAGCCGGACAGACAGCTCCTGGTGATGGTGTGATTATTGCTGGTGAGTCGTTCCAAGTGGATACTCACGACGTGATAGTTCGCCACATGCGTTTCCGTCGTGGAGAGACACTGGTCACCAACCGTGAGGATTCGTTCGGTGGCAATCCTGTGGGTAACATCATGATTGACCACTGCTCTTGCGAGTGGGGTCTTGATGAGAACATCTCGTTCTATCGTCACATGTTCGATATGCACGATGGCAAGCCCAATCGCAAGGAACCCACTGTCAACGTGACCATCCAGAATACGATTTCTGCCAAAGCACTTGACACATGGAACCATGCATTTGGTTCGACTATCGGTGGCGAGAACACCACTTTCATGCGCAACCTGTGGGCAGACAATACGGGTCGTAACCCTTCTATCGGATGGGGTGGCGTATTCAATTATGTGAACAACGTGGTATATAACTGGGTTCACCGTACTGCTGACGGTGGCGAGTTTACCACTATGTCGAACTTCATCAACAACTACTATAAACCTGGTCCTCTGACACCCAAAGATACGCCTGTTGGTCATCGTATCGTAAAAGCAGAAAGCCGTTCTCAGGGTTTGTTTCCCTTCAAGCAGTTTGGCCGTGTTTATGCAGTAGGAAATATCATGGAAGGCTATCCTGAAATTACAAAGGACAACTGGAATGGTGGTATTCAGACGGCAGACAAGGACGGTGATATGGATGCTACTGAGAAGGCTTTGATGCGCTCCAACGAGCCTTTCGAAATGCCTTTCGTCAAGATTATGGGTGCCGAACAAGCTTTCGAATGGGTACTCTCCAATGCTGGTGCCAATATCCCCTGTCGTGATATTGTTGACGAGCGCATCTGTGAAGAGGTTCGCACTGGTCAGGCCTACTTTGTAAAAGACTACGAGAAGGAAATGGCCAAGATTGAAAAGAAGACCAAAGTGGCTCAGAACCCCTACGGTGACATGTGGGGACTTCACAAGAACTCAAAGAACGATGAAGGATTCTTCAAATACCGTCGCTTGGGCAAAGATTCTTATAAGCAGGGTATCATCACCGATCCTCGCCAGATGGGTGGTTATCCGGAATACAAAGCTTGGGAACCTTACGTCGATACAGACGGTGACGGTATGCCCGATGAGTGGGAGAAACAGTATGGTCTGAATCCCAACGATGCTTCGGATGCTGTGAAGGACTGCAATGGTGATGGCTATACCAACATCGAGAAATATATCAACGGCATTAATCCCAACACCAAGACAGACTGGCGTAATCTGAACAACAACTATGACACGCTGGCTGCTAAAGGAAAACTGATGTAATAGCTTATGAAAAAAGTTCT
Organism: uncultured Prevotella sp.; assembly: GCA_946402275.1. GTDB lineage: Bacteria > Bacteroidota > Bacteroidia > Bacteroidales > Bacteroidaceae > Prevotella. The sequence goes on from CAMIVY010000005.1 coordinate 96,094, forward strand.
AGTTTTACTTGTCGGACTAGTCACCTTAGTCTCAATAGAAAGCAAAGGTCAGGTCGTTCCTCTCAATACTGAGGGGCAGGATCCTAAATACGTAGAGACCATCAAGGGACGTGCACAGAAAATTGTTGACGGTCTGAACTTGGCAGATGCCCAAAAGGCAGAAAGCGTGCGCAATATCATTGCCAATCGCTATTTCCTGCTGAACGACATCCACAACAAGTATGACAAGACTCATCAGGATGCCCGCGACGCAGAGCTCTACAAACATCATTTCGAACTCGCATCTGCCCTCTCCCTCTATCTGACCAATGAGCAGATTGATGCCGTCAAGGATGGCATGACCTATGGTCGACTGAAACGTGACTATCGTGCGACGTTAGAGATGATTCCATCACTGACCGAGGAAGAGAAAACACAAGTGCTCATCTGGCTCCAAGAGGCTCGAGAGTATGCTATGGATGCCGCTGATTCCAAAGGCAAGCACTTTTGGTTTGACAAGTACCGTGGACGTACCAACAACTGGCTCTCCTCACGTGGATACGACCTGAAAAAGGAACGTGACAACTGGATGAAAAGAATAGAAGAGGCGAAGAAAAAGTAAAGAGAAATGAACAAGCACGTATTAGTCGCTTTGACAGTATTATTTGTAATTCCATCGGCAGCCCAAGAGGTGCCGATGGATTACTCGTATTGTGGCTATCATCGTTCAGAACAGTCCATTCCTTCAGCAAAGGTGGTCACCTATGTACAACCGTCAGGACAAGACGATGCACAGACTCTACAAACTGCCATTGACTGGGTAAGCCAACAAAAGCCTGACAAGCAGACAGGGCTGCGTGGTGCAGTACTACTCTCCGAAGGAACCTTTACAATCAGCGAACCCTTACGCATCCATACCAGTGGCGTAATACTTCGTGGTTCAGGACGTGACAAGACTATTCTGGTGAAGAAAGGATATGATCGTGGTGCCCTTATATATATAGAAGGTACGCACGATATCATCGTGAAGGATACGTTTGCTGTGGCCGACACCAAAGCCGGCTCTCTCACAATTGGTGTGCAGAACGGCTCTTCTCCCTTGAAGCCAGGTACTCGCATCACCATTTGGCGCCCATCCACTCCAGAGTGGATTGAGTCACTAGGCTGTTTGTCGTTTGGTGGCGGCAAGCGAATGGGCTACTGGGCATGGCATCCTGGCGATATCGACCTTCAATGGCATAGGCAGATTATGGCGAACAACGGCAGAGAATTGACGCTGGATGCTCCTATCACATCAACTATAGAGAGTCGATGGGGAGGTGCAAAAGCCATAGTCTATGAACAGGCTGGACTACTTAGTGAGAGTGGTGTAGAAAACCTGTCATTAGAATCAGACTATGACAAAACCCTACCGATGGACGAAAGCCACTGCTGGGATGGTGTCTATATCGCTGATGCTGAAAACTGTTGGGTACGCATGGTGAATTTCCGACATTTTGCTGGCTCGGCAGTAGTTATTCAGAAATCTGCTCAACAAATTACCATAGAGGATTGTCAGTCTTTTGATCCCATCTCAGAGATAGGTGGTTTGCGTCGTCGTACTTTCTTGACCTTTGGCGAAAAGATTCTCTTTCAACGCTGTTATTCTGAGCATGGCATCAACGATTTTGCAGTAGGACACACAGCTCCTGGTCCTAATGCCTTTGTGCAATGCGACAGCTATGAGTCGTTCGGTCCCAGCGGAGCCATATCCTCATGGGCACCAGGCATTCTTTTTGACATAGTGAACATTGATGGCAATGACATCGTGTTCAAGAATTGGGAGTTGGAGAAATTCGGTGCTGGATGGAGCACTGCTAACAGTACCATGTGGCAATCAACAGCTGCTGGACTTTTCTGCTATTCACCTGACACGCTGAACCGCAACTATTCCCGTGGATGTTGGGGACAGGTGATGGGTAATGGCGAATATAGCGAGATGAATGAACACGTCAAGCCCTATTCGCTGTTCGCTTCCCAACTGGAGAAGCGATTAGGGAAAGATGTATCAGCACAATGTCGTGTATTGGAACGCAACACCAATGCTTCGTCATCTCCTACTATCGAAGAAGCTATCCGTATGGCTGAAGAGGCCCTGAAGCCTCGTCTTACTCTCCAGCAATGGATTGACGCTGCCCACTTCAATGGGGATATCACTCCTACAAAGGCTTTTGCCAATAAGCCTAGTAACAATAGTCAAACTAGTAAAAACCATTACGCCATTAAAAATGCCTGGCTGACAAAAGATGGAGCAGTACTTGTCGGTGGTAAGCACCAAACCCCGTGGTGGAACGGGCGAACCACAGATGCATCGATGAAAAAGGCAAAGATAGCCTTGACACGTTTCGTACCGGGACAAGAGGGAATGGGTGGCACAGACCGTATAGATAGCGTGATTGCCAACATGCAACGCAACCACACACTTCTATTCAGTCAGAACTATGGCTTATGGACAGACCGTCGTCGTGATGACCATGAACGCATCCGTCGTAAGAACGGTGACGCATGGGCTCCTTTCTACGAACAGCCCTTTGCCCGTGTTGGTAAGACCCTCTCTTACTCCCCCTGCTTAGGGGGAGATCCAGAAGCCGCCCCTAAACAGGGGAGGTTGGAAGGGTCTTTGGCTTGGGACGGTATGTCTAAATACGATTTGACGAAACTGAACAAATGGTATTTCTGGCGTCTGCAGCAGTTTGCAAAAAAGACCGAATCTATCGGTATACTCCTGAAGAACCAGCATTATTTCCAGCATAACATTCTGGAGGCGGGTGCTCATTGGGTGGATTGTCCCTGGCGTACGGCGAATAACGTAAATGACACTCCTTTCCTGGAGCCTGTCAATTTCACAGGCGACAAGCGTATCTTCACCGCCACCTTATTCTATGACATTACGAATCCCAAGCTACGTGAACTGCATCGCCAGTATATCCGCCAGTCGTTAGATGCCTTTAAGGGTCAACCTAATGTCATCCATTCTATTGGTGAAGAATTTACTGGTCCACTTCATTTCGTGCAATTTTGGCTTGACGTGATAGCAGAATGGGAAGCTGAGAACGGAAAAGTACTGGTTGATTTAGCCGTTAATAAAGACGTACAGGACGCAATCCTCAACGACCCCATTCGCTCTAAAGTCGTTGACATCATCGATATTGAACAGTGGTTCTATCATAACAAAGGGGAATATGCCCCAGAAGGTGGTGTCAATATGGCCCAGCGCCAGTATATGCGTAAGATCAGGACGGGAAGTGCCCGCTTTGAAGATGTCTATCGAGCTGTCAGCGAATACCGCACTAAATACGGTAAAGCCGTTATCTATTCTGCCCAGAAATATCCTGAGTTGGGATGGGCTTCCCTGATGGCAGGTGGCTCTTGTGCCGCAATACCCGTCAAAGACGAGGTGTTCCTGCGCAGTATTTCTTTGATGAAACCAGAGAAAACAGAAGATTATTATCTACTAAAAAGTACTGAAGGCATGGTGGTTTATTTGCCACAAAATGGTGGACAAAACATCTCCTTACCCAGCAAGGACACCTATGTTTTATATCAAATAGACGAGCGGACAGGTCAATTAAGACGGATAAGCAACGTAAAAGATATTGTAAATTTAAAGGAAAAAGGCCTCTTCTGGATTAAGAAAAAATAAGATTTCAATGGGAAAAATCAACAAAATACCGATTTTTCCCATTTTTTTAACGGTTTTTTCTCGCGTAGTATTTGTTTTTTCCATACCTTTGCATCTGGAAACAAACTACTTAAAAACAAATCTAACTACTACTGCATGGCAAACAACCAACTTAAAGCTAGGACCCGAGAGCTCGTGACTGAGTTTTGCGCTGGTAACGATAGTGCTTTTGCTCAATTGTACGATCTCTATATCCAAATGCTGTTTAATTACGGCATGAAGATAACACAAGACCAAGAGTTGTTGAAAGATTGCATTCATGACGTCTTCATGAAGGTTTATAGCAAGCGTGGGGAGAAGAACAGCATCAATAATCTGGGCTCCTACTTGCTTATTTCGTTGAAAAACCGCCTGTTTGATGAGTTCCGTCGTCAGACCTTTACCACTGAAGATGCCGTAGAGGATTATGAATTTCGCTATTCTACCCCTGATGTGGAAAACGACTATCTCTACTCAGAGAAAGAACAGATGCAAAGTGCAAAGGTTGCCCACCTCATGAAAAACCTCACCCGTCGCCAGCGTCAGGCTATCACCTTATATTATCTAGAGCAGCGTAAATACGATGAGATTTGTCAGATTATGCAGATGAACTATCATTCTGTCCGCAACCTGATGCATAGAGGCATGCTAAAATTACGTGAGGCTGCCATATAATAATTGTCACTATATGATGACAATATGAACCTTTCTCCGTCCTAAATAAAAAGACGGATTACTTGAAACAAACTATTTACACCAAAGTTGACGATTTCTTGCGTGATGATGACTTCATCCGCTATGTTATAGATTCCTGTTCGGAAAAAGAATCCTATTGGGCTTCTTACCTGCAGGCAGCTCCGCATATCCGTTCTGCATACCTAAAAGCATGTCACATTCTCAACCACTTGGACGATTGTGAGATACTGTCACCAGAAGAAGTGGAATGCCTCAGACAACGCATCATGCATTCCGCAAGCCTACACTTCAACTAAAAAAATCTGGCTGACGCGGCGGGTACTTTTTACTAAAACATCTGGCTGACGCGGCGGATGCCATTCACCAAAACATCAATCTCCTCCTTTGTATTATAAAGGGCAAACGATGCCCTCACGGTGCCACTGATGCCCAAACGGTCCATCAAAGGCTGTGCGCAATGGTGTCCCGTACGAACAGCAATGCCCAAGCGGTCCAGAAGCGTTCCCATGTCCAGATGGTGAATATCACCTACGAGGAAAGAGACCACCGCATCCTTATGCTCTGCTTCACCAAATATGCGCATTCCGTCGATGGTCTTCAGCTGTTCCATGCAATAACGGGTCAGTTCCTGCTCGTGAGCCGTGATATTTTCGAGTCCAACAGAAGTGATATAGTCGATGGCAGTAGCAAGACCGTGAGTAGCCACATAGTCGGGAGTACCGGCCTCAAACTTAAAGGGCAGCCGCTCAAAAGTGGTCTTTTCCCACGTCACCTTATCAATCATTTCGCCGCCACCCTGATAAGGGGGTAATTTCTCCAGCCACTCTTCTTTTCCATAAAGCACACCGATACCTGTCGGTCCGTACATCTTATGTCCGCTGAAAGCAAAGAAGTCACAATCCATCGCCTGCACATCTACGCTGAAGTGTGGAGTGCTTTGGGCACCATCAACCAGCACGGGGATGTTGTGGGCATGAGCTGTCTTGATAATCTCCTCCACAGGATTCACCGTACCCAGTACATTGCTGACATGAGCCACACTGATGATTCTGGTTCTTTCCGAAATCAGCGATTCCAGCTGGTCCAAACACAATTCCCCCTCGTCGGTGATGGGAATATGCTTTACGACGATTCCTCGTTTCATAGCCTGTAACTGCCACGAAACAATGTTGGAATGGTGCTCCATATCAGTAACTAGCACCTCGTCACCCTCCTTCATCTGACTCTCGCAGAACGACGATGCCACCAGATTGATAGCTTCCGTAGTGCCACGGGTAAAGACTATCTCCTCTGTTTTGCGGGCATTGATGAATTTTCGTACTTTTTCACGGGCAGCCTCATGGAGGTCGGTAGCCTGCTGTGAGAGATAATGCACCCCGCGATGCACATTGGCATTCACGTTCAGGTATTCCTCACGCATGGCATCCAGCACGCAGAGCGGTTTCTGCGTGGTTGCCGCATTATCCAGATAAACCAGTGGCTTACCATATACCTCGCGGCTCAAAATCGGGAAATCCTGACGGACTTTATTGATATCGTACATTTTCACTATTCACTATTCACTATTCTTTGACCAAGGTCAAAGCGACCAGAGGTCGAGCGCACTTTTCACTTACAAAGCTTACATCCTTCACACTTGCTCAACTCACCACGGAACCGTTTCTCCACCAGATAGTGCAGGCGGTCGCGCAGGGGTTCCAGTTCCATGTGGTCTATCACTTCGTTGATAAAGGCATTCTGCAACAGCAGACGGGCTTCTTTCCGGGAGATGCCTCGCTGCTGCATATAGAACAGGGCGGCATCGTTCAGCTGTCCCACCGTAGAGCCATGAGCGCATTTCACATCGTCGGCATATATCTCCAGCATGGGCTGGGTGTACATCCGGGCCTGCTTGGTGGCTGTCAGGTTCTGGTTGGTCATCTGCGACGTGGTTTTCTGCGCATCCTTCTTAACCAGCACCCGACCAGCGAAGGCTCCCGTAGCCTCATCGTCCAGCACATATTTATAGAGTTCGTTCGACGTGCAGTGTGACACATGATGCGTAATCAGCGTATTGTTATCGACATGTTGCTGCTTGTCGGCTATCACGCAACCGTTGCACGAGCATTCAGCCCCCTCGCCCACCAGGTCAAGGTTCAGCTTATTGCGCGTCACACCATTATGCAGCGTGATGATATTATGGTTCACACGACTGTTAGCCTGCTGCTCGATATAAACGTTGCTGACACGCGTGCTCTTGTTGTGAGTCTCCTCCAGACAGTAGAGGTCCAGCTTGGCATTCTCGCCCACATAGGCCTCAATGACCTGAGTAGCCAGGAAGCGGCGGTCGTCGGCAGCATGATCACAGAACAGGAACTTTACTTCCGCACCCTCTTCCACGATGATGAGCACCCGACGGTTCACCATCAAATCGACATCCGAACGCAGGATATTGATAACCTGTATGGCACGATCCACCACCACATCCTTCGGCACATAGACGTAAAGCCCGTCCTGTGCCAGCATCGTGTTCAGGTCTGTCACGGCATCAGCATCCTTTGCTGCCAACCGGTTATAATATTCCGAAGTGGCAAACTCCTTGAGAGAGCCTAACACCACCCCTTCCGGCAGATGGCTGCGGTGTTCTACAGGATAAAAGCCGTCGTTCACCACAAAGTACAACGAGGTCGAGAGGTTGGGGACGTCGCACTTGAACGCTTTGTAAGGGTCAACGGGAATCTCCAGCCGGTTCAAGTTCAATCCATAGTCGGGCTCAAAAATCCTGGCTATGTCCGTATATTTATAGCGCTCCACCTTCCGCGTGGGGAAACCACCCTGCTTGAACCGCTCGAAGGCAGCATCACGCTGGGCATTCATCACCTCCGACGAATGCTCGAAAATCATGCCTCGCGCCTGTTCGTAAAGCTCTATGTATTGCTTCTCGGAAGTCAATTTCTCACTTCTCATTTCTCATTTCTCATTTAGGACGAAGTCCGCCTTTATCCAATCATAGCCACGCTCCTGAATCTGCTTAGCCAACTCAGGACCTGCCGTCTTCACTATCTGACCCTTATACAACACATGTACCACGTCGGGGCGAATCATCTCCAACAGGCGGTCGTAGTGAGTAATGACGATGCACGATGTCTCGGGAGTCTTCAGTTTATTCACGCCCTCGGCCACGATGCGCATAGCATCGACATCCAGTCCAGAGTCCGTCTCGTCAAGTATGGACAACTTCGGTTCGAGCATAGCCATCTGGAAAATCTCGTTACGCTTCTTCTCACCACCACTGAATCCCTCGTTCACTGAACGACCAGCCAACTTATTATCCAGTTCTACTATCTTCTGTTTCTCACGCATCAACTTGATGAAGTCACCGGCTTTCAGTTCGGGCAATCCCATATACTTGCGTTTCTCGTTGATGGCAGCCTTCATGAAGTTAGTCATCGAGACACCAGGGATTTCCACCGGATACTGGAACGAGAGGAAGAGTCCCTCGTGCGCCCTATCCTCAGGTTTCATCTCCAATAGATTCTTTCCATTGAAGTATGCCTCGCCCTCCGTAACCTCATAGAGAGGATTGCCCACAAGCACAGCACTCAGCGTACTCTTTCCCGAACCATTAGGTCCCATAATGGCATGCGTCTCACCATCCTTGATGGTCAGATTGATACCCCTTAATATTTCTTTGTCGCCAATCCTGGCGTGCAGGTTTCTTACTTCCAGCATTTTTATTTTCGTTTCTACTAATTGTACTTAATTACATTATTCACTTCTTGGCATCCTCCAGCCGCATGAGCCGTTCCAGCATCTCTGCATCAATAGCCTTGGTGATACTGTCAGTCCTTGACTTGTCGAACAGCATCTCACGCTTCTTGGAGTAAGCATCCAGCTCTTCATCGCTGATGTCCATCATCTGCTTGCACACGTTCATCCGCTCTTTTGCATCGGCAAGATAATAACTGCCTATGCTTAGATGCGTCACAAAGTCCAGATCGCGGATGCCTTCGTAGGAACTGATGCCGGACTTCATGAACTCCTTTCGCAGCTTTTCCACCACTTCGTCACGGTACTTCTTGCGTATGTTGTAGATCTGCGACACATTCTCAGAGAAGAGGATATTGCCTATGATATCAATGGTCTCGATGTTGGACGAGAAGATATTCTCCACCGATTCCGAGTATTGCATCTCGGGCACCATGGAGACAAACATAAAGGGATTCTGCTTCATCAGCTCAGGATTCTCTATCACCTTCACCTGCTGTTCGAATCCGTTACGCAACAAACTGTCGACTGCCTCCATCTTTTCTATCGAGGAACTGATGTCGTAGAGGATCGTCATTACCATCTCATGCTTGGCGGCCTCCTTCTTGCGGCTGTCGAGCCATCCGGCAGTACCGAAAGTGAGTACTATCGAGATGGTGGTAGCCACCAGAGACAACAAGAACTGCTTTAGCATGGCGGTGCCACTGCCTGCCTTCAGCGATTTCGGGGTGTGCAACTTTACGTTCATACTGCTATTTGTTAAAGTGATATCTCTTTATCGCCAATCCTGGCATGCAAGTTTCTTACTTCTAACATACAACTTTTTCTATTACTGCGTGCAAAGGTACAACTTTTACTTGAGAAAAGCAAAAATACCAGTTACGGATTCATTACAGGAATGCATAGCGGCAGATGAACAGGACGGCGAGCAGGATGGTTGCCCAGTTCATGTTGTTACGCTCGTCCGTGTCCCTGAACGTGCCGGACAGCAGGTGTATCAAGACGTATGAGATGACACCCATCAGGATGCCGTCGGAGATGCTGTAGGTCAGCGGCATGAGCACGATGCACACGAAGCAGGGGATGGCCGTTACGTAGTTGGAGAAATCGACCTTGCGGATGTCGTGCATCATCATCACGCCCACCAGGATGAGCGCTGCTGCCGTAGCCTGTGCCGGAATGGCAAGGAACAGCGGTGCGAAGAGCAATGCCACGGCAAAGCAGACGGCGGTGGTAAGGCTGGTCACGCCAGAGCGTCCGCCCACATTCACACCCGAGGCACTCTCTACGTAGGTTGTCACCGTCGAGGTACCAAGCATAGCACCTACGGTTGTTCCGATGGCATCAGCCATAAAGGCCTGGTTCAGGTTCTTCACGTTGCCGTTGTCGTCAACCATACCTGCTCGGTTGGACACGCCAATCAACGTTCCAATCGTATCGAACATATCGATAAACAGGAAAGTGAGCACCACGACAACCATATCTACCGTGAAGATGTTGTGAAACTCAAACTGCAGGAAGATAGGGCTGATGGAGGGAGGTGCTGACATGATGCCCGAATAGTTCGTGACGCCCAGTGGAATGCCCACGAGGGTGGTCACCAGTATGCCGATGAGCAGTGAGCCCGTAACGCCCCTCACCAGCAGCGCCGCGGTCAGTATGATGCCGAAGATGCTCAGCAGCACAGCCGTGTCGTGCAGGTTGCCCAGTGTGATGAACGTCGATTCCGACGAGGTGACGATACCCGCACCCTTCAGTCCCACAAAGGCGATGAAGAGTCCGATGCCAGGGCTGATGGCACGGCGCAAAATCAGCGGGATGGCGTTCACGATATGCTGGCGCAGACCTGTAACGGTCAGCAGGATGAATATAATACCCTCAATCATGACGGCAGTCAGTGCGAACTGCCACGAATACCCCATGGTGAGCACGACGGTAAAGGCAAAGAAAGCGTTCAATCCCATACCTGGAGCCAGGGCGAAGGGCAGCTTGGCATAGACAGCCATCACCAGCGTGGCCACCACCGCCGAAATACACGTTGTGGTGAACACAGCGCCGGCGTCCATACCCGTCACCGACAGGATGCTGGGATTGACAGCCAGGATGTAAGCCATCGTCAGGAAAGTGGTAATGCCACCAATCACCTCCTTGCGCAAAGTCATCGTGGAGGAATCGAATCCGAAAAGTTTCTCTAACATAGTTTTTTTTTTTGATTTATTTTTCCGCACAAAGGTACAGACTTTTTTACTGTTTTCCAAATAATCTGCCTTAATCTTCGCTATTTCTCTAGGACCATTGTCGTCGCAGAAGCTCCGCCGAGGATGCGCTCAGTTGCTCAATCGGGTGCGCTCAGTTGTTCAATCGGGTGCGCTCAGTTGTTCAATCGGGTGCACTCAGTCGGTCAATCGGGTGCACTCAGTTACTCAATCGGGTGCACTCACCCGGAAACTTCCATCATAGTGTTTTTTCATAAAAATCTCCCTGCACGTCGCAGTGCAGGGAGATTAACCTGTTATCATGTCACAGGGTGCACATCGGGTCGACCCGTGTGGCACGTAATAATTGTCTATTTCGCCACGATGAAATGGGGTGCCGTGTCTATGGAGATAAGGCCGTTGTTACGCCGGGCTTCCTCGGTAAGGATGCGCACCGCATTCTCGTTGTCCACATGGTCCTTGCTCTTCAGCCGCGCCGTGTTGTTCCACTTCACCAGGGGGTTATGCCGTCCCGTTGCCTTATCGACACGGTCGCCGGTGGCAACAAACTGGCTGACGGCCACACGGACGGTGCGCTCCGGCCATCCCTCCGTCCAACGCCCATCGGCATAGATGGTAGTGCCGTCCTTCACCATCGAGCGCAGCGTATAGCTCTCGTCGGCATTCACGGTGATATAGCAGTCGATGCCCACCATCCGCGACAGAAGCATGGCACCCGTCTTGGTCATCGCATATTCCATCAGTTGCAGCAGGTCGGCATAGGTGATCTCATAGACATAGATAAGGTTGTCGAAGGGGAACATCTCGTAGATATTCGACACGGCGATGTCGCGCGTCTTAGCTCCGTGCAGGGGGAATGCCGTCCGCACTCCGCCATTGTTCACGAAGCCGATGTCGGCATTTCCAATGCGGCGCACCAGGTCGCTCATCCAGTTACCCATCGCAGAGGCCCTTCCGCCACTGCCTGGAAGCGCCAGACTGTCGTCCACATTGTTATAATTGCGCACCAGGCTGACGTTGATATGTCCTATCACCCTCTCGAGCATAGGACGGATGTAGCTGACAGCACTGTCCGATAGCGCCACGATGTCAGCTTCCAGGTCGTCGACATTCTCGCCCGGAGCAGTATGGGTGTCGCGAAGCTTATCTACAATCTCGTTCCGGCAGTTACCGGTATGTGCAAACGTCACCTTCCCCTTGCCGTCGGCATGGAACATCAGCTCGGCATAGGAATACGACAGACCATTGGCCCTGCCCTGCAGATAAGGGAGACCCCATGCCGTAGTGTCACACAGGTTCATGTGGCTATGACCGCCCAGCACCAGGTCGAACGCTGTCTGCTCGCCCAGCTCCTCGGCAGCCTCCTTAGCCACCCCGTGAACCAGCAGCACCGTGGCGTCGCAGAGGCCGTTGCGCTCCAACGAGTCGGCCAGCGCGTTCACCCGTGCAAAGTCTATGCGGACCTCGTAGCCCTTGTCGGCAAACTGGTGGGTTAACATGCTCTTGGCATAGTAGTGAGCCATGCCCACAACGCCAACCCTCACCCCCAAGCGGTGACCGTCGCCACTGCTGGCCGTCTTGTCAACGACAATATAGTCGCGAGTGGTATTCGTACGCTTGCCATGACGATACAGATTGGCACAAAGCACGGGAACCGCATTGTCGCTCCGCTGTCCGCCATACTCATAGCCCAACAGCGTGGCATCGTCGTCAACCATCGTCTCAAAGCCCCAGTCGAACTCATGATTACCCAGCGCCACGGCGTCGTAGCCCATCCGGTCGAGCGCCACATACATAGGCTCGCCACGACGGATGTTCGACAGCACCGTGCCCTGGTAGATGTCGCCGCCATCCAGCAGCAACAACCGCTTTTTGTCATAGTCGGCACCACGCCCGCGGATGTCGTTCGCCTTGTCGGCAATATACGCCAGACGGTAGTGGTTAGTACCCGACGACGTGTTCACCAACGACCCGTGCAGGTCTGTCGTCTCGATGACGGGCAGGGAATAATAGCCTGCCGGAACCACCGACTGGCCACGCTGCAGATGACGGCTGGAAGAACAGGCTGCCACCAAGAGCAGTGCCGAAATCATGCAGACCCATTGTCTGACGCTGAACTGAAAACTATGCATAAATCTTTACATGGAGAAAATCTTCTTGCCCTCGAAGTAGGTGGCTGTAGGCTTGGTGGCGTGGATCTCCATCACGGGACAGGTCAGCACATCCTGGTTCAGCAGCAGGAAGTCGGCATACTTACCGGTCTTGATGCTGCCGCGCTCGTCCTCGATGAACATCTGCTTGGCGCAGTTGATGGTCATGGCGGTGAGGGTCTGCTCGCGGGTGGCGAGTTCCTCTGGCCACCACGGTGTGCCATTCTCAGACCAAAGCACACCCGTTACGGCTATCTCCATGATGCCGAAGGGGTCGTCAGGACTGCCACTCGTTGCAGGATAGTCGGAGTGGATGGTAACAGGGATATTGTGGTCGAAGAACGACTTAAAGGGGTAGGACTTGTCTTCCTGACCTGCAGGAACCATGGTCTTCAGCACCTCAGGTGCACCAGTTGGCATGTGATGCCATGTCACACCAGAGGTGACATAGATGTTATGCGCTGCCATGCGCTTATAATCCTCATCATTGACGTTGCGCACATGCACCAGCGTATTGCGCATCTCGTCCTGTCCACCGTTGACGAAAGCATTGACAACCTGATGGACACCCTTGTTTCCCATGACATGAATGTGGATGGTCAGCCCCTGGGCATTAGCCTTGCGCGTCAGCTCGGTCACTTCCTCTTCCGTCCAGTTGGCAATGCCTTGGTGACCGTCGGGATAGAGCGGATCCACAATGGCCGTACCAGCTTCTACTCCACCGTCGAAGAGCAGCTTGATCCATCGGGGCAAGACGCGCTTTGAAGCGAACTTCTTGGCATCGACCGCCCTGGCCAGAGCCTCATCCATATCCATCCAGCTTTCAATCTCGTAGGGCAAGCCCACGACAAAGTGCAACTTGCCTTCCTTGTCCATCTGCTGGCAAGCCTGGTAGTAATTGGTGTTTACGAAATAGTTGCCCCAGCCGCCGTGGTACATGGTGTAACCTACTGATGCCATATATTGGGAGATTTCATCCAAATTAGACAAAGCCCTGTCGAGGGTATAGAGATTGTCGTTATCTAGGAAGGAGCGCAAGTAGGTCTGTGCCTGTTCCTTCATCAGACCAGTAGGCATACCGTTGGCATCTACCACAATCTCGCCACCGCGTAATGTGGTCTTGCCGGCTGTGCCGTCCTCCTTGATGATGCCAGCCTTTTTCAGCAAGATTGTGTTACCCAGTGCTTTGTGGCATTCCTCGTCCAACAAATAGATGGGGATATCACTGCAGATGGCATCCAGATCCTCACGAGTAGGCAGAGGGTCGAGACTCTGGAGACGCCAGCCTTGTCCGAAGATGGAGGTAGCCCCTTCTGCCTTTGCTTTCTTGACAGCTTCGGGAAGAATCTCCTTCAGCAATTTCTCTGAGGTAACATCCAGTCCTATCATCGTGCCGATGGTCTTCAGCGCATAGCCCAGCATGTAATGGGAATGGCCGTTGCCGCAGCCAGGCATCACCAGTCCCTTGCCGGTATAATCGATCACCTCCGTCTTGCCATTCACGATATACTGCTCGGCGCCCTTCTTATCACCTACATAGACGTACTTGCCGTCCTTCACGGCAAAGGCTTCCGCCATCTGGTAGTTCTCCGACGTGAAAATCTTGCCAATGACCACCAGGTCGGCACCGCTCTTTTCGTCCTTACCAGGATTGTCACTCACCGCACAGCCGGAAAGCATGCCCATTGCAAGTACAACACTCAGCACTGCGATACAGGATAGCATCTTCCCGATACGCTTGCAAATTGTCTGTTTCATAATTCTTTGTTTGTTATTAATATATAATGTAATTTATGCCTTATAGACCTCCTCGCCGTCAATGATGGTAGCAATGATGTTGGCCTGAGCCACCTTCTCGATGTCGTCGTGCAGGAAGTCGCAGTCATAGACCGTCATATTGGCAATCTTTCCGAACTCGATAGAACCCATGCGATGCTCCTGACGGAACTGGCGAGCCACATTGATGGTCATAGCACGCAACGACTGCTCGCGGGTGATGGCCTCCTTGGTATTGCGACGCGTGTCTCCCGCCACCACGAACTGAGGATAGCCCCGCCTTTCAGCGGTGTAAATGCTAAGCTTGACATCCATCATCGGGGAAACGGGATAGTCGGAGTGGAACACCACATTGGCACCAGCATCATAGAACGACTTGATGGGATAAGCACTGTCAGCCATTTCCTGACCCACCGACGATACCTCTTGTTCGTAATTGCCCGCCAATTTACCCGACCACAGGGGAGGAACGGCAGGAATAGTGCCGGTTGCCGCCATGCGGCGGATATCTTCGTCGGTAACATATTGCAGGTGTGCCAGAATGTTGCGCTGGTCCTTGTTGCCGGTAATCTTCTCGGCATCCTCAATGCAGTCCAGCATGAAGTGGGTAGCACCGTTCCCTACGGAGTGGGCATGGACGGAGAGTCCCTCCTTGTCAGCCTCAGCAATCAGCTCAACCATCTTGTCGTGGTCGTTGAAACGCTCCACACCGTGATAGCCAGGCTGATCGTCATAATCCTTGAGCAGCCAAGCAGTGTGGGCTTCGGTTACACCGTCCAACAACACTTTCAGACCAATGATTTTGTAATACTCGTGACTGTATTTTGCACGAATAGCAGCCACGTTAGCCACTTCTGCCTTCGGGTCTTCAGCATTGTCGGGAATAATCACATTGGCGTATGTGCGCAGCTTCAGCTTGCCTTCCTGCTCCAGCTCATAGTAAGCCTCAGCCTCAGGGAAACGAAGGTCATCGCCAGCAAAGGCAGTGGCAGTAAGTCCGCTTGCGATGGCAAAGTCCTGCCACGCCAAGATATAGCTCTTAGCTTCCTCAACCGTCACCGGCACCTCATGAATGACCTTGAAGGCAGGCCCCTCGCAGAGATAGCCAGTCGGTTCCCCTTTTTCGTCCACATATACCAGGTCGTAGCCATATTCCTTGGCGCGCTGGGCATCGATGCCTGCCCATTCCAGCGCCTTGGTGTTGAGCAGACAGGAATGAGCGTCGGCAGAATTCATGATAAAGGGCTTGTCGGGACATATCTCATTGAGGTATGCCTTTGTGACTGGTTCCTCATTGGGAATCCATCCGGCAGCCATATAGATTTGACGTTGAGGATTCTTGGCAATGAACTCCTTTATAATCTCCCGGTATTTAGCATAGTCGGTCTTTAACCCCACTTGGGCAAGGTTAGCCTGTCCAATGGCACGATAACCGGCAAAGACACCGTGGGCATGAGCCTCCATGAAGCCAGGATAGATGAAGTTATCACCATAGTCCATCACCTTCGCATCCTTACCGGCAAGCCGCTTAGCCTCCTCCACGCCACCGATATAGGCAAAGACGCCGTTCTTTACTACCGCAGCCTTGGCATAAGGCCGCTTCTCATCCATCGTAATGATGTTGCCGAGAATAATCGTCTTTTTCATTTCATTATTATTTTAGAATGAGTAATTCGGCTAAACGTTTGCATATACTGTCCGCATTATCCTATTTATATGCAATAATACTTGGTCAGGAAATAGGTGCGCTCCCAATCCACCATCTTTCTCTGAGATTCCTTCTCAGGATGAATATTAAACTCATCAAAGATCATGATATTCTTGTCTGTCAGGTCGTAAAGCGGCCATTCGTATGCCTTGCCGTCGGGCGACTCTGAGGCACTAAGCGACGGATTGCCGGTCTTGGCAAACTGAACCCACATCCGACGCATGGTCTTTGAGAAGGTCTTGTCGAATTGCCTTCCTGTGACTAGATTCTCCTCCGGATGGTTGAATACCGTCGAAAGTTCTACTGCATGCCCGCTCTTCATCAATGGTATTGATGATTCGGGCGTGAAGAGATAGGTGAACGACTTGCCGCCGCCCATTGTCTGACACTCAGACAGTCTGATGAGGGGTGCTCTAAACCAGCCTTGGTCGTAAAGGCGGCAAATTTTCTCATAACTCTCTCCGGGTATGTCGTTGTAGAAACTTTCAACCAATGCTTTTTCTTCGTCCGTCATCTGTGAGATTACTTTTGCCTTGCGGTCGAGGCCCCACGCAGTGAAAGGCTCTGGTCCGCCCATAAAAACCATGAAATAATTCATCTCGTCTTTATTGCAACCCTGCATGATGTCAATGTCTTTTGCCACGCCATTCTCGTATGCCGCATACGGGTCAAGAGGCAAGTATTTCCCGTCCCTTTCTGGCATTATCCTCAAAGAGATTATGGCCGATGTTTTTAAGAATTTCTCGACATCGACTTTCTGGAGGTCTGCCACGGTCTTGCAGCCCAATGCTTCCATCAACTTGTTCGTACAGTCGATAGCCTGTTCCGAAGACCTAGTGAAGACTGGGCTACCGCTCTGGGCGATAACCTTCTTGAAGTACTTATGGGAGCCTTCTACCAAAGGGAGCACAGTTACGCTTCCGCCACCTGCTGACTGGCCGAAGATAGTCACATTCTCGGGATCGCCGCCAAAGGCCGCGATGTTTTCGTGAACCCACTTCAAGCCCATGATTTGATCCAGGAGTCCCAGATTCTGTGCGTCAGGATAATCCTTGCCGTCCGGAAGATGAGAGAGATGGAAGAAGCCGAAAATGCCGAGCCTGTACTCGATAGAAACGAGGATGACATCCGGATTCTCTTTGACGAAATTGGTGCATTCCTCACGTGGTTCGGACGTTCCGCCGATTTCAAAGGCGCCACCATGGATCCACACCATGACCGGTTTCTTCACTGTACTCGCCTCAGCAGACTTCCATACGTTCAGATATAAGCAGTCTTCACCTTGGGGGTAAAGACCTCCAAGTTGGGTGGTATTCCCATCCTGGCGGGGAGCTTTGCCATTGTAATACGCCTCATAGACGCCGTCATCCGGTACAATATCCACGGGCGCTTTCCAACGCAGGTCACCGACAGGCTGTTTACCGACAAAGGGAATACCCTTGAAGGCAATGACATGATCATCCGTCTTTTTGCCGACAAAGGTGCCGTTGATACACTTGACGGCCAACGATTGGTCAAAATCACCGTTCGTAATCTCTTTGTTCTCACCGTATAGGGATTTCATCTTTTCCTCAGCAGTTTGAGGCTTCTGTACTGGGTTGTCGTCTTTTACGGCGCATGAGTTGAGGACTATTAAACCACAAATCAGGAGGGCGGCGAGCATCCAATTCTTGTTAAACAAGCGACCAAAGGTCGAGCGCATAATCTTTTTCATTGTTTTTTTTTAGGATGAGTAATTTGTCACTAAACGTTTGCAAATATAAGAAAAATCTACAAACAAACATAGCCTCAGGTGCTATACAAATCGTATTTTGTATATTTTGAGACTGTTTTTGTAAATTTTGAGAGTCGGTCCGTTAACTACCCTGCATTTCTTGCATCCATGCCATTACGCTCTGCCCCGTGCGCTGCTTGAAGGCCAGTGCGAAAGTGCTGTAGCTGCGGTAGCCGCTGTCGTGGGCCATTTGCTTTGCTGAGACGGATTGCTGGGATGCGATGGCCTCACGATAGAGACTGATGAAATGGTGGATGCGCAGGTTGTTGATATAGGCATTATAGGTGGTGCCCTGGCTGGAGAAATACTGGCTGAGGTAAGTGCGGTTGGTTCCCACGGATTTGGCAAGCTGGCTAAGCGTCAGGTCGTGCTGCAGGTATAGCTGCGTGTCTATGCAACGCTGCTGGAGCAAGAGCCCCAGGTCGTTGGTCACAGTCTGTCCCTCCGTCATGGTTGATTCCTCATCGGCCTCCTGTGACTGCGGGATGCTCAGGTCGCTCAACGTCTCCACGCGCCACAGCAGATAGCCAATCAGTACGACTACGATTAGTTGTAGAATGTATTCGAAAGTCAGGTCGTCGCCGGTCAGCGTATAGACAAGGAACACGAGCAGTATGATGGCCAGCACCACGAAGCTCTGCCACACCTCCTTGTGCTCCAGGTCGGCATAGTTGTCGCGCAACCATCGCCCGTATTGCTGCAATGCAAACACCATATAGACTATCAGTCCTATGCTCATCAGCAGCAGATAGCCTATCAGCACGGGGAAAAGGGCATCGCTGCAGGTGACGACGCACCACACCATGCCCACGACGAGCGGCATGACCATCACGACGACAGACCACAACGGTCGCCTGCGGTCTTGCAGCATGGAAAACAGCACGATGATGGCCAGCGGAAAGAATGTTATGCAGTCAATCAGTCCGCCAACCAGATTGGCCAGATGCACGTCGTCGCTGGAGGTGATGAAGAACAACGGCCCCATGTACCACAGATGATTCACCACGAAGACGGCAAACAAGGCTGCCGTCCAGCGGCGCAGCCGTACTGGCGGCGTGACGTCAGGGTCAATGGCATTGCCCCGACGAAACAGCAGATAACAACTGGCCATCAAGGCCATAGCTGTTACCACTGCATAAAGCATGATGTAGAATGGATCTACCCTGATTTGATCGTACATGACTTATCTAGAATTTACACTACTTGCCCTTTTACAGATGTTTTCGGAAGAATTCGAGGACGCGGTGCTGGGCTTTTTTATTGCAGCTGTGCGGCATGTCCCATAGCTCTGTGTCTAGCTTGGCATCGGCTCCTTGTGACTTCCATGTGTCGTGCATGGTCTGGAAGGCTTTCTGGACACCAGCGACGGGGAAGAGCTTGTCCTGCGAGCCATTGATGAAAAGCATGGGTTTGGGACAGGCGAGGCTGGCGATATGTGGATAGTCGAGCCAGCGGCGAAGACCAGGGAAGCAGTTGGCAAAACCGCCATTTTCCGTACGACTGTATTTAAAGGACATCTGCTCATCGGTGGTTACCATCCAACAGATGGCGGTACCCACCTTGATGCGGTCGCTCAAGGCAGACAGCATCCAGGCGCGATAGGCACCCATTGACCATCCTGTACAGCCTATGCGTCGGGCATCCACCTCGGGCATCTGTGCCAGGTATTCCGTGCCTGCAATATCGTCGTAGGTCATCCAAGCAGACAGGTCAATGCCATACATCATCATATTGCCGGCTATCATGTCGTAGCGGTCGCGGCGTGCCCCTTCTTTCTGTCCCCGTTCGCCCCACATCGGTGCATCGGCAGAGAATACTACGTAGCCGTTCTTTGCCAGGTAGTCGCCGAAGTATTGACCTTCATAGCCCTTCAGCCACTCGTCGGCATCCTTGATGACCGTTGAGTCTTCGCAAGCCAACGGGCGGATCATCTTCTCCTTGCCGATAAAGAGGTGGGCCCCGTGATCGTGCAGGGCATTCACGGCGGGGAAGGGTCCTTTGCCGTCGGGGATAAGCACATAGGCGGGCACCGTATAGTAGCGGCTCAACCGGATTTCTATCTTGCGTGCCTTATAGCCGTCGCGCTGTTCCTCGTATAGTACCTTTGCCTCATAACCATGAGCAGGAGCAGGTGGGGGAGTGAGCATGCAGTCGAACACCTTCTGTCGAGCCATCTTGCGCCATTCATCAAAGTCTCGGATATCGCTATGTCCCCAAGCCAAGGGATAGTTCAGGTCGGCTAACAGCGAGTCAGCATATACGGGCAGGTTGCGCATGAACTCGTATTTGTCACGCGTCTGGGAAAGGGCATTCATGCTGCATAGCAGCAATCCTGCAATGACAGAGATGGTTTTCATTGTAGTTTGTTTTTTATTGCTGGTTGACGTATTCGCGGGGTGACATGCCGAAGCGCTTTCGGAAACATTTGCCAAAGTAGCTGGCATCCTTGAAACCGGAGCGATAGGCTATCTCGGTGATGTTGAGATTGGTAGTCTGCAGGAGTTCTGCAGCATGACTAAGTCGGAACTCCTTAATCAGGTCAACAGGTGCAAAACCTGTTTGACCTTTCACTTTCTTATAGAAGGCAGAACGCGAAAGGCCCATTTCTGCTGCCATATCGTCTATGTTGTATTCGCTATTGGGAATGTTCTGACGGATAATATGGTGCAAGTGGTCAATGAACTCGTCGCCCTCATCTGGCTTACTGGTCAGTTTGGCCAGTCGCTGGCTGATATATATCTCGTTACGCATACGATTCATCTGCAAAATGGTACGGATAACAAGCCAGGCTATTAAAAGGGCAATGGATATATAGATAAGGTATGCCCACCATGTAGCCCACCAGGGAGGCAGGATGCTTATTGTGATACGCGCCGATGACTGAAGGGTAGGATTTGCATCGTCAATGGCTTCAACAATAAAGGTATATTTGCCGGGAGCAACCTCATTATATGGTGCAACACGGTGAGGTCCGGGATAATGCCAGTCCCGGTCGTATCCTTCCAGTTTGTAACGATAACTGATTTGTGAATGGTCTTGGAACTTCAGGGCTGCAAATTCTATGATAAATGAGTTTTGATCATGCTCCAGTTCTATTTGTTCACAATATGGTATGGCTAGTGGACCTTCATAGGACTGGTTGTCTGAAATGATGTCAATGATACAGGTGCGATAGTTTGTCTTGCTGGTCTGCAACTGGTCTGGGCTGAAGGTTAGAATACCTTGTTTGGTACCAATCCACATATGTCCGTCTGTAGAGCATAGTGCGGAGGTCTCTTCCATCTGCACGTCAGGAATGCCGTCATAGCGGTCGAAGTTGCGGATGCGCCCTGTCTGTTGATTATAACAGGAAAGGCCTGCCTCTGTAGCAAACCAGAGCCGTCCATGCTGGTCTTCTGTGATAGAGTAGATAACGTCATTACGCAGTCCTTCACGCAGTCCAAGAGGTGCGAAACGAATGGTTTCCTTATCAGCAATAAGACGTTGCAGTCCACCACCAAAAGCACCCACCCAAATCTGTCCAGTCTGGTCACGGTGCATGGTGTAGATATCGTTGTTGGCAAAGTTTGCCATAGGGGTGTTCTGGTAGGTTTTGAACAGGATGGCTTTCGGCTTGTCCAGATTACCATTGAGACTCATCAGTCCGTCAATAGTACCCACCCATATTCGTCCTTGCTGATCCTCCGTGATGTTTCGTACTTCGGTATAAAGTCCATAGGCGGGATAATGCCTAAAACCGTGGTGCTTATTATAGAAGGTCAAATGTCCATCTGTGCTCTCTTTGACTAAGTTTAGTCCGCCATCAAGTGTACCCACCCATATTCTGTTTTTCGAATCAAAGAAAGTATAATAGACATTATTGCCGCTGATGCTGGATGGGTTGCCTTTCTGATGCTTATAATGCGTCAGCTGATATCCCATAGGCTGTGAACTGTCAGGTGTTGCAACAATCAGTCCGTCACCCTTAGTGGAGAGCCACAGTCGCCCGCGATTGTCCTCTGTGGCATGATAAACAGCACCGATGCCATATTGTGCATAAGGAAGTGTTTTCTTTAATTCACCATTGGAAGCATAGATATACACGTCCCGACTGCGAGTGCTGACGAGTATTTGTCTATTACGCATCTGATAGATGCAGCGAACTCCTGTCAAATCGTGGTTAGGCAACGAGATAAGGTTGAATGTATGGCGAGGTGTGCTGATGCAAAAAATGCCTTGTGAGGCAGTAGCAACCCATAGCAGACTGTCCTTGTCCTGATAGAGATTTGCGTATTTGTCGATACCAGCTTCTGTCACCAGTCGGTTGAGTCGTTCAGCTTCCTGCTGTTGCCGTGCCTCCTCTTTCTGCATAGCCTCCCTCAGAGAGCCTTTTCCTTTCCGTAGGGTGAAAATGCGATAATCACGTCCGACATAGACCATGTAGTCTTTTGTTTCTTCTGTGATATCCTCTCGCAGTTGAAGCGTCTGTGGGTCAATCTTCCCCTTAGCATCCACCAATTTCTGAATACTGATACTCCCATTTCTGTTCGTACAAGCCATCAGCAACGTCTTGTCTTTTGTCAGCAATAGGATGTACCCTTCCTCATTACGTTGTGTCTTGATGACCTGTAGGTTCTTGGTATATTTCTTCAACTCGTTGTCAACAGCATGGAAATGAAGCGTGCGAGGATTGAATGTAAAGAGTTTCCAATCTACCGTTTTCAGCCACAATGTACCTTGCGCATCCTCTGCAATGCTTTCCACCTTATGGGGAGGATTGTCAGAAACCATTTTCTTTGCCTCTTCATTACCTTGCAAGCGCCCTTCGGTTGAGCGATAGGTAACGAACTTTCCACCATCAAAACGGCATAAGCCATACCAAGTGCCAAGCCATAGAAAACCATCGCTGCTTCGTAAAGCGCACATTACGTTGTTTGAAGGTAATCCGTTGGCTGTTGTATAATGTTCGGAAATGACAGAGGGTACTGCCTGCGCCATGCAGGTAGCTATTGATAGCATTCCCAACAGCAAGGATGACAAGACTCTTCGTACCATATTCTTATTTCTGTATGCCAAAATCAGCTTGTTGAGCCTCTACTTCCTGTAACATCTTGGCTTTTTCTTTCTCGGAGAGGAAGGGCTTGTGGGAATTATTGGGCTCATAGGACTCATAGGTCTCATGGGACTTATAGGTCTTATAGGATTCGGAAAAGCACATCGGCAGGTCGTAAGGTACACTTTCTATTTCCAGTTCTGCTGGGGTGGGGGCATGAGTGCCAGGAAATTGAACCTCAGCCTTGATTATTATCTTACCTGCATTCTTAGTACTGCGAATGAGTACAGGGGCAGACCCCCATTCTACAGCTCGAGGGTTAGCATTAATAGAGGCATCACCAATAATCTCACCTTCACCTTCAATGGTAAAGCGTATATTTTCCTTTGCCAGGCGGCGGACGTGTCCCAGGTCGTCCGTTACTTCGCAGACAACTACCACAAAGTCGGAGCCGTCGGCTACCAGCTTTTTACCCATCTCGTCCACATAGAGACGGAGCTTTGTGCTTCTACGCGAAGGCATCTTTTCTTCCGTGCAAACCACCTTCCCTTTTATGATGCCTTCTGCCACCATCTTTACATTCTGCCAGTTACGCTGAGTATAGCTCCAGTTACGAGCTTCAAAGAAGTCCCATGCATCCTTGAATACTACCATTCCATTTTCAACAGGAAGTGTCCAGCAATGTTCACCATCGTACATCGTCAGTCGTACGCTGTCGCAATTGCTGAAGATGGTAACATCCTTCTCAGAGAATTGTGTCATCTCATGAGCAATAGCTACGATGGGCTGTTCAGTAGCCTGTCGGAGCACAGCAGCAAACATCGAGAAGGCTGTCTTCTTCTGGCGGAAGGCATCATAGATACCACCCCAATAGGGATCGGGATGATAGCCGCGCTGATGGTCAAAGGGATGCCACTGGCAACCACCGATAAACTGTCCGGTGGTGTGATACAGTTCCTGCGTCGAGCGATAGAGGCTTAGGGCCTGTGTCAGCATAGGGCGCTCACCCCACGAACGGGAGGCACGGTTCAGGTTGTTATGGGCGTACCAGTCATCGACCAGCTCACCAAACTCGCGGGTGAAGATGCACTGCCTGGGCTTATCGGCCTTGAAGTCGTCACCAGGCCAGCCATATACCACGTCATAGTTCTCTGCCACACCGGCACTGTGTACATCGGCAGCAGCCATTGGGCGATAAGGGTAAGGATACTCGTCTTTCGTAATCTGTAAGGCTTGCAGTGCAAAGTCCTCCGGATAGCGCGTCTCGTTCAAGATGGGTTCCCACATCAAGACGCAAGGATGGTTTCTGTCGCGACGGATGATGTTGCGCGTGTTCTCGTGAACTTTCTCATCCCACCCCTTGTCCTTGTTCCAATATTGCCAACCAGGAGTAGCTACGATGATAAAGAGGCCCAGCTCGTCACAGGCATCCATGAAAGAAGGATCTTGAGGATAGTGTGCCGTGCGGATAATGGTAAATCCTGCATCACGCAATCGCTTGGCGTCACGCCATTGCTGAGAGTTAGGTAGGGCATTGCCCACATAGGCAAAGTCCTGATGACGATTGGCACCCACTAGCTGGTGGTATTTCTTACCATTGAGATAGAAGCCTGGCTGGCGACCTTGAGCATCGTCCGTACGCACAAACTCGAAACTTCGGATGCCTATCTTCGTAATGCCACCATCCAGACAGGTCTTACCATCCTTGATGCGGGTGGCTATTTGATATAAATAAGGTGTTTCAGGACTCCAAAGTTTTGGGCTCTTGACAAGGAATCGCTGGGTAATGGTATGCGTCTCGCCGGGCTGCAACCTCAGTTTGGCTTGTTGCCGTGCCACAACATTAGACGAAACTGACGGTGCGAGAACGTTTTCTACGGTAACGGTTCGAGGGCGGCTGTCGCTGTTGCGCACCTCGGTATTGACAAACACCTCTGCACTTTTCTCACTGATGTTGGCATAATGTACGAAGAGACCTCCGCCAGCCACCTTGTTTTCCTCTATGGCATCGGTAATAGCCACCTTGTTTTTAGCGATGAGCCACACGTCACGATAGATGCCACCATGATAGGCGAAGTCAAGTGTCATCTGCTTCTTACCAGGAGGATAGGTCTTGTCATCACTGTTGTCTGCACAGATAGCAATGACTAAATCGTCACCCACTTGGTAGCCGGAAAGAGGGATGGTAATAGGCAAATAGCCACCTTCGTGCTCTTTCACCTTCTTACCATTGATGTAGATAGTCTGCTTGCCCATGATGGCTTCAAAATGAAGGGTGACATCACGACCTGCACATTCTTGTGGCAATACAAAGTGCTTACGATACCATGCCTTGCCCTGATAGTTACGGCAACCACTGGCTTCGGCAGGCATCAGTTGCACACTATGAGGTGTTGAAATCACTTCCCAAGAATTGTCGTTAAAATCCTTCGTCTCGGCACCAGCCACATCACCTAAATAGAATCGCCATCCAGCATTGAAATTCCAAATTAAGCGACCACTATGCTCCAAAGGAAATAAACCAGCCACGGAAACATTCTCTGCAAGGAGGGAACTTGCTGATGTGGTCAATATGCAAAGGAAAAGGATAAATAGTAATTTCTTCATAACACTTCATCATTTAGGATTATTATAATCGCCGGCTCCTTTAGAGACTGTAGTTGGTGCAGGCTCCCAATTGTCTGTGCGGAAAGAACTGACAGGCAGTCCATCGTGCATCAGGTCGCCATCGGCCCAATCCTTGAAGGCATATCGCACCGCAACGGGTGTCTTTACTTCTTTGCATACCACATAGACTCGATTACGAGACACCCAGACCTTTGATGCTGGGTAGAAAACCTTGTCAGCACCAGCCACTTCAAAGTTCTTGGAAGTAGTGCCGTGCTCAAAGTAAACCCACTCTTTGCTTCTGTCGAAGGAAACCACAGCAGTATCGTTTTGGAAAGCCACCTCTTTATATACTGCGAAATCAGGCAAGCCTTTCATTTGATAGGTATTGCTGAGAGCCAGAATAGCTAAGCGTTCACCAGCCTGACGTTTTTTGCGAGGGTGGATGCCATATTCCAGTCCGGCATCCATCAGCACAGCCATGCGGGCATTGTCAATCATTGATTCTGCTTTCGCTTGTTGCTCACGCAGGTATTCACTGCCTTTCCATTGGATGAGCGAATAGTCATAGGGTGCTATCTGACAGTAATAGAAGGGGAAATTGCCTTGCTTCCAATCACTTCGCCAACCCTCTACCATTGCCTTCAACAAGGGGGCATAGAAATCATAGCGGGGCACATTATCCTCGCCCTGATACCAAATGGCACCTCGCATAGTGTAGCCGATGAGTGGCTTCAACTGTCCATTATAGAGTGCTGAAGGACAGCGTTGCTGCAACTTCTTCACATCTTCCTCCGTGATAGTCTGCTTTACCTTGGGAAATGCCTTTAGCCATTCAGGAGCCATCCATGCCTCGCAAGCTGAACCACCCCAGGAGGTACAGATGAGTCCCACGGGCACGTTGAGTGTTGAGCGTAGCGCCTTACCAAAGTAATAGGCTGTGGCTGAGAAGTCGCGTACGCTGGCACTATTGGCCTCATTCCATTGACCTGTCACATCCCATTCAGGTGTCAGCGAAGCATGTCGCTTTACGGTAAACAATCGTAAATTTACATCCTGACAATGCAGCAGTTCCTCTGTTGTCCCTTCTACAGGTTGCTGCTTGAAGCCTTTCATCTGCATCTCCATGTTCGACTGGCCAGAGCATATCCATACCTCGCCAATCATGACGTTGTTCAGTTGAACATAGTCTCGGTCTTTGAAGCCAATGAAATAAGGACCACCTGCTTTGGGTGTCTTTACCTTGACGCCAAAGTGTCCATCCTTGTTGACAGGAACATTATGTGATTTCTTGTCCCACGAAGTGCTGATAATGACTTTGGAACCAGGCTCACCCTTACCCCAGATATAACACTCCGTTTGCTGTTGCAGCACCATGTTGTCGCTGAAGAACTTGGGGAGTATGACCTTGGCATTAGCCGTGAGGGCCATCAGTGCTACAAAGGCGCAAAGAATTTTTCTCATAGTCAATTATTATTTTACGGTAGTCAAGATGACAGGTGTCTCAATCAGTCCGGCAGGTAATAGCGCATCACCTTTAGTGCGGTATTTGGCATTTGTCCAGATGCCGTTGTATGGTGCCTTACCCTGGTCAGCTCCACGCAGGGCGTTGTGCCATGTGTTTACTACCTCAATCTCAATTTTGTTATTGCCCTTTTTCAAGGCACCGGTAATCTCTACTTCATAGGGAGCTGTCCATGCAATGCCACAGTCTTTGCCGTTCACCCACACATGGGCAATATCCTTCACGTTAGGAAGTGAGAGCCAGGCACGCTTCTTCAAAATCTTTTTCTCCTTCAAAGGCCATGTGATTTTATAGAGAGCATGTCCGCTGAAATAGCGTATCTTGTCATCAGAATGCTTGCTCCAGTCGAAGAGTTGCTGATTTTTCAGCGTAATACCACTTTCTTTGAAGGTGATATCAAAGCTGTTTCCACCAGCATCCAGTTTTGAGACACCCTGTTTCCAGGCAGGGAATTCTTTGTCCCTAGGCAGGGAATTATAATTTCCTCCGTAGGAAACGAAAGCAGACTCATAAGGAGCCAACGTTACAGAGCCTTTAAAGTTGTAGGTGTCATCCGTTTGTGGATAGTAAAGTATTCCGTTTCCATGATGCTGACGGAATGAAGGAGTGAAGGTCTGTTCCTTATTTGTTTGGTTCGAAAGGAAATAGATGTCCTGTCCGTTGTCATAGCGATGGGTAAACGCAATGCCTTCGGGCAATACTGCATCTGGGGCAATACCTTTTAATTGTGCATCCTGATAAGGCTTGTCGATAACCATCACCCCTTGGTTGCGTAGCTCATTGATTCGTTTCTGTGCTTCTGGAGACACCAGGACACCTTCAGGTATTACCAACACCTTATAGTTAAAAGATGGATATAGCAATACATCCTTGTTCATAGAGTCGTATTGGTATCCGTGAAGTGGATTGATCCAGTCCTTCAGGTCAAAGATAGCAGCAGAATGCTTAACACCAACGGGCGACTCTTCCATGAGCAGTCCCGCATTGGCAAGACGTTTTTTCTCTGAGGCAACCCTTTCTGCACCAAACAATCCTGGCAGTATCTTTACGAGCTTGTCAGGAGTAAATGCCCGACAGGGTATTTCCTCACCTGTATATACAGCGATATCCACAACGGGCTTTCCTTTTTGCAAGAGCTTTTGACAACGGGTGATATACTTCACGAACGATTTAGCTTCAGGGTACCAAGTCTGGTCGCGTTGGAAGAAAAGTCCTATGCCATCAAGCGTCATTCCTGGCTTTTTGTCGAGCCAAGGGTTGTGGGTGTTCACATGAAAGAAGAGACGGTTCATACCCAGTGCGAAGTTCCTGTCCAATATGGGCTTCACCATAGCAGGTGTTTCGTCCCATACGCCACGAACCTCAGTGAATCCCTCGGCTTGTATAATATCTTTGCCATAGATATGTGCGCCACTGATAGCATCAAGCATGTCGTTGGGTTTGTCGTGTGTGGGTGAGTTCAGCCAGAATTCTCCCATAGGCATGTCCGTATATTTATAATGCTTCATACCGTCGGAAACCATAGTGGGAGCCACATTCTCGCACGAAAGTTTTACGCCATATTTGTGGGCCATCTCAGACACGGTAGCGAAGAATGCCTCGTTCTTCAATTCGTCAATGGTTTTGCGAATGTCGCGAAGTATCACCTCGGCATTGTCGATAGCCACACCAGCCATTACCGGCAACAGGGGCAGTAGGTTGTAGCCTCGTCTGCGAGCAAACTCTTCGGCAAAAGTCGGTGACCAGTTCTGTGAACCACATTCCCACGAATCTACATGCATATATTTGATGACATCATGATGGGGGCGCTGCATGAATTTGCCGAACCAGTTCTCTATCTGCTTCTGAACAGCCTTTGGTGAGAACTTGTCACACTCTAGTCCCTTGCCACCACCTGCTGTAGCGTTGGTATGACCTGTTGAGGTATAGCCCATACGGATAATACGCCAAGTGCCACCCATCAGATTCAGGTCTAACATATCACCCTTCATCTGTGTAGTTGTTATCTGGTAGAGGTGGGTGCGCTGTTTGCGGTTCAGGTGCTCGGCAGGCATGTCTGGGGCAATGCGCCATACCAAGCCTGCTTTTCCCTCCCAGTTGTCAATAGCGGGAACAGTGCCTAAACGGATGTTTTTCACTCGCAACACGGGTTTCCATTTAGCGGCATCCAAGTCTTCTGCACCAGGTTCTGTACCTGCAGGTCTCCATTCGAAACGGAAATACTTGGCGCGAGTGGGTGGAATGCTGAATGTGGTATTGTAGCCAGTGTTCTGCCATCCCTGTCTTGGTGGAGTCAGCTGTATCACCTCACGGAAGATAACGCCGTCGTCAGATGCTTTGATGGTGAGGCGCTGACTTTGGAAATTGGTGCCCGATGGTTCTATCTCCACATTAAATATCAATGCAGGCTTCTGCAGTTCGTATTGTATCCAGCAGGCTTTGTCTGCACAATAGACACCTTTGTCGTTAATAGTAACCTCTGACGAGTAGGTGGTTCTCTTGACATTGCTTGGGGAATATTTCTGTTGTAGGTCAGCATATCTCATGGCAAAACTTTCCTGGTTAAGGTCGGATACGTTGACAGCATATACAGCAATGTCTTTGTAATAGTCCTGATAGTGTTGAGGCTTTGGCATCTTAAACCGATGTTGTCCTCCGCGGACTATTGTATCGCAGAATACTATTTTCTGCATAGATTCCTCTGGCTTAATCCAAGGACCACCTGCCAATGCAAATCCATCACAGATGTGAATACCCATTTTCAGGTCAAGTTCATCGGCTTGCTCTAAGGCGCAATCCACCATCCGCCAGAAGTTGTCACTCATGGCATTGGCATTACCTTGATACTCGGGATGCTCTTCTGCTCCGCGGATAGGCATCAGGTAGCAACCTCCCAAGCCCACCTCCTTCATGGCTTTCAGGTCGGCTTTGATACCTTGTTCCGACACAGCTCCGTACATCCAATACCAGAATGTCCAGGGCTTTTCCGTGTCAGCAGCACTGACACGAAGTGAGAAATAAGTGATGAGAAATGCGAAATAAAAAAGTCGTTTCATATAATTTGTTGTATTCATTATTCAAATCTCAAAATGGCATTAAGACGTCCCTTTCCTTTGCTCCAGAAAGGCTGTGCGGACGGACCGTTGAGGTCGGTAGTGTTTACCTTGTTGCGCACGGCGGGAATGGCTCTCAGGATGCTGATGCCCGTTTCGGGCAGGGTGTAAAGCAGGTGGTCGCGCCCGTCGCGTGGAGTATAGATACCTATCTTCCCGTCGAGGGTCTCAATGCCCACCTTGCCTTCTGTTGTCGTCAGTTGCATCCATGAGACGTTGGAGAAGTAGCCCTTGAACTCCGGATATTCAAACGACTCGCCAGGAATGGGGTCGTTATAGTTGTTCTGCCAGTAGCCCAGCTGTGGACCTTCCATGCGGTTCTTCCACACACGATAGGGTCCTTTGCCTACCCATTGTTTGCTCTTCACTTGCTGCTCGGGATAGTCGAAACAGATACCCATCAGATCGACAACGCCATTGAAGTAATAGTCGGCATTCATATACAGACCACCATCGCCAAGGAAGCGATAGGTCACCTTCTGCAATGAACCGTGACGATACTCAGCCACCAGCGTGCTATCGCTGAAAGCAAAGCCTGCAAAGGCACCCTGGTCGGCATATTCTGTATAATCGGTCTTCTTCTGGAAGGCCTCTTTGTCGTCGTGGTTATAGAAGCCGTCCTCCGAACGGTCGGCTCGCTTGGCAGCGACAAAGCGAGGTCCGTTGCCAAACGACAACTTCTTGCCGTTTACTATCACCTGCATCAGACGACCTGTCTTCTTGCAGAAGGTGTATTCGCGCTTGCCATTAGTGACAGCCAACTGATCACCGGTCTCTGTATAAGTGTACTTCTGGGTATTCTCACATAAGGTCTTCTTACCCAGGTTGCCTGCCTTGATTCTATTCTTGTGAACCCATGTAAAAATCTCCTGCCCATTGGGGTCGATGGCCTTCAGCTCAATCACGTCAGCATCTGTTCTTTCAATTTTCAGCCGGGCTTTCTCGCCTGGGGCAGCATCAGGCGAGGGGAGTTTCACTTCCTTGATAACCTTGACCTCCGTCTCTCCATAATCAGGCATCTGGAGTAGCCGATAGCTGAACTGGCAGTCTTTCAGGTTGATAAAGTTATAGCAGTTCTGAATGGTGAATGCACCGCTGTCAAAATACAAGACCTGCACAGGACTCCACACCTCGCGGATGGTATAGAACGAACCTTCTTTCTCCATGTGTGGACCTACGATACCATCAGAGCCGAAGTTGCCCATGCAGTCGACGATATTGTTCATGTCTGTGCGAACAACCCCCTGGTCCATCAGGTCCCACAGGAAACCACCGGCACAGCGTGGATTCGACATCATCAGCTTCCAATAGTCTTTCAGTCCGGCTCCGTGACCTCCGTCATACAATCCGTGCAGGAACTCCGTCGGCATAAAAATCTCCTTCTGGCGCATATACTCGGCCGTCTCGCCCCATGAGCGGTAGTGCTTGGTTTCGAAGCCGTTGCGGTTAGCCCACGGATAGAGCACCACGCGCTTCTGTGGGTCGTTCTTGGTGAAGTAAGGCTCCAGCTCGTAGTTGAAGCCGCCCTCGTTGCCGTTGCTCCAGAAGATGATGCTGGGGTGGTTGACATCTCGTTGCACCATCTCCTCGACAATCTTCGAGCCGATGATAGTCTCGTGAGCCCAATGCCAACCGGGCATCTCGCATTCCACATAAAGACCCAACGAGTCGCAGGCATCCAGGAACTCGGGGTCGGCAGGATAGTGCGACAGGCGCACGGCATTCATGTTCATGCTCTTAATCAGCAGCACATCCTCGATGTTCTTCTGCTTTGACAGGGTGCGACCTGTCTCTGGACGGAACGAGTGACGATTGGCACCCTTCACAATGACCTTCTGTCCATTGATAAAGAGGCCGTCCTCCTTACAGCCATAGACATGTGCGCCAGCCTCATTTCTCATTTCTCCTTTTTCATTTCTCTTTCCGTAAGAATGGCGATATTCTATCGTGCGGAATCCGAACTTCTGTCGCTCCACATGGAGGGTCTTACCCTGCTGATCTTTTAATGTAAAGACGGCGGTATAGCGGTAGGGTTGTTCGGCATTCCACGCCTGGATGCCCTTCACGCTGAAATCGACCTTCGCCTGGTCGCTGCTGATGGGAAGAGCGGAACTTTTTCCTACTGTCTTCCCATTGGTATCAATGATATCTACGCTCACAGAACTGGCAGGGACGGCACGGTTCAGGAACACATCTGCCATGAAGTGACCATCGCCTTTGGCATCAATAGCTACACGCTGGATGTTCTGTGCAGGCTTGGAGATGATAAACACAGGACGCCAGATGCCTCCGAAATTCCAGTAGTCGGCACGACGCTCAGCCAAGTTCACCTGTGGCACACTGCTCTCCTTCAGCACCTCCACCTCCAAGCGGTTCTTCTTGTTGCCGAAGAAGACGCGGTCGGAGACGTCGATAGTATGACGGGTAAAGCCGCCTTGATAGGTGCCGTTGCCTGCCTTGCGACCATTGATTGTCACACGAATCTCTGTAAAGGCTGCCTCAAAGACCAACTGGATCTGGCGGCCAGCCCACTCCTTAGGCAGTGTGAACTCATGCTTGTAAAGGCCCTTCTCGTCGGCAATACCCTCTGGGGTGGCCTTGCCATAGAAACGCATACCATACTGGTAAGTGCCAAAACCCTGCAGTTCCCAACACGAGGGCACACCAATCTTCGTCCACTTGCCGCTATTGCGACCGTCTGTGCACTGGAAGTCCCACTGCACCATATCGTCACAACCATGACCACTCAGATATTGTCGCTGGGTCTCCACTTGCAACTGAGCTGCTGCTGTCAACGTGAAAACCAATGCCGCAAAAAGAAAAATTCGTCTCATAAGGCTTTTATTTACTATTTGAGCGCAAAGATACAAAAAAAAATGCGGTTCACGAATTTTTCTTCAAAAAACATATAAAATATTGCTCCATTTAACACACCTTTTTGATAGAAAAACGACAAAAGGGTCGTAAATTTCCTTTACAAGCCTAATAACCCCTTTTTTGTTCCCTAACTATAAAAAACTTTTTTCCTAGGCAGGGAAAATTTTTTCTCAGGCCTAAGAGCAAATATTAGATGGTTTCGCTCTTTATCTAAAAAGAGAAATTACTTTACATTATTAATTATTCAATAAAACCCTGTTATTCCTACTATTAATGAAAACAATTGTAAGTATTAAAGGTAACAATTGCAAACATTAATGCTAGCAATTGAAAGTATTAATAATAAAAAGAACAGGAGCGGGTTGAAGATATAAAACAAACGGGGAAAATAAAGGATAAGAGGGGTAAAGTTGACAACGAAAGGAGCGTGATAATGGGTTGCCCTTATGTGGCCTGTAATTTTTCATGTCCTGAAATGGTTGGAAAAGAGAATTTTTTTTTGTATATTTGCAAGCAAACAAATTAAGTCAATGAGAGCCACATTCTTAAATATCAAATTACTGATATTAATTACTACCTGTTTGTCACTGCTGGCGGCCTGTCATGAAGGTCGTAAGCAGATGATGCCTATGCAGCAGACGATGGACTCGATGAAGATGTGGTATAGTCGGATGCAGGGTGACTCGATGGAGGCAAAGAGTCGGCAGGCTGCTCTTTATCTGCAACAGCATGAGAATGACCATAGTGACCCTGTGAGGCGAATGCGGGCAGAATGGTTAAAGGCGAAAGGTGTGTGGTTCTCAGCCATCAAAGGTATGCCAGACTCTGCATTGTTCTATACCGAGCGTGCCATTGCGGAGATGAATGGACTAAGCGGTGTGGACGAGTTGCGCATCCTGGCAATGGCTAATCGGGCTGACTTCTATCGGCAGTTGGGACAATTAGACCATAGCGTTGATGGATATATGTTGGCACTGGCTACGGCTGACTCCTCAGGGCTCGCTGATAAGATGAAGATTCCACTTATGCTGGGCATCAGTACTGCCTATTCTTTTATGGCTGACTATCAGAACAGTGGATATTGGTGGCGTCAGACGGGAGAGTTGGTAGAACAAATGAACAAGGGTGACCAGTTTATTTATTATAACAACCTGGGTAACGACTATTATTTCCAAGAGCAATACAGTCAGGCCCGCGACTGCTTTATCAAGGCAGTGGAACTGGTCAAGGGTGAAGAGGACAGGAAATGGGACTACTATACGGCATTGGCTAACTTGGGCGAGATTTATGTCTGTCTGGGACAGGCAGTTTCTGCCCACGTTATGATAGCAGAAGCCGATAGCTTTTTCCGCAAAGTCAATTTCCTACCTCCTTTATATTATTTAGAGACGGCAAGGATTGGACTGACTCTGCTGGAAGGACGTACCCAGCAAGCACTACAGATGGTAAACCATTGTGAATTTTCCGACGTCTCGATTCCTGCTGCTAAGTTGTTGCGACTGAAGGCTGTGGAGCAGGTGATGAGGCAGACGGGCAATTATCAGCGTGCCTATGAGACACACCAGCAGTTGCATGCCTTGAGCGACTCGATACAGAATGCCAATGTCAGGATGCAGATCAGTACTCGCATGTTGCAATATGAGCACGACAAACGTCTGTTGGAGCAACAGCACACGATAGACTATGAACGCATGAAAGGACGATTGGCATGGGTCTCGTTAGTTGTTGCATTGTTGGCTATCGGACTGCTATGTGTACTCATTTGGGAGTGGCGCAGACGCCAGAAATTGCACAACATGGAAGTCAGGCAACAGATAGTGGGAATGCGTATGGAGAACACCCGCAACCGCATCACGCCTCACTTTATCTACAATGCCTTGACTCATGAGATGCTGGCACAAATGGAAGGGCGCAAGGTGAATCTGGAGTCTTTGACTCAGTTGCTGCGTCGAGGTATCGAACAGGCCGACATGCTGGAAACCACATTGGCAGAGGAATTGTCGTTCGTCGATTACTATGTAGATATAGAACGCCAGCAAATGCCCTTGGCACTGTTTTACGAAAAGGAGATAAACAAAAATGTGAATCTTCAGGCTGTCAAGTTGCCTGCTATGACTATTCAGATATATGTTGAGAATGCTATCAAGCACGGCTTGAAGCGTCAAGGCGGAATGCTGACCATTCGCGTCAGCAGGAAGGAGAATGCCACACTGGTTGAAGTGATAGACAATGGTCAGGGACTTGACTCTACATACCAGGAACATACTGGAATGCGCGTAGTCCGCCAGACCATCCAAATGCTGAATGAACGCAACCAACAGCAAATCACTTTCGGAATAGGCAATATCCCTGATGGTTGCCGTTCCTGGTTACTGCTACCCGATGATTATAACTACAATTTTACAAAGATATGAACAAACAGAAACTGACGAAGGTTTTCATCATAGACGACAACTTCGAAGCCGTAGAATTGCTACGCAACATGTTGGAGCATGACTATTCTGTGGAAGTAGTGGGAACTGCAGGTGATGCGGAGACAGGTTTTGCCAAGATAGTCAATAAGGAACCAGACCTGATCTTCTTGGATGTAGAATTACCTTCTATGTCTGGACTGGAATTCTGTACGATGATACGTAGTGAACTGAAGCCTGAGGCAAAAGTTATTTTCTACACAGGATACGACAAGTATATGTTGGAGGCTATTCGTCGTGAGGCTTTCGACTATCTGCTGAAACCACCCACAAAGCAGGAGTTGAGCCAGATTATGACCAGATATTATGAAAACAAGCTGAAAGTAATTCCACAGGTGGTTCATTCCGAGAATCATCTGCCTCTTATCTTAGTGGTGAATGCCATGAACGAACATCTGACGCTCCGCTTTGCAGAATGTGCCTTCTTCCGTTACAATCAGGAACGCAAGGTGTGGGAAGTGGTTTGCATGAATGGGGAATCTTATATACTTCGCCATCGTACCACGTCAGATATTATTCTGAATTACTCCACCGATTTTGTGCAGATTCACAAGCGTTATATCGTCAATATCAATAATATAATGAAAATTCAGGATGCATATTGCATCCTGAATGAACCTTTAAATGATAACCGTGAGCTTAAAATCAGTAAAAATTTTAAGCATGAATTATTATCGGCTTTCTATTCTATGTAATTACAGCAGGTTCTTGATGGCTTGTTCCAAATCTTTGATAGTCTGAGAGCGACCTACAAGATTGTTGCCTCGGTCTATTAAGAAGAACTCTGGAACAGCCTGCACGTTGTAGATTCGTAGTGTCGTAGAATTAATACCGGCATTCTCGCGGACGTTAATCCAAGGTAGTGCAGCGGTCTGCTGTTTCCAGAAGTGCTCATCGGGGTCAAGGCTAACCTGATAGATTTCCAAACCAGCATCGTGGTATTTGTTGTATAGCTCGCGGAGCATCAGAATGCGGGCTGGTGACTCGTTGGTAGAAAATACATGGAAGTCTAACAATACTACCTTACCGACCAGCTCCGTCAAGTGACGCACCTTACCCTTGTTGTCGGCGAGAGCTATGTCTATCAGACCTGTAGCCTTAACTTTGCTGGCATCTATGCTTTGTGCCTGCTTTGCTTCATTGATGCGGATGGTCTTCATACCCTCAATGGCTATATTGTGGAGGTTGGCTCCGCGTTCTGCATTGGGATAGTAAGTATCCCAGCTAGTGGCAACAGCAGCAAAGGCCTTGATATCGTCCTTGTCAGTACGTGGGTTGAAAAGGAGCATGTTGCCCAATGTCTGGAAAAGAGCGAAGTAGGCATACGACTTGCTAGGGTCAGGGAATATATATTGAGACTTTACGTCTTGCTTATATTGACGTATCAGTCCTAATATGCTATCATTCGACTCGTCAACTGTTAGCCTCTCATCACTGCTGATGAGAATTGCCTTACGCTGCAGTTCCATCTGCTTTTTTGCCAACTCCTTGATTTTCTGACAGTTTTCCGAACCACTTATCTCGTATTCAGTAGCCATCTTAGGATAGGAAGCCTTTACGTTGATAGTCTCTGTGGAGTCTATGGCAATGTTGATAATCTGGTCAGCGATACGCAAGCGATAGAACTCGGGCGCTTCAGTAGCTTCGCCACTGAACTTAAAACTTCCATCAGCTTCGAGTTTAGCAGAGTCAATGGCATTTATCTCGTTGATACCCACATTTTCCAGGTAGAGCACTGAGTCCTCCGCCTCTGTTATCTCTCCCTCCACATGGAATTTCTTATCGCTACATGAAGCCAAACCCAGCACGGCTAGCATGATGATTGCATATTTCTTCATTTTTGTTTCTCTCTTTTTAGATAATGTGTTATTTATTTTTGCTTGCAAAGGTACGAAAAGCAAAGCGTAATGCCAAATTTTTCCATGTTTAATTACAGGCGTCCACTTTCATGGTAGCTGAAATAATGACCATCGGTTATGATTACATGGTCAAGGAAGTGGATACGCATCACGTCGCAAGCACTCTTGAGGTTATTGGTTAGCTGGTTGTCCTGCTGACTTGGTCGCAGACTGCCTGAAGGGTGGTTGTGGCAAACAGCCATGATTGTGGCGTTAGCTAATACTGCTTCGCGCATAATGATACGAATGTCAACAGCCACCTCTGTAATGCCTCCATGCGAAATGCGTACCTTCTTGATAAGACGGTAGTTCTGGTTCATCAACAGGAGC
Organism: uncultured Prevotella sp.; assembly: GCA_946402275.1. Taxonomy (GTDB): domain Bacteria; phylum Bacteroidota; class Bacteroidia; order Bacteroidales; family Bacteroidaceae; genus Prevotella. The sequence continues at coordinate 133,693 of CAMIVY010000005.1, forward strand.
CAGAATTCTTCCACATCAAGGTCTTGCATCATGGGGTGCATGTGGTTATAAATGCGAGTAGCTGTTCCTAAATCAGGGCGCTCTTCTGGTGATTCCATTTGCCGACGCTTTCCTAGTTCACAGGCTGCCAGAATGGTTATAGCCTTTGCTTCACCAACACCATTGTACTCACACAGCTGGCGAAGGGTCATCTTGCCTAGTGAGTTTAGGTTATTGTTGCAATCGGCTAATATACGCTTCATCAGCGTAAGGGCATCCTCTTTCGTCGAACCGGAACCAACGAGGATGGCTAACAGTTCAGCATCGCTGAGCGCAGAAGCACCCAACCGCATGAGTTTCTCACGAGGTCGGTCTTCTTCTGCCCATTGATTGATGCTTAACTTATGCATGCTTTATCGCATCTTTCCGCTAACAAGCGATTCTAAAAAGCCTATGCCATAGCCTATGAGCTGCACAAAGACGGCAGCTATAGAAAGGAAACCCACTTTTAAACTGCTGTTCTGGATAGTGGAATCGATAAGTATGAGTAGGGCATAGAGCATGATGAGAACTAGAGACCACCCACAGGTGAATGGGGCTAGCACCACCAAGCCTGCCACTCCTAAGGTAAACAAAGAGGGTAGGGCATGGACAGGCTTTAGCGCTTCAGGATACATGCGCCAGAGATTGACACGTGCATAGCCGCTATTATATACCTGGCGCCAGAAACGACGGAAGTCGGTGCGACGCTTGTGCCATACCCATGCTTCCGGGAAAAGACGGCATGTGTAGCCGGCCTTATAGATGCGGATGGAGAAGTCAATATCTTCGCCATAAAGCGACATCTTAGAGAAACGTGTCTTGGAGAATCCACCTAGTTGCAGATAAGCCTCGCGACGAATGCCAAGGTTGAAGGATCGGGGATAGAATTTGTCAAGTTGCTTCTTGCCTCCGCGGATGCCTCCAGTAGTGAAGAAAGAAGTCATGGCATAGGATATGGCTTTCTGGATGTCAGAGAAAGACTCATGGGCCGCATCAGGACCACCCCAGGCATCGGATGGTTGTCGTTGAAGTTCGCTGTCTATGGCTTGCATAAAGCCTATGGGCGTTACGGCATCGGAATCAAGAATGATGACATACTCACCTTGCGCACGCTCAACACCATAGTTGCGACTTTGTCCTGGTCCGGAATTCTCCTTGTAATAATAATGCAAATCAAGGATGTCTGCGTATTTGTCGCAAACATCCTTGCATGTGATTTTTGATCCGTCCTCTACAATTACTACCTCAAAATCTTTTAGTGTTTGAGAGCAGAGGCTCTCAAGCAACTCGTCCACTTCATCGGGGCGATTGTAAACAGGAACAATAATAGAATATCTCATTATTCTTTTGCGCGAGCCAGATAAGAGCCATCGCGAGTGTCAACCTGAATCAGGTCGCCCTCGTTGATGAACAGAGGTACGCGAACCTCAACACCTGTTTCTAGTGTGGCGGGCTTCAGGGTGTTTGTTGCGGTGTCACCCTTAATGCCTGGCTCGGAGTGGGTAACGCGAAGAATAGTCTTTACAGGCATCTCAGCGTAAAGAATGGTACCGTCTGTAGTGTCGCTGACAACGGATACTACATCACCTTCTTTCATATATTCATGTCCGATAACGAGGTCGTTGGCAATGGGAATCTGCTCGAAAGTCTCCTGATTCATGAAAATGCGACCTTCCTGATCCTCGTACAGATACTGATAGTCACGATGCTCAATGACGACATCCTCCAACTTTTCACCGATGTTGTAACGGCGCTCCAATACACGACCGTCGGTAACGTTCTTCATTTTGATGTTCATGATGGTGTTACCCTTACCTGGCTTACGATGCTGGAAATCAATGCAAACCCAAATAGCTCCGTCCATACGAATGGCGGTTCCTTTCTTAATGTCTTGTGAATTAATCATAAAAATAGTACTATTTAATAATGTATATTCGCTTTTTCGGCTGCAAAGGTACGAAAAAAAGTGAAAAGTGAAAAGTGAAAAGTGAAAAATTTCTCTTAAAACTTGCACAATTAGAAATAATTATGTAATTTTGCAGCCCGAAACTCTGATTTTTCAGGGTATAAGTCATTGAATCATAACAAATAAAATAAGATAGAACAATGAAAAGAACATTTCAGCCACACAATCGCCGTCGCGTGAATAAGCATGGCTTCCGCGAGCGCATGGCAACTAAGAATGGCCGTCGCGTACTGGCTTCTCGTCGCGCAAAGGGTCGTAAGAAGTTAACTGTATCTGACGAGCATCACGGAAAGTAATCCTGACGAGTCTCAGTGATAAGAATTGGGTATGTTTTCATAGAAATATACCCAATTTTTTTTGTTGTGTCGAGAATTCTTTGTAATTTTGCTCCACAATATAAATGTAAACCAATGAAAGCGAAAGAATTCTTAGGAAAACTGTTCCGCAATTATATAGTGCGTCACCTGATAGCTATGGTGTTTGTAGTAATCTTGCTATGTATAGGCATAGGCTTCGGACTAGACTATTACACTCACCACGGAGAAGCCATTCCCGTACCAGACTTGAAGGGTCAGTCCTATGACAAGGCTTGTCGCCTATTGGAGGCCAAAGGGTTAAAAATTGAAGTGACCGATTCGGGCTACAACAAACAATTGCCAGCCAATAGTATCTTGGCGCAGACACCCACCTTTGGTCAAAAGGTGAAACAAGGACATGTTATCTATGTAACAGTTAATTCGCCTCATTCCCCCACATTTGCCATTCCAGATATTGTGGACAATTCGAGTCTTCGCGAGGCAGAAGCCCGCCTCTCAGCCATAGGATTCCGCTTAACACCACCTTTGATGATATCCGGCGAAAAGGACTGGGTATATGGTATCTTATGTCGTGGACGCAGAATAGCTAATGGCGATCGTATTGCTATTGATGAACCGCTGACCTTGATGGTTGGTCGCGGAACTTTGGACGACACGGATTCCTTGGAGTATGTAGGGCAGCCTGGTGAGACAGACGAGTTTGAGGAAGTAAAGGAACCGCCTGTAAACTAACGGAAGGAGAGAGATGATAGAGGATCTGGACGATATCGAATTATTGGAGGACGACTTGGAAGTTGAGGAGCCGGCAGTAACCGACGGTCAACTCTATGAGCATATGCGCATGGAGGTTGATCATGGGCAGATTCCTGTTCGGATAGACAAGTATATGTCAGAACATCTGCCACATTCTTCACGTAACAGGATTCAGAAAGCAGCCGATGCAGGGTTCATACAGGTTAATGGTATCCCTGTAAAAAGCAACTACAAGGTGCGTCCAGGCGATATTGTGACACTCATGCTGGATCATCCACACCATGATACCAAGGTAGAACCTGAGGATATTCCATTGAATGTGGTATATGAAGATGACCAACTGATGGTTATCAATAAACCGGCAGGCATGGTGGTACACCCAGGGGTGGGTAATTTCCATGGTACTCTGGTGAATGCCATAGCATGGCATTTGCGGCATATACCCTCTTATGATCCTAATGACCCTAGTGTGGGTTTGGTGCATCGTATTGACAAGGATACCAGTGGATTACTAGTGGTGGCAAAAACCCCTGAAGCCAAGACAGAACTGGGAGCCCAGTTCTTCAACCACGACACCCACCGATCCTATCAGGCACTAGTATGGGGCAACTTTACAGAAGATACAGGACGTATTGAAGGAAACATAGGGCGTGACCCCAAGGATCGCCAGCGTATGGCAGTATTTCCTCCTGGCTCAGACATCGGGAAATCGGCAGTAACCCATTATCGCGTGCTGGAACGCTATGGCTATACCACTTTGGTGGAATGCCGTCTGGAGACAGGGCGTACTCACCAGATCAGAGCGCACATGAAACATATAGGTCATCCGCTGTTTGCCGATGAGCGCTATGGGGGTATGGAAATCTTGCGCGGCGAGCGTACAGCGTCTTACAAAGCCTATATTCAGAACTGCCTGAAACTATGCAGCCGTCAGGCTCTACATGCCAAAACACTTGGTTTTGTTCATCCTGCGACACACGAGCAGATGGATTTTACCAGCCCTTTGGCAGACGATATGCAAGCTCTCCTGGAAAAATGGCGTAAATATAGCAATATAAAAACAGAATAAATCATACATATAGTCATGAAACAGTTAAAACGTAACATTGCCATCATTTGTGGTGGCGACTCTTCTGAACACGATGTGTCACTTCGCTCAGCACAAGGTATCTTCTCGTTCTTCGACAAAGAGCGATACAATGTTTATATTGTAGATGTGAAGGGACAGGACTGGCATGTAGAATTGCCCGATGGTACCACGGCCCGTATTGACCGAAATGATTTCTCCTTCGTGGAGGATGGTAAGGCCAAACTCTTTGATTATGCCTACATTACTATTCACGGAACCCCTGGTGAGAATGGTATTCTGCAGGGTTATCTGGATTTGGTGGACATACCTTATTCCACTAGCGGTGTGCTGGTAGAGGCTATGACGTTTAATAAGTTTGTACTGAACCAATATTTGCGAGGATATGGTGTAGCCGTAGCCGATTCGCTGCTGATTCGTCAAGGTAATGAGCAACTTGTGAGTGATGATGAGATAGAGCGTCGTATAGGCATGCCCTGTTTTGTGAAGCCTGCTGCTGATGGTTCCTCCTTTGGTGTTTCTAAGGTGAAGAACAAGGATCAGTTGGCTCCTGCCATTCGCAAGGCCATGCTTGAGAGCGATGAAATTATGGTGGAACAGTATCTGGAAGGTACTGAGATTTCAATTGGTGTGTATAAGACTAGGGAGAAGTCGGTGGTGCTCCCTGCTACAGAGGTGGTAACGAATAACGAATTTTTCGACTTTGACGCCAAATATAATGGTCAGGTTCAGGAGATTACGCCTGCCCGTCTGTCCGATGAGGTTACCCGTCGTGTCCGAGAGATTACCAGTTATATCTATGACATCCTGCACTGTAACGGAATAATCCGAATAGATTATATCATTTCCAAGGAGGGCAAGATTTGGATGCTTGAGGTAAATACAACTCCGGGAATGACACCCACCAGCTTCATTCCTCAGCAGGTACGTGCAGCAGGCCTGGAGATGAAAGATGTGTTGGCAGATATTGTAGAAAACCAGTTCTAAAAGTGTGAAGTATTGGCTACTGCTATGGATATGAAGGAATTCGACGAGATACGGCCTTATGAGCCCGGCGAGATGAAGCAAGCCTTTGACGATTTAATAAACGACCGTCAGTTTTCCTTGTTGCTGAAGGGCTTTGCTCCCTGGCTGCCCAAGGTGATACGTAATGGGCTTCTGAAAATGGCCTTTGTGGGTGTGAAGACACCGCTCGATTTCCAACAGCGGTTCATGAAACCCGTGGTGCGATATATCATCCGCAAGCATACAGATGGTTGTTCGTTTGATGATAAAGCTCTGCGCACCTCTCCGCTCCTTTCTCCACTCTCGCCTCTAACTTCTCACCTTGATGGGCGATACACATTTCTCTCGAATCACCGTGATATCGTACTCGATTCTGCCTTCCTTGACGTAATGCTTGTCGATCACGGCTATCCCACTACCGTCGAGATAGGCATTGGCGACAATCTCTTAATATATCCTTGGATTAAGCGGTTAGTGCGCATGAACAAGGCATTCACTGTGCGTCGTGGACTGACGGCCCACGAGATGATGCGTTCCTCGCAACTGATGAGTAGTTATATCCATTATGCTGTTACTCAAAAGCGCGAGAATATCTGGATTGCTCAGCGTGAGGGACGTGCCAAAGATTCTAGCGACCATACGCAGGATTCGGTGTTGAAGATGTTGGCTATGGGAGGTGAAGGTAGTTTCGCCGACAAGTTGCGTGACCTGAATATTGTGCCGTTGACCATTAGCTACGAGTATGATCCTTGCGATTATCTGAAGGCACAGGAATTCCAACAAAAACGTGACAATCCAAGTTTCAAGAAGAGCAAGCAGGACGACTTGGACAACATGAAAACGGGTATCTTCGGCTATAAGGGACGCGTACACTATCAGTGTGCGCGCCCCGTCAATGTATGGATAGACGAATTGTCCTCTCTGCCCAAAAACGAATTCTTTGCTGAGCTCAGCCGGCGTATTGACAACGAGCTGCATCGTAACTACCGGCTCTATCCATGCAACTATATTGCTTTGGACCTTCTGGAGCATTCTGATTTTTCGAGTCATTATACAGCAAAGGATGTAGAGTGCTTCGAACGCTATCTTCAGGGTCAAATGGCTAAAATCAATATTCCTGGTAAGGATGAGGCTTTCCTCCGTGAGCGACTACTGACGATGTATGCCAATCCACTGAAAAATTATTTGAGAAATGAAGGAAATGAATCATAATTTTTTCTCTTGTCTCTCTTCTCTTTTCGCTTGTTATCAGCCTTTGGCTTTAGGTATTTTGCTTTTTGCCTCCTGCGAAACGGACAGCTACGACAAAGGTGAGGGAAAGTATTCACAGATGCAGGGTGACTTCGCCGAGCTCACCGTCAATAGCCAGAAGGAGGGTGTGAGTTTCCTGACAGATGAAGGTGAGCAGTATAAACTGGCAACCCCTGTGACCTCCTCATGGATTCAACGCCCGGACACCACCTATCGGGCTATAGTCTATTTCAATGAAACTACGCAAGGTGAAGCAGAGGTTATGGCTGTTGGGCAGATGGGTGTATTGCAGCCTATAGAGCATTGGCGTTTCAAAGAACAGCCTCAGGACCCTCTTGGCGTGGAAAGTTTATGGCTCACCAGAAACGGTAAGTATATCAACATGGGACTCTTGCTTAAAAATGGTCATGTGGATGACTCGGAAGGAGTTCACGCCTTGGGACTCTGCCGTGATACCATTATGGTCAATCCTGATCAGACACGTACGGCTTATTATCGCCTGTTGCACAGCCAAGGTGATGCTCCAGAATATTATACTAATCGCCGCTATGTCAGCATACTGCTTCCCCAGGATCGTCCAGACAGTGTGCGTCTATCCATCGAGACTTATACTGGCACGCTAGTGAAGTTGTTCAAAATATTTTAGGCAGACATCACGCCACTCACAAGCATTTTGCAGTTGGTCTTTCAATCTTTCGTCCACCTCTTGCCATCGTTGCTCATCCACATAATGGCGCATTTTGGTGTGCCAAAGGTTATAGTGCCCTTCAACGGTGATAACCCCCAGGTTGTAATGGTATTGTAAGGACTCCCATAATGTAGAGCCGTCTTTCATGCGGTAAGTCCAAGGAACGCGGTGGAACCAGAGCAGCAGGTTCTCGGGACATGTCTTTATATCATTATAAGTGCGTGCAATCTCTTCACGATACTGACCGGAAGCATTTGTGCCAGTGCTTGACCGGTCGAAGCCTATGCTGTCCTTGTTGGCTTTATGATAGTAAACGGGACACCATTCTAGCGGGTAGCTGGCAATGAACCCATCGGGCTCAGGACCGTAGTGGTGATCGAATTTAAAGATATGGTGTAAACCGAGCGGCATCATGTAGTTGACACAGGCCTCACGACTCTCTTCCATCACTTGTGTCATGGGACCCACAAAGCCTTCGTCAGTGGTAAATGTCTGCTTCAGCCATTCCCGGGCAATCTGTTCAGAGGAGAGATAGGGGTTCCATGCCAGTCGCCCGAAGGCATACCAGTTGGCCTGAGAGAAGTGGTGCCCACACCAATTACGGTCTAGTCCGATGTTGGCAACTCCGGCAATACCCTTCAGTTGTGTGGGCTTTACAAAGGAGAAGAACTCCTTCCACATGGGAGCCAAATAGACGAGATGACGGCTTTGTCCTAGGTATTCCTGTGTAATCTGCAGTTCCACCATATTGGGTGTCTTCTTGATTTGGTCGAATACTGCACTATAAGGTTCACGGGGTTGAAAGTCCAGTGGACCGTTTTTGGTCTGCAGAATAACATTGTCGCGGAACTGTCCGTCTAAAGGTTTAAATTCGGAAACCGCCTGTTTTACGCGGTCTTCGCCCTTATGGTTAGCTCCATAAACAAAGCAGCGCCACATGACAATTCCTCCATAAGGTTTCAGTGCATCAGCTAGCATGTTGGCACCATCAGCATGCGAGCGATGGTAATCCCCAGGGCCAGGTTGTCCCTCACTATTTGCCTTGACTAGGAAACCGCCAAAGTCGGGAATTAACTTGTAAATCTCCTTGGCTTTTTTCTTCCACCACCGGGCTACACTCTTGTCTAAGGGGTCTGCTGTCTTCGTTTCTTTTAGCGCCATAGGGGTGGCAAAGTTAATGCTGAGAAACACCGTGATATGATAAGGTCGAAGAATATCTGCAATCTTTTTTACTTCTTCCAGATAGTCCTTGGTCAGCATCTTAGGTGATGCATTAACATTGTTCAGCACGGTGCCATTGATACCTAGTGAGGCATTAGCACGTGCATATTCTTTGATGAGTTCTTCATGGGCTGTATCCCATTTCCTGTTTTTCTCGTTCCAAAAAATACTTTCACCAGCATAGCCTCGTTCAATACTGCCGTCCAGGTTGTCCCAATGGTTCAGCAGACGCAGGTTAAAGGCAGGGTGTGACTCCATTTTTTCTCCACGTAAAAGAGCGAATGCTCCATACAGCAGTCCTGCCTCCCGTCGTGCAGAGAGTGTTCTCCCGTCAAAGCGGTAGCCATCATCATCAGGCATAGAGGCATCCAAACGCAGGGTGATGTCAGAGCCTGTGTAGTAGGTCTCAAGTTCCTGACGAGCCATGTCGATGGTGGGTGACTGCTTGTTACAGCTTACTTTTACTTTGTTGACAGGTTGATAGCGTAACCACAGTTGGTGACCGTCTTCTGCTGCACTGTGCAAGCTGAAGATGATGAATAGTGATAATAGATTTTTTTTCATTGTATGTCTTGAAATTTGCAAGGTGCCCAGAACCAGAAAGTCGATCCTTTTCCTACCTCACTCGTCATGCCAATACGTCCGTGAACGGCATCGATGATAGATTTGCAGATAGACAGTCCTAGCCCAGGGTTTTCTTGTTGTAAGTATGTGTGTTCGTTGTTAAGAAGCATGAAAATGTTGTTTTTCAGTTCATCTGATATGCCTTCGCCAGTGTCTGTTATAGCAAAGTAAATTCCAGAACCTTCTTTTCTATAATGGATGGTAATGCTGCCCTGTTTGGTGTGACGAATGGCATTGCTCAACAGGTGCATTATGATGTGTCGAAGCATTCCTACATCGATATTGGCAACACATCTCTGGTGTAGCGTATAGATACGTATTTCAACGCCTTCGTTCAGTTTACCTTCTACTTCCTTCTTATAATTCTCCATAAGTTCTCCAATCTCAGCCGTCACACGAGTAAATTGCAGTCCGCCTCCTTCAATGTTGGAGAGTTCTAGTAGTTCATTGATAAAATAGAGCAGCTGGTGCCCATTGGTATTAATCTGGTTGAACATTTGATGCTGGTCTTCGAAAGGAATGTCGTCCTTGCCTGCTTGGCTGAGCATTCCGCTGAACCCGATAATAGCATTAAGAGGGGTACGTAGGGCATGGCTTACATTGGCAAGGAAGACGGTCTTCATGTGTTCCGACTTTTTAGCTCTTAGCATCTCAACATGAAGCCGTTTACTATGCCTGCGTTGCATGATAAGCAACAACAGAAGAGTGATGGTAATAATGGCAGATATCAGCCACCATACCCATTGAGGTATTTGGAAACTGTCCAATTGACTGATGTAATCGCCATAAATATCGTTAATGGTACCATCTTCTTCCATCCTAAGCAACTCGCGGTCTATGGCATTAATCAACTCACGGTTATGACTGACGTAGCAGTATTCACGGGGAGTAAGCGTCAGGTCTTCAGCTGTCAAGTTCTCTAGATTCAGGTTTTTGATATGATATTTCGCTTGATAGCGGAAACATATCACAGCATCATATTCTCCAGCAGACAAATCCTTCAAGGCCCTAGGAAGGTCGCGAACTACTTCAAGCACTGCACCCGCCTTGGTCAGCGTGTCCGTGATGGGACGGCTTGCCATATAGGCAATCTTTTTGCCCTTGATGTTGCGCATGTTGAAATCATCAGCATTCTCATGGTTGTTGCGATACACAACTTGATAATACAATCTAAAGACGGCACGAGAGTAGTTGATGATATTTTGGCGATAGGGTGAATAGACCATCATCGCCAAATCGACACGGCCGTTGAGAACATCGCCAGAAATAGCTTCCCAGGTGTTAGGACGATAGGTATATGGAAGATTCAGACGTTGCATCAGTGTCTGGGTCAATTCCACATCCAATCCTTTTGGTAAGCCTTCTTGGTCAACATATTGCAATGGAGCATAGTCAAGATCAAGACCTACCACAACAGGATGAAACTTGGAAAATCCTAAGTCATCGGCTCTGACAGTTAAGGCAGTAACGATGGTTAGTAGTAAGATGATTAGTTTCTTCATCGGTGGCAAAGTTACGAAAATTCGAGAGCAGAACAAAAGATTTTAATCTTTTTTATGCCGAGACGGAGTAATTTCGCCATCTCTGATGGCAAAGTTACGAAAAAATACAGAGAGGACAAAACATTTTGTGTAATAATGTTAATATCCTCTCTGTCAGAGCCTTTACGACTTTTCGTCGAAATAGCCGAAGCCGCTGATAGCAGTGAGCAGCCGCTCTACATAATCCCAAGCGGTATCACTCCACTGGAAGCCGAGGCGATGCAGTACGGCACAGGTATAGCGGTTGTCTCTTTCTATGATGCCCGTCTTCTGACCGTGGGTCATATCTTGATATGCCATCATGGCGGAGAGCAGCTTTGCCTTCTCTGGGTCTTGACCGGCTTCGGCAAGAACTTTCTCAAATTCGTCACCCTCCACAAAGCGTATCTCTTTTCCTACCTTACTCATGCGTAGCAGCAAGTCACCAAACAGCTCTGTGTGGTTGTTGAACGGCTGGAATACGGTACACTCTTTCGGCGTGCTTGCAAGAAGCACCACAGCCTTTGCCGTCTCGTCAATAGGCGACATCTCGGTAAGCTCATCGTAATCGTCATAAGAGCAGCAGCCAAGTGTGTAGAATACCTTGAGGCGCCCCATGAAACTGTTGCTGTTGAAGTTGGCTTGGAACTCACCATCATAGCTTCGTGGTGCCAGATTACCTACACGCATTACCTTACCGTTAAGGCCATGATGGGCAACGGCATCGAGCACCATTCGCTCGGCAAGGAACTTAGAGTGGATATAGCGGTTGTCGAGGAACTGACCGAACCAGAACTTACGCTCATCGAGTTTTGGTATCTCTTCACCACTGTTGCGGATAATCCATAATTCAGCAACGGAGGTCGTAGAGACATGTACTAGTCTGGCGCCTGTCTTTAGACAGAACTCCACACAACGTTGTGCGCCACCGATATTCACATCCTCAATGTCTGAAGTCTTGGAGAAGTGCTTCACGTTAGCTGCACAGTTGAAGACAGTGTCAATCTTAGAGGTGAGGGAGGTGAGGTCTTGGGTGACGTCGCCATTTACCACAAAGATGCGGCTACCGAAGAGTTCCTTAAATGACTTCTCGAAATAGTAGAACAGCAGGTTCTTCAGTCGGCGCTCAGCAGCTTCCTGATCTTTACCGCGTACAAGACATGTGATGGTCGGTGCATCGGTGTCGATGAGTTCGCGCAAAATATGGATGCCCAGATAACCTGTAGCACCAGTAAGGAGCACATTTCCTAACTCCTGACGCTCGCCTTTGACGAAGGTCTCTACTCTATTCTGTTGTAAGATAGCATCGATACCGGAATAGTCGAAATTCATCACCTCGTCGTCTGTACTTTCTATGGGAGTTTCACCCGTCACAAACTGCGACAACAATCGTGGTGTAGCATGTGTGAAGACGTCACCATAGGCCACATGGTGTCCGGCCTTGTCGGCCTCGATAATCACCTTCGTCACCATGAGTGACGTTCCGCCCAACTCGAAGAAGTTGTCGGTGGCACCAATCTTGTCCATAGACAATACCTCGCTGAAGACCTTGCAGAAGAGTCGCTCGGTATCGTTGGCAGGCTCCACATACTCGTGGTCGGCAGCCTGGATGACGGGTGCGGGCAGTGCCTTCTTGTTCACCTTCTGGTTCTGGTTCAGCGGAATGGCGTCAATCTGCATCGTGGCGGCAGGAATCATGTACGACGGCTTCTGCTTGCCGATGAAGGCATTGAGATCCTTGATGTCCACCTGCTCGTCGCTCACGATATAGGCAGCGATATACTTGCCGCCGTTGTCGTAGTCGAAGGCCTGTACGGTGACATCTTTCATGCCAGGATACTGACGGATGACGGCCTCGACCTCCTTCAGCTCGATGCGGAAGCCGCGAATCTTCACCTGTCCGTCCTTTCGGCCAACGAACTGGATGTTTCCATCGGGCAGATAGCGAACGATGTCGCCAGTGCGGTAGATACGCGCAAACTTCTTTTCGCTACAGAACGGATTGTCGATATACACCTCGGCGGTCTTCTCCGGACGGTTCAGGTAGCTTCTGGTCACATGAGGACCGCTAATCCACAGTTCGCCCATGGCTCCTTGCGGCAGACGGTTGAACTGCTTGTCCACGATATAGAGGCGCGAGTTGTCGAGCGGTTTGCCGACAGGGATATCCTTCAGCAACTTATCCACCTCATACTCTGTGATGAGGATGGTACCTTCCGTCGGACCGTAGCCGTTGTGCAGCTTGAAGTTCTTCGGGGGCTCCAGCGAAGCCAGTTTCTCGCCGGCAGCAATCAGGTGCAGCAGCGAGTGGTTGTCATAGTTGGTGGCAAACTGATAGGCCACCTGCGTCGTCATGAACGAGTGGGTGATGTGGTTTTCCTCGAAGTAGGCGTTCACCTCCGGCAGAGTCAGACGGATGTCGTCGCCAATGATATAGACACAGGCACCACAGGTCAGCGCAGGATACATATCCATCATACAGCAGTCGAAGCCGTAGCTGGCATAGCACGACACATGGTGCTCGGCCTTCAGCTCGAAGCGCCGCTGGTACCAATGGCAGAAAGCTGCCAGATTGCGGTGCTCCAGCTGACAACCCTTAGGAACGCCTGTAGAACCGGAGGTATAGAGCAGGATGAAGAGGTCTTCGGGATTGACGGTGACATCAACAGGTTTGCTGACTGCAGGCAAGTCGAAGATATCTTTCGTCAACAGCACATCACCATGATATTCGCTCACGATGTCACGCAACGACTCGTCGGCAATGAGCATCTTGGCTGACGCATCCTGAATCATGAAGTTCAGACGCTCTGCGGGATAGCTTGGATCCAATGGCTGGTAGGCACATCCTGCTTTCAGCACACCAAGAGCAGCAATAGGCATCCACTCGCAACGCGGAATGATGATGGACACCACATCCTCACGTCCCAAACCTTTTGAAACGAGGTAAGCCGCGATGCGCTCTGTGATGTCGTCCACCTGACGATAAGTGTAGCGGTTGTCGTGATAGACCACAGCCATATTGTCTGGAGTCTGCTGCACCTGATGGCGGAACAGCGAAACGATGGTCTGCGTCGTGTCGTAAGGCACCTCGGTCTGGTTGAAGCTGTCGAGCAAGGCGACTTGACCAGCATCGAGCAGCGATACACTCTTCAGCGGAACGTCTGGCTGACTGATGAAGGCGTTCGTAGCATTGCGGATGGACTGCGAGAAGCTTTCCATCATTCCCTGACTGTAGCGTCCCTTGTCGTATTGCAGACAGATGCTGGGCTGTCCTTTCTCGTCATTCTGTATAAAGAGGGATATGCGGAACTTGGGTGTGTCAGACTCGAAAGTTTTAACGGGTACTGTCTGTCCCTTGTACTGCAAATCATCCAATACACCCATCTGGTAAGCGAACATGATCTCTGCCGACAAATCATAATCTGCGGCGACACGTGCAAACGGATATGTCTCGTGGCGCAACGTCTCATCGAAATTACGGCTTGTCTCGTCCAAGAACTCCATCACGCTTTGTTCACCAATCTCTGCACTCAGCGCCAGCGTGTTGACAAACATTCCCACTGTGTTGCTGATGCGCAGGTCGGAACGCCCGTTACTGATGGTGGCGATGCACAACTGCTCATTGTTGGTAAACCGTGCCAGTGTGTAGAAGGTGGCGGCAAGCAGGTGGTGTGCCGGCGAGATGTTATGCTGATGACAGAATTGCTCAATGGCATCGAAATCCAGCGGTGTATATATAGTGCCTACGGTGCCTTGATTCAAAGGATTGGTAAGGTCGGACGGTACTTCCGTTGCGCCCTCTACATTGCTCAGTCGCTCCTGGAAGAAACGGTGAGCGTCAGCATATTCCTCACTGCTTTCAGCGGCTTTCTGAGCTGCAACGAAGTCGGCATAGGTGAAGGTCTCGGGTTCTATCTCCTTACCGTTGAGCAGGTCAAACAGTTGCGCCAGCAAGATATCGAACGAACCGCCGTCCACAACGAGGTGGTGAATATCCATCATCAGATAGACTGCTTGTTCGGTTGTGACAATCTCGATGCGATATAGCGGACCTTGTCTGAGGTTGAACGGCTTGACGAATTCCCATTTGTAACGAGGGATGTCAGCCTCTTTACACTGGCTTTGCGTAATTTCTATAGGTTGCTCCGTATCGACAATCTGTATGATGTCAGCCCCAGCACTTCCGAAATGCGCCTGCAGCATAGGATGCGTCTTGACGAGTGTCTCCACCGACTTGGAAAGCAGTGGGATATCCACGTCCTTGGGGAAACGGGCTATGACTGGTGTGTTATAGATCGTTGATTCGGGGTTCTTGATGGAATCCACATAGACACCCATCTGAGCGTACGACAGCGGAATGTTACTCATGTCGGCATGCTCCACCTCGGCAGTTTCCTGCTTGGTGGCGCTTCCGCTCATCAGAGCCTTCAGTATCTCGTTCTCAATGCCTTGCACACTGCCTGACTTCGCCAGCGCCTTGGAGTCCAACGTCACGCCAAAGCGCTTGTTGATCTGAATGGCCAGTTTGATGGACATGATAGATGTCAAACCCACATAGCCCAATATCGTCGTGATACCAAAGTCCTCGGTATTGATGATTTGTGCGATGATGCCGTGGATTTCCTTCTCCAGCACATTCATGGGCACATTGCTTTCCACCTCCATGTCGGCAGCCTTCTTCTCGGGTTTCGGCAACGCCTTCTTGTTCACCTTTTGGTTCTGGTTCAATGGAATGGCGTCAATCTGCATCGTGACGGCTGGAACCATGTAAGGAGGCTTTTCCTCCATGATGAAGTCGTTCAATGCCTGGATGTCAACGGTCTCGTCAGAAACGACATAAGCAGCAATGAACTTGCCGCCACCGTCCTCGTCGAAAGCTTGTACGGTAGCGTCCTTGATTCCCGGGAACTGGCGGATGACGGCCTCAACCTCCTTCAACTCGATACGGAAACCGCGAATCTTCACCTGTCCGTCCTTACGTCCGACGAACTGGATATCGCCTTCCGGCAGATAGCGCACGATGTCGCCGGTACGATAGATGCGTGAATACTTCGGTTCGTCGCTGAACGGGTTGTCAATATATACCTCGGCGGTCTTTTCCGGACGGTTAAGGTAACCGCGAGTTACCTGTGGACCACTCACCCAGAGTTCGCCTGCAGCACCTACAGGCAACCGGTGTCCTGCTGCGTCAACAATATACAACTTGACGTTGTCCAACGCCTTACCAATCGGAATGTCCTTTATGGTCTTCGTCACGTCGAAGTGGGTAATGCAGACGGTACTTTCGGTCGGTCCGTAGAGATTCGTCAGCAATACATTCGAGGGAGGAGTGAGCGAAACCAGTTTCTCACCACCCACAGAGAGGTGTTTCAGCGAGTGGTTCTCAATGCTTGTAGCAAACTGATAACCCACCTGCGTCGTCATGAACGAATGGGTGATGTTGTTCTGCTCAAAGTATTCGTTCAGCGCAATCAGGTCCAGACGCAGTTCCTCAGGAATGATATAGACCGTGGCACCGCAGGTCAGCGCTGGATACATATCCATCATGTTAGCATCGAATCCGTAGCTGGCGTATGCTGCCACATGGTGTCCTGCCTTGAGGTCGTAGTAGCGCTGATACCAGTGGCAGAAACATACCAAGTTTCCGTGCTCCAACTGACAACCTTTGGGAACACCTGTGGAACCGGAAGTATAGAGTAGGATGAAAAGCTTGTTCGGCTTAATTTGAGAATCGAGATTCAAGATTTGAGATTTTTCTTCCGCACTAATGGCTGGAAGTTTCTCGATATCCTTGGTCAGCAATACCCCACCCTGGTATTCATCCACGATTGGGCGCAACGCTTCGTCGGCTATCAGCAACTTGGCATCGGCATCCTGCATCATGAAGTTCAGACGTTCTTTCGGATAACTCGGATCCAATGGCTGGTAGGCGCATCCTGCCTTCAACACACCCAGTGAGGCTATCGTCATCCACTCTGAACGCGGAATGAGAATAGAGACAACAGGCTCATCACTTGAACCCTGAACCTTGAACCTTGAACCAATATATCCTGCAATCCTGTCGGATATCTCATCCACCTCTTGATAGGTATATTTCTTGTCCTTGAAGACGACCGCGATATTTTCCGGCGTTGCCTTAACCTGTTGACGGAACAGCGAGACGATGGTCTGCGTCGTGTCGTAGGGCACGTCGGTTTGGTTGAAGCTGTCGAGCAGTTCCACCTGCGACTGGGTGACGATGGTGATATCACGCAGATTACTTCCCTTGAGGAATGCATCCAGCACCGTTTCGTAGCTCTCCAAGAACTGGCTGACCAGTTGCTCTGAATAAGCCCCTGTGTTATATTCTGCCCTCAGGAAGTAACGCCCTTCCTGTTGGGTTACGCGCACGTGTAACGGCATTTCCTCCGACATATAGCACAAATCGTCAGCCGGTGCTGCTTTGCCGGCAATCTCTACCGTGTCTAATATGGTTCCGTGACAGGAGAAGATCGAGCCCATCTGCAGATTCAGGTCGCTGATGACATCGGTGAACGAATAGCTGTCGTGTGTCCGACAACCCGTTATCTGCTCCTGTATGGCTTTCAAGAAGTCGAGTGTCGTAGTGTCGTCGCTAAATTTCACGAAGACGGGGAACGTTTTCACCAACATGCCGACAGTGCGTTTCAGCTGCTTGTTCTGACGTCCTTTATGGACACTGCTGAACAGGGCTTCTTGCTCGTTGTTGTACTTGGCCATCAGGAAACCATACACACCGGTAAAGAGGGTGCTCTTGAAGATGCCCTGCTTTTCTTTGAAGGCTTCGATGGTGTCAATACCGACATTCAACTTTCTGGTAAGCGTACCTATTTTCTTCGTCGGTTCTTCCAGGTCAGGAATCAGCTGACTGAAGGTGTCGCTGCAGTCGAAGTTCTTGGCATACCATTGTTTGTCTTCCTCGAATGCCGCTGTCTGGCGCTTTTCAGCTTCCTGGCGAGCCACGTCAGCCAGTGTGATAACCTCTGGTTCCAAGGCCTTGCCTCCATAGGCGGCGTCAATGTCGTCGAGTATCACTTTCAGTGACGTTCCGTCGGCAATGATATGGTGAACGTTTATCAGTAAATAGAGATGCTGGCTGTCCTTCAGCAGACGCATGCGGAACAGTCGGTCCTTATACAGGTCGAACGGCGCCGTCATTCCTTGCTTTTCCGCCTCGATATCGGTAACGTGCTCCACCTCCAGGCTGAACGACTCGCTGTCATCGAGTATCTGCTGCGGGTCGCCCTGTTCGTTCAGCCCTATGCGTGTAAATAGCGTGGGATGAGCAGCTACGGCAGATTCTATGGCTGTCTTCAGCTTTTGCTCGTCTACACCGCCGTCGAGTGTATATAAATAAGTAATCTGATAACATACCTCGCCCTGATGAGCGATACATTCGGCATAAATGCCATACTGGGATTTTGTTAGAGGTGCTGTAGTTTTCATATGGTTTTAAATTTTGATGATATTCATAGAATCTAGGAAAATGATGATGAGCGCAATAGGTACAATCCGTTTTTTAGTCTTTGGATGTCATGATGTTGAGTATCATCTCGTCGGTCTTGGTCATCGCGTTAGCACCGATACTCGTCAGGTTATGAATGCTCTTATCCACATCGTCGTCAACGATACCTTCCGACGAAGTGACGCACTTGCCCTCCATCGCCAGCAGGGCTGACAGCAGGGCAGTGGAAACACCAGAGGTAATCTTCAACGAGCACGATGGCTTGGCACCGTCGCATATCATTCCCGTCAGATTGGCAACCATATTCTTCACCGAAGCACAGATGCGGCTGTAGTCGCCCCCCATCAGGTAGGTGATGCCACAGCTGCTGCCGATGCTGGCCACCACGCACCCGCATAGTGCCGAGAGTTTTCCCAGCGACTGCTTGATGTATATGGCCGTCAGGTGACTTAACATCAGGGCGCGGATCAGCTCCTCCTCGGTATTCTCGTTCTCCTTGGCATATACGCAGACGGGATTGGTGGCACAGATGCCCTGATTGCCACTGCCGCTGTTCGACATGACGGGAATCATAGCCCCGCCCATACGGGCATCACATGCCGATGCCGTTCTTGAGATGATGTGGCAATAGATGCTGTCTCCGAAGATGCCCTTCGACAGCGGTCGCTCTATGCTCTTGCCGAGGTTGTGGCCGTAGTTGCCTTTCAGCGCCTCGCGTGCCGCATTCATGTTATAGGTGCGGGCTTCCATGATGAAGCTGATTTCATCCAACGGTGCCGTTGTGGCAAAGTCATACACCAGCCGCAAGTTCAGGGGGATGTCGTCGCCTGAGTTTTCGCCTTGGTATCCACTCCCATCCCTACAAGGGAGGGGCTGGGGGGAGGGTCTCCCCTCTATAAACCTGGTATGTCCGCCGGCAATCACGGCAGAAGTCTTCTTGTCGCCCGCAGAGCAGACGATTTCCACATATAACTTCTCGCTGATGCCCTCCTTTTGCTTGATGACGATGCGGTTCTCGGCGATATACTGCTTACCCTCCTCCAGCGTCTCGGGCGTCAAGTCTTTGAGCACCTCCAGCTGATAGTCGCTCTTGCCGATGATGGCGCCTAAGGCAATGGCGATGGGCAGTCCCAGCATACCCGTTCCGGGAATACCCACACCCATCGCGTTCTTCAGGATGTTGGCACTCAGCAAAGCCTCTATCTTCTCGGGACGGCAGCCCAGCTTCTCGGTAGCCTTTGCCGTACACAGTGCCACACACATCGGCTCGGTACAGCCTATGGCGGGCACCACCTCACGATGCACCATCGCGATAATCTGGTCTCTTAGCTCTTTTTCTATCATACCAAGGTCGAGCGCGGGCTTTACTCGAATTCAAAAATATTGATGAAACCGGTCAGTTGGAAAACATTCTTGATGTCTTCGTTTACATTGCGCAGCACGACCTTGCTACCTACCGCCTTGGCACCTTTCAGGATGCTGAGCAGGATGCGCAAGCCGCTGGATGCGATATATTCCAGGCCTTTGCATTCTATGATGACATCCTTGCCGTTACTCTCGTAGAGCGGCTTCAGCAATTCCTCAACCTCCGTAGCTGCTGCGGTGTCCATCTCTCCTTCTAATGTGGCAACATACTTGCCGTCAATTTCTTCAACTTTTACGTTCATAATACATAAAGATTTTAATAGTTGTTATTTCAATTTTTTGATAAGTGTCAGCACATTTTTCCCGTCCGTCCGCTCGTAATTGATGCTGTCCATCAGTTCGCGCAACAGCAGGATACCCAGTCCGCCAATCTGACGGTCTTCAGCGGACAGTGTCGTGTCGGCCTTTTGCCGGGATGTGGGGTCAAAGGCAACACCCTCGTCGATAATCTGGAAGTGAAGGGAATGCCCGTCAGACAGCATGTTGATGGTGATGTCACCCTCCGTGCCCATCGGGTAGGCATAGTCTATCACGTTGACCACAGCCTCCTCTACGGCCAGCTGCAATTTCTTGGCTAACGAGGCATCGATGTCCAGCTTCGCAGTAGCCGATTTCATAAAGTCGCTGAATTGCTTGATCGCCCGTATATCGTTCTTGATGGTCAACGTCTCCGTCAGCGTACTCTCAAACTGCTGGGGCGTATATCGTATTACCAGCATCGTCAGGTCGTCGCTCTGCTCGGCATTCTTTACGAAACCGTCCACCGTTTTAGTGATGGTCTCCAGTATCTCATGGGGATTCTGACCTGTGCAGTCTTCAAGCACGTCCTGTACGCGCTTTAATCCAAACTGCCTGCGTGCCCGGTTCTTGGCTTCCGTCAGTCCGTCGGTATAGAGGAAGATGATGCTGTCGGGCTGCAGCGTCAGCGACTGTACACCATACTGCACGTCGTCAAACACACCGAGGGGTAGGTGGGTGGCGACATCTATCATCTTATATTCACCGTTCTCCATAATGATCGGTGCGTCGTGCCCCGCATCGCAGTAGCGCAGATTTCCCGTAGGCAGGTCCAGCACGCCGATGAACATGGTGACAAACATGTTCGTGTCGTTGCCCCGGCAAGCCGTTTCGTTGATAGTCTGCATAATGCGGGCGGGATTGCTTTCGTAGGCTGAGGCTGAACGGAACAGAGCATGGATGACAGCCATCAGTATGGCGGAGGGAGCACCCTTGCCGCTGACGTCGCCGATGCAGAAGAACAGCTTCCCGTCGCGGATGAAGTAATCGTAGATGTCGCCACCCACCTCACGGGCAGGCTTCAGGAAACCTGCCAGTTCTGCATCTTCAGCATCAAGCTCTCCTTGCGGCAACATGCTCTGCTGTATCTGGCTGGCCATCTGCAGCTCGCTGTCTATGCGCTCCTTCTCGGCATTAACCCTCTTCAGGTTCTTCAAATTGTTGGAACTGCGCCAGACGATGAGCCATGCAAAGAACAGGCCGATAATTAGCGGCAGCAGCATCATCATCTGCATGGAGCGCAGTCTGCCAAAGACCTCACCGTCGTCCACGATATTGATAAGCACCCAGTCCGTCTTGCCGCCTACAGGGGTATAGAACACATGATGCTTGACACCGTCTTTCGACGTCATCATAAAGTAGCCATCCTTGTCGTTGTCAGCTTTCAATATCTGGAGAACTTCCTTGAACGCAGGATTCACCTTGCCTGCCAGCATGTTATAGTGACCCGTCACCAGAAAACGCTGAGTCGATTCATAAACCTTCTCCTCGTTCATGACATCTTCCAGCCAGTTGGTTGCAATGTCGGCAAACACAACACCCACAATACGGTTATGCTCATTGCGAATAGGAGTGCTGTACGTCGTTATAATACTCTTGTCGTCAGTATGGTTCTCATACGGCTCACTCCAGTGCGACACACCCCTTTCCACAGGAACCGTGTAATATTCCTTCTTCGTAGGATCCACGCCAAGACTACCCACCTGCAAGGTCATAATAGTATCGCCACCCCTGCGCACAGCGTATGGCTCGAAAAACTTGCCCCTCTTCGAATAGTAGTTAGGAACAAAGGCAACACCGCTACCCCAGAAGGAAGCGTTGTTCTTGAGCATTCGCTTGGAAAGGTCGAACATCCAGCTAGGCTCTTCCAGACCTTCGCTCACCACCCATGACATGTTGTCGATAGTCACCTCCACATTAGCCAGCTTGTTGCGGATACACAGGTAGATGGCATTCATTTCCACATCCACCATCCGTTCCATAGTCCTTTGGATGAAGTTCTGTGCAGCATAGAACATAATGCCCGTCATCAGCTCCAGCAGCAATACTGCCGAGATGATGACCGTCAGACTCGTGTTGGCTTTCATAAAACGGTTAAAACGCTTCCACCAACCATTATGGGTTGCTACCGTCTTATTCATAGTTGTTATGTTAGCGCAAAGGGCTTTTAGTCTTTATAATCTCGTCAAGATTTACTTTATTGCCTACAAAGATAAGAAATAATCTGAATAAAAGCAAGAAAAAATGAATTTTTCTTGCTTTACCCGAGTTTTCTCGCTTCGCACTATCGTTTGAAATTAGTCCTTCGGCGGTTTCCCGAGGGTCTCACCGCGAAGTGAATCCAGATGACGTTGCGCTTCTGTTCTATCAGCAGCTCGCTGGTCACCCAACGCTTGAAGGCCTTCGCCTGTGGCAGTTTAGAAGAGAGA
>CAMIVY010000006.1 GCA_946402275.1 uncultured Prevotella sp.
AAGCGGATGCAAAGGTACGACTATTTTCCGAACTAACAAAACTTTTCCAAGAAAAATTTTCATTTTCTGCAAAAAAAATTCGAGACTTGACAAATATCAAGCCTCGAAATAGGGTTACACCTTATTATATATAAGGCAGAGAATTTCAATGAGTGATTACTTACTCTCTTCGGGTGCCTGACCAATGAGGTCCATGAACTCGTCGAGTTTCGGAGTGATGATAATCTGGGTACGACGGTTACGCATCTTTCCCACCTCGGAGGTGTTAGGCTGGAGAGGATTATACTCACCACGACCACCAGCGGTCAGACGCTTGGGATCAACACCGTAGTCGTTCTGCAGAGCCTGAACGACACTGCTAGCACGCAGACAAGAGAGGTCCCAGTTGTTACGGATATTCTCGCGAGAGATAGGCACATTGTCAGTGTTACCCTCTACGAGTACATCGTAGTCCTTGTAGTCCTTGATAATCTTGGCAATCTTCGACAGGGTCTCAGCAGCACGCTTGTTGATCTTGTAGGTGCCGCTCTCGTAGAGCATGTTGTCAGCCAACGAGATATAGACCACGCCTTTGAGCACCTGTACGTCAACCTCCTTCAGCTCTTCCTTAGAAAGTGAACGGGTGAGGTTGTTGGTCAATACCATGTTCAGGGAGTCGCTCTTGGATTTCACCTCTACCAAGTGGCGGATGTACTGGTTAGACTCATTAATCTGGTCAACCAACTTCTCAATGCTGATATTGTTCTGACTAGCATTGGTCAAACTCTTGTCGAGCGACTTCTGCAAGGTAGCATTGGTCTGTTGCACACTGTTCAGCTGTTCCTGAAGACTAGATACGCGAGCGGTAGCAGCAGCCAACTGCTCTTTCGTATCCTGATAATTAGCCTGTAAAGACTTATTTTCTTCCTGACATGCCTGATAGAGTTCTTTCTTCACTCCACAACTGGTCAGCATAAAACCTGCTGCCAGAGCCATCATAAAAACTGATTTTTTCATTTCTTTCTTTATTAAATTATTACTATATTCGTCACTTTGACGGTGCAAAGTTAATCATTAGACGCACATTTCGGTCGAAAGTTGCATCAATTTAGATATTTTTAAGTAACTTTGCAGCCAAAATTATAATATTAATAAGGTAAAGAAGGATATGATACTCTTTTTCAAGACTCCACAACAGAGCATTATCGCTACACAAGTGGACCACCAACTCAATCAGGAAGAAGTAAAAGAACTGTGCTGGCTTTACGGTGAAGCCGAGCTGTTGGGCGACGAGACGCTAGAAGGTTATTTCGTAGGTCCACGCCGCGAAATGGTGACCCCTTGGTCAACCAATGCCGTTGAGATTACACAGAACATGGGTCTTAGCGGCATTTTGCGTATAGAGGAATACTTCCCCGCAGTTTCGGAGGACGCTGAACACGACGAGATGCTACAGCGTATGTACAAGGGGTTGAACCAGGACATTTTCACGATTAACATCCAGCCAGAGCCCATCAAGTATGTCGATAATCTGGAGGAATATAACGAGCAGGAAGGTCTGGCTCTGAGCCCTGAGGAGATAGAGTATCTCCACGGCCTGGAGAAGCAGAACGGTCGCCCCTTGACGGATTCTGAAATCTTTGGTTTTGCCCAGATCAACTCAGAGCACTGCCGCCACAAGATTTTCGGCGGTACCTTTATCATCGACGGCAAGGAGATGGAGTCAAGTCTCTTTGCGATGATTAAGAAGACTACACAGGAGAATCCTAACAAGATTCTCTCAGCCTATAAAGATAATGTGGCTTTCGCACAGGGTCCTGTTGTAGAGCAGTTTGCTCCAAAGGACCAGAGCACCAGCGACTATTTCCAGATAAAGGATATCGAGAGCGTCATCTCGCTGAAGGCTGAGACCCATAACTTCCCCACTACTGTAGAGCCATTCAACGGTGCCGCTACTGGTACTGGTGGTGAGATTCGCGACCGTATGGGTGGTGGTGTCGGTTCATGGCCTATCGCTGGTACGGCTGTTTATATGACAGCCTATCCCAGATTAAGTGAAGAGGGAATAGTGAATAGTGAAAAATTGGCTACCGCCAAAAGAGACTGGGAGGAAATCATGCCTGCTCGTAAATGGCTGTATCAGACCCCACAGCAGATCCTGACCAAGGCCTCTAACGGCGCTTCTGACTTCGGTAATAAGTTCGGTCAGCCACTGATCTGCGGTTCTGTGCTGACCTTTGAGCATCAGGAAAAGGGTTGCGACTCAGTCGCAACAAACACTAAATACGCTTACGACAAGGTGATTATGCTGGCTGGCGGTGTTGGTTACGGCACCAAGCGCGACTGTCTGAAGAAGGAACCCCAGAAGGGCAACAAGATAGTCGTTGTTGGTGGTGATAACTACCGCATCGGCTTGGGTGGTGGTTCTGTATCGTCGGTAGATACAGGTCGCTATAGTAACGGCATCGAGTTGAATGCCGTTCAGCGTGCCAACCCTGAGATGCAGAAGCGTGCCTACAACCTGGTGCGTGCCCTCTGCGAAGAGGATGTGAACCCCGTTGTATCTATCCACGACCACGGTTCTGCCGGTCACTTGAACTGTCTCTCCGAGCTCGTTGAGGAGTGCGGTGGTGAGATTGATATGACCAAGCTGCCTATTGGCGACAAGACGCTTTCTTCGAAGGAAATCATTGCCAATGAGAGTCAGGAGCGCATGGGTCTGCTCATCGACGAGAAGCACATCGAACATGTGCGTAAGATTGCCGAACGTGAGCGTGCTCCGCTGTATGTGGTTGGTGAGACTACTGGCGATGCCCACTTCTCGTTCAAGCAGGGCGATGGCGTGAAGCCTTTCGACCTGGATGTGGCTCAGATGTTCGGTCACTCGCCCAAGACCATCATGAAGGATAATACTGTAGAGCGCCATTATGAGGATGTGACTTACAGCCAGGATAAGATCAATGAGTATCTGGACCGCGTGCTCCAGTTGGAGGCTGTGGCTTGTAAGGACTGGTTGACCAACAAGGTGGACCGTTCTGTGACCGGTAAGATTGCCCGCCAGCAGTGTCAGGGTGAGATTCAGTTGCCTCTGAGCGACTGCGGCGTTGTAGCCCTCGACTATCGTGGCGTGAAGGGTATCGCCACCGCGCTTGGTCATGCACCGCAGGCCGGTCTGGCCAATCCTGCTGCCGGTTCTGTGCTGTCTGTTGCCGAGGCACTGACCAACATCGTTTGGGCACCTCTGGCTGAGGGCATGGATTCACTTTCGTTGAGTGCCAACTGGATGTGGCCCTGCCGCTCGCAGGAGGGTGAGGATGCCCGTTTGTATGAAGGTGTGAAGGCGTTGAGCGATTTCTGCTGCGACCTGCATATCAACGTACCTACAGGTAAGGACTCTTTGTCTCTCTCACAGCAGTATCCTAACGGCGAGAAGATTATCTCTCCAGGAACCGTCATCGTATCGGCTGGTGGTGAGGTTTCAGATATCAAGAAGGTGGTAAGCCCCGTCTTGGTGAACGATAAGAACGCATCCATCTATCATATCGACTTCTCGTTCGACGAGCAGCGCCTGGGTGGTTCTGCCTTTGCCCAGAGTCTTGGCAAGGTGGGCGACGATGTGCCTACCGTGAAGAACGCCGAGTACTTCGCCGATGCCTTCATGGCCGTTCAGCAGATGATTGAGAAGGGTTGGATTATGGCTGGTCACGATATCTCTGCCGGTGGTCTGATTACCACTCTGTTGGAGATGTGCTTCGCCAACCAGAAGGGCGGTCTGCATATCAACCTACACGACATCTGCAAGGATGGCGACATAGTGAAGGCCCTATTTGCAGAGAACCCCGGTGTGGTTATCGAAGTAAGCGACGAGCACAAACAGGAGTTCAAGGACTTCATGGAGGAGCAGGGTGTTGGTTATGCCAAGATTGGTTATCCTGTTGAGAATAGCCGCAGCATCGTGGTGAAGGCTGGCGACAAGGAGCTGACCTTCGATATCGATGCGCTGCGCGACACATGGTATAAGACATCATACCTCCTTGACCGCAAGCAGAGCTTCAACGGCAAGGCCAAGGAACGTTTCGAGAACTACAAGAAGCAGCCTATCGAAATGAAGTTCAACAAGGACTTCACGGGTAAGCTGAGCCAGTACGGTATCTCTGCCGATCGCCGTCAGCCATCTGGCATCAAGGCTGCGATTATCCGCGAGAAGGGTACCAATGGTGAGCGTGAGATGGCTTACTGTCTGTATTTGGCCGGTTTCGACGTGAAAGACGTAATGATGACCGACCTGATCAGTGGTCGTGAGACACTCGAGGATATCAACATGATTGTGTTCTGCGGTGGCTTCTCTAACTCCGACGTGCTGGGCTCAGCGAAGGGTTGGGCTGGCGCCTTCCTCTTCAACCCCAAGGCCAAGGAGGCACTTGATAAGTTCTATGCCCGCAAGGACACCCTGTCACTGGGTATCTGTAACGGTTGTCAGCTGATGGTTGAACTGGGACTCTGCGAAAATGAGAAATTAGAAATGAGTAATGAGAAATGTCGTCCACGCATGCTTCACAACGATTCGCACAAGTTCGAGTCGGAGTTCATCTCGTTGAGCATCCCTCAGAACAACAGCGTGATGTTCGGTTCGCTGAGCGGCAACAAGCTCGGCCTGTGGGTAGCCCACGGAGAGGGCAAGTTCCATCTGCCCGAGGCTGAAGACAAATACAATGTGATTGCCAAGTATAACTATCACGGCTATCCCGCCAACCCCAACGGCTCCGACTACGATGTCGCAGGCATCTGCTCGGCTGACGGCCGCCACCTGTGCATGATGCCTCACTTGGAGCGTGCCGTATTCCCCTGGCAGAACGCATGGTATCCTGCTAACCGTCGCAATGATGAGGTAACACCTTGGATTGAGGCCTTCGTCAATGCCCGCAAGTGGGTGGAGGAGAGAGTTAAGAGTTAAGAGTTGACAGTTGACAGTTGAGAGTTGACAGTTGAGAGTTGACAGTTATTATGAACAATAAACTCTATTGGGAATCGTTTCGAACCTTCTTTAAGATTGGCATGTTCACCCTCGGGGGTGGATATGCCATGATTCCGATTATCGAGGAAGAGGTGGTGAACCGCCACAAGTGGGTCCGCAAGGAAGAGATGCTCGACCTGATAGCCATCGCCCAAAGCTGCCCGGGTGTCTTCGCCATCAACATCGCCATCTTCATCGGCTACAAGCTAAACAAGGTGCGCGGAGCCATCGCCACCACGCTGGGCACTGCCCTACCCTCGTTTATGATTATCCTTATCATCGCCATGTTCTTCAAGCAGTTCGAGGACAATGCGGTGGTGGCCGCCATGTTCCGAGGCATCCGTCCTGCCGTGGTGGCACTGATAGCCGTACCCACCTTCAACCTGGGCAGACGCGCTGAATTGAACAAGTTCACCATTTGGATTCCCGTCATCTCCGCACTGGCCATCTGGGCCTTGGGCGTCTCACCCATCTGGATTATCATCGTGGCAGGAATCGGCGGTTACATTTACGGGAGGATTGCCTTATGATATTCCTAAGCCTATTCTACACATTCTTCATGATAGGCCTCTTCGGTTTCGGAGGCGGCTATGGCATGCTGTCGCTCATCCAGAACGAGACCGTTGAGCACTGGCACTGGCTGACCTCATCGGAATTCACCGACATCGTAGCCATCTCGCAGATGACGCCCGGTCCTATCGGCATCAACTCAGCCACCTATTGCGGCTACACGGCCGTCTTCAAGTGCTACAACAGTCACCTCATGGGCATCCTGGGTTCTGCCACAGCCACCTTCGCCCTGGTATTGCCATCGCTGATACTGATGGTGCTCATCAGCAAGATGTTCATGAAGTACATGCACCACCACTCGGTCGAGTCGGTATTCCGCGGTCTGCGCCCCGCCGTTGTCGGACTGCTGGCCGCAGCCACGCTGTTGCTGATGACCCCCGACAACTTCTCCACGCCATCCGCCAACCCGTGGCAGTTCTGCATCAGCTGCTTCCTCTTCCTTGCCGCCTTCGTGGGTGTGAAGTTCGTCAAGGTCAACCCCATCCGCATGATACTCTATTGTGCCGTAGCAGGACTGGTGCTGCTCTTCTGATTCAGTCCCGCCACGTAGCCACTGGACCGTTGCTACTCTTCTTCTTCCGTCCCACCACGCAACCACTGGAGGGAGGCACCGCCGACCGCCTGCTGCAGCCCGCGCGCCGGACGGTAGAAAAGCGAGGGGCGCAGCCGCTCCAACCGCAAGTCCTCAGCCCGTTCAGCCCATCCGCTGTTGCAACTGGGATAGAGCGTCCCCAGCGGACCCAGGTCAACGATGTACCCCTGACGGAGCATCTCGCTGGCCGTCTCCATACAGATTTCCAGCGACATGCGCATTTCAGCCTGATGGACGGTAGTATTGCTGCTTGCCCGTTCGGCAATCTCGTCAAAACCCATCCTGCCGTTTGTCACCACACGTGTGCAATAGCCCATCGCCTTGGTTGACGGATTCACGTGCTTAATCCGCGCCACTTTCAGTTTCATCTTTGCCATAATCTCTTATCATCATGTTAAATTCATAAATTCACCACGTCCGGTTCAAAAAACCATTGCAATCAATCTTGAAATCCATTGCAATCAATTCACAAATCCATTGCAATCGATTTTGATTTCATTGCAATCATTTTATAATTCGACCGCGGTGCAAAGATAAAAAATTGCGCGAGAACATGCAAACTTTTCGCCCATAAATTTCCAACTGCGCCCGTCCACCCTGACATATACGCAAAAAACTGCGCCCCCCGAAAAGGGAGCGCAGCTTTTATTGACTGATTAAATTTCTCGAAGATTAGAGAGCGAACTTGTAACCAACAGAGAACATGAATACGCTGTTGTGGCTCTTCTTGTCACGAGTGTCATCCTTGAAGGTATTGGTCAGACCCCAGTTGTAACGAGCATCGAATACGAAGTTAGCATACTCGTAAGAAAGACCGATGGGAATTGACAGCTGAACCTTGTTGCAAGCATCCTTGATGTCACCATCTACTGCGATACCGCCATTAGAATACTTCTCCTTAGCTCTTACCAGGAAACCAGGCTGAAGACCAACCTTTACAGCAAAGCCCTTGAACAGATAAGCATTAGCCAGGATGGGGATGTTGATATAGTCAAGGTTTGTCTTGAAATCAGAATTGTCCTTGTTCTTGCAACCTTCCATAGAGTAAAGAACACCACCAGTGATACCGAAGGTCTCAGTGATACCATACTCAGCCTCAACACCAGCAGCAACACCTACCTTAATCTTACCATCATTGTTGGTGATGTTAGCAAGGTTCAGACCAACCATTGGTTTCAGAGTGAACTGACCAACCTCGTTCTGAGCGCTAGCGCTCAATGTGGCTACCATCATGGCAGCAATCATCAAAATCTTTTTCATAATTCTTTAGTCTTTGTTAATAAATAAGGTGTTTCCACCCAGTTAATTTTAAATACCGCTGCAAAGATATGTTTTTTTCTAATACGATGCAAGTTTTTTGATAAAAATTTTTAATGTGTTCGTGCACATTCTTAATTTATGTCAATTCAGTACCCTATTTATGCTTAAAATAGTAGTCAACAGCGCGACGGATATTCTCCTTCATGGCGTCGGAGGTAAACGTAGCACCTGTGACACCATCTACTTCGGGCACTACACCCTTCTTGACGTTGGCACCCTCGTACTTGGGCAGCATGCCTTTCTTCACCTTTGCCACATATTTAGGACCATCGAGCGTCTTCAGGGGCACTATTTTCACTATTTTATTCTTCTTGATATACACTTCAACAGGTGTGGGACCATTATATCCCTCCACATCCTGAGCCAAAGTAGTGGTGTTTACGATATAAGTGCCATCCTTTTCCTTCTTCATCACGTCGTCTGCCTGGGCGGACATAGCACCCAGCAACATAAAAGCTAATAATACCTTTTTCATTGTTATATAAAAATATTGTGTTCTATCTTTTTCGTCTGCAAAGCCATCAATAGTTGCCAAGTGCGCTGATGCTCTGAGGCATCCACACCTCCATCAATCCTGCGCCACGATGGTTCCAGGCATAATAGGGAATCATGGTCAGGATAGCCGACTTGGTAGTCAACTCGCCCTTCGAATCAGTGTCAACAGCCTGCCCCTCCACCTGGATAGCCTTCACGCTGAAGTTCACATCGCGCAATCCCTTAATCTCACGATCAGCCACAGTGAAACGAGGTTGACGAGGCATCAGGAAATTGAAGATGCTGAAACCGGTATTGTCGGCACCCTCGGCACAATATACCAGCGGTCCGCGCTCTACGGCAATACGTCCACGGTCGTCCTTTACGGCTACATTAGCCTTGACAGTGCGTACAGGCATATCGAAATGGATGGTGACCACGTCGCCCTTCTTCCACTGACGGCTGATAGAAAGATAGCCTTTTTCCAACTGACCAATGACAGGTTGACCATTGACTTTGATAGTATAACTGCCCAGCACATCGTCGCTGAAACGATAGAGATTGCTGGGAACTGGCTGTTTATCGACCCACTCTGGTATGCGAATCAGCATATCGAAAGCCTTTGCCTTCGTCTTGCCCACCTTGATGGTGATGTCGCCATCCCAAGGATAGTTGGTCTGCTGTTCCAACACGACATCCTTACCACCCACCTGAATCGTAGCTGTGTTGCCTGCAAACAGATTGACATAGAGCTTGCTATCCTTTACGGCATACATATAGCCAGGAAAGGAGGGGATAAAACGGCAGAGGTTGGAAGGACAGCAGGCACAGCCAAACCAAGGCTGGCGTTCAGTGGTACCATCGGCATTGAACTTATACTTGCCATCAGACGACAGCGGATTGGGATAGAAGAAACGTCCACCATCCACACTCATGCCACTGATGACGCCATTGTACAAGGTGCGCTCCAGGCAGTCAATGTATTTGGCATCACCGTGTAGCAAGAACATACGATGGAACAGGTAAACCATCGAGATGGCTGCACACGTCTCGTTATAGGAAGTGAGGTTAGGCAGTTCATAGTCGGCACCGAAGGACTCGCCTTCATGACGGGCTCCCACACCGCCTGTGATGTAATACTTCTTGGAAACAATGTTGTCGTAGATAGCATCAATAGCCTTCAGATAAGCCTCATCACCCGTCAAGGCAGCCACATCAGCCATACCTGCATACATATAGCCCGCACGAACGGCATGTCCCCAGGCTTCCTTCTGGTCAACCACGGGCTTGTCGCTCTGCGAATAGATATTCTTGACCTGTGTCTTTCCACGATAGTCCAACAGGAACTTGGCCTCGTCCAGATATTTCTGCTCGCCAGTCAGCACATAGAGACGAGCCAAAGCCATCTCGGCAATCTGATGCCCAGGCACCACACAAGCCTGTCCGTCCTTGGCACCTACCTCGCGGACGACACAATCGGCATAGCGTTTGGCAATGTTCAGGAACTTGTCAGAACCCGTAGCCTGATAGTGGGCACAAGCAGCATCCACCATATGGCCCAGATTATAGAGCTCATGACTGGCATGTTCCTCAGCAGCCCAGCGCTTATGGGCAGCCCAACCGTGAGGATGCTCAGGATTAATGGTACGGGCGGTATAGAGATAGCCGTCCGGCTCCTGTGCAGCAGCCACGATGTCGAGTACAGAGTCGATATACTGCTTCAACTTAGCATCGGGATAGGTCTGTAACACATAAGAGGCGCCTTCGATGGTCTTATACACATCGGTATCGTCGAACGAGAAACCCATGAACTTAGCCACATCCCACTTGGGAGTGTTCAGTCCTTCGTGTCCAGGATGCTGTAGGGTAAAGGCAGCCATCTTGAAATTCTCGTAACGGTGTGTCTCCTCACATTTGGAGAAAGCCAGTGGGATAGTCACCTCACGGGCAGCCCGGATGCGATCGCCCCAAAACGTGTTAGGCGTCACTTTGACAGCAGTAAAGGGAACTTGGCTGATAGGATAGCCATTGGTGCGCGCTTGCTCTTTCTTCGCTTGCAGGGTCAGTGCGATTCCCATGCAGAGCATCATGACTGTTAATCGTTTCATTTTTTACGTAGGTTTTGCTATTTTTTGCGTACAAAGATAGTCGTTTCTTTTGAAAACACCATACAATATGACGTAGAAAGAGACAATTAGTTACAAAAAACAAAGTATTCCGTCTAAGTTATATAATAATATAATGTAATATGAAACGGTTTTTCCTCCCTTTACTGATGCTCATAGGCTTCCTTTCTGCCTCAGCACAGCGTGAAGTTTATATCTCCACTTCGTTCCATGAGCCTGCTACGGACGGGCTTCGGTTCATCTACAGCTACGATGGTTGGCAGTGGGACTCCATTCCCGGCACTTGGCTGAAGCCGGAGGTGGGCAAGCAGAAAGTGATGCGCGATCCTAGCATCATCCGTACTCCCGACGGTGTGTTCCATCTGGTATGGACATCCTCGTGGCGTGGCGATCTCGGCTTCGGCTATGCCTGTTCAAAAGATTTGAAGAACTGGAGCGAGCAGCGTTTCATCAAGGTGATGACAGACACAACTACGGTGAATGTGTGGGCGCCAGAGCTATTCTGGGACGATGAGCGCCAGCAGGCTGTCATCATCTGGGCATCGTGCATTCCAGGAAAATTCCCTGATGGACAGGAGGACCACAAGAACAACCACCGTTTGTATTACACCACCACCAAGGACTTCAAGACCTTCGCACCCACGAAACTGATGATTGACCCGGGCTTCTCATGCATCGACGCTACCTTGGTGAAGCGAGGCAAGAAAGACTATGTGATGGTACTGAAGGACAACACCCGTCCTGAGCGCGACATCAAGGTGGCCTACAGCAAGTCGCCATACGGACCGTGGTCGAAAGCCTCGGAACCTTTTACCGGCAAGATGATGGAAGGTCCTACGGTACTAAAACTTGACGACAAAACAGTAAATGGTAAATTGTCAAATAGTAAATCCGGCTGGCTTATTTATTACGACCGCTATCGGCTGAAAGACTTCGGAGCCCACTTCACCAAGGACTTCGTAAAGTTCGAGGATGTGTCGAAGAAGGTGAAAGTACCTGTGCTGCATAAGCATGGAACCATCTTCAAAGCCCCTGAAAGCATCATCTACGGACTGCTTCACGCAAAAGACCGCATCCACTATACGGGGAAAACGCTCAGCAATCCCTATCGCCATGACGGTGGGCTGAGTCCTGTCGTTGGTGTGCACAACATCCAGATACTACGAGCCAATCGTGAGCACCCTGCCAAAGTCAACAACGATGGGTGGACCTATAACCACCAGCCCATGATGGCCTACTGGAACAACCAGTTCTACGTGCATTACCTCTGTGACCCTAAAGACGAGCATGTGCCCCCTTCGAGAACCATGTTGCAGACCTCCAAGGACGGCTACACATGGACCGACCCCGAGATACTGTTTCCTGAACTGCAGGTGCCGGAAGGTTTCCAGAAGCCCAATCGCCCAGAGAAGGCTCACAACCTGATAGCCATCATGCACCAGCGTGTAGGCTGGTATGTTTCGAAGAGCGGACAGCTATGGGCTATCGGAAACTATGGCGTAGCCTTCGACAAGAAGGACGACCCCAATGACGGTAACGGCATAGGGCGTGTGATTCGTGAGGTCAGGAAAGACGGCACCTTCGGACCTATCTACTTCATCTATTTGAATTCTAGTTATTCTAGATATTCTAGAGAATCTAGAGAGTCTAGACAATCTAGAGAAATTTTCCATTACTACACCAAGGCTCCCAAGGATGTCCGCAAGGCCTGCGAAGAAATTCTGGCCAACCCCCGCTACAGAATGCAATGGGTAGAAGAGGCAGACCGCAACGACCCGCTCATACCTCTGCACAAAGAGTACAAGGCCTACTGCGACTATACCCTCCCCGACGGACGCATCGCCTCACTCTGGAAACATGCGCTAACCAGTATCAGCGACGATGGAGGACAGACCTGGGCACTGCCCGTAGAGCGTGCCAAAGGTTTCGTGAACAGCAATGCCAAGATATGGGGACAGCGACTGACGGACGGCACCTATGCCACCGTCTATAACCCTTCTGAATACCGCTGGCCACTGGGTATCTCGCTGTCAAAGGACGGCTTGGAATATACTACGCTTAACTTGGTACAAGGCGAGGTGCCTCCCATGCGCTATGGTGGCAACTACAAGAGCTATGGTCCACAATATGTAAGAGGCATCCAGGAAGGCAATGGCGTTCCCAAGGATTCCGACCTGTGGGTGACCTATTCGATGAACAAGGAGGACATGTGGGTAGCCCATATCCCGGTGCCTGTCCGGACAGAAGCGCAAAACCATGCCGACGGAAAGGAATTCAAAGTAGATAGACTTTCCGAACTTGTTAACTGGAACATCTATTCACCCAGACGTGCCGAGGTCAGTTTGAAAGACGGCTGGCTTACCCTGTCTGACAGCGACCCCTTCGACTATGCCCGCGTTGAACGTAAGATTCCCGCTGCCAAGGAGTTAGAGGTGGAGTTCGACCTGTGTGCTGCACAGAACAACACAGGATTGTTGCAGATAGAATTCCTGGACGAACACGGAACGGCCTGCTCACGCATCGAACTGACGGACGAAGGTATTATGCGCTGTAAGGGCGGTGCCCGCTATGGCGGACTGGGGAAATACGAGGCTAACAAGACTTACCATGTGAAGGCTGTATTGAGCGTCAGCCGTCGTCTGATTGAGGTCTATATCAATGATAAGAAGGCCGGCCAGCGCATGTTCTTTGCTCCCGTGGAGAGCATTGAGCGTATCATGTTCCGCACTGGAGAGCGTCGCACCTTCCCTGATATCGATACCCCAGCCGACTGGGACGGCACGCTGGACAACGCTGGCGAGGATGCTCCTCTGGCAGTCTATGCCATCAGCAACGTAAAGACCAGCAGTTCAGACATGGACGGAACAGCAGCCATCCTGAAATATGATAATTATAAGCACTACGTGGACTATTTCAACACGATGGAGAATGAGAACATCGTGCAGACCATCCCCAATGCAAAGGCGTGGGAATGGATGACGCAGAACGTGCCTCTCTTCGACTGTCCCAACAAGGATTTCGAGGAAATGTGGTACTTCCGCTGGTGGACACTCAGAAAACACATCAAGACCACTCCTGTAGGCTATGCCATGACGGAGTTCCTCGTGAACAGAAGCTATGCTGACCAGTATAACCTCATTGCCTCTGGCGTAGGACATCATATCCACGAAAGCCGTTGGTTGCGCAACCCCATGTGGCTCGACCAGATCATGAACACCTGGTACAAGGGCAACGAGGGACAGCCTATGAAGAAGATTGCCAACTACTCATCATGGATGCCTCACTCACTATGGGGACGCTACCTGGTGGATGGTCGCAAGGAGTGGATCACCTCCATGCTTCCCTCACTAGAATGGGAATACAACCACTGGGAGACGACCCATACACGAGACGGAGGCTACTATTGGCAGGCTGACGTGCAGGACGCTATGGAAGAAACCATCAGTGGCGGACGAAAGAAGAAATACCTGCGCCCCAGCATTAACGCCTATATGTATGGCAATGCAAAAGCTATTGGCAACATTGCCCAACTGACTGGCGACAAGGACAAAGCCAAGATCTATTTCGACAAGGCCGACAAGCTGAGCGAGTTGGTGCATGCCAAATTGTGGAACGAGCAGCATCAGTTCTTCGAGACCCATCGCATCGACTCGTCTGCCAACGTTCGTGAGGCCATCGGTTTCATGCCTTGGTACACCCACATGGCTAAGGACGACGCAAAATATGGTATTGCCTGGCTACAGGCTGCCGACCCACAAGGTTTCTCGGCTCCCTACGGACAGACTACTGCAGAGCGTCGCCATCCTCAGTTCCGTACGCATGGTGTAGGAAAATGTGAATGGGACGGTGCTGTCTGGCCCTTTGCCACCAGTCAGACGCTAACAGCTATGGCGAACTACCTCAACGATTACAGCAATCCAGTTATTGGCGATTCCCTGTATTTCGCAGAAATGGAAAAATACATGCAAAGCCAACACATGCGTGGTAAACCCTATATCGGCGAATACCTGGACGAGACAACAGGCTACTGGCTGAAAGGTGATCAAGAGCGTTCTCGCTACTATAACCACTCGACGTGGAACGACCTGATGATCACAGGTCTTTGCGGATTGCGTCCCCGTAGCGACAACAGTATTGAGGTGAATCCCCTGTTGCCTAAGGACAAGTGGGACTACTTCTGTCTCGACAACATCCTGTATCATGGTCACAATATCACCATCCTTTGGGATCGTGACGGAAGCCGCTATCATCAAGGCAAGGGATTGCGCGTGCTGGTTGACGGCAAATGCGTAGGACAGCGTAAGGAATTAGGGAAAATCATCATCGGAAACACCCTATGAAGAAAATCTTTCTCGCTATACTTTTCTCACTGGTCTCACTTGTCATACAAGGCCAGGACTACTTCGGAGGAGCCCAGTGGATTGGTGCTATCACACGCCAACAGGCTCACATCCCAGAAGGGCGCCATTATCAGGGCAGTGTACTAAAAGAGACAAAGGCTCTGTGGGCACAAGCCGACACGCTATCGCGTCGCAGCATTATTCTACGTCGTAGTTTCAAACCCAGAAGAGCCATCAAGAGTGCAGAACTACGCATCTGCGGACTAGGTTTTTATGAGCTGAGCATCAATGGCAAGAAGATTGGCGACTCGGAGATGGCACCTGCCTGGAGCGACTATGACAAGACAGTGTTCTTCAATGTCTATGATGTCACGGAAGCCATCCAACAGTCGGACAACGAGTTTCGTGTGCTCTTAGGAAATGGCTTTTACAACGAGCAGGGCGGACGCTATCATAAGCTACGCGTTTCATTCGGTCCCCCCACTCTGCTTTTCTTCCTTTACGTGATTTACGATGACAACCTTCGCGAGCGTCTGCTGAGCGATGACAAGTGGGAGTGGACCCCCTCGCCCATCGTGTTCAACAGCATCTATGGCGGAGAGGATTATGATGCACGGCTTGAGGTTAGCGAAGAGGATACAAGAGACACCCATGAGCGTATCTGGAAGCCAGTAGTTATCCAAAAGGCCCCCAAGGGACAGATGCGACTGCAGATAGCCCATCCCGTCAAGTTGATGGAACGATATCCTGTAAAGAAAACACTACGGAAAGACTCGCTGATGGTGCTGGACATGGGACAAAACCTGGCTGGCTTCCCGGAAATCACTGTGAAAGGAAAACGAGGACAATACCTGAAGATAACCCCCTCAGAAACTCTTACACCAGAAGGACTCTGTAATCAGAAGCAGACAGGTCGTCCACACTATTATACCTATATATTAAAAGGAGACAACAATGAGGGGAAAAACAGGAAAAATGTTGAAACATGGCACCCTCGCTTCTCCTATTATAGTTATCGCTATCTTCAGGTGGAAGGCGACATTGAGGCGCTGAAAGACATCAAGTCATGCTTTATATACAACTCCGCTCAGCGAATCGGTAGCTTTGAGTGCTCCAATCCTCGCATCAATGCCACCCACCAATTAATAGACCGTGCCATCCGAAGCAACTGGCAGGCAGTATGGACAGACTGTCCTGCACGCGAGAAACTGGGATGGTTGGAACAAGATTGGCTGAATGGTGAGGCACTGGTCTATAACTACGATGCACGAAGCATGATAGAACAGACGATGCAGAACATTGTGGATGCTCAGCATGAGGATGGTTCTATGCCTGAGATAGCACCAGAATACACCCAGTTCACGGGTTCGTGGGCACGTCCTTTCCAAGAGTCACCAGAATGGGGAGGAGCCATCATTGCCCTACCCATGCTCTGCAGGCAGCATTATGGCGATCTTTCGCTAGCCCGTCAGTATTACGAGCCCATGAAACGTTATGTGCAGTACCTGGCTTCTCAGGATTCTGCCTATATTCTCAAGATGGGGTTGGGCGACTGGTACGACTATGGACCTGGTCGCGCAGGTTTCTCTCAGAATACGCCAATGCCCCTTGTTGCCACAGCACATTATTACCAATGGCTATGCTATATGTATGTGATGGCCAGGCACTTAGGTCACAAGGAGGATGCTTTCAACTACAACCAGCAGGCTGAAAACGTCCGTCAGGCCTTTAATCGTGAGTTCTACGACGCCAAGCGCAAGACGTATGGCACAGGCAGTCAGGCATCATTAGCACTGCCTCTCTATCTGAAACTCGTGCCAGAAGCCGACTACCAAGCCGTTCTCCAAAACCTCGTCAACGACATCCACCAGCATGGAGACCGTCTGACAACGGGTGACATAGGCAATCGCTACCTATTTTACACTTTGGCAAAAAACGGACATCGGGAACTGCTGTATAAAATGCTGAACCACGACGAAGTGCCTGGCTATGGTTATCAGATAAAGAAAGGCATGACCACACTGACGGAACAATGGAATCCTGACCACGGAGCCTCCATGAACCATTTTATGATGGCTCATATCGAAAACCTGCTCATTCCCGATTTGCTGGGCATTCAACGCAGTGGCAACCTCATCGAGATAGCCCCTCATCCTGTTGGTGATATCACGTGGTGCAAAGGCTCTACAATGAGTGCAGAGGGAAAGGTTAGCGTATCATGGCGCATCAAGGGAGGAAAATTCCTGATGGACATAGACATCCCGGAAGGAGGATTTGCCGATGTCTATATGCCATTCTCCGACCATGCGGAGAGCGTTACTGGCGGACAACACCATTTTGAAGAGCCCATACGTCATTAACTACGTTAAATAAAAGGGAAAATTGCCGCTCGAACTTTGTTCGCTTGCAAAAAGCAAGAAATAAATTTGCATTTTCGCTCACTTATTCGTACCTTTGCAGGCTGAATTTATCGATTTTGACGAAAAATAATGAACGAAGAGTTTAAGAAAACATTAAAGTCTTCTGAGACAGAAGATTGGTTGGATTTGCATGTGGTGCGTCCTTTCTGCTATTATTGGGCACTCCTTTTTGCACGCCTTGACATACATCCCAATACAGTAACCATCCTTTCCATGATTATAGGAGCTGCCAGTGCCATATTCTATGGATGCGCCAGCTTCTATTACAACGGCATGGAGGGTCTCATGTTCAACATCATTGCCATCTTGATGCTGTGCCTGGCAGACATCTTTGACTGTACTGACGGTCAGTTGGCTCGTATGACAGGCAAGAAAAGCCGTCTGGGCCGCATCCTTGACGGAGCAGCAGGCTTTACATGGTTCATCCCTATCTACAGTGCCATGACTTATCGTTTTTATCTGCATCACGAGTTGGAGTTTCAGTGGCTGGGTATAGCAGACACCCCTGAGAACGCCCTCATAGCTACAGCCATTGTGTATGCTTTAGGAATAGCTTCGGGCTTTACAGGAATAGCTGGTCAGCAGCGCCTGGCAGACTATTACATCCAAGTTCACCTCTTTTTCCTAAAGGGCGAAAAGGGTTCAGAACTAGACAATTCAAAGCACCAGCAGGAGATCTATGACCAGATGACTTCGGAGACACCTTGGTATGAGCGTTCTTTCCAGAAATCATATATCGATTACACCAAGAAGCAAGAGGCTTCCACACCTCAGTTCCAACGTCTGTTGGCTAAGCTTCGCAGTAAGTTTGGCAGTCTTGATGCTATTCCTCAGCAGATTCGCGATGAGTTCCGTGCTAACTCGCTGCCAGTCATCAAGTGGAACGGTTTGTTGACATTCAATTTCCGCTCTGCATGGCTGTTCCTGTTCTGTCTGTTAGACGTGCCAGCTCTGTATTTCGTGTGGGAGATTGTGGGTATGGGACTGCTCTACCTCTATGTAAATCATCGTCACGAAGCCTTCTGTCGTAAGATGGCTGATAAGCTATAATGCCTATGAAGTGGACGAAGCAACGCCTGAACAACCTCTTTTTCTTCCTCGGCTGTGCTGCTGTGGTAGTCATGTTGCTGACCTTTGACGTCAGCTTCGTCGAGTTGTGGGACCATCTGTGTCATGCAGGCTATTGGCTCATCCCTATCATTGGCATTTGGATAGTAGTGTATGCCCTGAATGCTTTTGCATGGAAAGCTATGATTGAAGGCAATCTTGGTCATAAGGCTCCCCTAAGTTTCTGGCGCATCTACCGACTCACCATTACCGGCTATGCCCTGAACTATGCCACACCTGTTGGTGGACTGGGTGGCGAACCCTATCGCATCATGGAGCTCTCGAAGGATATCGACAAGCAGCATGCCACATCAAGTGTCATCCTCTATGCCATGATGCACTTCTTTGCCCACTTCTGGTTCTGGTTCCTCAGCATCTTCATCTATCTGGCCTTAGCTGCTGTTGGCGACCTGCCTATCACACCAGTCATAGGAACCATGCTGGGCATCATCGTCGTATTCTGCCTGTTCTTCTTCTACCTCATCTCACGAGGCTATAAGAACGGACTGGTGAAATATGTGTTGGGGGGTATCAGTCGTATTCCTGGCTTGAAACGCTGGACACTCCGCTTCTGGGCAAGCCATTCTGAGTCCATCCAGAACATCGACCAGCAAATAGCAGCCCTTTATTCTCAAGACACCAAGGCTTTTTACAAGAGCCTGATTCTAGAATATTTCTCACGTGTCGTACAGAGCTCAGAAGTCATGTTCATGCTTTTACTCTTCGGCATTGACAACGGAGGCGGATTAGACGGACTGACTATTACTTTTCTGCACAGCATCCTCATCGTGTCGTTCACCACGCTGTTTGCCAACCTCATTGGTTTCCTGCCAATGCAGTTAGGCGTTCAGGAAGGAGGCTTTGTGCTCTCAATTGCAGCCCTCGGACTCTCTGCGGCTCTGGGCATCTTCGTCAGTATTATCTGCCGTGTGCGTGAGATTATCTGGATTGTGATTGGAATGCTCCTGATGAAAATAGACAAGCAAGAATAAATATCGAATATAATAACAAATAAATAGGAAAGAATATGAATTTTCTAGACAGAAACGAATTTAACTTTGAGCCCAGCCAGAAAGTGGTGGAGGCTATCAAGAATTTCGACCCAAAGACACTGTGCTTTTACACTCGCATTTACGACCAGGGCAAGAAAAGCGTCATCAGCGTCAAGCTAAGTGAAATTTACAACGTGCCTGAGGAGCAGGTGCTGCTGACTTATGGTGGTGAGGATATGCTGAAAAACGCCATCCACTATTTCCTGATGTTGGACGACAACAAGAAGATCCTGATTCCTGAGTTCTCATGGTGGTATTACAATCGCGTAGCCTCTGAATGTGGTGGAACTTTTGAAATGTATCCCTTGCACGAAAAGGAAGACACCTTTGCCTACGATGTTGACGAAGTCATTGAGTACACCAACCGCGTACATCCCCGTATGTTGCTATTAGCTTCACCCAACAACCCCACAGGTAATGGACTGACTCCAGAGGAGACTGGTCGCATCATGGAGAATATTCCTTCTGATACAATGGTACTTATTGACGAGGCCTACGCCAGCTTTATCTCTACAGATACCGCCTATATCGCTCCATTGGTAAACAAGTATAGTAACCTGATTATCTCTCGTACCCTCAGTAAGTTCTATGGACTTCCAGGCTTACGTTGTGGCTTTGGCTTCATTGGCAAGGGTCACGATCAGTTCCTGAGTTACGTCAACAAGTATCTGGGTTACAACCGATTCTCTGAGGCTGTGGCATTAGCTGCCCTCGACAGCGACGAGCACTATCGCCACGTAGCTGACGACATGCAGTGGGGTCGCGAACTCTACAAGAAAGAGCTGGGTCATCTGCCTGGCTTTAAAGTATATAAGTCTGTGGCTAACTTCATCCTCATCAAATATCCTTTGGAGATTAAGGACGCCTTGATGGAAGCCCTGAAAGTGCAGGACTACAAGATTAAGTTCATGAGCGATAAGGGCTTGGAGTCGTGTCTGCGTATCACATTGGGTCGCAAGGAACAGACACAGACCGTTGTTAACACCATTCTGAAGGTATTAAATGAGAAATGAGGAATGAGAAATGAGGAATGAGAAATGAGAAATGGAAATGAATAAATGAAAAATGCAATGATAGGAGTCATTCTTGCAGCTGGTATGGCCAAGCGCCTGCGTCCTCTGACGGACACAAAGCCCAAGTGTCTGCTGAAGGTAGGAGAGCGTACCCTATTGGAGCGCACCGTTCGAGCCATGCAACAGGCTGGCATCAAGGAGTTCGTGGTGGTGACGGGATATCGTGGTGAGATGATACGCAACTTTCTGGAGAATTACGCCAAGAGTCAGGACATCCACTTCACCTTCCTCCACAATACCGACTACGAACACAACAACAACATCTACTCGCTTTGGATGGCTGGCGAAGTGGTTCGTGGCAAGGACTTCCTCTTGATGGACAGCGACATACTGTGCGACCCGGCCGCTGTAGTAGCCATCGCCCATCAAGAGGAAACTGCTTTGGCGTTGAACCGTCATGAGTGTGGCGAAGAGGAAATCAAGGTCATCGTGGATGCTGACAACCACATCACGGAAATCAACAAGACGTGCAACCCCAAGGATGCCATCGGCGAATCGGTGGGCATTGAGCGCTTCACGTCAGCATACAGCACCGCCCTCTATCAGGAGCTCGACCAGATGATAGTCAAGGAAGGACTCATCGACGTGTTCTACGAGCGTTGCTTCGAGCGGCTCATCCCCCAAGGGCATACGTTCCGTGTGGTGGACACTACAGGCTACTTCTCATACGAACTGGACACGCCGGAGGATTTCCAGCGTGCCCAGGAGCTAATTCCTGCCGAGCTGTTATAGACGCCGGCAGGAATATTTTTTTACCAGATAATGACTCGCTTTGCCGGTTCCAGATAGAGCGTACCACTCTTGATGTCGTAAGCGTCGTACCAGGCATTCATGTTGCGCACCACACCGTTGCAACGCTCGCGCAACTGTGAATGTTCATCGTCGTAATATTGGCTCTTGGCAAATTCCAGATCATAGCTGCCGCTCCATGCGATAGCCCATCCCTGGAAATAACGTTTAGTCAGTTGCTTCTGCTGTTCGGGAGTAGCCTCCGGGTGCTTGCTGAGCAGGATGTCCAATGACAGGCAGCAGCCACC
The DNA here is from genome assembly GCA_946402275.1 of uncultured Prevotella sp. Taxonomy (GTDB): domain Bacteria; phylum Bacteroidota; class Bacteroidia; order Bacteroidales; family Bacteroidaceae; genus Prevotella. The sequence goes on from CAMIVY010000006.1 coordinate 21,105, forward strand.
GATATCGGCGATATTCTCACCCAGTGTATTCTTGCCGTTGTCATAGAGCGTCTTGTCCGCCCAAGGCATCATCAGCAGTTCAGAATAATTTTCCACCAACTGGTCAGTATATTTCGTAAACTGAGCTTCATCAGTGGTTGTCCACCAGTTATTCTTTGCTCCGTACTTGTCGTACTTGCGTCCGTTGTTGTCAAACCCGTGAGTCAGTTCATGACCAATCGTTGAGCCAAGCACTGCCAGGGTCAGCGTTTCCTCGTCAGCAGCGACTACATAGGGAGGCAGCAGGTTTGAGGGATTGATAAACACGGCGTTGGTCTCGGGCGAGTAAGAGGCATTGTCTTCAATGTAAGAATACACATTCTCGAAGACGGAGTTGAGCATGAGCACCTCACGGCGCGAGCGGCCTATCATCCAGTGCTGTGCATCGCGGCGTGCCTGGCGCAACAGGCGAACCAGTGACAGTAAGCTAGCATTCTTGTCGAGTTTAGGCATGGCCACATCGGGTGTCACGTCAGGCTCGGCACCCACATAGAATTCCACAAGCCTCAGCTTCTCCAATGCGTTGGCACGTGTCTCGTCCGAGAGCCACTTGTTGTTCTCCAGCCGTTTGTGCATGGTCTGGCGGAACTCCTCACACCATTCCGCATACTTCTTCTTCATGTCTGCCGTGACGTACGTTTTATTATATGCGCGCAGGCAGTACAGATTGCCCCAAATCTTCTGGATGTTGCTCTGCAGCTTGATCCTGCCTAAGGTTAGCTTTACTTTCTTTCCGTTATCCCCGGTGCGCTCAATATCAGCATATTCCTTCAGTATGTTGTCTGACATCAGCAAACCGTCGTACAGCCGAATGTTATCGGTCAGAAACTTCTTCACAGCCTCAGTGTCCTTCATCGTCTTCATCATTTCCTGATAGTTTTCCGTAGCCTCCTTGCTCCAGATGACATCTTCAGGCACCACACCCAGATTCATACCTCTGACGAGTGCCGTCTGGAATTCATCTGTCTGCCCGTCAGCCCTGCGCATCGGCTGTTCGCCATGATAGGCCAGACGGTCGCTGATTTCATTCTTGTCATACAGCACGCCCAATGTCCGCACGTCATAATAGAACGGCAGCGGTACGCTGATGACCCATGCCGGCTTGCCACCGACGATTTCAATGACGGGTTCGAACAAGCCGTTGTATCCAGCCGCCGTAGCGCGCCCCAAAGCCTCCATGGCCTGTTGCATAGTGGTGGCGTCCTGCCACAGCTCGGCCGTCCTGTCGCTGACCATCTTGTCCAGTTCAGCCGCCGTGGGCTCCTGCGGATAGCGTGACGTGATGTCCTTCAGCGCGTCAAAGTCAGCGTCGCCTTTCCCATACATGTCGCTGTATCTGTCGTCATTCAACTCAGTAGCATACGAAATCATGCCGTCAGGATAAATGTCTTCCGGATTCCACCAGAACTTACCCTCCATGTGCATGTAGAAGTCGTCACCCAGCGTACAGCTGTCCGTCTGCCATTTCTCAAATTTGCTCCAGAACTGTGCTTGCTGCTCGCCTTCCTCTGGCACTGAGGGCGGAGTAGTGGGGTTGTCCACCTTGTCTACACACGATGTCATCAAGGCCATCGGCAGCATGACAGCACCTAAAATCCATTTTCTTGTGTTCATAATCATTGCTTTTATTGGTTGTTTGTTGCTAAATTGCAGATGCAAAGATAAAGAAAAAAAACATTCCACACAACAATTGTACTGATTTCTTTTCTACTAAGATGACAAAATAACACGTTGAACGTCTTTAAAGCAATAAAACGATAAACAGAAGCAATTATGGCAAACACCCATTTCAAGACACCCTTGAGCGGTATCATCCCACCGCTAGTAACCCCGTTGAAGAACAATGAGACACTGGACGTAGAGAGCCTGGAGCGTCTCATCGAGCACCTGATTGCAGGTGGTGTACACGGACTCTTCGTGCTAGGCACCACTGGCGAAGAGCAGAGTCTTTCGTACGATGTGCGTAAGCAGATGATCAAGGAGTCGTGCCGCATCAATCGCGGACGCCTGCCCCTGCTGGCCTGCATCACAGATACCAGTATCGAGGAGAGTATCAAGCTCGCTAAGAAGGCTGCCGACTATGGTGCCGATGGTGTAGTCAGTGCCCCACCCTATTATTTTGCCACGGGTCAGCCCGAGCTGGCTCAGTTCTACGAGGAGCTGGTGCCCCAGTTGCCCTTGCCCGTTTTCCTGTATAATATGCCCTCACACGTAAAAGTGAGCTTCGCACCAGACACGGTAAAGCGTCTGGCTGAGATGGAACAGGTGGTAGGTTTCAAGGATTCCAGTGCCAATGCCGTTTATTTCCAGAGCGTGATGTACAAGGTACAGCAACGTAAGGATTTTGCTATGCTCGTGGGTCCTGAGGAGATCACAGGCGAGTGCGTGCTGCTGGGTGGTCACGGAGGTATCAACGGAGGTGCCAACATGTTCCCTGAGCTCTATGTAGGCATGTACAATGCTGCCAAGAATCGTGACATCGAGACGGTGCTGAAACTGCAACAGTTCATCATGCAGATTTCGACGTCCATCTACACCGTAGGCAAACATGGCTCCAGCTATCTGAAAGGACTGAAGTGTGCCCTCTCGCTGCTGGGTGTTATCAACGATGACTTCGTGGCTTCTCCGTTCTACAAGTTCGAGGCACCTGAGCGCGAGAAGATTCGTCAGGCTCTCGCAGCACTACCTATCAAGAACGGGAAACTATGCATCTGATTGATTTCATCATCTTCATCGTATTCACGCTGGGCGTGGTAGTCTTTGGCTGCTCGTTCTTCAAGAAGGGATCGAGTGCCGACGAGTTCACCTCAGCGGGTCACTCCATACCAGGCTGGGTGGTGGGCATGTCCATCTTTGCCACCTACGTGTCGAGCATCTCCTATATTGGCTATCCGGGCAAGGCGTTTGCTGCCGACTGGAACGCCTTTGTATTCTCGCTGTCTATACCCATTGCGAGCTATTTCGCAGCCAAGTATTTCGTACCCTTTTATCGTCATAGCGGAAGCGTTTCCGCCTACACCTTCCTCGAAGAGAAGTTTGGAGCATGGGCGCGCCTGTATGCTTCTGCCTGCTACCTGCTGACACAGATTGCCCGCATGGGTTCCATCCTCTATCTGTTGGCTGTTCCCATGTACATCTTGATGGGTTGGGACATGCATACCGTCATCATCCTAACCTCCATCGGCATCATTGTCTATTCCATGATGGGCGGACTGAAAGCCGTCATCTGGGCAGATGCCATCCAGGGTATTATATTAATAGGTGGCGCCTTGTTGTGCTTGGGAATCCTGATGTTCTCCATGCCTGAGGGTCCCATGCAGACCTTCGAACTGGCCGCCAACTCACCGATGGGTAATAAGTTCTCGCTGGGTGCATTTACCAGTGACCTTACGACATCCACCTTCTGGGTATGCCTTATCTACGGCATTTTCATCAACCTGCAGAACTACGGCATCGACCAGAACTACGTGCAACGCTACCATGCGGCGAAGACGGACAAGGCGGCTAAATTCTCAGCCCTCTTCGGAGGCTATCTGTTCATTCCCGTCTCGGCACTCTTTTTCCTCATCGGAAGTGCTTTGTATAGCTACTACGAGGCTGGTTTGGCTCCCCTGCCTGCAGAGATACAGGCTAAGCCCGACTATGTATTTCCCTACTTCATCGTCAACGGACTGCCTGTTGGCATGCGCGGACTGCTCATTGCCTCTATCTTTGCTGCTGGCATGAGCACCGTCTCGACCTCTGTGACCTCTGCTGCCACGATTATCCTCACGGACTATGTGCGCCCGTTCTTCCTCAAGGCACGCAACGTAGCCGACCATCTGCGCCACCACGACCCTGCAGACCATCATAAGCATCAGAAACTGGAACTGGCCATTGTGCGACTTTCCAGCTTCGGAGTAGGCCTCTTAGGTGCCTGCGTAGCCATCGCCATGCTGAGTGTCGAAAGCATCATCGACGCCTGGTGGACACTCTCCAGCATCTTCTCGGGTGGCATGTTGGGATTGTTCCTCTTAGGTTGTATCCCTCAGAAAATCAGTCGCTTCGCAGCCTTTTTAGGATGCGTCTGCGGCATTGTAGTCATCGGATGGATTTCGCTGGCAGAACTGTGGCATCTCCCAGGCATCCACCTGCATCCCTATCTCGCCATCGTGCTGGGCACCACTACGATATTCCTCGTGGGTTTCCTGCTGACGCTGCTGATAAAGGGAAAGAAATAAATTAAATACACAATAACATTTATCAACTATGACTATGAAACATTTCAGAACATTTTGGCTGCTGCTGACCTTGATGATGGTGGGCAGCTTCACGCTGACTTCGTGTGTGGACAACCAGGACAACCCCAGTGGTGGAGGAGGCGGAAGCGGCGACAAGGACAAGAAGTATGTGGAACGCCTGTACCCCGTTGTTGACCCGCAACAAAAATCTTTAGGAACGGTGCTGTTGCGCTTCTACAACGACATGCCCAACGTGGCCTATATCAGCGTCAGCAGTTTCCAGGAGATGATGTATCCTGGCACCACCATTCAGGTGGCAAACTTTGGCGATGGCAAGTATGTGCTGACCAATCCATGTGGTACGGCTAAGGTGGACACCGAGAAAGACCTCTTCATGAGCAACGACTACGAGGCGTTTACCAACATGATGGGAATGGTGCAGCCAGGAATGCCTAACACCACCTACGACGCCCTGCCCATCATCCGTTGGAAGTCGCTGGACGCTTCACCCAAGCAGGTCGATGTGACGCTGGACTATGGCAAATACGGCATTGACATCAGAGAGGATGGCGAGAACGTCTATTTCCCCTTTGCTACCATTGCTGACCTCTACACGGACGGCTATATGCACATGGCTGCTTTCAACGGACAGACGGTGATGACGGCTCCCAATGGTGCCTACTCTCTGGATGCAGGCTATCCTGAATTCTTCATTACACCCATTCTCCAAGAGAAGCGCACATCCGACATGGCTGAGTTCAGCTATAAGAACCTTTGCTTCACCATGACCAATTTCTTCGGATATCCTGGCCGTACACTATTGGAAAAGAGCATGAAGGAGAAAGGCATGGACCAGGCTCTGAAGGACTACGGACAGGCTGGCCAGATGACACGCGAACTGTTGCTGTCAACAGATATGTTCAACTACATCTCTGGTACAGGCGCACTGAGTTTTCTGCTCGACGATGGAGGACACACCTATACGGACGTAACAGTAATCAGCGATATGAAAGGAAATCCTTCCTTTGTGGAAAATCTGAAATCCATCAGAACTACCCTGTTAACTGAATTCACGGGGTATTGTCCTGAATATCAACCCATTAAAGAAAGACGGAGCGCGAGAACAGAAATAAGAAATCAACTGAGAACCAAGCGCGAAGAGAAGTTTGGCAAGGACGTACACTATGTAAAAGTAGGTAATACGGTCTATTGCCAGTTCGAAAGTTTCCTGTGCGACGATTCCGGATGGCGTAAGTTCTACAAGGGCGAAGGCCCCAAACCCACCATTGAAGAGTATCCCAACGACTGGCTAGTCATCATCATCGATGCGTTGGATAAGGCAGAGAAAGACCCTGAGGTTAAAAACTTCATCGTCGATATATCGACAAATGGCGGAGGCTCGTCAGACGTGGTGGTATTCCTCTCCTCTCTGTTCTGCAACAGACCTGACATGTATTACGAAAATGTGCTGACAGGACAGAAGGTGAAGGTCAGCTATGAGGTAGATCGCAACCTGGACGGCAAATTTGACGAGAAGGACAAGGAGGTGAATATAAACCTGAACGTAGGTGTGATCATCAGCAACTACAGTTTCTCGTGTGCCAATATGCTTCCTGCTATGATGAAGGACTACGGCATAGCCCTCATCGGACAGCAATCGGGAGGTGGCTCATGCAGTGTCCTGTTCAACCCGTCGGCTGAGGGCTTCGGCTACAGGTACTCCACCCACCGTGCCCGTCTCATCAACCTGAAAGGCGAGAACATCGACGAAGGCATCAAGCCCGACTATCAGTTAGAGAACCTGGACGAGTTCTTCGACATTGCCAAAGTGGGCAAGCTGATAGAGCAATTCTACGCCAAATAAGCGCGTTTACTTCTACATACAAAGGGGCCAGGCTTCAAACCTGCCCCCTTTTATCTATAAGCACCCTCCTAGCCTCGCCCGCAAATGCTTTCTGCCTTTCAAACGTCTCCCTATCCATAGTTTTTACATTGGCAAAGATACAACTTTTTCCACTATTTTATTCGCTCATTCAAAAATAATCTGTATTTTTGCAGGCAGAAATGCAGTTAGGATATGACGAAAAACATCATGAAAGTGTTTGAATCTACAACAATACATCTTAAGCGCCCTATGTTGATAATTGCCATCATAGATTCGGTGTTTCTCATTCTAATGTATTTTTCTTCGCCCAGTCACCAAGACGGACTTACCACATTATTTTTTTCTTTCCTAATCGCATTCATAAACCTTGTTATTAGCATTGTTCTGTTCTTTTTGAATAAAGAACGTTGGAGTATCGTGTTCTTCATCAATTCGTTTCTGATGTTCTTCGCTGTCAACTTCGCCGCTTGCCAATCTTCGTGTATCCACTGGAAAAGTGAACATATAGACTATGCATTCGAAGCAAACGATAGCTCTATTTCGCTGACAATCAATAAGAACGACTCGACATTCGGTATGTATTATAAGGGTGAACACTATACTCAAACGTATTGTTGGGGCGTATATAGAAAGGAGTCACATAATGTCTATATCTTGGATGTGGACACCACCCATTATTATAGGGCAGTACCCATTAACCGATTTGTCATAAAGAATGGTTATATCGAAGGGTATGGAAATAGGGAACTGCTTCTCAAGTCCCGAATAAGAAAAAGAATAATGTGGTGACTTTCACTTTTCATCACTTCCTGACAATGACCGCACCTGGATATTTCGAGGTGTCAAACATGAAGACATTGTCGCTGACACCGTATTTCACACGCGTCACCGTCATCGTAATCTTGGCTATGCCCTCTTTCGTAACAATCTCACGGATGAGCATTTTTTCGTGGTCCACCTTCACCGTCACTTTCTTGGGGTCGTCCTTGTCCTTAGGCTTGGTGAAGGTTATAACGGTGTAGCGGCCATCCTTCTTGACGGTGGCTTTCTGGTAGTCCTCAGCCAAGCCAAAATCTATATCTGCCTGACGTTTCGATGGTGCCTTGGTGGTCTTGGTGATGGTCAGTGTGTCCTTATATTCCTTACCCTTTTTTTTGAATTTCTCGGCCAGTTCTACGTGTTTGAACTCCCAAACCTGCTCGCCGTCGAAACCTGACTCCGACCTGATATCATTGCCCAGCTTCTTCATAGAAGTCTTCATGAGCAACTTCGAGCCTTTCGTCATCACCGTGAAATTCATGTCGACCGACATCAGCGTCACGCTCATGTGAATTTTCATGTCCATCTCTATACCAGAAGCATGCGTCATGTTGTCCTTACACTTGCGCATCATGTCAGTAACCTCGGCAGGTATCTGAGCCTGCACGCTCAACAGACTGCAGAGTAAAAGGATGGCTGTCAGCATCCATCGTGTATTCATTTTCATTGTCTTCGTACGTTTTGCCGCTGCAAATATACGCATTATTTTTCATAATTTACGCTAAGATTTACTAAAAAATTGCGAACAGCGACGGAAATGACACTGATGACAACGGGGCTATTTGTGCGTCTATAGAAAGTAGAAACTTAACAACTAAAATATACTGAGACAATGAAACAGAACTATCCAAAGATTGGTATCCGCCCCACGATTGATGGTCGTCAGGGTGGCATCCGCGAGGGCCTTGAAGAGAAAACTATGAATTTAGCCAAGGCAGTTAAAAGTCTGATTGAGAGTAATTTAAAGAATGGTGATGGCTCAAAGGTTGAGTGCGTCATCAGCGACACGACGATTGGACGTGTGGGTGAGAGTGCCGCCTGTGCCGAGAAGTTCGAGCGCGAGGGTGTTGGCTCTACCATCACCGTTACGTCGTGCTGGTGCTACGGCTCGGAGACGATGGACATGAACCCCACCTATCCGAAGGCCGTCTGGGGCTTCAACGGAACGGAGCGCCCAGGTGCCGTCTATCTGGCTGCTGTTCTTGCAGCACACGCCCAGAAGGGTCTGCCCGCCTACGGCATCTATGGTCACGACGTGCAGGACTTGGACGACAACACCATTCCTGAGGACGTAGCCGAGAAGATTCTGCGCTTTGCACGTGCTGCCCAGGCTGTAGCAACCATGCGTGGCAAGAGCTATCTGTCGTTGGGCAACACCTGTATGGGTATCGCCGGAAGTATCGTGAATGCCGACTTCCTACAGCAATATCTGGGCATGCGCACGGAGTATGTATCGCTGGTGGAGATACTCCGCCGCGTCGATTTCGGCATCTACGACAAGCAGGAGTTCGAGAAGGCTATGCAATGGATAGAGAAATACTGCAAACCCAACGAGGGCCACGACTATAACGAGGACCGTCCGCTGTTCCCTGGCGTGCCTATGACCACCTTCAACGGCAAGGGCAAGGGCAAGAACCGTCAGGAGAAGGACGAGGACTGGGAGTTCACCGTGAAGTGCATGATGATTATCCGCGACCTGATGCAGGGTAGCGAAAAGCTGTTGGAGATGGGCTACAAGGAAGAGGCCATCGGACACAACGCCATTGCTGCCGGTGTACAGGGTCAGCGTCAGTGGACGGACTACAAGCCTAACTTCGACTTCCCTGAGTCGATGATGTGTACCTCGTTCGACTGGAACGGTCCGCGTGAGGCCTACACGCTGGCTACGGAGAACGACTTCCTGAACGGTATGTCGATGCTGTTCGGACACCTGTTGACGAACAAGGGTGTGATGTTCTCAGACATCCGCACCTACTGGAGTCCGGAGGCTGTCGAGCGCGTGGCAGGCAAGAAGCCAGAAGGACAGGCTGCAGGCGGTTTCATCCACCTGATCAATAGCGGTGCTACGACATTGGATGCCACAGGTGCTATGACGGACAAGGACGGCAAGCCTACCATCAAGAACTTCTGGGAGATGAAGCAAGAGGACGTAGAGGCTTGTCTGAAGGCTACCTCATGGATGCCTGCCGACCGCGACTACTTCCGTGGTGGTGGCTATTCGAGCCACTTCGTCACCAAGGGCGGTATGCCGATGACCATGCTTCGCCTGAACCTCGTACAGGGACTGGGTCCTGTGCTGCAACTGGCTGAGGGATGGACCGTAGAGCTCGACCCCAAGACGCACGACATACTGGACAAGCGTACCGATCCCACATGGCCTACCACATGGTTTGCCCCACGTCTGGATCCCACGAAGGATGCCTTCAAGGACGTCTATTCCGTCATGAACAACTGGGGAGCCAACCACGGAGCCATCTGCTACGGACACGTAGGTGCCGACCTCATCACGCTGTGTGCTATGTTGCGCATTCCTGTTTGTATGCATAACATTGCTGATAAGGACATCTTCCGTCCTTCGTGCTGGAATGCCTTCGGAATGGACAAGGAGGGTGCCGACTATCGTGCCTGCGCCAACTTTGGACCGATATACAAATAAAGTGAGAAATGAAGAAATTGCTATGTTTACTCATGCTGACTGCCACCACAACAGTCGGCATGAGTCAAAAATACGAGACGCGTTTCGAGCGTAGTGTGACGGACTTGATGAACGACGTCAGCAAGCGCTTTGGCGTGAAGTTCAAGTTCGACAAGAACGTGGACACCATAGGCAAGAAGATGCCCTATGCCGACTTCCGTGTGCGCCCCTACTCGCTTGAAATGACACTCGACAACATCTGCAAATACTACGACTGGAACTGGTGGAAGCAGAGTGGCAACACATATAAAATCAAGCTCTACGAATATCCGCGTCGCCATGAGGCAGAGGGTAAGATGATGCTTGACTGGCTCTCATCCTTATATAATAATAAGGAGCAATGGGAGGCTCGTCGTGACACCCTGCGCCGTGAGGTGCGCCAACGTCTGGAACTGGACAAGTTCCTTGACTCGTGCGTGGTGACAAAGGACAAGAAAGGCAATCTGGTGCGCCCCGTCATCCTCTCTAAAATCCGCAAACACGACGGCTACACCACACAGAACATCTGCATCGAGCTGACTCCCGGTCAACACCTCTTTGGCACCATCTATGCTTCCTTGAAGAAGGGCAAGCACGCCCTCATAGTCTGTCCCGACGGACACTGGCCTTATCGGTATCGCAAGGACGAGCAGCAGCGACTGGGCACCCTCGCTCGCATGGGTGCCGTCTGCGTAGATTTCGACCTGTATGGTTGGGGAGAGAGTGAGAAAGAAGTAGGCGACCATCATAGCAGTCGGGCCCACGTCTATCAGGCAGCCTGTGGCTACATTCTCCTCGACTGGATGCTCAAGAACCGCAAGGACATCGACACGGAGCGTGTGGGTGTGATGGGCGGCTCCGGTGGCGGTACGCATACCGTACTCCTCTCTTTGTTGGACGAGCGCGTCACAGCCTCAGCACCTGTGGTTCATCTGGCCTCCCACTTCGATGGTGGCTGTCCTTGCGAGAGCGGAATGCCCGTCCAACTGTCAGCGGGTGGTACCTGCGAACCTGAGTTGGCTGCTGTGGTAGCTCCCAAGCCCATGCTCGTCGTGAGCGACGGAGGCGACTGGACATCAAGCGTTCCCACGTTGGAGTTTCCCTATCTGCAACGCATCTACAGTTTCTACGGAGCCCAGGACAAGGTGCGCAATGTCCACCTGCCCAACGAGCGCCACGACTTCCACGAAAACAAGCGCAAGGCCGTCTATGACTTCTTCATCGACGTCTTCAGTCTGGACCGCTCGATGCTCGATGAAAGCAAGATAGAAATTGAATCGGAAGAAACGCTGAAATCGCTGTATAAGTAACCAACCATCCCCTCCCAAGTTCGAGAGGGGATTTTTTCTACTTAACATCTTACTGTCTCATGCGTATATAAGGCAGAATGACCCAACAAGAGTTTGAACATATTGCCCAGCAGCTACGTCCAAAGCTACTCAATATAGGACGGCAGTTCTTCAATGACGGTGATTATGCGGAGGACATAGCCCAAGAGACGCTGATGAGACTTTGGCTATTACGCGAACGCATTGAACAACAGATTGGGATTGAGCCATTAGCCATACGCATGGCTAAGAATCTCTGCATCAGCGAATTGCGTAAGCAACAAGTCAGGATGGCAGATAGCGGACTACAGGAACAGATGGCAGATGAGTCCATCAGTCGAAAGATGGAAGCAAACGAAGTCATAGCGCAATTACGATTAGCTCTTCTACAACTGACACCTGCCGAGCAACGCCTGTTTCGCATGCGACACGAACTGGAGATGGACATTGCTGAAATAAGTTCCGTTACTGGCATAAGCCCACGCTCCGTCAGCGCAATGCTTAGTACAGCAAAACGGAAACTATTTGTAGTTCTTAACCAGAAAGGAGAATTAAGATGAAAAAAGAATTGATTGACAAACTATTGAACGAGCAGACGACACCCGAGGAGGAGCACCTGATAGCTCAGGAACTTCGACAAGAGGAAGATATAGAGCGTTGGCTCATAGAGGACGAGACGGCAGCGTACGACAGTATTGTAGCCAAGCGAAAAGCCAAGCGCCGCTATCTGCGTTGGGCGATAGCTGCTGTAATAGTAGCCCTTGTGATAAGTGGCGCTACTATTCTTTGGCCCCAACAGGCTTCCGAAACTCAGGTAGCAAAAACGACGAACGCTATCCTTAACGATAAGCCAAACGATACTACTAAGCAACAGCCTTTGTTGTCCTCAACAGAAATCCAACAGGCTGTTCCCCAAAAAGCCAAAGTGAAAGCCGTTAAACGCCGTCAAACATCCGTCACAGACAGTTTGAATTATTATATCGCACGACTGGAGAAAGAATTGGAGAACGTCAACGAAAGCACTTATACCACCAAAGCTGATGAAGTGCTCCGTGCTGATGCCCGCCTGCAAAAGCTGGTTCAGCGCATTATGATTGGTGAACTGACGAAAGACAATGTGCCTGCAGAGGCATTGAATACGAACAAAACGATGGAGGAACAGCCATGAGACGTATCATATTAACAATTTGTATCACGTTTGCGACACTCAGCATGAATGCCCAGACCGTCAGCAATCATTATGAAGACCTGCGTGCCAAGGTGCTCCACGTGGGTCAGAAGTTTACTGGTCAAAACACCACGAACGACCAAGCCATAGCCGTCATTGTACGCGAACTGGCGATGAACTATAAGGGCCGTCTCTCGCGCCAACAGTTTCAGGAGCTGAAAGATACCATAGAGGGTATGCTTCCACGAGTGAACGATGACCGGTGGCGAACTGTTTTAAATAGTGCCATCATAAGGCTTCGCGAAAAAACAGATACCCTCGACATCCAACAGCGCATTCTTGATTACTACCGGCAGGTGCCACAGGAGATTATCTATGTCCATACCGACCGTCCCTACTACGTACCTGGCGACACGGTGTGGTTCCGAGCCCATCTGGTAGATGCCGTTACCCATACCCCTATCAGCCGATCGCGCTATGTCTATGCAGAGTTATTGGACAACGCAGTTGATACCCTCGTACAGCGCATCATTGTCAAGTGTGACTCAGATGGTGTCTTTTCCAATGCCATCACCCTGTCCAAAACGTTGAAAGGAGGCACATACACTCTTGCGGCATATACTCAATGGATGCGCAACTTCCCTGTAGAGCGCTTCTACTACAAGCTGTTGACGGTGGTGGGCAATAGTACATCAGTCACAGTTGCCTCTACAGCATCTGATGCGACAGAATCGCAGCAAGCCACAGACCCAAAGCTCATCCTCGCTCAGCGCAAAGGACAACTGCTCATTCAGTATAGCGAACCCACCCATGAACCCTTATCGTGCGTCGTATATGGCAGTGGAAACCTTCTCGTGACTGACTATACACAGGAAAGGGTACTGAAAATTGACAGTCACACTCTCCGTCCAGGCAATATCAGTATTGCTATGGTGAACCGCGAAACGGGATACGTCATTGCTGAAAGCCAGACCACCATCGAGGGAAGTCAGCCCCAAATAGCCATCAGTGGCAAAGCACGTACCCAGAACGAACCGATGGAGTTGTCGATAGACCTTGCGCAAGCTGACGGCACACCGCTCTACGGTACGTTCTCGATCAGCGTCACCGACTATGACGTTGTAAAGTCCGACACGCTACAACCTGCCATTGATGAGTATCTGATGCGCTCACCAGACGGATATTCCCTCAGCGATATACTGAAAGACAAGCACACAGACATCCAATATGGCTTCCAAACCTCGCAAACCATCTCTGGGCAGATTCGTGGAACTATCTTCAAGAAGGTCAAGCATCCTCAACTGATACTGGTACGTCCTGACACTGGCTTCCGTGAGACTTTCGAGCTGGGTGACAGTTCACGCTTCACCATCAACGGTCTGGACTTTCCTGACGGTACCACCTATCTTTTAGAAGGTATGCGCCAGACGGGCAGTACCAGTCTTGTACAACTCAACATCGATGAACCGTCATTCCCAACGATTCACGCAAAACGGACTATCACTTCTTCAGAGATTATCCCAGAAGCTTTTGCCAAGCAGGCTCAAGAACAGGTGATGTATGGCAGTGTGGATCGCGAGATAGAACTGCCGGAGGTAGTAAAGGAGAAGAAACGCCAGCGTACTGAAAACCGCCTGAAGATTCAACCCTTTAAGGCACTTTATGATGACAATCCTCGATTGAACAACTTCAACAGTATGGAAATTCTGCTGAGTACGTTAGGGCTGAAGGTGGGACGCGATGATGACAATAATTACAAGATTAGTTCATGGACGTTGGCGGGCACAGGTCCCCTCATCTATATTGACGACGTGGAGAGCTATGCCGAAGAACTCATGTTTCTCGAGCCAGCCAATCTCAAGTCTATTGAGTATTTCAAACATAATGACCCCCGCTTGTTGGCCTATCGTTGGGATGGTCCCACGAAAGGTGTGTTGACAGTACGTCTGAAGCCTGGCTATACAGGACGCAGAGGAAAGCCACTCAGTATGGCAACCATTCATCAACAAGGTTGGAAACCCGACATTAAGTTCTATTCTCCACAATATACGGACAAGAATCAAAAGACGCGCCCTGACCATCGCACGACGCTCTATTGGAATCCGAAGGTGGAAACTGACGAAAAAGGGCATGCCAGCGTCAGGTTCTATGCCTCCGACATCTCCAAACGCTACCTCATCACCCTCGAAGGTGTCAGCGATGACGGAATAGTAATACACAAAGAAGCGATAATTGAATAATTTTTAATATCTTTGCAACATGAAACGACTTCTGTTGCTACTATTATGTATAGTTTCGCTATTGCATTGCAAGGCACAGGCCATTGTCTGTGATGTGCAGGATGGACAACCTGTTATTCAGGCTTCCGTCTTTGACGAGCAAGGGAAGATTATCGGTGTGACGGATGCTGATGGGCGACTGCCAGACTTAGCTGACGCTACCAGCATCCGTATTACACATATTGCCTATCATCCTCTGCAGATAGGGGTTGGTGCTATTAAAGATGTGATTCGTTTGCGTCCTATGGCATACGCTCTGAAAGAGGTCGTCATGGAGAAGAAGTCTCCCTATTGTCTGAAACTGATGTGTTATCACCGCCAGTATATGGTGAATGGCAAAGGAACTCTCGACGAGCTGCCGCCAGTAGTGAGTTTTGTCGATGGGCTGTGCAACCTATATATTTTTGTCAATGGCTGGCATGAAGCGCGTCGAATCACTCTGGCTCGTCGCGAGGTCATTACTGGTGACATGTTACAAGCATCGCCTGTTGACGAAGTCGTGCCTACGATGTCACCACAATCAATCCCCGAGTTGAAAGAGGATTTCCCGAGCAACACCACCATTCAGCGCGACTCACAGATTATCCGTGCCACTTTCGACGGACTATACCCTGACAGGAGTCGTCGTGTCAGCCTGCGCATTGCCGACGAGGATGGGAAGTACAAAACGGTTGCATCAGCCTTACAGGTTAAAAACCTGCGACAGGGCGTCTATCGGATCACCCCTTATCCTCGTGTGTCCCAAGGCGACTTGCTTGCCTATTGTGAAACCAGCCAACTGAAAGGACGCATGAAACAACGCCACCATGAGAGTTATACCATGAATCTCTGGCTCTTTGACGAATATTATCCCATAGAGGCTGAATACCTTACAAAGCAAAAGTATAAGGCGGAGGACACACAACCGCTTTCCATGACTATTGACGACATTGACCATTATATGCAAGAAGTGCAAGTTCCTGCTCTCTCTGACGACATGCAGCGAAAGTTGGATGAGACACGCAGCCAAAGGAATCTTCAAACACAAATACCTTTCATTGAAGTGGGACAGCGGAAGGGAAAGCTGCTGATAAAATTACATGACTATGAGGGTACAGATTCGCTTGTTTGTACTGTCATCGGGAATGGTAATAATCTGGTTTCCGGCTATAATCAAGGAAAGGTGTTGCGTATTGACAGCGAGATGCTTAAGGCGGGGGAAGTGACCATCAGTATCAAAAGCCACCAGACGGGCACACTTATTGCAGAGGCCCCTATCACTATCCGTATGGAGAATGCAAGCATTGAGCTACAGGAGGTATCTGTGACAGGCAATAAGAAGAAAAAGGACACACCGGTTCTTAACCGCTATAATATGGATCCTCCTCGTGGCTTTAAAACAGGCGACCCAAGGATTGGGCAAGCTGCGTCTATGGCGCAGTTGCTGACGTCATTAGGAATAAGGGTAACCTACTTTAATGGTGATCCTTATATCACCACACCCGACAATGCTGGACTGGACATCTATGTCGATGATATGAATATGAATGATGACCACGACTACGTGCTAAATCTGGTGCCAGCCAACGTCAAAGCCATAGAATACTTCACGCCAAACAACGCTACTAACGGCATCTTTGGCGTTCGTCCACAGTCGTTTACTGGCAAGGTCCCCGGTGTGTTGTTCATCTTCCTCAACGACGGATCGGAGGTTGTAAACCCTTAAACAGCCTCTTAACCCGATAGGAAGAGGGACTTGTAATGATGACATATAGGCTGTTCGTCAGTCTTTATTCTATATATGACAAACATGACTGAACAATGAAACGACTGACACTGACCGTATTTCTCATTTCTTATTTCTCATTCCTCATTTGTGCTGTTGCACAGCAGCACAGACTGTGGTACAACCAGCCTGCACAGACATGGACGCAGGCGCTGCCCATTGGCAATGGAGTGATGGGTGGCATGGTATTTGGAACACCTGCTGTGGAGCACATCCAGATTAACGAGGAAACCATCTGGGCAGGACAGCCCAACAACGTGGTGAACCCCAACGCGAAGAAGGCGCTGCCAGAGGTTCGCCAACTCATCTTCGAAGGGAAATACAAGGAGGCACAGGACTTGGCCAATGCCAAGGTGATGCCCAATGCAGCAGGCAAGAACATGGGTATGCCGTTCCAACCCTTTGGCGACCTGTATATCGCGATGCCTGGACATGCTAACTACCAGAACTACGAACGCTGGCTGGACTTGGACAATGCCAAGAGCATCGTGAAATACGAAGTGGATGGTGTGAAATACAAACGCGAGACTATAGCACCATTGGGTGGTCACGAGGTTATTGCTATCCACCTGACTGCCAGCGAGAAAGGCAAGATCACTTTCACTGCCAACATGACAACACCCCACGAGAATCCACTCGTGGGAAGTGAAGAAATAAAAGTGAAGAGTGAAAAATTTGCTACCGCCACTCTGTTAGGCGTCTCCAGCAAGCATGAAGGCCTAAAAGGCAAGGTGCGCTTCATGGGTCGTATGGCTGTACAGACGAAGGGTGGCAAGGTGAGCGGCTCGAATGGAAACATCAGCGTGGTGGGTGCCGACGAGGCAACCCTCTACCTCGCCGTAGGCACTAATGTCAAGAGTTACAAGGACATCACAGGCGACGAGGCGGCACAATCACGAGAGCGGCTGCAAGGGGCTATGACTCTGGGCTACGAGGCGTTGAAAGACCTGCACGAGAAGACCTACCATAAATACTACGACCGTGTAAAACTGGACTTGGGCGAGGATGCCTTTGCCAACGTGCCTATGAACAAACGCATTGAGCGGTTCTCTCACCTCTCAGAAGACAATTACCTCGTAGCGGCCTACTTCCAGTTTGGACGCTACCTGTTGATCTCTTCGTCACAACCCGGCAACATGAACCCTGCCAACCTGCAAGGCATCTGGAACGACAAGATGTTCCCCTCATGGGACTCGAAATACACCACAAACATCAACTTGGAGATGAACTACTGGCCCTCTGAAGTCACGAACCTGACGGAGATGAACGAGCCATTGTTCAAACTCATCCGCGAGATTTACGAACAGGGCAAGCAGACAGCCCGCGACATGTATGGCGCGGAGGGTTGGGTGCTACACCACAATACCGACCAATGGCGCATCACCGGTCCTGTAGATCGGGCGCAGACTGGTTTGTGGCCTGTAGGTGCA
Source organism: uncultured Prevotella sp. (assembly GCA_946402275.1). Taxonomy (GTDB): domain Bacteria; phylum Bacteroidota; class Bacteroidia; order Bacteroidales; family Bacteroidaceae; genus Prevotella. The sequence continues at coordinate 38,712 of CAMIVY010000006.1, forward strand.
GCCTGGCTCTGTCGCCACCTGTGGGAGCACTACCTCTACACGGGCGACAAGGATTTCCTGCGCCAGTACTATCCCATCATGCTCGATGCTGCCCGTTTCTTTACACAGACATTGGTGAAGCATCCCACAAAGGGTTATTTGGTGGTTTGTCCTGGCGAATCACCAGAACACGGAGGGAAAGGACGCCCCACCCCTTTGGATGCTGGTGTGACGATGGACAACCAGATAGTGACCGAACTGTACACCAATGTACTCGAGGCCGCCAAGATTCTTGACCATCTAGACAATCTAGATATCCTAGACACTATCAGGACCCAACTAAGCCAGTTGCCTCCTATGCAGATCGGACGTTGGGGACAGCTGCAGGAATGGCTCGACGACTTGGACGATCCCAAGGACGATCATCGACACTTCTCTCATCTCTACGGACTATATCCCTCCTATCAGATATCCCCCTTCCGCACACCCAACCTATGGAATGCTGCACGCAAGTCGTTGGAGGCACGCGGAGATGTCAGCACAGGATGGAGCATGGGGTGGAAAGTCTGTTCATGGGCCCGTCTGCTGGACGGCGAACATGCCTATAAGCTGATTAAAGACCAACTGACGCTGACTGCAGACACCTTCCTGATTTTTGGAACAGTCAAGCAACGCGGAGGCACCTATCCTAACATGTTCGATGCTCACCCGCCCTTCCAGATTGACGGAAACTTCGGATGTACTGCCGGTATTGCCGAGATGCTGATGCAGAGCTACGACGGGTTTATCTATCTGCTGCCAGCATTGCCCAGCGTTTGGAAGGATGGCAGCGTGAAAGGACTGGTGGCTCGTGGTGGCTTCGAGATTGACATCGACTGGAAGGAAGGCAGAATGACGAAGGCTATCATACGTTCAAAAAACGGCGGCATCTGCAAGGTCCGCAGTAACACCCCTCTGAAGGGAAAGGGCTTGAAGAAAGCCAAGGAAGACGGTACCTACACCTTGTCAACGAAAGCTGGAAGCGAATACATTCTTTTCAATAAGTAGCAAAAAATTATTATTATGTAATATTCTGGAATGGACTCTTCGTCTGTTCCAGTTTTTTTATTATCTTTGCACAAAATTTCAAATCTAACCTATATTAAACCTTTTTTAGACATGAAACGTAGTATCCTTGCTGCCCTATTCATGGCAGCCACTTTAGGGCTCTCAGCCCAGAAGCCAATGAAAGCCCCCAAGGGCGGAATGGCTATTAGTGACGAACTGATTGGCATCTTCTTTGAGGACATCAGCAGCTCAGCAGATGGCGGTCTCTATGCCGAATTGGTACAGAATGGTTCCTTCGAATACAGCCCCGGCGAACGTGACGGCTGGGGAGCCGGTACATCCTGGAAGCAGATTCGTCCCGGTCACTCTCTAGGAACCCTGGAGGTTTGCAAGACAAACGGCATCCACCCCAACAACCCAACCTATATGCGTCTCCATATCGAACGCGTAAAGGAATATTACGACTACAATGGCTGGAAAGGTTTTGGTATCGAGAACGAGGGTTTCAAAGGAATCTCCGTCAAGCGTGGTGCCAAATACGACTTCTCAGTATTCCTCCGCAACACGGGTGTTGCCAAGCAGGTTCGCATCGTTCTGGGCATTCCGCAGGGATGGGGCAAGGATCCCAAACTACTGGCAGAAGCTACCATTACTGCCGACAGCAAGGACTGGAAGAAATACGAGGCTGTGCTGACCGCCCAGGAGGACTGCAAGAATGCCGTCCTGCAAATCCTTGTATTGAACACCGGTGTGCTGGATGTTGACATGGTATCTCTGATGCCTCAAGACACCTATAAGGGACATGGTCTGCGCAAAGATCTTGCTCAGGCTTTGGCAGACTTGCAGCCTAAGTTCATGCGCTTCCCTGGCGGTTGCGTGGTACATGGTGGTGGCGACGGATTCTGGAACACCTATCGCTGGAAGACTACCGTTGGTCCTAAGGAGACACGTCGTGGACTGAAGAACACATGGGGCTATCATCAGTCTATGGGTCTGGGATACTTTGAGTATTTCCAGTTCTGTGAGGACTTGAACATGGAGCCTGTGCCCATCCTGCCTTGTGGCGTGTCATGTCAAGGTACTAATGGTGGCTGGGGCATGAAGGACCAGGCCCAGGATGTTGTTCCCATGTCTGAGATGGACGAATGGGTACAAGATGCATTAGACCTGATTGAATGGGCAAACGGCGATGCTACCACCAAATGGGGACGCGTTCGTGCAGAGGCTGGTCATCCCAAGCCTTTCGGACTGAAGTATCTGGGCATTGGCAACGAAGAGCGCATCTCACCGGAGTTCTGCGAGCGCTTCCGCTATATGTACAAGAAAATCATGGAGAAATATCCCAACATCGTCATCGTAGGAACAGCAGGTCCAGGTTCACACCCAGGCAATCCCGACTTGGATAATGGCTGGAAGTTGGCTGAGGAGCTGGGTATGCCTATCATTGACGAGCACTACTACGAGCCCAACACTTATTTCCTGAACAGTCGCCAGTATGACAAGTATCCCCGCAACCGCAAGACCAAGGTTTATCTGGGTGAGTATGCAGCCAAGGATAAGAAGCTGATTGATGCATTGGCAGAAGGTCTTTACCTGTTGCATGTAGAGCGCAATGCCGACATTGTATGCATGACATCCTATGCTCCTCTCTTCGCCAAGAAGGATGCTACCAACTGGAATCCTGACCTGATCTACTTCGACAACGAGCGTCCTTACCTGACCTGCAGCTATTATGTACAGCAGCTGTTCGGACAGTCGAGTGGTCAGTACTTCTATGGCAACTGCGTAAAATTCGAGGACGACAAGGCCGGTGTGGTACAGCCTTTGGAGAATGTTCACTACGGTCAGAGCGTTATCCTCAACGTGAAGACACGCAAGCTCTTTGTCAAGATGGTGAATGCCACAGACGAAGAGAAGGAAGTAGATATCGACCTGAGCCGTTTCCCCATCAAAAAGACTGCTGTGAAGACCGTGCTTTGCGGAAAGGCTGACGATGAGAACAATTACGAAGCTCAGCCTATTGTTCCCAAGAAGGAGACCATCAAGGCTAAAAAGAAGTTCGACATGGACTTAAAGCCCTACTCTATGGTAATGCTTGAATACCAGTTATAAGGATTATATAACCTTCATTTTTAAGACTGACGACATTTTCCGTGTTCGTCAGTCTTATTTTTATATATACAAAAGCTATGAAGAAACTCATCATGATATTAAGCCTTGCAATGCTGACCATGTCGGCACAGGCAGGCAAGCCATGGGACAATGGCAAGTTGAAGGTTTCGGATAACCAGCGTTATCTGCAGTTTGAAAACGGACAGCCTTTTTTCTGGCTGGGCGAGACAGGGTGGCTGTTGCCAGAACGTCTTGACCGTGCTGAAGCAGAGTGGTATCTGCAAAGCTGTGCGAAGGCTGGCTATAATGTGGTGCAGGTACAAACCATTGACGGCGTGCCTGCTTATAACATCTACGGACAAATGTCGAACATTGATGGATGGAACTTCAAGAACATCAACCAGAAAGGTGTCTATGGCTATTGGGACCACATGGACTATATCATCGACCAGGCTGCCGACAAAGGAATCTATATCGGCATGGTGTGCATCTGGGGCGGACTGGTAAAAGCGGGTCTGCTGAACGTGGAGGATGCCAAGAAATATGGAACTTTCCTGGCTAACCGTTACAAGAACAAGCCCAACATCATCTGGTTCATGGGTGGTGACATCCAAGGCGACATCAAGCCTGAGGTATGGGAGGCACTGGCTACCACCATCAAGTCGATAGACAAGAACCACCTGATGACCTATCATCCCCGTGGACGCTACACCTCTGCCAAATGGTGGGCAAAAGCCCCTTGGATGGACTTCCACACCTTCCAGAGCGGCCACCGTCGCTATGGACAGCGCATGGGCAATGCTGACTATCCCATTCCCGACAATACCGAGGAGGACAACTGGATGTACGTCGATTCTACATGGAAGTACAACCCCATCAAGCCCGTGCTGGATGCAGAACCTAGTTACGAGGATATCCCCGTTGGTCTGCACGACCCTAACGAGGCCCGTTGGCAGGACTATGATGTGCGCCGCTATGCTTACTGGAGTGTCTTTGCTGGATCATGCGGACACACCTATGGCCATAACGCCATCATGCAGATGCTGAAACCCGGCTATCCCACCAGCTATGGTGATGCTGGTGATGTGAAGGCATGGTATCAGGGACTGAAGGATCCGGGCTTCAACCAGATGCAGTACCTGAAGCGTCTGATGTTGTCATTCCCCTATTTTGAGCGTATTGCCGACCAGAGCATTATTCAGGACAATGGTGAGAAATACAACCGTCTGATTGCTACACGGGGCAACGACTACCTATTGGTTTATAACTACAACGGCAACACCATGAAGCTCGACCTGACGAAAATCAGCGGTGCGAAGAAGAACGTTTGGTGGATGACGGCAGCAACAGGCCAGCTGAAGTATCTCGGTGAGTTCGACAATAAAGTACTTACCTTCCGCTACCATCCGCAGTCTGCCCGTGTGGAGGATGGTGTGCTCATCGCTATTGACAACACAAAAGACTATCTGAAGAAGGACCAGACGGAACTATCTCCCGACGGTTATAAATCCAAAGAACGAGACTTAAACGAGTAAAAGCATGAAGAGAGTCCTCTTTATATTGTTGGCGATATTGCCCTTGACGTGTATCGCCAAGAAAAAGGTTGTGAAGCCTGATGTCAGCATCAGCTGGCTACGCGTGGAGAATATGGAGAAGCCTATGGGCATTGACACGGACAAGCCTCGCTTCTCATGGATAATTCTGTCCGACAAGCAAAATGTCAAGCAGACGGCCTACCAGATTATCGTATCCACAGACAAGGGTGAAGTATGGAACTCTGGACGCGTGGAGAGTGACCAGCAGTTATGGGTACCCTATGGTGGCGAAAAACTAAAAAGTGCCACACAATGCTCCTGGAAGGTTAAGGTATGGACCACTGCCGGTGAGACTGCATGGAGCGAAGAAGAGTGTTTCGGCATCGGACTGTTGAAAGAGAACCATTGGACAGGTCGCTGGATAGGATTGGAACGACTGATGCCTGATGAGCAGCGTGGCTTACACAGCAGGCTGGCTGCACGCTATGTCCGCAAGGAGTTTGAATTGGCAAAGCCTGTCAAACGAGCCATTGCCTATGTGGCTGGCATCGGACTGCATGAATTGCACGTCAATGGAGTTACCTATAACCGTGAGGTGCTCGTTCCCATGCCTACCGATTATCGCAAGACAGTACTTTATAATACCTACGACATCACCGAGGCACTAAAGGAAAAGAATGCCATCGGACTGGTGTTGGGCAATGGTCGGGTGTTCCCCATGCGCCAGAACAAGCCCTATAAAGCACCCATTTTCGGATTGCCCAAATGCCGCATTAATATCCTCATCGAGTTTACGGATGGTACCACCAAGCGTATCTCGACCGACGAGAAATGGAAGATTACTGCCAACGGCCCCATCCGTTCGAACAACGAATATGATGGTGAGATATATGATGCACGAAAGGAGATGGACGGTTGGGACATGCCTAACTTCGATGACAAATCATGGCTACCAGCTGAGCGTACTGAGATACCTCTGGGAACCCTGCGTGCGCAGATGGCTCCGGGCATGAGCATGGAGCCCCTGACTATCACGCCTACCTGCAAAGAAAACATCTACGACTTCCAGCAAAATATGGCTGGATGGATAGCCTTCACGCCAACAGGCAACCCCGGCGACACTATCCGCGTGAAATATGCCGAGAAACTGAATGCCGACGGGACACTCTACCTCGACAATTTCCGCGATGCTCAGTCGGAGGATATCTATATCTGCGGCTCTCATTCCTCATTTCTCTTTTCTCATTCCTCATCTCAAGAGTGGCACCCCATCTTCAGCTATCATGGTTTCCGCTATGCACAGATTACAGGACCAGTCAAAGATGTTCATGCCTACACCGTCAGCGACGACATGCAGACCATCGGACACTTCGAATGTGCTGATGCCACTTTGAACCAAGTGATGAAGAATGCCTGGTGGGGCATCTACTCTAATTATAAAGGAATGCCTGTTGACTGTCCTCAGCGTAACGAACGACAGCCTTGGTTGGGCGACAGGACAATGGGAAGTCTGGGTGAAAGCTTTGTGTTCAATAACGAAAGGCTATACACCAAGTGGATGCGCGACATTTGCGAGTCACAGCGTGAAGACGGTGTGTTCTCTGATGTTGCTCCCGCCTTTTGGAACTACTACAACGATGACGTCACCTGGCCTGCTGCCTTACCCTTCAGCTGCGATATGCTTTGGCGACAGTTTGGCAACCGTGAGGCTATTGACAAGTCGTATTTCTACATCAAGCGCTGGCTACAACACCTGATAGATGAATACCTGGAGGATGGTATCATCACCAAGGACCAGTATGGCGACTGGTGTGTGCCACCTGAGAGTCTGGAGCTTATCCACTCACAGGACCCTGCCCGTAAGACGGACGGAGCACTCATCTCTACAGCCTATGTCATCCGCACCATGCAGCTGTTGGAGCAGTGGGGCTGTGAGGCAGACTATTGGAAGCCTTTGCGCCAAAAGATGACGGACGCCTTCAACCGCAAGTTCCTGACCGTAAAAGAAGGCACCAGTCTTGCTCCAGGTCATACCTTGTATCCAGACTCTATCTTCTATGGCAATAATACCGCGACCGCCAACCTATTAGCGCTCTCGTTTGGCATCGTGCCAGAAAAGTATCGTCAGGAGGTGACCAAGAATGTGGTGGAGAACATTATCCTGAAGAATAATGCCCATGTACCTTGTGGTGTTATCGGTATCTCATGGCTATTGCGAGGACTCAGCGACAACGGGTTCAGCGACGTGGCTTATATGATAGCCACCCAGCATAGCTATCCCTCATGGGGCTATATGGCCGAGAACGGAGCCACTACCATCTGGGAACTATGGAATGGCGACAAGGCTTCGCCCCGCATGAACTCCGGCAACCACGTGATGTTGTTGGGCGACTTGGTCACTTGGTGTTACCAATACCTCGGTGGCATCCGTCAGAAGGGCAATGCCTATAAGCATATCGTGCTCCGTCCCGACTTCACCATCCAGGACTGTCCTTGGGCTAATGTCAAGTACGACAGTCCCTACGGAACGATTACCAGTAGTTGGAAGAAGACCTTGCAAAATGTGGAATGGGATGTACAGATTCCATGCAACACCACAGCAGACATCTGCCTGCCCGACGGCACCATCAGGACTATTGGTTCAGGCAAATACCACTTCTCGTGTGACATCCCGACCAGTTCGCCTGCCATCTTAAAGGATGAGTTCCTCTATGAGCAGGCCTCCTTTCCCCAGTGTCATGCTGCCACCATCGTTGAAACCAAGAAAGGCGACCTCGTTGCCACCTATTTCGGCGGCAAGCACGAGCGCAACCCCGACGTCTGCATCTGGGTAAGCATCAAGAAGAAAGGCACCAACGAATGGAGCAAACCCATCCTTGCTGCTGACGGTGTCTTCACCTTAGGAACAAAGAATGCAGAAATCGCAGGTATCACCGCTGAGAGCACTCCTGCCTCTGAAGGTCCTGTGCACAAAGGCACCGCCTCAGCTAACCAAAGACGAAAAGCCTGCTGGAACCCCGTCATCACGGAGATGCCCAACGGCGAGCTGTGGCTGTTCTTCAAAGTGGGCCTGAAAGTGTCCGATTGGACAGGATGGCTCTGCAAGTCGAAAGACGGAGGAAAGACCTGGAGCGACAAGGAGCCGTTGCCCAAAGGATTCCTCGGTCCTATCAAGAACAAGCCCGAAATCATTGATGGCCGCCTGCTCTGTCCCTCCAGCACAGAGGATAACGGTTGGAAGTTCCACATGGAGATTTACGACATTGCCAAAAAGGAATGGAAATATGTAGGCCCTGTCAAGGCAGAACTCGCCATGCGTACTGAAGATATGAAGGCTGCCAGTGGCTCAGCTGCTTCCAAGAAGGAAGACATCGAGGCTCCCGATGCCGGAGGTGTGGCTACGAAGGATGGCCGTCATCCCATCGACTGCATACAGCCTTCTATCTTGAAACTGAAGGACGGCCGCCTGCAAGTGCTCATGCGCACTCGCAACGGCAAGATTGGCACTTCCTTCTCCTCCGACAATGGTGACACATGGACTAACGTGACGCTCCTGGATGTTCCCAACAACCAGTCGGGCACCGATGCCGTAACGATGCAGGACGGTCGTCATGTGCTTATCTACAACGACTTCGCCTCTCTGCCAGGCACCAAGAAGGGTGTCCGCACGCCCCTCTCCATTGCCATCAGCGACGACGGCACCCACTGGCGTCACGCACTGACACTCGAGGACTCGCCCATCAGCCAGTACAGCTATCCCAGCATCATTCAAGGCAAGGACGGCAAACTCCATGCCGTTTATACTTGGCGGCGATTGCGTGTTGCCTACAAAGAAATCGACCCTGCTCAGCTACCATAGCTGAGCAGTTTTTTTAGTAGCCCAGTTTGTCATTTGCATCTATTCCTTGGGCCGTCAAATCGTCTTATTCTTGTAAAAAAAAGTAGATAGATTTGACTTGAGGATTTCTCCATCGTATATATTTTAGAAGGTTTAACTCGACGAAGTGAACAAAGAATAAAATGGAGCAGATAGACAACGAAATACTCACACGATGCCAGCGCGGCGACAAGACCGCGTTCAAATGGGTGGTAAAAAGGTATCAGCAAATGCTGTTTTCGTTGTCGCTGAAAATGTTGGGCGATGAAGAAGAGGCGAAGGATGTGGTGCAGGAAACCTTTATACGAGTGTGGCAGAACTTCAGAAACTATGACCCGAAGAGGTCGTTCACTACCTGGCTCTACACGATAGCAACAAGACAATGTCTCGATCGGATGAAAGCCACCAAGTTTGTCTGTCCGATGCCTGATGACGAGCGTGTCCTACATTGTTTTGCCTCTGACAACGACAGTCAACAAACGTTGGAGAACAGCGAATGGATATCTATTGTCAGGCTGTTGACTGAAGGGCTGAGCGAGAAGCAACGGCTTGTGTTCACACTCTGCCAACTGGAAGGGCTTTCCTCGCAGGAAGCAGAACAGATAACTGGAATGGATGCCCGACAAGTGAAAAGCAATCTCTATGTGGCTCGCCAGACTATACGTAAACGACTAAAAGACTTAGGATATGAAGAAGATTGACGACATACTCAATAGTTTACAGCAACAAAGGCCCGTCACCAGCGACCCTGATGAACTGACGAACCGCATCATTGACAGCCTGCCAGACTTGGATTGTCCAAAGGCCAAGCCTGCTAAGCGGGTCCGGATTTACATTGCCACTGTCGTTGCCATCGCTGCCAGCATCATGCTGCTTGTCATGCTGACGACGAATATGGATACCAGAGAAAATGAAAAGCCGATAGCACAGAACGATTTAGTCCGACGGGAGCGGACTCCAAGTCCGACGGGAGCGGACTCCAAGTCCGACGGGAGCGGACTGAACACGGACAGTAAAGCAGATACAGCCGACTTTAGTGGAGAGCTGCCAGCAAAAGAGGAAAAACAAAAGGCTAATAGAACAGACATAAAATTAGTAGTACGGGATCATCAGGCTGTGAGGTTAGAAGATTCTGCCTCAACAGCTGACAGCCTCGACTACTATATCAACAAGATAGAACGCGAACTGGCCCTGATTGAGGACAGCCTTTATATAGAGCGCATTCATAAATTGATGCATGCTGATGAGCGACTGCAGCGCATTGTCAACAACTACATCCTGAATGAGTTGCATAAAGATGTCCAGTCCCACGAGGCCGCAATTATGAACCCTGTAAAAAATAATGATGATGAAGAATAGAACGATTGTTATGGTGATATTCCTGATTCTGGCTCTATCAGCCCAGGCTCAGGTGAACGATGCTGTTCGTAATATCCATGATAAGCTGCAGGCTTTCGTTGCCTCCGGCGAGTATAACGTTGACAAAGGACGAGTCGTCAACAGCGACGAGGTTTCGGGCAGTAAGACTATTGCCTACAGTTTCAGTATGGTGTTTGGCATGGACAGCGACAACTCGACAATCCTGTTTCCGCACTTGAAAGAATTGGAACAGACCTTGCGTAGTGAAGCGATGCATGCCAAGGAAATCTACATGCATGACGCAAAAGAAGGAGATCCATTGATACCTGGCATACAATGGTCATTAGGAAATACTAATGGTTACGTAAGCGGAAAGTATGTATTTGGAAAGAAACAGAACATCCGGCTACTGTCCTTCGACATGACAAACGGCTATCGCTATGCCCTTCTTTTGTTGTGGGAACAGCAGATAAAGCAGGACAAACAGATAGGCAATACATGGCTGATGAATGGTACCATCTTTGAGATTCATGCCAAGAAGCTCGGGCACATGCCTTTTATCCGGCCTTATTCTGAGCGAAAGGAGCAGGAACTGACAGCCACTATCAAGTATGCTCCTGATTCATCATCCCCTCAGACATACGAGGAATTGCTGGCCAAGGTCAGGCAAACCTGTCAGATATACCAGCGTGAGACAACAGAAGGAAAGACGGCTGCCGTAGTTATTCTTCACAAGATGTGTGACGGCTATCCCAACACCCTGACCCGTGAACAGTACAACACGCTGATTAACATCCTTCATCCTTTCACCGAGTCTGCCGTCGGACAGAAACACAAGGAAATGTTTAGCTATACCTGCTATACGCTCTACAAGAAGAGCGAGCACTATCAGGATGAGGGCGGCGAAGTGAAGAGTCGGCCTGCCATGATCGTGTCATCCTCTGTTACCACCTCACAGCTTATGAAGTTTGTGACCTACAATGGACTGGTAGTAAATGAATCGTCAGACCTGCAGCTGGTTGACTGTCAGATTAGTGGCACAGCCCCTGACGATGTCGATAGTGTCAGCGTCCGACGTGGTGTGTCACATTCTGAGGTGTTTGGAAGATTTCCTGTTAAAAACGGTCGTTTCTCTTTTACTTGTCAGTTGCCTAAAGATGAGGTATGCTACCTCTTGCTAGACAATCGTTCTATGACCTACTTTTGGGTCGATGGCCAACCCGTCAAGGCAGACCTGAAGCATGGTTCCGTCAAAAGTTCAAAAGCATCGCAACTGCGCAACAACTTCGTGAATGAGACGGAAGCAGAACGAGTGCGTATGCTGAAAATAAAGGACCGTGCAGAATTGGATGCTGCCATCAACAGACAATGTGAGCGCTATCGACAAGTCATCTTCTCTGGCAAAGACGATCTGCTGAGAACTTACGCCCTCTACAAGTTTTATTCTGAACTGACCTACGACGAGTTGAAGCCCTTTGTAAGCAACAAATTCCGTCACGCCAACCATCTGCTGATGGCTCCTGTCAAAGAATACGTGGCAGGTTTGGAGAAACGTCTTCCTGGAAAGCATTATGAGAACGTGCTGCTTGTGGACACACTGGGTAACTATCATGAACTGAAAGAGTATGTAGGTAAAGGATATGTAGTGCTACACTTCTGGGAGAGTTGGCACCGCGACCAGTTTGACATTCTGCCACAGTTGCGCAAACTCTATGAGAAGTATCACAAGACAAAAAATGTCGAAATCATCAGTCTGGCTACTGATGCCATCAATAACCCTAACAGCAAGTGGACTGAGCGTTTGAAAGAAGAGCAACTCCCCTGGCCACAACTGGCTACGAAAGCGGCTTGGAATTTATATGGCATCTGCTCGTGGCCAGAGACAATAGTCATTGGTCCTGATGGTATCATCATAGCCAGTCCTCGGAACGTCGAAGAACTCGAAAATATTCTTGAGACATTAAACCCAAATCGGTCATTAGACTGATTTGGGTTAAAGGAGCTGCGCCGTCTGGCAGACAACTAATTAGCCTCATATCAAGCTCTTGCTATTTAAACATCTTCAGCCATGTAGTGATGATTTCAAGGGCTTCTGGCGCAAAAGTTTCTTCGATATCCTTATATTCGCTCGGATCGCCTGTGTTGCAGTGCTGGAACATGTGATTGAGTCCTTCTATGGCTTTGATTTCTTTCTGACCAGCCAACCTGTCCATAAGAGCATTCAAGTTTTCTTCGCTGTTCACTTGACGGTCTTTTGTTCCGTTCAGCGCCAGCACAGGACAGGTTATTTTTCCCAGACGGTCGGTCAAGTCCAGTGCAAGGAAATAGCGCATATAGGGTGTACTGCTCTGTACTTTTGCTATTTGTAGGTTTTTCTCCAGTTCTGTAGGTAGGCCGTGGTTGGTCGTTTCAGGATTCCTGCCAGCTTTCAGATCGTCGAACAGGCTTTCGAGTGCCGTACAATAGCGGTCTATCACATCTCGCGAGTATCCAGTCTTTTGAAGTGTCCATCGGTTTTGTTCCAACAGTGTTTTCTCAAACGAAACGACACCTCCAGCCAGACTCACCACGAAGTCCACTTTACCCTCGGCTGCCAACATCAGTCCGATGGTGCCCCCTTCGCTATGCCCAAGTATGCCCACACGGTTAAACTGTTTACGCAAGAGTTCCACTCCTGCCAAAGCATCGTTTTTGAGGTCTTCTGTGGTGACATTCACCAGGTCGCCCTTTGATTCGCCGAAGCCACGGTCGTCATAACGAAGCGTAGCGAAGCCCTGCCGCGCCAGAGCGTCAGCAATCACAGCAAACGGCTTGTGTTCAAAGACTTCCTCATCCCTGTTTTGCAGGCCGCTGCCTGTCACCATCAACAGTACCGGGGTTTGACTGGAAACATTTTCTGGTGTGACCAGCGTACCTTGCAATACGGCATCGCCGTTTCTGAAATTCACCTCTTGCGCTTGATACGGATAGGGAGGCGTTGGGGTCTGCGGACGGTTACGTTTCACTGAGCCTGGTTTGAGAGTCAGCGGGAACGACTGCCCGTGTTGTTTGAACGTACCCATAACGAAATCGCCTATATTGACACCCTCATAATTGGCATTGATAGACGGAACGGCGACTTTGATGCCCATTGCCGTGCGTTCCAACTGGGCAGGAATACCCTTTGCGCCTTGGTCAGGCGAGTCTATCGTACATTTCTCACCATCAAAATGGAACACAAGTGGAATTTCATTTCCATACACACTCAGCTTTCCCGTCCAATCGCCTTTTATGTCACAGACTTGTGCTTTTGTTACGATAGCTATGAAGCCAATCAATAAAAATAGAATGATAAATCTTGTCTTCATGTCTTTTTTACATTAAGATAACCTTTCAGAGCTTTAACATATTCCTCAAAAGCTTTCAGTCCTGTAGGTGTGATACGGCAGAGGGTACAGGGTTTCTTGCCCTTAAAAGTCTTCTCCACCTCAATGTAGCCCGCTGCCGAGAGTTTGTCTATCTGCACACTCAGGTTGCCCGCCGTGGCTCCCGTCTGCTCCTTGATGTACGGGAACTCGGCTTCTTCAGTGTTGATGAGCAGCGACATCACGGCTAGTCGCAACTCGGAGTGAAGCAGGGGGTCTAATGGCTTGAACATGTTCGTACCTCCTTATTTCTGGTTTTGCAAGAGAATCGTTATGCCTGGCACAATCAGACCAATCAAGGCCACAATAGCCATCACATAGAGTTGTGTATGACCAGAGAAATGCAAAGCACCGAAAAATCCGCCGATACCCGCGATAAGACCGCATACCTGAATGATGCGGTTTCGGATGACAAGTCCCATGATGGTCGTACCCATCCCAAAACACAAGGAGATGACGCTTGTAATGCAGCCAAATGCATACACTTTGGGCAAAATCAGTTCCATTGGTAACACACCGCAACCGATAAAACCGAATATCATCCCTACACCACAGCAGAAAACGCCAAACGTTGCCCACACATGACCGATGGTCTTCCCTACAAAAGTAGTTGGGATGCTTTCTCTTCGTTTGCCGATTATCCAGTCGCCTGCATATCCTATCAGCCACAACATAGCCCACAGCATATTCCATACAGGCCCGCCATGATTCTTCCACAGGTAGGCGATGAGCAACGAGAATATGATCATACAAAGTCCCCACCAGATAAGCGGCAGAGCCGAATTCTTGTTGATGGTTCGCTGACTGCGCTCTATTGATTCTCTAATTATCTCCAGACTGCGCTCAGCAGTCAGATTGTTATCTACTTCCATTGTTGTTTCATTTTAAAAGTTGTTCTACGTTTGTTTTAATACTCTCTGGCCTCGTTCGTGCTCCTGCAGAAAGCCCGAATTTAGCCTATTGTGTCCGGTTCACGCCGCAAAGATAAAGAAGTTTATAATATAAACCAAATTATTTCGCAAATATTTTTTCGTTAAGGCACAAATTTAACATTTCTTTAAAGATATTACCCATGTAACACTAGCTTTACAATAACGACCCCAAACAACTCCAATGGAACTCTAAGAAGGCTTCATAAGGAAAACATGCTTAGGGCATTAGTAACATTACCTCTTCCCCAGTTCACCTAAGCATCAGCTCCTATATTTGTTCGTTTAATGTTCGTCTGTTATGCGTTTGTTGTCCGTTATTTAATCGGACAACAATCGAACAACAATCGGACAACAATCGGACAACAGATGTAGATGGAGTAAGGGATGATGACAAATAACCTGTTTATCAGTCTTCTTAATGACATAACTAATTACAAATGAACATGATGAAGAAAGTTTTATGGATGACCTTCCTCGCATTCTGTATGACCATTTCGGTGTAGGCACAAGTATCGGCCATCTTCGAAATCTACAAGACGAAGATAGAGCAGTATTTCACCAACAGCGGAAGAGATTGGCGAACCATGTATCGAGCCTACGTCCAGCAGTTCTTTGACCAAGATCCGCTCGGCATCCCGAAGGGTGACGCTTGCCTTAGCAAGAAAGCGGCTTCGCCGATTAGAAGGCTAAAAAGAAGTAATCAATTGCAAAAATGGCTATAACTCATGAACCAATAAGGACTGATGACAAATAACGATGTTATCAGTCTTTTTTATATAATAAAACTACTTAAAAATGAAGAAAATTACAGTTATTGCTGTTATCGCCCTATTAGCCATTACGGCTATGGCGCAACGAATTAGTATCCAGACAGGAAAGAAAGCATCTGCACGTGAGCAATATGCTGCAGAATACCTGCAGAAGAAATTAACCGAGATGGGCTATACCGTCAATCCCAAGAAAGCAGACTGCAAGATTATGCTTTCGAACGCAAACAGCGGAACAGCAGAAGGTTATACGATAGCCAAGAATAAGAAGGGTATCACGGTGACGGGCAATGACGCCACAGGTGTTATCTATGGTTGTGTGGAACTGGCAGACCGCATCCGTCAAGCCGGCGGACTTGACATACAGCCTGTAACGGAAGCACCCCAAATGGTAATGCGCGGCACATGTATCGGATTGCAGAAGACGGTGTATCTGCCGGGGCATGGCGTCTATGAATACCCTTACACCCCCGAGAACTTCCCTTGGTTCTATGACAAGGCTGAATGGGTGAAATACCTCGACATGATGGTGGAAAACAAATACAACTCGCTATACCTGTGGAACGGTCATCCCTTTGCCTCGCTAGTGAAGCTGAAGGACTATCCCTTCGCACTGGAGGTGGATGAGGAGACATTCAAGAAGAACGAAGAAATCTTCTCGTTCCTCACCCACGAGGCCGACAAACGCGGCATCTGGGTGATTCAGATGTTTTATAACATCATCCTGAGCAAGCCCTTTGCCGACCATTACGGCCTGAAGACACAGGATCGCCACCGCCCCATCACGCCATTGATTAGTGACTATACCCGAAAGAGCATCGCTGCCTTCATCGAGAACTATCCTAACGTCGGTCTTTTGGTATGCCTGGGTGAAGCTATGGCTACCATTGAGGATGATGTGAAGTGGATGAAGGAAACCATCATCCCCGGCATCAAGGATGGACTGAAGGCAGTTGACAGTTCACAGTTGACAGTTGACAGTTCCAACCCTTCTCAACTCTCAACTGTCAACTCTCATCATCTTCCTCCCATCGTGCTGCGCTCGCACGATACCGACGGGCCATTGGTTCTCAAAGAGTCGTTGCCCCTCTACCCCAACATCTACACGATGTCGAAATATACGGGTGAGTCGCTGACCACCTATACACCAGGCGGACCTTGGGGCGAGACCCATCGCCAGTTGGCTGCCGCTGCTCCCGTGCATATTGACAATGTACATATCTTGGCAAATCTGGAACCTTGGCGCTGGTCATCGCCCGCCTTCATCCAGAAGACCGTTCAGGCCATGCACCGCGTACACCACTCCAAGGGCTTGCACCTCTATCCGCAGGCCTCCTACTGGGACTGGCCCTATACCGCAGATAAACTCCCCAATGGCGAACGCCTGAAGCAGCTGGACCGCGACTGGATGTGGTATCAGGCATGGGGACGATACAGTTGGAACGACCAGCGTGGTGCTGATAAGACCTATTGGAAGCAGACTTTGGCCGATTATTATGGCATCGACACCATTGCTGCCGGTCACATGCTCAACGCTTACGACGAGGCCGGTGAGATAGCACCTAAGCTGCTGCGCCGCTTTGGCATCACCGAGGGCAACCGTCAGACATTGCTGCTGGGCATGACGATGGGCGAGCTGGTGAATCCATATAAATATACCATCTACCCGGGCTTCTACGAGAGTTGCGGACCTGAAGGCGAGAAGCTGATAGAGTATATTGAGAAAGAATATAAGGGACAGCCACACCTGGGTGAACTCCCCTTTGACATCGTTGACCAGTGTGTCAATCATGGTGACAGGGCACTCGTTGAGATGGGAGCCGCAGCCGCCAAGCCCACCCGCCATGCCGACGAATACCAGCGTGTGTGGAACGACATCCTCTGCTATGCCTCCTTCGCCAAGGCCTTCCAGCTGAAGGTACGTGCTGCTGCCGAGGTGCTGCGTTACAAGTGGACGCAGGACATCAGCCACCTGGAAACAGCTGTCATCTGGTTGGAACAGAGCCTCAGCATCTGGTACGACCTGAGTCGCATGACGGACAACTGGTATCTCTATGCCAACTCCATGCAGACGGCACAGCGTCGCATTCCTGTTGGCGGTGACGGCGGCAAGATGAAGACGTGGAGCGAGCTGGCTGTGGTCTATCAGGCAGAACTGGATGCCTTCAAGGAGAACATCGAGAAGCTAAAGAACCCTGCTCCAGCCTCCGCCATTAAGATACAGCCTGCCCAGCCTGCCCAGATCACCATCCACTCACCGCTCAACGCTCACCTCTTACCTCTAAAGAAAGGCGCCATCCTGTTCGAGAAGCGTCCCGACACACCCGTTGACTCGCTGGCTCCCGAACTGGCAGGTCTGCAGGCTTTGGTATTGAACCGTGACACTACCCGCATCGTGGGCACTACCATCGAGTATGAGAGCGACAAGCCCGTGAAACTGCTCGTGGGTCTCTTCAAGGACGACGACAAGAAGTTTGCCAAAGCCCCCAAACTGGAGATTGACGCTACGGGTAATGAGTACGGACAGGCAGAGCCCATCCTGACCAATGCCATCAGCATCGTGCAGATGCCCAAGGTGAATATCCACCAGTATTCGCTGCCAGCAGGTCGCAATACCATCCGCCTGCCCAAAGGTATTCTCATGGTAGCAGGATTCACCCAAAGTGACATCAAGCCGCGCGACTGCGGACTCAATGGTCCGTCGGGCGAGGTAGATTGGCTGTTCCAAAAATAAGACAAGACGATGAAAAGAATACAGACCGCCCTTATATCCCTCATCACTGTGGTCAGCGGGTTTGCCACTGACATCTCCTCCGACGTGATGAACCGCATCTATCAAGAGGTGCGCACTCCCTATAAATACGGTATGGTGGTAGCACCTACGGACAACTACCACAAGATAGACTGCCCGACGGTGTTCCGTGTAGGCGAGAAATGGTTCATGACCTATGTTGTCTATAACGGCAAGGACGGACTGGACGGGCGCGGCTATGAGACATGGCTGGCCGAAAGTGACGACCTGCTGCATTGGCAGACGCAAGGCCGGCTGCTCAGTTATCCGTCGGACACCACGCGATGGGATGCCAACCAACGAGGCGGATTTCCTGCCCTCATAGACTGGACATGGGGTGGCAGCTATGGTATCTCGAAATACAAGAAAAACTATTGGATGACCTACATCGGAGGTCACGGCACAGGCTATGAAGCCGTTCGCGAACCTCTGAACATCGGTATGGCATGGACACAAGGGGACATCACCCAGGCTCACGAATGGCAGAGCAATGAGAAGCCCCTGCTCAGCATCGACGACAAAGACGTGCAATGGTGGGAGAAGTTGGTGCAATATAAAAGCACCATCTACGAAGTGAAAAGTGAAAAAGGGAAAGGGAAAAATGAGAAGGGTAAAGTGAACCATTTGCTGCCACCCGAAATTCGCAAGTACCGATTCATCATGTTCTATAATGCTGGTGGCATCAATCCTGCCAACAATCTCAAGGCCGAGCGTATCGGTATCGCCATGTCTAACGATTTGAAGAAATGGAAACGTTATGACAAGAATCCCGTCTATTTCCATGAGGCCCCAGGTATCATTACAGGCGATGCCCAGATAGTGAAGATGGACGACCTTTTCGTGATGTTCTACTTCTCTGCCTACAACCCCGACCGCAAGTATAACGCCTATAACACCTTCAGCGTCAGCCGCGACTTGCTACATTGGGAGGACTGGACGGGTGACGACCTCATCATCCCATCCAAGTCCTATGACGAGATGTTTGCCCACAAAAGCTACGTGGTGAAGCACGACGGCGTGGTCTATCACTTCTACTGTGCCGTGAACAACGACCAGCAACGCGGTATTGCCGTAGCCACCAGCGTGCCGATGGGACGTAGCGAAGTGCGTTTCCCAGAACCCGAGCACAAGGGTCGCCGCACCGTCACCTCGCTCAACGAAGGCTGGTCAGCCCGCTGTTCAGCAGGTCGCGATACCATCGCGGCAACGGTCAACATTCCCCACAACTTCGACGATTATTACGGCTACCGCCAGTTGCGCCACGGCAACCTGCACGGAAAGGCCACCTACCATAAGACCTTCGATGTTAAGAAGCAGGACGGAAAGTGCTACTTCCTACAGTTTGAGGGGGTAGGCACCTATGCCACCGTCATCCTCAATGGTCATAAGTATCCTGAGGAATTGGTGGGGCGCACCGTATGGACACTTGACATCACCGACCGGATGAAGAATGGAAAGAACGAGTTACAGGTCAACGTCAATCATCCTGCCATGCAGACAGCCTCCCCCTGGGTTTGTGGCGGCTGTTCGTCGGAATGGGGTTTCAGCGAAGGCTCGCAGCCTTTTGGCATCTTCCGTCCCGTCTCCCTGATAGAGACAGATGCCGTGCGTATCGAGCCCTTTGGCGTTCATATATGGAACAATGCTGCTTGCGACAGCATCTTCATAGATACTGAGATTAAGAACTACACCAAACAGGCGCAGACCTTCGAACTGGTCAACAAGTTCACCCTTGCCAGTGGCAAGCAGGTGTTCCGCCATGCTATGTTCGTAACGCTGAGACCTGGCGACGCTACTACCGTCCACCATGCCGAGCCTGTCAGCAACGTCCATCGATGGAGCCTAGAGGATCCCTATCTCTATAACCTCTCTACGATGATCAAGCGCGATGGAAAAACCACCGACGAGGTGCGCACCCCATTTGGCATCCGCAGCATCTCGTGGCCCGTGCTCCGCCAGCGTTCTTCTGAACCAAGCAACGTTTTGACCAACGACAACCGCTTCTACCTGAACGGTCAGCCTGTTTTCATCAATGGCACCTGCGAATACGAGCACCTGTTGGGAGCCAGTCATGCCTTCACGCCAGAACAAATCCGCTCCCGCATGAAGCAGATTACCAATGCCGGTTTCAATGCGCTCCGCGAGGCCCATCAGCCTCACCACCTGCTCTATCAGCAGTTGTGCGACGAGCAGGGCATCCTGTTCTGGAGCCAGTTCTCTGCCCATATCTGGTACGACACGCATAAGTTCCGCAACACGTTCAAGCGCCTGTTGGTGCGTTGGATCAAGGAGCGCCGCAATTCCCCCAGCATCGTGCTCTGGGGACTGCAGAACGAGAGTGTGCTGCCCAAGGCTTTTGCCGAGGAGTGCAGCGACATCATCCGCAGTCTAGACCCCACCTGTCAGGACCAGCGTGCCATCACGACCTGTAATGGTGGCGAGGGCACCGACTGGAATGTCATCCAGAACTGGAGCGGCACTTATGGCGGTTCTGCCGATAACTACGACAACGAGTTGAAGCGTGCTGAGCAACTGCTGAATGGTGAGTACGGTGCCTGGCGCACCATCGACCTGCACGGCGCAGCCAAATACAGCGAGGAGTCGTTCACCAGGCTCTTGGAGACGAAAGCCCGTTTGGCGGAGAGTGCCAAGGATAGTGTCTGCGGACATTTCCAATGGATATTCAACTCCCACGACAACCCTGGTCGCGTACAGCCCGACGGTGCTTACCGTCGTATTGACAAGATTGGCCCTATCAACTACAAGGGACTGGTCACCGCCTGGGAGGAGCCTACCCCAGCCTACTACATGTACCGCAACCGCTATGTCAGTCGTTGTGCCACAGCGACTGGCAAAACTGCAGCAGACAGGAACCGCGACCTTGTGAAGGGGGCTGAAGGCTATCACTACCTCTATCGCATCAACTGCGGCGGCAATGCCTTCCAGGATGAGTTTGGTCAGCAATGGCTGGCCGATGACACCCTGCATAGCCATTCTTGGGGACAAGATTTCGAAGATATCAATGCCCTGCAGGCCAGCCAGCGCCATATCACCAACGACATTCGTGGCACCCAAAGCGATGAGCTGTTCCAATATTTCCGCTTCGGACGCCACCGTCTGTGGTATGATCTGCCCGTGCTCCCTGCCTTATCACAGCAATCCGACACCGCCACCTATCGCATAGAACTCTATTTCGCAGAACCGTGGCACGGTCGAGAAGCTTCTGAGACAGCCGACTATGAGGGATTGCGCATCTTCGATGTAGCCGTCAACGGAAAGACGGTAGTTGACGACCTTGACCCATGGGCTGAAGCGGGCTACTGTGGTGCCATGAAGCGTGTGGTCTATGCCAAGGCTGTTGAAGGACGCCTGCGTATCTCCTTCCCAGAAGTAAAGGCTGGTCAGGCTGTCATCTGCGGTATTGCCATAGCCAGCCAGCGAGAGAGTATTACCCTCTCTGCCCAGCAGTTATCCTCTCTTGCCGTAAACTGGAAAGCCCTCGATACCGATACAATTGCCAAACTGCCAAAGGAGGAATTGCCCAAGGACACAGAGGCACGCCCTGCCTCAGTCTATGAGCCGGAGAAGGTCGTAGGAAAGGCTGTGAGTAATGCCACTTCCTTCATCATTACCCCTGGTCTCGGTCAGGAGTATGCCCTTCGTTTCCGTTACAAGAACACTACCGGACAGCCGGTAACAGCCCGCATGACGGTTACCGACTCCAAGAATACAATATTGGTAGATACAAATGTCTCTTTCCCCCCAACACCCAACAAGTTCAAGATGCTGTCAACAACGACAGGCACCCAGATTAATGCTGGAACCTACCGACTGCGTATCGACACGAAAGATGTGGAATTTAAAGAACTGGAAGTACAATGAAACAAATTCTTTATAGCCTAATAGGACTCTTATTGCCTGCCACCTCCATGCTCGCTGGAGAGCACCATGACTGGGAGGATAACCACGTGCTGCAAATCAACCGTGAACCAGCACGTGCCTACTTTATTCCCTATGCCGAACACAAGGGCGACCGTATGGTGAGTCTGAACGGAACGTGGCAGTTTCGATGGACCAAGACTCCCGACGAGCGCATCCGCGACTTCTATCGCACGGATTATGACGCCTCGGCATGGGACAAGCTGACCGTACCTGCCAACTGGGAGGTGAACGGCTACGGCACCCCCATCTATATATCAGCAGGCTACCCCTTCAAGATTGATCCGCCTTATGTTATGCGAGAACCCAAGAAGGAGTGGACCACCTATGTGGAGCGCAACCCGACGGGACAGTATCGGCGCACCTTTACCATCCCTGCTGTCTGGCAGGAGGGGCAGACCTTCCTGCGCTTCGAGGGTGTGATGTCTGCCTTCTATGTCTGGATAAACGGTCAGCGCGTAGGATATAGCCAGGGTTCGATGGAGCCTTCGGAATTCAATATTACCGACTACCTCAAGAAAGGGGAAAACCAGATAGCCGTCGAGGTGTATAAATACAGCGACGGCTCCTATCTCGAAGATCAGGACTTCTGGCGCTTCGGAGGTATTCATCGTGACGTGCTGATTTATCACACTCCCGATGTGAGAATTCGCGACGTAGCCGTTCGTGCCTCTATGGACGGTGTGCTTCAGATAAACCCGCAGTTCGCTGTGTATCGGGGCGAGACGGGCGAAGACTATCGTCTTGTAGCCACCCTTTGGGACGCCAACCGCCCTGTAGGTGGCGATACCATTGCTGCCGATGAGGTCCTCGACCTGCAGCACAAGGCAGCCCGCATGAACGAGTGGTTCCCACAGCGTGGTCATCGCAAGTTCAACCGCATGGAGATAAAGGTGGCCAATGCCAAGCTGTGGAGCGTTGAACAGCCTTACCTCTATACCCTCTGCCTGCAACTGCAAAAGGCGGATGGTGCCATCGTCGAGCAAGTGACGCAGAAGGTCGGTTTTCGAAACATCAACATCAAGAACGGACAATTGCTCATCAACGGAAAGGCCATCAAGATCCGGGGTGTCAACCGCCATGAGCACGACCCCTATACCGCCCGTGTGATGACGGAGCAGCGCATGCTTCAGGACCTGCGATTGATGAAGCAAGCCAACATCAATGCCGTCCGACTGGCCCACTACCCTAACTGTCCACGCTGGTATGAGCTGTGCGACTCGATGGGCATGTATGTGATGGACGAGGCCGACGCCGAGACCCATGGACTGCGAGGCACGCTGGCTTCCACCCCCGACTGGGGCGATGCCTTCTTGGATAGAGCTATCCGCATGGCTGAGCGCGACAAGAACCACCCCAGCATCATCTTCTGGAGTCTGGGCAACGAGAGTGGCTATGGCCCCAACCAGGCAGCCATGTCCGCCTGGCTCCATGAGTTCGACCCCACACGCCCCGTTCACTACGAGGGTGCTCAGGGTAATTATACAGGTAAAGGAGAAGAGATTCCAGACCCTTCTACCGTTGATGTCATCTCACGCTTCTATCCCCGTGTGATGCAGGACTACCTGAACCCGGGTATTCCTGAGGGTTCAGACAAGGAGCGTGCGGAGAATGCCCGTTGGGAGCGCCTCCTGGAGATTGCCAACAAGACGGGCGACCGTTGTACATGGGTAGGCTCCGATGGTGGTCCGCGCCCCGTGCTCACCAGCGAATATGCCCATTGTATGGGTAATGCCCTCGGCAACTTCAAAGAGTATTGGGACGAGATTAACTCCAATCCCCGCATGCTGGGCGGATTCATCTGGGACTGGGTGGATCAGGGCATAGCCCTAAATGAGAAATTAGAAATGAGAAATGAGAAATTGGCTGGTATCCCGAGGGGCGCCATACTCTATGGTGGTGACTTTGGCGACAAGCCCAACCTGCACGCCTTCTGCATGAACGGCGTCGTACTGAGCGACCGCACTTTAACGCCCAAGTATTATGAAGTACAGGCCGTCTATGGCAACGGTCCCCAAACCTTTGCAGAAATCTCAGTCCCTGCCCCCAAGCCCTCTAAACTAAAAGCTCTTACATCTTACATCAACCATCTTACATCCAACATCAAACCGCAGGTTTTCCGTGCTCCTACGGACAATGACAAGAGCTTCGGAAACTGGCTGGCCAAGGACTGGAAGCGTTACGGACTGGACACCCTGCGCATTCCCATGACGACTCAGCAGCAAGGCAACGAGTTTACCTTCACTTTCGAGATTCCCGACTCGCTGCCCCCACTGCCCCGACTGGGTATCGTCATCGAACTGCCGCGCGAATACGAACAACTGGCGTGGTATGGACGTGGACCGTGGGATAACTATCCCGACCGTAAGCAGTCGTGCCCCATCGGGTTGTGGAAATCAACCGTTTCCCAGCAATACGTTCACTATCCCCGTCCGCAGGATTCCGGCAACCACGAGGACTGCACCTTCGTGGAGCTGAAGACCAAGAAGGGCAAGAAGCTTCGCATCGAAGCCGTTGATGAAGCCTTCTCCTTCTCAGCCCTGCCCTACTCCGCCCAGTACCTGTATTCCAAGACCCATGACTACCAGTTGCAAGACCAGGGCAAGACCTACCTCAGCATCGACTGCGCCGTAATGGGTCTGGGCAACAGCTCGTGCGGTCCCGGTGTGCTGAAGAAATACACCATCGACAAGAACAAAAAGCACCAACTGAAGATTCGAATCACAGAATAATTTGCATTTTAACTTACTACTTAAAATATTTAAGATTATGAAAAAGTACATAAACTTACTGTGCGTGCTGATATTAGCATTGACACTAATTGACTTGGTGATGAGCATTTTTTTCTCTAACAACGAGTCATCCGACAGAGTAGTATTAAAGAATATCACGGAAAGTCAGCTGCTCTTGCTATTTGGCTTCGCATTGGTGGTACTGGGTTGCCTTATCACCGCCATCGTCAGCTTCATCAAGTTCATCCTGAACATAAACCGCAACGAGGTGTTCACCCGAAAGAACATCAGCCTCCTTCGCTGGTATGCCGCCGCCACTCTGATGGCCTCTGTGTGCCTCGTCCTCATCGGCCACTACTTCCCCACCGTCCTCGACCTTGGTGTCGAAGAAATTATCGAAGGAGTCATTGAAGGAGCCTTCGCCCTGCTCATTGCCGAAGTGTTCAGCATCGGCATGAAACTGGAGGAAGAGAAGAACACTGCCGCGTAAAAAGAACGTGGGAAGGGTCCGGCGGAGAACCTCTCACTTATTTTTATTTATCTTCATCAGTACGGAACGGAGGACGAACCAGGCATGCAGGAGGACAGTCTGTACATAGCCGTAATGCGCGGCCATGACGTCGAAGCGCTCCCACAGTGAGGCTTGGTGATGCTGGGTGGTGTCGCCGCCTTCCTCAAAGTTGGCTACAATGACGTTGGCATTAACAAGGGGCAGACCCATGCGGTCAGCTTCTTTCATGATGCGAATGCACCAATCGACATCTGCGGAGTGGCGATATTTCAGGTTATAGGGGAACTGGCGGGCTATGTCGAGACGGGCATAGAAGGCCTGATGGCAGACCAGCATGCCTTTTTTGAAGGAGCGCCATGTGAGCACCTTAGGTGGACGATGACGACGCAGATGGAGAAAGCGACCCTCGCCATCTGTGATGGCTGTGTCGCCATAGACCACGGCGGGGAGGGAGGAGGTCTGAAGGATGATGTCTGAAGAATGAGGGGTGATGGCATTGACCACCGTCTGTATGGTATCAGGGGCATAGAGCGAGTCGCCTGCGTTAAGGAACACTATATAGTGGCCCGTCGCCTTCTGGAGTCCTTTGTTCATGGCATCGTAGAGTCCGTTGTCAGGTTCCGACTGTATGATGACCTCATGGCGACTTGTGGTTTGGTATTGCTGAGCTATCCGCAGAGTATCGTCCTTGGAAGCGCCATCGATGATGAGGTGCTCGATGTGGGGATAGGTCTGGCTAAGCACGCTGTCGAGGGTTCGCTGTAAGGTGCGTGCTGCATTATAGGTAATGGTAACTATCGAAATCCGTATCATCGCTTCATCTCCTTTGGCTGCATGGCTGATTCATAGACTTCGATATAGCGCTTGGCCACGCTCTGCTGCGAATAGCTGTGGGCTACCTTCTGCACGGCAGACTTGCCCAGTTCCGCATAATCGGCCTCCTCCAAGACGTAACGGATGCCTGCAGCCAGGTCATCGACATCACGGAAACGGGCCACATAGCCGTTTTGCCGGTGGTCAATCATCTCGGGAATGCCTCCCACCTGGAAGCCCACACAGGGCACTCCGCATGCCATCGACTCCATGAGCGTGTTGGGCAAGTTGTCTTCCAACGAAGGGAGCACAAAGACATCGGCACTATTATACACCTCAACGATGCGCTTCGGATTGCTGACATAGCCCAATGGACAGGCGGGGAGAGAGAGTTGCGAAGCAACATCCTCAGCATGTCCGCCAAGGATACCGACCACCGTGTCCTGCTTCATCTCCGGATGCTTCTCCACCAACTTAGCGACGGCATCCACGAAATAGCCCATGCCCTTGCGCGGATCGGTGACACGCTGTGACACGAAGAGGATGATCCGCTTGTCGGTGGGAAGGTTCAATGCCCGACGAGCCTCCTGCTTGTCCTGAGGACGGAACACATGGGTATCGATGGGATTGGGAATACTGGTCACCACCTGACCTCTCAGCAACGCACTCTTGCGAGCCTCGTCAGCGAGCCATTGGCTACAAGCCACATAGGTGACACGCTGCCCCTGAAGCATGCGCTGCTTCTTTAGCCACACCCGATGAGAGAAGTCAAGCCCACCAGACATCAGCGGACAATGGCAGCACTCCGTTTGGAAAGCCTTACAGCCACGGGCATAATGGCAGATGGCTGTAGCAGGCCATATATCGTGCATGGTCCACACCACGGGTTTGCCACTTTCCAGTATCTTACGGATATTCTTCAGCGAAAGCATGCCTTGGTTCACCCAATGCAGGTGGATGACATCGGCTTCTTGGAATTCAGGCAATGTAGTGATGTCCACCCCACAGTTAGCAATGTCTATCTCAAACAAATGGTCGCGTTTCATACACAAATGAAGCCAGATGACCAACCGCTCCCAAAGGAAATTCCATTGTGCGCGCCACTTGGCCTTCAATCCGCAAACGGTCAGCGAGTCGGTCTCCTTGTCGCGAACCAGCATCTTCGCCTTCACCCCATTGTTCTTCAGTGCCTCCATCAGCCGGTTGGCGGCTACGGCAGCTCCTCCGGTGCGTTCGCTTGTATTGACAATCAGTACTCTCATACCTACTATTCTTTAATACAAGGGACAAAGGTAGTGCAAATCGAGAGAAATGCAAAATAAATCCCCATTTATTTTCATTTTCGAGATGTAGCCTACCTAAGACAGAAGTAAATAAGGAATAAAAAAATGTAAATAAGCGTAGAAGTTATGTTAACAACTGTTGTTATCGCACACAATCACTTGATTTAAGTCAAGAATAGTGCACTTTTTACACCAAAAAGATGATAAATATTTGTTCGTAACGAAAAAGTTCGTACCTTTGCATCGTCAAACAAAGACAACCGGTTCACTCCGGCTTTGACTAAGTGAAGTCAAAGATTGGTTAATAGATTGTTTTAGGTTAGTAGTAATATTTATAGTTTTAGGTTTTTAGTTATTGGTAAAAAGAAAGTTTTAAATGTGTGGAAAACAGTGGTCGCTGTGAAGCGCTCATAACTTTCTTTTATTTTGAAAAGGTTAGTATTAATAAGATATTCCTGCTGAGAGGCAGGCCCTCCGGTTCAAAAGCCGGAATTTATTAGAATAAGGATTTTTAGTTAAACATAGGCTTTTGGATGCCGCTGCTCGTTGATGAGTAGCGGTATTTTTTTGCTACCCACCAAGAACAGCCTTTCCAGCGGTTACTTCTCTATCAACGCCACGGCATAGGCTGATATGCCCTCCTGACGCCCTGTAAAGCCCAGCTTCTCGGTAGTCGTTGCCTTGATGGAGATATTGTCCGCATCGGTCCCGATGACAGCAGCCATACATTGCTGCATAGCGGGAATATGCGGGTTCAGCTTGGGACGCTCTGCACAGATGGTAGCATCGACATTCACCAGGTGATAACCCTTGGTAGCTATCAGTTCGATGGTCTTCTTCAGGATAATCTTGCTATCCATACCATCCGTCTCGGCTGAGGTGTCAGGGAAATGATAGCCTATATCACGCATATTGGCAGCACCCAGGATAGCATCGCAAATGGCATGTATCAGCACATCGGCATCGCTATGTCCCAACAGTCCCAACTCATGTTCAATCTTAATACCGCCCATCCAGAGGTCGCGTCCAGCCACCAGCTGATGGACATCATAACCCATTCCTACTCTAATCATATAACTTAATTATCCGCTCGACCTTGGTCGATTCATACCTTTAGGTCGAAAATTATCTATTATTTCCTAAACAAGTCCTTGATGCCGTCCATATCGAAGGCAAGGGTGAAACGGAGTGTCTGGTCCAGAGGGTTGGTCTTGGCTGTAGCAATCACATAACCCACATCGAGTGAGAACACACTCATACGGAAACCGCCACCGACGGTGAAATATTTCAGGTTACCCTTGCTCTCTGCCTGGTGATGATAACCTGCACGCAGCGTGAACTGGTCGTGATACACATACTCGGCACCTAGACTCCATTGAATCTCTTCCAACTCCTCCTTGAATCCGCCAGGAGCATCGTGGAAGCTCTTAAAGATACCTGCGATAGAGCTAAGGTCGTTGTATTCGTTGATGACACGCTGTTCATAGTCTGTCGTTGACTCGCCATCATTCTGCTTGGGAACCGTTGGCACAAGTAACTTATTAGCATCAGCAGCAATGGTGAAGCGGTTGTACTCATCGACAGGCACCATCAGCGATGCACCGATGCGCAAATTGGCAGGTATGAAATTGGAACGGTCGTCACCGAAATACTTGATTTTACTACCTATATTCGAAATATTCATACCCAATCCCAACTGACATTCACGGTGGCCGATATTGATATAGTTGTTATAATAACAAGCCAGGTCGGCAGCGAAAGCTGAAGCAGGCGTGGCGTTCTCCGTATAATCGAAGCGCAGGTCGCTATACAGCCAGCGAATGACCGCAGCAATGGAGAACTTCTCACTCAGCATTAGGGAAGCACCCACGTCAAGTGACATCTCGTAAGGCTTCACCGTCATGGCATTGGCATCGTCGGCAGTCATCACCTCGCCCAGCGAGAAATAGCGCAACGAGCCACTCACGGAAGCATAGTCGCCAATTCGATAATAGCCTGCCACATAAGCCAGGTCAATGTCATTCACCAACTTGCGCAACCACGGGGTGTAGTTCAATGCAATACCAGCCCTGCTGATGCAGAAAGGATACTTCGCAGGGTTCCAGTATTGCGAGTTTACGTCAGGATCAGTAGCCACACCGACATCACCCATACCTGCTGCACGAGCATCAGGAGCAATGGTTTGTGATATCACCGCATGCTGAATCGGGTTGAACTGACTCTTCGTGTCCTGGGCACTTGCTGTCATGCCCATGAACAGGCAACATGCCATTATTACTATCTTTGATCTCTTCATAATCCGTTTATTGATGAGTAAAAATTATTAGTTTCTTGGTTTTCGAAGCATAGGAGCTGCCCTCTGAGCTGATACTTATCTTATAGAGGTACAATCCCGTGTGCAGTTTTCTTCCGCCATCTACCGTCAGGTCCCAATCGAAGGAAAGGGTATTATCCGCAGGCACTCCGTTCTCGGAATGTGTCCACAGATGCCGTCCAGAGGTATCATAAACATCCAGCCTCACATCCATCTGTGTTCCGATACGGTCGTGAACCACGCGGAATGAGGTATTCGTCCTGGCCGGATTCGGCGTACAGTCAACATCGATGAACAATGGTTCCAGTCCTTTCTCTACATGGAAGGTAAGCTCGCTCGTCGAGGCATTGTTCAGCACATCCCATGCTACGAAACGCAGGGAGTGCTGTCCGTAACTCAAAGCCGGAATGCTGAACCCTACCCTTCCTCGCTGATAGCTTCCAAAGTCATATTGGAAATAGTCGTTCAAGGAATAGGTCTTCGACATCTCTCCATCTATAATCAGTTGCAGGTCGTGACCAATACCGCTTCCAGACGCGTTGATACCATCCTCGTCGCTGATTTCTGCCACGAAATAAGGCGTGCTGTTCACACTTCCCCCATTAGTAAACGCGGTACTGTTCAGATAGCAATAGATGTTAGGGCCTATCGTGCTCTGACTGGAACTTTCCGAACCATTCAGCACCAGATTGTCGCAGATACCATGTGCCGTGACCATCTTGTCATCATCTACCGCATAAAGGTTCATCAGCGCCGTCAGGTCTGAATAATTAATATCCTTGGGCACCGCAAAAGTGAACTTGAAACGACCGTTCTTCACATAGTCGCTGCCATGATAGACCGTGTTCAGACGGTCATAATAGACAAAGGGATCTTCAGCACCTTCTCCTGAGGTGTCGTTCAGCTTGCAGACCACCTTTTCCTTCACGTCGCGCATCACGGCTGTCAACACGCCGTCAAAATCCTTGTCCTCATCACCCACGACATTCTCCACATGTCCACTAACGGTAGCGGTGACGCCTGCCTTGAGTGTCAGAGTCGTGCCCTCCTGAATGGGAGTCCCGTTAATGGAGTCAATCCTGATGTGACGGGTAGGAATAGCCAGTCTCAGGGCTGGGTCGCCCAACAAGGAGTATTGCAACTTATTGGGTGTCTGATCCAGTTTCGTATTTATCAGCT
Source organism: uncultured Prevotella sp. (assembly GCA_946402275.1). Taxonomy (GTDB): domain Bacteria; phylum Bacteroidota; class Bacteroidia; order Bacteroidales; family Bacteroidaceae; genus Prevotella. Next base: position 69,286 of record CAMIVY010000006.1, read on the forward strand.
CGTTCTTCGTCTGTCGCACAGCCTCGCCTATCGGCATGGGTCTGCCGCTTTCGTCAAGACTCAGCACATAACGCATGAAGACCATATTCATCAGCCTGTTGTAACTTTGATAAACCGTTCGGGTTGTACCATAGAAGGCGATGGCGCCACTGGTTTCATTAAAGAAAGCAGTCTCACCGATGTTCTCTTCCTGTCCGTCGAAAGGCATGATGTCGCAAGAGGCTGTCACCCACAGGGGGAAACGGGACTTCGCCGACTCTTCGAAATCCTTTAGGCGCAACACGTATTCGTGTGAGATTGCATCAGCTCGTCCATGACCGGAATAGTTCATTATCAGCGCACCTTGCTGCATCTGCTGCTTGATAAGTCGCGTCACGTCAGGATAGGAATTTCCCGTTGATGATGACACCCGGGTATAGGCATCCCACATGATGCGCTTAACCATCAAGTTGGGATACAACGACTCTACCTGTCGCGCTCCGGCATCAGCATCGTCCATGTGTTGGTTCTGGTTACCGTCATCGCCCATGAAGCATACGGTATTCTGCCAATCACCAGCCTTTTTGTTATCCACATAACTTATTATTTTGTCAACAGCAATCTGGGCTTCGTCGGCTGTTCTTGCAGATATGCGGCCTACAGCCACATCTGGCTTGTCGGCTGTCACCAGATTGTCACCCTCATTGTCGTCCAGGAGGCAGAAATAGTCATCCGACACGTAACAGCTGGTTTCACTATAGGAATTCTCACTCTCATAGCACAGCAGGAAATCTTCAGGCGAACAGGAGCTCCACGTGCTCAGCACCATGCGGTTATCCCAAGCCCCATCACCCAGCAGCAACAGATAGCTGGGCATATCCTCCTCACGCTCGGCCCTGTCGTATAGCATCTTCAGGTAACGACGGTAGGCATTGGCATCGGGTGTGCCACTCGAGAATTCATTATACAACTCATCAGCAGGAACTATCTGTACCCTCATCCCGTCATGTGACTCATGCAGCGTTTTCAACTGTTCGGCCTGAGCCTTCAGCTTCTGCGTCTCTGGAATGACAATAATCATATCGGCAGCCTCAGCAGCATGATAGTTCTGATTGGTGATACGCCCCACCAACACGGGCTCATCCCATGTTGCCGTCAAGTCAGGGGCGTCCTGCGGCTGTGTGGCATAAATGGAGATATAGTCCAGCCTGACCGTTCCACTACCACGCTGCGGAGTCATCACGATATGGTTGATAGCTTGCAGATTCGATACACTGAACGATTTCTTCTCCGTTCGCATCATTTCCAGACTGCCATTGTTTGGTACCCATATCGTTCCTACTTCCTCGTCATTTACCGATACCAGCACAGTAGCTCCACCTTCAGCAGTGAGGTTTATCGTAACCTCTCCCTCAGTAGAGGTTCCTGTAGAACCGACTTCAAAGGTATAGCTCTTGTCTGCCACCATTTCCCGTGCATCATAAAGGTTCCGACCACCATGATACCATGCATAGTCGTCTATCTCGTACAGGGAGCAATAGTCATCATCCAAGGGGTAATAAGTTGCCAAGAACTCTTCCGTGCTTATCACGGCAGACTCCTCGTCATTCTCCGTCAGGAAGTAATAGCCATAGTCGGAATAAGGGTTACGCACGCGCTGATGGTCTTGGTCCCACGTTACAGGACCTATACCATAGAACAGCTTCCTGCCATTGACTACACAGGTGGGCAACTCCTTCAAATCGTCTGTTTCAATCAGGTAATCCTCGGTCAGTTTCTCGGGTTGTAGTCCGCCACCATAACCATACACCTTCACCTTCTCAAGACTGGAGAATCCTGCTTTCTTAATGAGGTCTTCGGTCAATTGATATATACCTGTTTGGGGAATGCATACCTTAATCCATGTACCTTCCCTTAAAACGGAATTTGCAGCATAACGGCTAACGGCATCGGAACGTTTGCCACGACGAACGGACATCTTCTTGCCCTTGATGTCAAGCATGAAGCTTACCAGTTTCTGATACTGCCCGTTATGGTAAACCAAAGGCACGAAAGAAACATAAAGCGTGCCCTTTTTCCTGGACACCGTCATACGCTGACTCACATCGGGCATGGCTTTCAGTGGTTCATTGGTAATAGCGTGATAACGCTTCACCTCCTCCTCACTCATCGGAATGAACTCGGGATAGGCAATATTGACACTATATACCGAGTCGGCATAATGCGCTCCTACGGGATAGGCATAAGTAAATACGGGCAACAGAGAGTCAATAGTGACCTCCTGGGCGGTCAGATTGAAAAACCGCTGCGCCGCTGCGTGGCTAGAGAATAGAGAACAATGAATAGTGAATAATGCTGTCAGCATCATCCACCTCAAGATTACAATTTGTTTCATACTATTCACTATCTACTTTTTACTTGTGCGTTAGCGCGCATTAAACTCCAGCACTTTCCGATCTTCCAACCAACCTTCCAGATGGTCGTCGATGTGTATCGGACCTACACCTACTGGTGTCCCTGTGTAGAGCAGATCGCCCGTCTTCAGGGTAAAGAACTGTGAGATGTAGCTGATGAGCTCGTCCACCTTGTAGAGCATATCGCTCGTACAACCTTCCTGCACCGTCTTACCGTTGATGTCCAGATGGAAGTGAAGAGCCTGCACATCTCTCAGCTTCTCTTTTTCCACCCACTCACCAATGACGGCGGAACCGTCAAAACCCTTACAGATTTCCCATGGATGCCCCTCATTACGTGCTTTTCGCTGCCAGTCGCGGGCTGTAAAATCTATTCCGACAGTCACCGCATCATAGTAGCGGTGGGCAAACCTCTCTGGGATGCTCTTCCCTAGCCTGCTGATGCGCACCACCACCTCTGTCTCATAATCGACCTGTTCACTCCAGTCTGGGATGAAGAAAGGCTTGTGGTCCTTCAACAATGCAGAGTCCGCCTTGGTGAAAATAACGGGTTGCTCTGGTTTATATAACGCTCCATCCAGCTCTTTATTGTGCTGGATATAATTCATTCCAACTGCAAAAATCTTCATAATCTATCACTTTTTCGGTGCAAAGGTATATATTTCTAATGAAAAACCATTATCTTTGCAAACATAATGCGGAAGATAATGACTGTCATAGAGCTCCTTTGGCTCACCCTCTGCCTGCATGCACAGGGTGACCCGCATAGTCTGCGCCTCATGGGTACTGCCATTGAAGGACCCATAGATAGCGTGCGCCAGCAACTGGTGGCAAACGGTTTTAAGGAATGGGGACAGTCTGACGACGGAGAAGACCTTTATTTCCGTGGGAATTTCTATGGCATCCGCGCCAAGCTTATTCTGAGTCATTCTGTTGAGACACACCTCGTTACCTCTGCCTATGTCAGCATAGGCCCTTACAGCACAGAGGCGATGCTTACCAAGAACATACAGTATTTCCTTTACAAGTTACAGAAAGAGCATGGAGAATTCTCCCAACGCGACGACACCTATTTTTTCCTCGACGACTTCGGAAGTATTAAGCTCTCCATTGCCAACAACGACAATGGCTCACGCGATATCCGTGTATTCTATTTCCCCAACACAGCCTTCTACAAGGATGCTGTCTGTCTGGGCTTTCATGGACCCGTACAAGAGGTTGTCACAGAGAATGCCGTGGCAGAGGAACAGTTCATGCACTTCCTGCAGAACGGCCAACTGGAGAACCCCGATCTTACCCATCGGCGATACAATCGCTATGGCTATATCGAAAGCGCTCAGATGACAGAGCAGACGGGACACAGCACGGTACAGTACGAATACGACGATGATTTCCGCCTCAAGCGACGCATCCTCACCAATACAGAGGCAAACATCACCTATGTCAACGAGTACAACTTTAACGTGCAGGGTGACATCATCACCCAGTACCAAAAGGTGTACGACAAAAACAAGGAGTGCATCCTTACCATCACGATGCATAACAACTACCTCACACGCGACGAGCAAGGCAACTGGACCAGTAACTCGCTCACCTTCTCATACTGGGAGAAAGGACAGCAGAGCCAGCAGACCACGGTCCTGCAGAAGCGCACACTCACCTATTGGGAATAACAGCTTACTTTATAACAACTAAATAATTAAGGCTATGGAACAAGGAACATTTTATGAAATCTGTGGTGTCTTGGCTAGCGTATCCATGATTCTGGGCTATCTGCCTCAGGCTATCCAGACCATTCGTACCCGACAGACGGACGGCATTGCCATGCCGACTTTTATCATGATGTTCGTGGGATCGTTATTTTTTGTTCTTCAGGCACTTCTCCACGAACCAGAGGTTATCTGGTCGCTCTTCCTCACCAACCTGGTGACTGGAAGCTGCAGTCTTATCGTCTTTATCATCAAGATGTACAACGACTATTTCAAGAAAAAAGCCTAAGAAGACATTTCGTCCACACATGAAACAACTACTCTTAATTTGTATGCTCGTCATGAGCATCCCTGGAGGGGCTCAAACGTTCACGAACCCCATACTTGGCGGCGACTATCCCGACCCTACCATTATGCGCGAGGGTGAAGACTATTACATGACTCACTCTGCTTTTGATTATCAGCCGGGACTCACCGTTTTCCACAGTAGGGACCTTGTCCACTGGCAACCCATCTCCTATGCCCTCAAAACCTATCTGGGCAGCGTATGGGCACCTGACATTTGTAAGTACAAGGACCGTTATTATATTTACTTTACCGTGGCCACCCAGCCTCGCAGTAACTATGTGGTGTGGGCCAAGAGTCCTATGGGACCTTGGAGCAATCCCATTGACTTGCATGTGCGCAACATCGACCCCTGCCATGTGGTGGGTGAGGATGGTTCCCGATGGTTATTTATGAGTGCCGGCAAGCGAGTACAACTGACAGACGATGGACTGGCCATCGTACCGGGTACCGAGGAAACGGTTTATAACGGATGGCTCTATCCTGAGGACTGGGAGACGGAAGGTTTCTGTCTGGAAGGCCCTAAGCTAAGGAAAATTGGTAAGTACTATTACTATTTCAATGCAGAAGGAGGTACAGCAGGTCCTCCCACGAGCCACATGGTGACACAAGCCCGTTCCACTAGTATCAACGGTCCATGGGTGAACGCACCTAACAATCCGCTAATCCATACTTGGAGCAAAGAGGAACGTTGGTGGAGCAAGGGACATGGTTCCATTATTGACACTCCTGACGGTGGGTGGGTCATCGTATATCACAGCTATGAGAAAGACTTCACCTGCCTAGGACGGCAAACGCTGATGGAGCCTCTCTATCTGGGTTCTGACGGATGGTTCCATCGCTATGACAGCGTTGATGTTGCCCAGCCTATCGCCAACCCCATCAAGAAGAGTTTCAATGATAATCGCCACGGCAGACTCTCTGAGTTCCGCTTAGGGTTTGAATGGAAATTCTACAAGGCTTTCCATCCTGAGCGGGTGAAGGTGAGCAACGGCACACTTACGCTCCAGGCGCAAGGCGACTCTCCTGGGACCTCTGCTCCGATGATGTTTGTAGCAGGCTGCCATCGTTATCAGATAGAGGCAGAAATAGAGTTGCAAGGGGATGTCACAGCAGGTCTTGTCATGTATTACAACAGTCAGTTCTATCAAGGAACAGGTTTTGACAAAGAACGTCGTTATCGCTATCGGAAAGGCGGACAGACTCGTGCTGGCATGAACACCACCCATACCACCCACATGTGGTTACGGTTGGTTAACCGCGACAATATCATCACGGGATGGTACAGTCTTGATGGTAAGGAATGGAAGCGTGAGACGTGGGGAATGGACTGCTCGGGCTACAATCATAACACGCTCTATGAGTTCCAAAGCGTATTACCGGGCATATTCGCTTCTGGCAATGGCTATGCCGTCTTCAAGAACTTCAAATACAGGGAACTTTAGTAAGAAGTCCCATCATCAAGAACATTAGAATGTAGATTTCAAGACCTGCTCCACTACCTTCGGGTAATATTCCATCTCCAGCAGGTGTTCCTTCTCGGCAATGTCGTCCACACTATCTGTGGGCGACAATTGTGTCTTATACTGGGCAATGATTTCACCACTATCGCAAACGGGTGTCACATAATGCACCGTCATTCCCGTTTCCGTCTCGCCAGCAGCCTTTACCGCCTCATGGACATGATGTCCCCACATTCCCTTTCCACCATACTTAGGCAATAGTGCCGGGTGAATATTGATGATACGACGTGGGAAAGCCTCTATCAGAAAGTCTGGCACTAGGGGCAGGAATCCTGCCAGCACAATAAAGTCTATCCCATACTTCTGCAACAAGGGCATCATCACCTGCTCGTCGTTCAGTTCCACTTTAGGAGCTACAGCAGTTGGCACACCCAACTTCTCAGCTCTCACCAGTGCATAGGCGTCAGCCTTGTTGCTTACTACCAATGCACAATTAACAAGATCCGACCCTTTGAAATAGTTTATCAGATTCTCACAATTTGTGCCTCCTCCCGACACAAAAATGGCTAAGTTTATCATGATTTATCCAGTTTGTTTTTATTAATTTCATCCAGCATGATTTCTACTAGTCGAGGTACTCCGTACTGGTCCCAATCTTTCTCCTTGATCCAATAGTAGTCTTCAGGCAATACAGGTTGCTGCTCAGGTTCCCATAACCAAAAGTCGGCATAGATAACCCGATGGGTCAACACATGCTTCACGTCTTTACGAATCAGAATGGCATCCTCAGGAACCTGCTCCACCAACCAAGGTTCATAAAGCCCCTGCCATATATCTCCTTCGCCACGTCGATGGATAGCCGTCATATTATTATACCTTATATATATATAGGTCAGGTGGCGCTCCTTTATTTTCAGCGTCTTCTGCTTCACAGGCAACTCGCCTACCCTTTCTTCATGCAATGCCACACACGTCTCCTGCAAGGGGCATTCCATACATCGGGGCGACTGGGGAGTACAAACCAAAGCCCCGAAATCCATCATGCCTTGGTTATATGCCGAGGCTTCGCTTTCTGGCAACAATGCCTGGGCCAATGCAGCAAATTCGTGCTTGCCTTCCGTTGTATTGATGGGCGTGCTGATACCATAATGGCGCGCCAGCACTCTATACACATTGCCATCCACCACAGCCACTGGCATCCCAAAGGCTATCGAACCGATAGCAGCGGCAGTATAGTCCCCCACTCCTTTCAAGCTTCTGATGCCCTCCATCGTTTGTGGGAACCCACCCATTGCCACCACTTGCTGAGCAGCTTTATGCAGGTTTCGTGCCCGACTATAGTATCCCAGTCCTTGCCATAGACGTAACACCTCGTCCTCTGTGGCAGCAGCCAGACTCTCTACGGTTGGCCATTGCTTCATGAACCGCTCCCAGTAGGGTCGTCCTTGCTCTATGCGCGTCTGCTGCAAGATGATTTCCGACAGCCAGATGGCATACGCATCCCTTGTCTCACGCCAAGGTAGTGCCCTTCCGTTCTCCCGAAACCATTCCAATATAGCAGTGGTAAAACTCATAATCGCTGCGAAGGTACAAAGAAAAAGTGGGACTGCCAAACGACCGCCCCACTTTTTGTTTGTTTTTCCTAAAGCTCATCCCTACTCTATGGAATGCATCAGGAAATCTACAGCACCATTCACTCCAAACTTACGGACATCGAGTGAGATGTCGTAGTTTGTAGCATCCTGCCAGTCGCGTCCTGTAAACATCTTGGTATAAAGCTGACGGCTGTAGTCGTTATCCACTATCATAGCTGCTGCATCATATTCACTGATGTCATATTTCTCTGCAATACGACGCTTGCGGCAGTCTATGCTGGAATGGATAAAGATTTTCAATGCATTGGGGTGATTGGCAAAGATATCAAAGCCACAACGTCCCACGATGACGAACGATTCCGTAGTGGCAATACGCTTGATAGCATCACACTGAGCCTTGAAAAGTTCATGGCTCGTCTGATCCTGCTCCTGACCACTATACTGATTACTAGCCATATAGTTACGATAGAAATTGGTAAAGTCGTCGCGCCACAATGGGTTGCGCGCCTCAATGTTCTCCACCGCTTCCTCCACCGCATTAATTCGAGAAGCCACTTCGTTCAGTATCTGTTTGTCGAGCAACTTTACGCCAAGCCTCCGTGCCAGTTCAGCACCAATCTCATGTCCACCCGTACCAAATTGTCGGCTGATGGTAATAACAAATTTTTCCTCCTTATTCATAGTCTTGTTGTTTTAAGTTAGTAACCTCTGTTTTTACTCTTTGGCCATGTTACAAAGCAACAATGCCATCGTATGTGGCAAAGATACGAAAAAAAAAGAGAAAAACAAAGGAAAAGACTTTTTTTTATTGTTTTTCCCACGATTATTTGTACCTTTGCAGTCCTAACAAAAGAAAGGCGAATGATGACATTATATCCCAAACTGATTATGGATGCGCTGGCAACGGTAACGTATGCCGGCACCAAGAAGAATCTGGTAGAAAGCCAGATGGTTGCTGACCAGCCTGCTATTAATGGCAACAAGGTAATTGTAGTACTTGAATTTCCACGCGACACCGACCCTTTCCTCAAATCAACCGTTAAGGCGGCTGAGGCTGCTATCAAGTACCATTGCGGAAAAGAGGTGGAAGTAGAGATACAAACCGAGTTCAAATCGAAGCCCCGTCCAGAGGTAGGCAAACTGCTGCCCCATGTGAAGAATATTATCGCAGTAAGCTCAGGAAAAGGCGGTGTGGGCAAAAGCACCGTGTCTGCAAATCTGGCTATTGCCTTAGCCCGTCTGGGTTATAAGGTGGGACTACTTGACACCGACATCTTCGGTCCCTCTATGCCTAAGATGTTCAATTGTGAAGATGCCCGTCCCTATGCCGTTGAGGTGGATGGGCGACAACTCATTGAGCCTATAGAAGCCTATGGTGTAAAATTGCTGTCCATTGGTTTCTTCGTCTCTCCCGAGACGGCTACACTTTGGCGAGGTGGAATGGCAACAAACGCTCTGAAACAACTCATTGCAGATGCTAACTGGGGAGAACTTGACTATTTCATTCTCGACACCCCTCCAGGAACCAGCGATATTCACCTGACGCTGCTTCAGACATTAAGTATCACAGGTGCCGTCATTGTATCAACACCTCAGCAAGTCGCCCTGGCTGATGCCCGGAAGGGTATAGACATGTATCGCAACGAGAAAGTTAATGTGCCCATTCTCGGACTCATTGAGAATATGGCATGGTTTACTCCTGCAGAGCTGCCTGAGAACAAATATTACATCTTTGGAAAAGAAGGCTGTAAGAAACTTGCTGAGGAGATGAATGTACCCCTCCTGGCACAAATCCCATTAGTCCAAAGCATCTGCGACAGTGGTGATCAAGGTGAGCCTGCTGCACTCAGCAGCGAGACCGCCACGGGCTTAGCCTTCATCAACTTGGCACAATCTGTGGTTACCGTTGTCAACAAGCGCAATCGCGAACAGGCTCCCACCAAGATTGTAGGCATCAAATAAAAAGTGATGAATAAGATAAGGGGCGGAACTCTTGATGAGTATCGCCCCTATTCTTTGAATCATTATAAGGATTTACTGCTCTTCCTTCTTCTCCTCAACAGGCTTGGCAGCAGGTACTTCCTTAGCTGTTGGTTTCTTAGCTGCTAATTTCTTGGCAGCAGGCTTCTTAGGAGCAGTTTTTTTAGGAGCAGCTGGCTTCTCTTCCTTCTCGGGTTCAAGTTTTTCCAAACGAGCCTTCAGACGAGTAATCTCAGCATCCTTCATCTCAATCTCATCACCTTGATTACGGATGGTTGTTAGCAAAGCATTCAGCTCGTCATTCTCGATTTCGAGAGGATACAGGGCATTTACTCTGTTGATGAAGTCACCCAGAATATTCATATAGTTGGTGAAGGCATCGAACGGTCCGCTATAGATACCACGATCCAAACCTACGTTAGAGGGCTTAGTGGTCATGAAACGGAAGTTGTTAGAAGCCTGCAGATAGTCCCAGTCCTGATTGATGCGTGGATCATCGGCAATACGCAGACGGTCTGCTACAGAATACAGCTTGTTAAAGGCTTCACGCTGCATGGCGTTACCCAACCAGCAAGAGCAGTCGCGCTCTTCGTCAACCCATGATAAAGTATCGGGCACATCGAGGTTGCCTACACTCTTCACCTTCATGCATATCTCAGTAGGTGTAGAGAAGGTGATACCCTTCTCCTTGGCACATGCGGGCAAAGCTTTTAGGAATTCAAGGATGTTAGAGCTAAGAGGCTGTGCGATACCCAGTGCCGAGAGTTCCATGAAGATATTGATAATCTGCTCCTCTTCTGGGAAGCGGGCAATACGGTCGATATAAGCATCTGCAAACAGAGGATAGCCCTCCCAATCAGGATTGTTAAATCGCAATGAGATGTCGTCTGACAGTTCTACATCACGGAGCAACAACTTCAAGTTTGGAGCAATGTTACAGTTGTAGACATAGTGAGGACTCTTCCATCCCAACACATGCTTAGCGCCCTCGGTCAGCATACCCTTGAAGCCCATGGCAGCAATTTGTCCACCAATATCGTCAGAATAGATCAGCGACGAGTTACGGGCTACGGTAGGCTTCTTTCCGAACAGTTCCTCAATCTTAGCACACTGCTTCTTGACATCGAGTGCGAACGTCTCTTCGTTTGCCAGGGATGACAAGCCATGAGAATAAGGTTCTGCAAGGAACTCTACGCAACCAGTCTGGTTCAGTTCTTGCAACTTCTCAATCACCTGTGGAGCATGATACTCCAACTGCTCAATGCCTGTTCCTGAGAGCGAGAAGGCGACTTTGAAATACTGGCCATTTTCACGTATCATGTCGCCGATAGCATTCAGGGCAGGCATGTAGCTACGATTGGCAATGTCTGTAATGCTGCGCTCGTTCTCATAGTCATCGTAGTAATAATGGTCTGTACCGATGTCAAAGAAACGATAGCGCTTCAGATGAATAATCTGATGTATCTCAAAATATAAACAAATTGTTTTCATAAACTTTCAACTTTCAACTTTAAACTATAAACTTTAAATCATCACTGCTCCCAGCCGAGCGTTCTCTTGTAGAGTGTAGCAATCCATGCACCAACCTTTTCCCATGTGATCTGGTCAACTTCTTTCTTTCCTTCTTCTTTCAGATACTGGAAGAGCGACTCGTTGGCACAGATAGAATAGATGGCATCTGCCAGAGCGTGGATGTCCCAATAATCGACCTTGATGCAGTTGGTCAGAATCTCAGCGCATCCCGACTGTTTCGAGATAATGGATGGTGTTCCGCATTGCATAGCCTCCAAAGGTGAGATACCGAATGGCTCTGATACAGAAGGCATCACATAGACATCGGAATCCTTCAGACATTCATAAACCTGCTTTCCACGCATAAAGCCAGGGAAGTGGAAACGGTCGGCAATGCCACGTTCAGCAGCCAGATGAATCATAGCGTTCATCATATCGCCCGAACCTGCCATGCAGAAACGAACGTTACGAGTACGGCGAATCACCATATTGGCAGCCTCAACGAAGTATTCCGGTCCTTTCTGCATCGTGATACGACCGAGGAAGGTCACCACCTTGTCCTTACCAGTATGGTCTGGACGAGGAATAGCCTGATATTCCTCCGGCAATGGATAAACGGCATTGTGGACAGTAAAGCACTTGCGCGGATCCTGGTGATACTGGTTGATAACCGTCTGACGGGTCAACTCAGACACACACATGATGCAGTCGGCATTGTCCATACCGTTTTTCTCGATGCTGTAGACGGTGGGGTTCACCTTTCCGCGAGAGCGGTCGAAGTCTGTAGCGTGGACATGAATGCATAACGGCTTTCCGCTCACCTGCTTGGCGTGGATGCCAGCAGGATAGGTCAGCCAGTCGTGTGCATGGATGATGTCGTAGTCGAGTGTGCGTGCCACCACACCTGCGATAATCGAGTAATTGTTGATTTCCTCATGCAGATTACCCGGATAACCACCGGCAAACTCCATCGCACCAAGGTCGTTGACGTGCATGTAGTTGAAATCAGCATACAGATGGTCGCGCAGACGGAAATAGAGGTCTGGGTCCATTATGTTGCCAACGCGCTCACGGACATAATCAGCAGTAACGTCACGATAAGCAATAGGCACAGCATTCATAGCCACTATATTGCAGGCAGAGCGGTCTTCATCACCGAATGGCTTCGGCAGACAAAGCGTAATATCCATATCGCCCTGGGCGTGAAGTCCTTGCGATATACCGTAGTTAGCGGTGGCCAGTCCACCGAAAACGTGAGGAGGATACTCCCATCCAAACATTAAAACTTTCATAGCGTTTCCTCCTTATTTATTTTTGATACGTATATTTCTCCATGAGTTTCAGTGTGCGCAGGATTTCAGCCACATTCATAGCGAAAGCCATAGCGCCGCGTCCGTGGAACGGTGGGTTACCGTCGAACAGCTCACTGATGGTTCCAATAGCGTGATACATCATCTCATCTTCATAGCCTACCAGTTGGCGCTCGATGAACGAGAGGCGCGTACGCTTATAGAGTCTCAGGCAAGCCTCCATATAGAATCCGCCGAGCCAAGGCCAGGCCGTTCCCTGATGGTAGGCATAGTCACGCTGTGTCTGTGGTCCTACGTACATGGGGTTGTATCCGCCACTCTTCGGCGACAGCGATCGCAGTCCCTTCGGGGTCAGCAGTTCGCGCGTACAGATGTCGAGCACACTCTTCTTCTGCTCCTGGTTGAGTGGTGAGTAGTCGAAGGCTACGGGGAATATCATGTTGGGGCGAACGCTCCAGTCCATCATCGGACCGTCCACATAGTCGAGCAGATAGCCGTACTCGTTGAGGAAGGTGTCGATGAACGACTCCTTACAGCGCTCGGCACGCTTCTCCAACTTCTCAGCCACCTTCTTGTCACCGAACTCTTCCTCCATCGAGGCGCAGAACTTCAAGGCGTTATACCACAGGGCGTTGAACTCTACGATATAGCCTGAGCGCGGAACGACGGGACGTCCGTTGGCGGTTGAGTTCATCCAGGTGATAGCCTTGTCGCGACCGTTGGCATAGAGCAGTCCGTTGTCGTCGAGACGCATATTCGGGTTACCTCCGTCGATGACGTATTTCACGATGTCCTTCACGAGTTTTCCGTACATCTTGTAACCTTTCTCGCGTCCGGCATCCTTGGCATATTGCTGGATAGCCCAGACGGCCCACAGGGGGACGTCGGGATGTTCTATCTCATAGAGCTTGACACTCAGCGGCTTGCCTTCCATGAACTCACGCAAGCCCTTCTCTGAGGTCTTCATCACGTGTTCGAAATAGTCCTGCTCTCCGATGGCAAGCGTCAGACCAGGCAGTGCTATAAACGTATCGCGAGCACGGGCCTTGAACCAAGGATAGCCTGCCAACAGGTAACGGTCGTCACTGTCGTCAAGATGTTCTGGCGAACTGCCGCTACGACGATCGCGATAGTGGAACTGGTGAGCAGCAGCTACCAGACAGTGATAGAAGTTGTCACGAGGCTGACGCAGGTCTATCTCTTTCTGGAAGAGGGTCTTCAGCGTATTGGTCTTGATTTGCGATGTAGAAGCAGCGAAGATGATGCTCTCGCCCTTCTTGATGCTCATCTCAAAGTATCCGGGAACATAGAGGTCTTCATTAGAGGCATAGCCACGCTCCTGTTCTTTAGGATATTCTATGCCCCGATACCAGTCTGGCTGGAAAATGAACTCATTCTTCTTGTTGAACTGCATGAACAGGTCTGGATAGCCAGCATACATACAAGTCTTGATACCGTTATCAACCTCATGATACTCACGGCTTGCCGTACCATTCTCATGGGTAAACTGGCGCACCGAGCGGAAGGCCAGGAATGGGCGGAAACGCAGCGTAGTGGCAGAATGTGCATCCTCCAGCGTATAGCGGATGAGGATACGGTCTTCATAAGCCTGGAAGATGGTCTCCCTTTTCAACACAACACCACCAACACGATAAATCGTGGTAGGCACAACGTCACACGTAAATTCGCGGATGTACTTATGACCCTTGGGGCTGAAGTTATTCCCCTGATACTTGTGGAGTCCGAGGTTAAACTCAGCACCGTGTTGAACCACCGTACAGTCGAGCGATGAAAGCAAGACATGATTCTCGTCATCAAGCTCGGGCACGGGAACAACGAGCAAACCATGGTATTTTCGGGTGTTACAATCTACCAATGTAGATGCACTATAGGCACCCGAACGGTTCGTTCGAAGCAATTCACGACGGAGAGACTCCTCCAAGTTGGTCATTACCGCTTTTTCTAATCGTAAATAACTCATAGTTCCTATTTTAAGGTTTCACTTTATTGTTTTAGATTTATATTCCCCAAAAGTACGCATTTTCATTGTTACGACAAAATAAATTTAGATTTTTTTTAAGAAAAAGTGCATTTTTGTTATAAGTCGAATACTTTTCTGCACAAAATGTCTTGATTTCGGAAGATAATTCGTACTTTTGCAGCCGCAATTCAAGCGATGCTACGAAAGTTCCATCATGATATTAGGAAAAGAAAACGATTTAACAAAAATCAAGCAGACATTGTCTGATGTCTGGGATCTCCTTACCGAGGAAGAACAACAACTTTTGGAAAACTCCATCAAGATAAAACGCTATCAGAAAAACGAAGCAATTTATCATGAAGGAGAAGTACCTACCTGTCTTTTTTGTGTGGTTAAAGGAAAGGTAAAGATCTACAAAGAAGGTGTTGGAGGAAGACAGCAGATTATGCGTATGGTGAAGCCTAAAGAATTCTTTGGCTATCGTGCCTCGTTTGTTGGTCAGAATTACATCACGGAAGCCGGTGCTTTCGAAGAGACCACCCTATTGCGTATCCCTCTGCCCCCTGCCAAGAAGATTATTACCCAGAACAATGCCGTTTCCATCTATTTCCTAAGAGAGCTCGCCTTCTATCTGGGCATTGCCGAGGAAAGTACGGTGAGTCTGACCCAGAAACACATCCGTGGACGCTTGGCAGAAGCGCTGTTACACCTGAAGATGAATTTCGGTCTGGCAGAGAACGGGCATACGCTTGCCATCACGGCTAGTCGTGAGGATTTGGCCAATCTTTCCAATATGACCACCAGCAATGCCATTCGCACCCTTTCCGCTTTTGCACAGGAAGGACTTATTCAGATTGATGGTCGCCGCATCACCATCCTTGACGAGCAGACCCTCAATAAAGTTTCAGAAATGGGTTAGTCGGGTATCAGGAAGTTGATAACCTCTTGTTCCACCCCAATGCGATAGGAGCCAGATGGCGTTCCCAACAATCGTCCGTCAACACCCACCAGTGCCTTGTTAGCCTCCTCCACCACGACTTCCCTTGTACGATAGGGATGAACACTACGATGGTTTAGAAAGCGCCCTGTCAGTAAGAGCTTGAAACCTGCAAAAAGCTGTAGCAACTCCGGATGATAAACCACCGATACGTCCAGCATGCCATTATAAGGTACAGCACTCGGTGTCTGTCCATACCCTGGTCCACTTCCCACACACATGTTCATCACCTTGCGCTTCACCGTATCGCTATTGATGCGAACGTGCATCTTATATTCCATACGATGAAATATCATGAGGAAAATGGAAACGATGAACGAGAGCGTTCGCGAGCCCAGCAACGAACGTGCCTGACGACGCAGGTTCATCACGTCAGCTATCAGCCCCACGTTAACACAGTTCAGGAAATAGCGGTGGCACGCCTCTCCATTCTTGTTTGTATATCGGATACATCCCAGGTCAACTTTACGGACACGATGTTTTACGAGCCAGTCAATGGTCTGTTCCAGATTGCCTTCCTTGAAGTCCCAATAACGAGCAAAATCGTTCATTATCCCGTTGGGAATCACACCCAAGGCAATCTCATCGCGCACCTGTCTCTCCACCTGCATCAGACAGTTCACTGCATCGTTCAAGGCGGAGTCACCTCCCACTACGATGATGGTTTTGTAACCATTGTGAATAAGCATATTCATCAGTCGCTCAACGCTTTCCGACGATTCGCTCTGTACAAAGTCGAAATCTACTTTGCGCTCGTTCAGCAACCGCTGTATCTTCTCACGCTGCTTACTGGCATTTGCCTTCGGGCAATACAAGATGCCCCATCGAGTATTCGTTTCGCTCATAAATTAGTAATTATAAATTATGATTACTCTCTTCCATTAATCTTCTTATTTCCTTTACTTTCTCCTCCATCGGTTGCAAGGCGTCAATCCAATGGATGGTGAACCCTCGCCGCTCCATTCCCCTAAACCAGGTCATCTGCCGTTTGGCAAACTGATGGATGGCAATTTCCAGGCGTTCGAACATCTCGTCGTAGGTCAATCGTCCGATGATATACTCCGTAATGAATTTATATTCCAATCCATAGTATATCAGATCTTCCGGAGCAATACCTTCATCCAGCAGTCCTCTCACCTCTTCCACCATTCCGTTTTCCAGACGGCTCTTCAGTCTTCGTGTAATTTTCTCACGTCGTGCTTCCCTGTCAATGTTCACACCGATAATCAGAGAATCGATAGGTGGCATGTCGCGTTTGGGAGTTGGTGTATGCAGGTTGTATTCCTCTATCTCAATGGCACGGATGGCACGCTGACACGAATCGACATCCGTTTTATTGTGCATGTTCGACCCATTCTTGGCTTTCAGTTCCACCAGCATCTGTGTCAGCTCTTCCAGCGATTTCCCCTCCAGCCGTTGCCTGAGTTCAGGATTCTGGGGCACGGGCGATAGCTGGTAGCCTTTCAGTACGGCTTCGATATAGAGACCTGTACCTCCGCAGAGGATGGGTGTCACCCCTCTACCTATTATATTATTATAGGCGTCGAAGAAGTCTTGTTGATACTGGAACAGGTTATATTTCGTACCGGGTTCAGCAATGTCTATCAGATGATAGGGAATACTTTTCACTATTCTTTGACCTAAAGGTACAAAGCGACCCAAGGGTCGAGCACCCTCTTCACTATTCACTATATAGTCTTCCAGATCCTTTCCCGTCCCGATATCCATACGGCGATACACCTGCCGCGAATCAGCCGAGATAATTTCTCCGCCTATCTCGCAAGCCAAGGCAGTCGCCAGTGGTGTCTTACCACTAGCCGTAGGACCGAGTATGGTTATCATCTGCTTCATCACTCCTCACTCTTCACTATTTACTATTCACTCTTACGCGTCCGCGAACACCTTTCCGTCTTCCAATGTCAGCGACAACTTTGTATATTCACTATGGAAATCGTTCTGCAGACGATCCAGATAGCGCCGACACTCCCACCTACACATGGGCAGGTCATGCAGCAAGTAGTTGCCACAGGTCTCAGGTGTCGTGGCTGGTACCTCCTCCTGGGTCAGTATCCACTGCAGACATTCCATAGTCAGCACTCTCATGTCCTGGGCACTATAATCGCCTGTCATCACGATATACATCCCCGTCAGACAGCCCATCGGCCCGACATATACCACATCTTCTTTCACCTTTGAGTTTCGGAACCAGGTAGCCATCAGGTGTTCTATGCTATGCATGGCAGCAGGTGCCACGGCAGGTTCCTTGTTAGGCTCCGTTATACGCAGGTCGAACGTCCTGAATCGCTTATCGTCACGCGAAATGTAGATGCCGGGTTTCAGGTGAGTATGGTCAATTGTAAAGCTTTGTATTACTTCCATTTGTTCTATTTTTTTAGTTCTGCCTACAAAAGTACATAAAAAAAGCCGCCCGACAAAATCGGACGGCCATTATTTTACTTTTGGCTATTGGCTTTTAGTATTTTGCCAACAGCTAACTGCTAATCGCTAACAGCTTATTTCAGCTCAGCGAGGTACTTGATAGTACGAACCATCTGAGAAGTGTAAGAGTTCTCATTGTCGTACCAAGCAACAACCTGTACGAGAGAGTTGCCGTCACCGATCTTAGAAACCATAGTCTGGTTAGCGTCGAACAGTGAACCGAACTTCATACCGATGATGTCGCTAGAAACCAGCTTCTCCTCAGTGTAACCGAAAGACTCGTTGGTAGCAGCCTTCATAGCAGCGTTGATACCCTCAACAGTAACTTCACCCTTAACAACAGCGTGCAGGATAGTTGTAGAACCTGTTGGAGTTGGAACGCGCTGAGCAGCACCAATCAGCTTACCATTGAGCTCTGGGATAACAAGACCGATAGCCTTAGCAGCACCAGTTGAGTTAGGAACGATGTTCTGAGCACCAGCACGAGCGCGCTGAACATCACCCTTGCGCTGAGGACCGTCCAGAATCATCTGGTCGCCAGTGTAAGCGTGTACAGTGGTCATGATACCGCTCTGGATAGGAGCGAAATCGTTCAGAGCCTTGGTCATAGGAGCCAAGCAGTTGGTGGTGCAAGATGCAGCTGAGATAACGGTGTCAGCAGGAGTCAGAGTCTTGTGGTTTACATTGTAAACGATGGTGGGCAGATCGTTACCAGCAGGAGCTGAGATAACAACCTTCTTAGCACCAGCGGTCAGGTGGGCAGAAGCCTTCTCCTTAGATGTATAGAAACCTGTGCACTCCAGAACAACGTCAACATCCAGCTTGCCCCAAGGCAGCTCAGCAGCGTTAGGAATAGCGTAGATAGTAATCTTCTTACCATCAACTACGATGTAATCCTCACCAGCCTCTACAGTGTGCTTGTTCTCACCGAACTTGCCGCAGAAACCACCCTGAGCGGTGTCATACTTCAGCAAGTGAGCCAGCATCTTAGGACTTGTCAAGTCGTTGATAGCTACTACTTCATAACCTTCAGCCTCGAACATCTGACGGAAAGCGAGGCGACCGATACGGCCAAAACCGTTAATTGCTACTTTTGTCATAATTACTAATAAACTTTATTATAAATTGGGTTATAATTTTAAATTCTTATCAATTTTTGATGTTTTACGACACTTTTTTTTGTTTCCGAGCGCAAAGTTACAAAAAAATATCTATATTTGCATCTGATTTCAGTATTAAATTAAGTGAAAAGTAGAAAGTAAAAAGTGAAAAGTGACATAAGTCAAGGGCTGTAGCTTGAGATTGTAAGATGCAGATTGCAAAAAACATTCTATATTAACTTTTTTAAAACAACAACATTATGGGATTAATCAGTGAATTCAAAGAGTTTGCCATGAAGGGCAACGTAATGGACATGGCAGTCGGTGTTATCATCGGTGGTGCTTTCGGTAAAATCGTTTCTAGCCTTGTTGACGATGTGCTCATGCCTCTGGTTGGTATGATTACCGGCAATATTGACTTCACCACGCTGGTTTTCAAGATTGGCGAGGGCGAGGAGGCTGCCGTGCTGAAGTATGGCAACTTCATTCAGAACACCGTCGATTTCATCATCGTTGCCTTCTGTATCTTCCTCATGCTGAAGGCTATCAACAAGATGAACCGCAAGAAGGCCGAGCCCGAAGCTCCCGCTGCTCCTGCCGGACCTACTCAGGAAGAGTTGTTGGCTGAGATTCGCGACCTGCTGAAGCAGAAATAAATCAAGAAAAACAGCTACATGTATAAATAAGGTGGTCACAAATGTGTGCTACCTTATTTTTTTTGTATATCTTTGCACCCTGAAAATCGAAATTTTTAGGATAATGAAGACTTTAGACTTTAAGCCGAAGATGCTTTCGGCCATTCGTAATTACAACAAACAGACATTCATGGCCGACCTCATGGCCGGTATCATTGTGGGTATCGTAGCACTTCCGTTGGCCATTGCCTTCGGTATTGCCAGTGGCGTGTCGCCAGAGAAAGGTATCATCACAGCCATTGTGGCAGGTTTGTTCATCTCGCTCTTTGGCGGTTCCAAGGTGCAGATAGGCGGTCCCACTGGTGCCTTCATCGTCATCGTCTATGGCATCATCCAACAGTACGGCATGCAGGGTCTCACCATTGCCACACTCATGGCTGGCGTGTTCCTCATCCTGCTTGGTGTGCTCCGTCTGGGCACCATCATCAAGTACATACCCTACCCCATTGTCGTAGGCTTCACATCGGGTATTGCCGTCACCATCTTCACTACGCAGATCAAGGACTTGTTGGGACTCACCATGACCAGTGTCCCGAGCGACTTCATAGAGAAATGGATTGCCTATATATATAATATAGGTAGTATAGACCCCTGGAGTGCAGGCGTAGGCATCGTCAGCGTAGTACTCATCGCCTCATGGCCCATGCTGGCACGCCAGTTCCACCTGTCGCCCCTCAAGGCTTTGCCAGGATCCTTGGTAGCTATCATTGCAATGACCATTGCCGCCCTGCTGCTCAAGGAGTATGCCGGTGTCACCACCATCGAGACTATCGGCGACCGCTTCAGCATCAACTCCACCCTGCCAGGTGCCGTCGTACCTGCCCTTTCATGGGAGACCATTAAAGGACTCGTAGGTCCTGCTGTCACCATTGCCGTCCTCGGTGCCATCGAGTCGTTGCTCTCTGCCACCGTTGCCGACGGTGTCATTGGCGATCATCACAACTCCAACACCGAGCTTATCGGACAAGGCATTGCCAACATCGCATCGCCCCTCTTCGGTGGTATTCCTGCCACAGGAGCCATTGCCCGTACCATGACCAATATCAATAATGGCGGACGCACTCCCGTGGCTGGCATCATCCATGCCGTCGTGCTGTTGCTCATCTTCCTATTCCTCATGCCCCTGGCCCAGTACATTCCTATGGCTTGTCTGGCTGGTGTACTCGTTGTTGTCAGCTATGGTATGAGCGGATGGCGTTCGTTCCTTGCCATGTTGCGCAATCCCAAGAGCGACGTCACCGTACTCCTCTTGACCTTCTTCCTCACCATCATCTTCGACCTCACCATCGCCATCGAGTTCGGACTCATCTGCGCCTGTCTGCTCTTCATGCGCCGTATGGCTGAGACCACCGATGTCCATGCCGTTCTCAACGAGATAGACCTCAACGAGGATGCCGATATGGAGCGAGGAAATCTGGAGCACCTCACCATCCCCAAGGATGTCGAGGTTTATGAGATCAACGGTCCTTACTTCTTCGGAGCTGGCAACCGTTTCGAGGACATCATGGCACGCTATGGGCGTCGTCCCAAGGTGCGCATCATCCGTATGCGTAAGGTGCCTTTCATCGACTCCACCGGACTTCACAACCTCGAAAACATGTGCCTCATGAGTCAGAAGGAAGGCATCACCGTCGTCCTCTCCGGTGTCAACGAGAAAGTCGAGGGCGTGCTGAAGCGCAACCACTTCGAACGCATTGTGGGCGAGAAGAACATCTGCAACCACATCGACCTCGCTCTGGCACGTGCCAACGAGTTAGTGTCTTAATATGCGCTCCTTCATATGTGACAAATCCGCTGCTTGTTCGTCTAATTTGAGTAAATAAAAATTAGACTGAATATGAAAAGACATATCTTTATGTTGTTGGCCATAGGAATGGCTTTTAGTACCTGGGCACAGAAAACGTTGACTGTCAGTAAAGATGGCAGTGGTGACTATACGACCGTTCAGGCTGCTATAGACGCTGTAGCAGAAGGGGAGACGGCTACTATCATGGTGAAGGCTGGAACCTATGAGGGAATGGTGAAGGTAGGTTTGCGCACGAAACCTTCTACCAAATGCATCTCGCTGATAGGTGAAGGTATGGATAAGACTATCATTACAGCTGCTAATGGTAAGAATAACATCGGAAACGGAAAGGATGTGCGCGACTATGCGACGCTGGCTGTCTTTGCTCCTGACTTTTATGCACAGGACATCTGCATCAAGAATACAGGCGGAAAGGCGGCTGGTCAGGCGTTGGCCTTGCATGTGGATGGTGACCGTTCGACATTCTATCGCTGTAAGATAACAGGCTACCAAGACACCCATCGCACGAAGAAAGGCGTGCGTAGCTATTATAAGGAGTGTGTCATAGAGGGCGCAACAGACTATATTTATTCCGGTGGCACTTGTTGGTTCGAGCATTGTACGCTGAACTGCGTGGCTGGGGGCTATATCACGGCTCCTGAAGACATTACGGTTTATACCACAGCAGAGGATGGAACAAAGATATGGTTGGGATTCATCTTCAACGAGTGTACAGTGACCAAAGCCAGTGGAGTCAGCGACAATAGTGTGTTGCTAGGACGTTGCTGGGGTCCCGATAAGTGTGGCAGCATGTTCCTGAACTGTCAGCTGAATAACATCATCAAGGCTGCAGGATGGGAGACAATGGGAGGTAATGACGGCACCAAGTCGTACTATGCTGAATATAAGAGCAAGAACGGTACTGCGTTGGCAGATGTCTCGAAACGTATCAGTTGGAGCCACCAGTTGACCGATGCTGACTACCAGAAGGTGAACACCTGGGCCAAGGTTGATGCGGCCTGTTGTGCCATCAACACCTCGTTAACCGCCTTCGATCCGGAAAGCGTGATAGAAGCCCATAAGACTACGGACGACTATGCTCCACTAGAGAAAAAATTGCTGGCCTTCCCAACGGCTCGTGGCTTTGGCAAATACGCTACTGGTGGCCGTGGTGGCAAGGTGGTCGAGGTAACCAATCTGGAAGACTCTGGCGAGGGGTCGCTTCGCTGGGCACTGACGGAAGCTGGCAAAGAGAACGCCACCATTGTGTTTCGTGTCAGCGGTATCATTACCATTGGTCCTAATCCACAAAAGAAGACAGAGAATTCTATTCGAGCTTCGCTGAAGAACGTGACCATAGCCGGACAGACAGCTCCTGGCGAAGGCATCTTGCTGCGTGGTGGCAAACTGAATCTGGGCGGTTCTCAGAATGTCATCATTCGTAACCTCCGCTCTCGTCTAGGCAATAAGGGCCTGGAGAAAAACGAGGGCGAAACAGATGATGCCTGGCGTAAACGAAATTTTATAGAGGGTGGCTCTATCGGAATAGAGAATGCCAAAAATATCATCATCGACCACTGCTGTTTCGGTTGGAGTGCCGAAGAGAATATGACGATGTATGACAACAACTACACTACCGTTCAGTGGTGTATTTTACACGAAGGCCTTTATAATGCCGGTCACCCCAAGAACACCAAGCGTAGCTATGCCTGCCAGTGGGGCGGTGCTCCAGCCACGTTTCACCACAACCTCTTGGCCAACAACCACAACCGTAGTGCGCGAATCAATGGTGCAAGTAGCACCACACAAGACCGCAACGTGTTCTTGGAGTACCTGAACAACGTGAATTTCAACTGGGCAAAGGCTAACTCGTGCTATGGTGGTGAGAATGAGGCCGGAATCTATAGCTCTCATGAATGTAACTTCGTTGGCAACTATTACAAGCCAGGACCAGCCCGTCCAGCTTCTAATTCGCATTATTTCATCCAGATTGACGATCACCGTTCTGACAAGACTGCCAGTGAGACTCCTTCTGTATGGTATTTCGACGGCAACTTCATAGAAGGCACGAAGAATGCCGAAGGCAATACGGATAACTGGAAGCTGGTCAATAAGGCCGCTCACTATGCCTTGGAGGACATGAAGTCTGATACGTGGATTTATCCTTCAGAGAAGTTCACCCGATTGCCCGCTTCCGTTATTGACGACTACGATAAATATCGTACTCCCGTTGAGTCGGCTGCTGATGCTTACAAAAGTGTGCTAGCCAAGGCTGGAACTATTAATCGTGATGCTGTTGAAAAACGAGTGATAGAAGATGTCACCACAGGCACTCCCAAATACCAGACGGTGGCTTCGGGAGGATATGGCAAGGGTATCATCGATACACCGTTCGACGCAGAAGGCTATCCCGATTATGCTCCCGCCACCCCTTATGTCGATAATGACCACGATGGAATGGCAGACGACTGGGAGGTGGCTCATGGTTTCAATCCTGCTGATCCGGAGGATGGCAAGCAGGTCGTTTCCACAGAGGGCTATACCGCATTGGAAGTTTATCTGAATAGTTTGATGGGCGAGAAGATAGATTTCGCACCTACCGCCATCCGAACTGTAAATATGATATCGTCGGAAGTTGTTCATCGTCAGATTTTTACGCTGGACGGTCGTCAGGTCGGCACGCTGCAACGTGGACTGAATATCATTCGTGAGACGATGGCCGATGGATCGACGAGAATCATAAAGGTGATGACAAAATAATCACGAGGGAGACAGGCACAGTGTGATGCAATCCTGACTTCCTACATCGGATGTCAGTATCTGTCCCCGTGGCATTTTTTAAATCCATTTCCAGAACCACTCAGCCAGAGGTGATGGACAACTGAGCAACCCACCGTTTGACTGTAGATTAAGGAAAGAGAAGCGGATGCGATGCAGAGGATGATATTTGTCGTTATACACACTCAGGCTCCTCCCGCTGATGCAGTTTTCGGCTTTCACCTCAATAGGAATAATCTCGTCCTTCCACTGAATCAGCAGTTCCAATTCTGCTTTGCTATCAGGCGACCAATAATTTGGCATTTGATTGTTCATCATCGGCATTAGCGATTGCAATACAGCATTCTCTGCCATAGCGCCCTTGAATTCTGTATAGTTGGAACTCGAATCCATGATGGTACTGGCAGGCAGATGAGCAAGCTGACGCAACAGGCCACAATCGCAGGCATATACCTTAAAGGCATCTGGCTCTTCATAGGCCTTCAACGGCATGCCTGGCTTGGAAACGTTGTTGATGCGATAAATCATGCCTGCATCTTCTAACCATAGCAATGAATCCTCATAATCTTTGGAGCGAGCCCCCGTCTTGATAACCTTGAATATGAACTTACGGTTCTCTTTACTCAACTGTGAAGGCAAGGAGTGCCAGACGGCACGAATACGCGGAATTTCACGTGGCTGTGCATACTTTGCAAAATCAAGTTCATACAAATCCAAAATGCCTTGTAGGACATCGTCCACAGATTGCATTCCTTGATTGTTGAGCATGGCAACAACAGCTTCAGGCATTCCTCCGCATATCATGTAACGGCGATACTCCAATTTCAGTTTGTTCAATATAATCTCAGGGAGATGGGTGGGCGATTCTATTCCTTCCACATATTCAAATGTCTGTTCATCACTGACGCGCAGAAATTCCCGGAACGAGACAGGATACATTCTCATGACCCGAACCTTGCCTACGGGAACAGTCATCCTGCGCCTTTTGACAGCCACCCCAAGCAATGAACCCGCAGTAATGATATGATATTGCGGAGCTTCCTCACAGAAATATTTGAGACTATTCAGAGCCTCCTCACACTCCTGAATCTCGTCAAAAATAAGCAATGTCTTCCCTGCTATCAATGGAACATCACAATACAGGGCCAGTTCCTTGATAATGCGCTCAGGACTTTTTGAAACTTGAAAGACAGATTTCAGTTCTGGCTGTCGGTCGAAATCGAATCTGGCATATTGTTCAAAGCACTCCTTGCCGAATGCTTCCATCACCCAGGTTTTCCCTATCTGACGAGCACCTTGTAACAGAATAGGCTTACGCTGTGGACTATCCTTCCACTGTTTAAAATCTGCAATAATATCTCTTCTTATATCCATACAAACACTTTTTACTGCCGATTTGTGTGCGTTTATGACACTTTTCGGCACTTGTCGCTGCAAATATACGAATTATATAAGGAATATGCAAATAAAAAAGCGAAAAAAATTAAAAAGAGAGGATCACAGTATCTGTCAATTTCATATTGCCTATAGACACCTAACATAAATCTCAGTAAATTCCTTTGTATATCAGCGTTTAAGGCATGTTAGGTATCACTTTGAGACCTAACATAGAGGTAACAAAGACCTAACATAACACCTAACATTTACTGTTATAGAATGAAGTCAGGATGTTACCTCTTATGTTACCTCTTTGTTAGGTGTTATGTTAGGTGTTGAAGGCAGCAAAATCGCTTGAAAGCCCTTTAGACAGGGACTTTTCCCATTTTTGCATGTTAGGTGTTGGCCAAAATGGCTTTCTCGTTCAAATAACCAACTGTTATTGTACAATAAGTGCCACTTATCCTGCAATAGATGTGTGGCTTGTTAAAAGCAATAGACTTGTCTTTTATTCCCAACGTGGGAATGTTTTATTCCCAGGCTGGGAATATTATTTTCCCAATGTGGGAATAAAACTGAGCAAATTTGGTAGATTGAGATATGCCATTGGGGAGGCCGTCCCTCGTAATGTTCTAGTAGTTAATACGCACTTATGTTAATGGAAGCCCTTGGCATATTCGTATTCTTTCTGAAGTTCAAACAAACTGCTCTTTTCGTCCACTCCCACAAAGAGTATCTGGTCAGCGAGTTCACAGATGTACCTGTTACGGGCATGAGCCGTAACCTTTGATTGACGAGTTGCGTTTGAAACGGAGATAATCAATAGCTTCCCCTCATCCATCGTTTCTTTCAATTCTGCTGGGACAACCTTATACATCTGCCTTGCCAAGACAAGGATAATAGGACATTTAGCTTTTAGTAGAAAATGCAGCACATCCTGTTCCAATTTGCTGCTAAAGCCGCTTACTACACATCCTTCATGCTTCGCAGTTGCCCAGTCGTAGCATTTCAGTACCATATCTGGTGGTATGGTGCTAGAAGCTAAGAATGCCGTCTTGTGCTGCTTCAGCAATTCCTTGTTGCCAAGATAATCCATGTCCATATACACATTTCTTTATGCAAAGATAGACATTATTTACAGATTGTCCAAATCTCTGAATAATTATTTCCGCAATAGTTGCGTATTTCATAAACTCTTTTTACCTTTGCACTATGGAACAAGAATTAGAATTCATACCAGACGAGATATATGGAGAAAGGCTACTTATCAGTACTCGTGCTGATAAGACAGAGCTAAATGACAACATCCGTGTCGCCAGAGTGCTCTTACATAGTTTTGTAGATATGTATATACGCATCAATGAACATCTGCTGATTATTGGGCATAAAAACCCGGAAAACTGAGGACATAACCTAGTGGGCTATGTCCTCGTAGAGTGGTCAGAAAGGTCCAGCTTGAATATTGCTTTGAAAGCAAATCGTTCGCGCCCTCTGACGACATTCTGACGCTGCAAAAATAGGAACTTTTTCTGAAACATCCAAATCTTTCAGCCTTTATTTTCTGTTTTGAGGAAAAAGCCTTTCTTTTTTATTCGTTATCGTTTAATTCATCGCCCAAGGAATCTCAGAATCTCAGGGACAGATCAACTGATACAACTCCTTAGCGTGAATCAAAGTTCCTGTCCCTGGTGATTCCTTATAGATCGAAACAGGTGGAATTGAACGTATAAAAGAAGCGATGTAAATAGCAAATAGTGGCAACGAAATAAACCACAGCCACACAATAGCTACAATGCAAGAATTTAATAATCCCCCCATTTCAGCATTATCATGACAGTTTATACCAATGGCAAGAACACCGATGGTGACAGAGAGTATTAACAGAACCTCTATCGACCGATACGAATAACTAAGTAGTGGTTTTGTTTTCATTTCTATTATCTAGATAGTCCAACTTTCCACATAACAAATAGAACAGAAAGTGTGAATAGTAAACAAATAACGCCACCAATAATATAAGCTTTTTCTCTGACAGCCCAGTAATAATCATCATTACTCATCAAAGCAATATTTAGTTTTCCTACTCTCTTTTGCAACTCCAAGACAGAAGGGTAATAAGTAACCTTGTGAATCTTGGTGTCTAAAAGAAAGTATTTATTACTCGACAGACCTATTACAGAATCTCCGATCACTTCTATTTGCCGAACCCCATCAATACCTTCTGTGCTATGGTCGTCATCTTTATAAATACTTCCATTATCTGGCATATCAACGGATATTAATTGATAACCGTTAGGAAGTGGAGCTTTCCAAGAATCTCCAAATCCAATATCAACACTTAGTAGTCCCGATATAACAATCATAGCAATGACACTACTGCCTACGTAGCCTGCTATTCCAACTATAGGCGTAAGGAAAGTCAAAAGCATTTTTCTTTTTCTCGCTTTTTTTGATAAAAAGGGATAGACAACAGCTACCCCGATCACGCCAAGTATGGCTGCAATAACAGCAAAAATGACTAGCCATATTACAAGAAATATAATTCCCATCTTTCTCTTCGATAAAATATTAAGCAAAGATATCCTTTACCTGCTGTCTACATGGCATTTGCCTTGACGTAGTTTTTCAAGGCGTGGATTCGGACTGCCTTGATAGTAACGATTCTTGTCGAAGGCAAAAGGACAGGAGTCTACATAATCGTAACCACAAATAAATGAAACTATATCAACTCCTGTAATCAATGAGTCTTGATAATACACATGGTCGACATCACACGAATAACTTGTATTCTTGTTGTTGTTCGACACATAATTCTCTGATACATAGTGCGACTGGAATATCCTGAATGTTTGCGGATTGGCTCCTGGCAAGAGACGATTCTCGTAATAAACTCTATTCTTGTCAGCATACCAGTCACGATAACGCTCAATCCGATGAATAGTTGCAAAGTCACAACCAGCAGGCATGGCCATAAGTTCTGAATTATATACAGTCTTGCCATCAGTGTGGAATGCTTCGTTCAATCCCTCATTCATATTCTTATGTCTTAACGATTTGAGATCTCGTATAGATGTAGCACTAGCCTGATAATATATGCGATTCTTGTCTTGTGCAAAGTGCTGTTCACCATCCAACACTCTGAAAGTTTTTGGATCAGCCCCTTCAACTATCTGATTCTCGTAGTAAGCACATTTAGAATCCTTAGCATAGCGGAAACTAAGAGCTCTAAATGTTGTATAATCGCCGATAGGAATATTATTTTTCCCAATGCTTGCATCTAATCCTAGATAATAGACATTCTTGCAATCTATCGCCCAACTGCCATCTATTTCCTTAAAGCTGCCCATATCTGCCACATGAAGTGGATATATGCCGCAGTAGTAATCATGGGCATCGTGTGAAAGTGCGAGAGAAAAACTTAGATCGTTCTTTCTTTCAGGAACAACAAATGTTGCAGGATCAGCACCCGGGATAGTGTCGTTATTATACCATACATATCGATTGTCAGCAGAATGGTTTTCGTTTAGTACACGGAAAGACGAAGGGTCTGCCAAATCTAGAATTTCATTGTAAAAGTATACATGGTTTACGTCTTTTGAATATGCTTCATTTAGACGTACGAAAGTTGATGGGTCGTATCCTTCAGGTTTTTTTGCTGCAAATTCGCTCGAAGCTATTTCAATAAATAATGAAAATACAGCCACAGGTATTAAAGGACAGAAAAAGAAAAGCCAAGAAGTCCTCAGACGCTTGGAAACCCAGAAACAAAACCTCATTAACGGGAGCAGATAGAGGGGATACAGCAAGATGATAAAAAACATGCCATAACGGCAGATCTCGTCAACTGTCGAGTGGATTGGAGCATCAAAGAGGAATAGTGAACCAAAGAAAAATAGCGGCCAAATCAATAGCGACATAAGCATAACCCAAAAGACTATCTTCTGAGCAGCTGTAGGCTGATCACCCAGGATGCGTGCTATCAGCCCATGACGTTTATTTGTCTCATTACATATAGATTTTTCTTTTGACATATTATGATAGGTTTATTATTTCTTCTGCAATAGTATTGTATTGCGCCAATTATCTACCCTTTTTCTTGAACAATTGCAGGCCGTAGTACCTGACATCTGTAAGTATGACAGGTGTCAGGTACGTGTCACATCATCCACTATTTCCATTCCATTTGGTTTCGGATTTCACGACAAACGTGACTAAAATGTTCTTGCTCTCTAACCCATTCAGGCAAGTCACTATTCATCCATCCAATTACCTTCAAAATTTCAGCATGTATTTCCTCTACTCGATTCAAATTCCAGCAAATGGACTCATTATGAAAGATTCTGTTCCTAAAATGCCTGAATAGGTTAAGTGGTGCGGAAACGTTACGTCGTTTTCGCTCCTGCCGTGGCATATATGGGAAAGCACGACGAAGTGCTTGCCATAGAGTACGTTCGTATTCGCTATTCAGCAATGACACCCAGAAGCCCAAAGTAAGTTCAGCCACAATTTTTGAGGGTGTTATTTGTTCGTGTCGCGCAGAAATATGCTGTGCTGCTTCTGTTATATATTTGTTTAGGCTGCGTAATCCTGGCGTTGAAGGGAATATGGCATACCAGTCTTCTCGTCCTGTCATAGTCTCCAATTCACGACATAGTGCATTTCTCAACGTTACTTCCAATACTGACAAGCTCGTGTATAATGATTCTGACAACATCAAATTGCATTCATAATGCTTAATGGCACGAGCCTCGTCATTAGGATAGAGAGCAAAATATCGCTCCATTCGCTTCGTTGAGAAAACTTTTTCAAAGAATTTCTTGTTTATTTCCATAATTATTTGTAACTTTGCAACGCAGTCCCGGTAGTTCCTCTCCCAGATATTAGATGCTGGTGATGAATCCGGGTTTTTTATATCCATAATTGGTTGCTGCAAAAGTACGAATTTCTTTTTACTTTACGCTCTTTTTCCTACATTTTTTATTCTTCATTTAGTTCATCACCCATACGATATTTGATGTCGTAATTGATGATGAAGTCGAGTTCTTCTTCCGTGAAACCGTAATGCTTGGCAAGGACTTTGTCAATCTCGTCCATTATTTTCTTACTATAGTACTTTCGATAAGTTACTGTATCTTGTAAGCCATTTGTTTTACTATTTATCACATAATGTTGGGCATTTTTTCGCAGTCCATTTTCCATTTGATTACTCAAATCCACAAGTGAATGCTCAATCGGTTGCGTGGGATAATCGAAATTACATCCAAACATCCAGCCTTCTGTAAAGTTAAACAAATCATAGTTAGACGAATAATACATCCGTTATAAGGTCTTGCAAGCCATTCACAAATTTCGACTCTATGTTGTCATAGATTCTTGCCATGTCTGCACTATTGTTTTAGGAGCATAGCACTTACCGGATTTACAGGTCACCCCCACCAACCAAACAGACACGAAAAAAGCGCGGACCGCTTATCCGTGTCTGAGGTTGTAGGAAATACCCGTCCGTCTAGATAAGTGACATGTCCGCACTATCAAGTGCAGACATTAGTCATTATTGTTAGACGAACATTGTGTTTAAAACTTCCTACATTTCAGACACGCCGAATAACTGCTAATGCTGTTATTGTTTTACCCTCTAAAATTATACTGCCACTCTGCACTCAGAGACCACGGGCTGTTTACAGCCATCAGCAGTACTTGAATGCAAAGATAGGGATTATTTCCGAAAAAAGCAAGAAAAAGGTGGAAATCTTTTGATTCCCACCTGATTGTTATCTATTCAGACGTGAAAGCAAATTGCTACTCCCACTCGATGGTTGCGGGTGGCTTTGACGAGATGTCGTAGCAGACGCGGTTGACACCACGCACCTTGTTGATAATCTCGTTGGAGACCTTTGCCATGAAGTCGTAGGGCAGATGGGCCCAATCAGCGGTCATAGCATCGGTGGAGGTGACGGCACGCAGGGCAACGGGATGCTCGTAGGTGCGCTCATCGCCCATGACACCGACGGAGCGGACGGTGGAGAGGAGGATAGCACCTGCCTGCCATACCTTATTATATAATGTCTCGCCATCGGTATCGACATACTCGCGGAGTCCACGGATATAGATATCATCGGCATCCTGCAGAATGCGCACCTTCTCGGGAGTGATATCGCCAAGGATACGGACTGCCAAGCCGGGACCGGGGAAGGGATGACGGGTGATGAGATGCTCGGGCATGCCCATCTGACGACCTACACGGCGCACCTCGTCCTTGAAGAGCCACTTCAGGGGTTCACACAACTGGAGGTGCATCTCCTCAGGGAGTCCTCCTACGTTATGATGACTCTTGATGACCTTACCGGTGATGTTCAACGACTCGATGCGGTCGGGATAAATGGTACCTTGTGCCAACCAACGGGCATCGGTAATCTTACGTGCCTCAGCATTAAAGACTTCTACGAAATCGCGTCCGATAATCTTACGCTTCTGCTCTGGGTCGGTGACGCCGGCGAGGTCGGAGAAGAACTTCTCAGAAGCATCGACGCCAATGACATTCAGACCGAGCACCTTGTAGTCGTCCATCACCTGTTGGAACTCGTTCTTACGCAGCATGCCGTGATCGACGAAGATACAGGTGAGGTTCTTACCGATGGCTTTGTTCAGCAACACGGCAGCAACGCTGGAATCGACACCTCCGGAGAGTCCGAGAATGACGCGGTCGGTACCCAACTGGGCCTTCAGCTCAGCCACCGTAGTATCGACAAAGGAAGCGGCACTCCAGTCTTGATTGGAACCACAGATATCGACAACGAAGTTCTTCAGCAACTGTTTGCCCTGCAAGGTGTGATAGACCTCAGGATGGAACTGAACGGCCCAAACAGATTTACAATTTGACGATTTACTATTTGACAATTTCTCTGCAGGGCACCAGAAAGCGGCATTTCTGACGTCCTTCGTACTGCCAATAATCTGGAAACCGTCGGGAATGGCAGTGATGGTGTCGCCATGTGACATCCAAACCTGTGAGTTTGGCTCGAAGCCTTTGAACAGGGGATTGGTGACATCTACCGTCTGCAGATTGGCACGTCCGTACTCGCGGGAGTCGGCCTTTTCCACCTTACCACCGAGGGTATGCGAGATGAACTGTGCTCCGTAGCAGATGCCCAGCACGGGGAGACGTCCGATGAACTGGCTCAAGTCAACCTTGAAAGCCTCGGGGTCGTGGACGCTGTAAGGCGATCCGCTGAGGATGACACCAATCACATCGGGGTCGTCCTTCGGGAACTTGTTGTAAGGCAAAATCTCGCAAAAGGTGTCGAGCTCACGGACACGGCGGCCTATAAGCTGCGTGGTCTGCGAACCGAAATCGAGAATGATAATCTTTTGCATATATTATTGAATTTAAGAATTAGCACTGATGATTACGAATGTAGTGTTCCGCTTGATCCAGACTATCGAGTTTGCCGACATCGAGAACGTCAAGGTCAGGCTTCACCAGTCCTACGATATGGGAGCGGTGGCAGACGCTGAGGTAGAAGTCGATGATGGGGAAACGGTCGGGAAAGCGGTCCATAAGGGGGAACAGACGGGGCGAGAAGCTGTGGATGCCTGAGAAGGCGAAGGCATACAGCTTAGAGGTAAGAGGTGAGAGGTGAGAGGTAAGAGCGGAGGGCAGAGATGTGACATTCAGGTTGTCATCAATCGTAAGCTCAGCCTCACGGAGCCACGGGAAAGGTGACTTTACTTCTCCCGTCTCACGGTTCATCCATCCCATGAGTCGCATGGCATTGTCGAAGAGCAGGTAGCGCTTGGTCTGACGACGGCTTACCAGCAACACGGCATCCTCGTCAGTCTCATGCTGACGGGCGAACCATGCATAATCGACATTATCCAGTATATCCACGTTATGCAGGAGGATGGGCTGTTGGTCATCGAAGAGGTCTTGAGCCTTCTTCAGTCCCCCACCCGTTTCTAACAGCTCTGCTGTCTCATCACTGAAGTGCACCAATGGGGCATAGTCCTGTTCGCCTACATAGTCTATAATCTGTTGGGCAAAATGGTGAACGTTGATGACAAAACGGTCGTAGCCCTGCCGTTGTAACTTGCGGATGTTCCATTCCAACAGGGGCTTGCCACCCACCGGAACGAGTGCCTTGGGCATGGTGTCCGTCAAGGGTTTCAGTCGTGTTCCGAGGCCTGCAGCCAGTATCATTGCTTGTTTCATTTCGCTTCCAATATTTGCGTGATGCCCTGCTCACGATGGCAGATGCGCACTTCGATGCCGAACTTATCGTGAATATGCTCAGCAAGATGCTGGGCGGAATAGACGGAGCGATGCTGTCCGCCCGTACAACCGAAGCAGAACATCAGCGAGGTAAAGCCACGCTGGATATATCGGCGCACATGGTTGTCTGCCAACTTATAGACGGAGTCGAGGAAGGTAAGTATCTCACCATCGTCCTCCAAGAAACGGATAACAGACTCATCAAGTCCCGTTACCTTCTTATAAGGCTCGTAACGTCCGGGGTTGTGTGTAGAACGGCAGTCGAACACATAGCCACCACCATTGCCGCTCTCGTCCTCGGGAATACCCTTGGTATAGGAGAAGCTATAGACACGAACCACCAATGGGCCTTGTGCATCGTATTTCGAGAAGGTGGCTGGACCATCCTGCGGGTGAGGCTTATAGGGGTTCAGGTCGGTGGTTTTCAGACCATCAGCACGCACGGCAGCAGTCTCTATTTGCTGGAACTGGGGCATCCGTGTCAACCTGTCAAGCACATCGGTCAGGAAGGGATAGGGGAAGTTACGCTCGTCCAACAGTTCCCTGAGGTTGCGAATAGCAGGAGGGATAGACTCTATGAAATGCTGCTTACGCTCGAAATAGCCACGGAAGCCATAGGCTCCCAAGACCTGCAACAAGCGGAAGAGCACGAAGAGACCCAGACGATCTACAAAATGGTGAGGTTGTGGCACCTCGGTATATTGCTTCAGGGCATGGTAGTATTCATACACCAGTTCCCTGCGTACCTTATGGGGATATTTGGCAGAGGCCTGCCACAGGAATGAAGCGAGGTCGTAATAGTACGGCCCACGGCGTCCACCCTGGAAGTCGATGAAGAAAGGACGTCCGTTGCTGTCGAGCATTACGTTGCGAGCCTGAAAGTCACGATACAGGAATCCCTGCGTGTCTTTCTCGGATGCCAGATCCTTGGCCAACAGGCGGAAGTCGGCCTCGAGTTTCATCTCGTGGAAGTCCAGCTCAGTAGCCTTTAGGAAACAATATTTGAAGTAGTTAAGGTCGAAGAGCACCGAATCGGTATTGAACTCCGGTTGGGGATAGCAGTTGGAAAAGTCCAGCCCGTCGGCACCATTCAACTGAATGTTAGGCAGTTCACGGATGGTACGCCTCAACAGCTCCACTTCCTTTACGGTATAACGTCCACCAGCCTCACGACCTCCACGGATGGCATCAAACAGCGAGATGCTACCTAGGTCGGTTTGGATATAACGCACCTCATCGTCACTCACTGCCAGCACCTCTGGCACGGGCAATTGCTTGTTGGTAAAGTGGCGACAGAGGTAGATGAAGGCATGGTTCTCATCGCGACTGGTACCCACACAGCCTACCACGCTAACACCCTGACTGTCGGTCATACGGTAATATTCACGATTGCTGCCAGCACCTGCCAGACGAGTCACTTCCTGGGGTTCTACCCCACTCCACTGCCTATAGAGTTCTACTAACTTTTGCATAATCGAGTACAAAGGTACGACATAATTTTGAATTATGCATTATGAATTATGAATTATTAATTATGCATTATGAATTATTCCAACGTAACCCCCATTAATCCAATAACAATGTCATTAGACAGCGTCCTGACCGTCAGTGCCTTCAAATGCTTCCGATTGTCAAGGGGCAGACAGAGCAAGAGTCCGGCCCCTCCTGGAATCTCACGGCCATACACCCCTTTAATACCTAACGCATCACCCAGATCACGGCTCACCACTCCTGTGCCGAACGATACACGGTATGGTCTGGGCTCCGCCACCTTAAAGGCCATGCCATCCACATAGAAGTCCTGTTCGATGGGGCACCATGTGTCGGGGTTCACCAATCGCAACGTGTCCGTTGAACCGTCGCGATATTGCGCTACCACGAGTCCATTGTCTATATGACACTGCATGTGGTTGGTGGAACCTGCCATCAGAAGCCACGCCTTCGAAGCCTGTCCACGCAAAGGAATGGTAATGCTGTCAGGATAATTGTCCCACAGCGAGGTAAAGACGATGTTACGGCCTTTCTTGGGAGTGCAGAAGGGAATGCCTGCTACCGTAAACGTGCCATTCTGAATCATGGAGCGAAACACGCTGTCGTTGATGTCGGGTTTGTAGTGCGGATGACACCACTCGCCAATGCCCTGCAGGGGGATTTGCAAGGTAGTATAAGGCGGACGGGGTGTGCGATACTCTTGCTTAAAAATATCATTGACACATGCATTGAAGTATCGGTCCATC
Organism: uncultured Prevotella sp.; assembly: GCA_946402275.1. Taxonomy (GTDB): domain Bacteria; phylum Bacteroidota; class Bacteroidia; order Bacteroidales; family Bacteroidaceae; genus Prevotella. The sequence goes on from CAMIVY010000006.1 coordinate 105,252, forward strand.
GGCTGGGGCTTATACATTTCCTTCACCTCTATCACCTGGTGCGCCTCCTTTGTACCCACGATGTCGCGGTATCCACCCTCTCCCAAATTCAGTCTCAGCACCATCTGCAAAGGGGTCTTGAAACGTTGATTGATCACAAAGCGCAGGGTGCCATTCTTTCGCGTGAACTGATAGTCCAGATAGGGCGTATGAATGCTACAGCTGTCCCAGTCCTGTGGAAAGCCAGGACGGAGAATGCATTGTCCGTAGAGCGCTTGCGGAATGATACCAAAGAGTCCCTGCAACAAGGTTCTCGACGAGATACCGATGCAATCACCAAAGTCCCGGTAACACTCTCCACGCGCCGCATCGTAATGACTCACCTGTCCGAAGTTGGCAGGCGACTGACCATAGTACATCTGGTCTATCACATTCGCCTTCATTAGTCGGAAACCCTCCTCATTGCGCCCTGCCTCGAAATAAGCCAGTGCGGTATGCATCACCTCCGCTGCTGCCACGTTGTTGATGCTCCAGGAATAAGGCAGCCAGTTGCTAGTAGCGATTGTTGAAAGTTGATTGTTCAAAGGTATATGGGGTATTTCACGGTCGATGTATTGTGTAGCGCGATACGCTTGTTCTGGTGTACAGACCCCACAGTCTATCGGCGTATAGATGCTCCACACAGCAGCACTCTCATGCACCCGCTGCTCACCCATCAGGTCTTGGAATTCGGCCCAGTGTCCTTTTTCCTCCAACCACAGACGTTGATTCATGGCCTTTAAGATTGCCTCCGCCTCCTGTTCGTAGGGTGTCGCATCTTCCCCTATTAGGTGGGCTATACGTGCTGCCAACTTATTGCCTCGGTAGTTATAGGCAGAAGAATGCGTAACGGCACCACCACTATAATATAAGGCATCACTCGCCCAAATGCAGCAATAGGCATCGTACAGATGGTCACCATCAGGGTCGAAGTTACGTTTCTCCCAAGCCAAATGGCGTTGTAACACAGGCCACATCTTACGCATGTATGCAGGGTCGGCATCATACTGGAAATGCCACAGGAGCTCATCGACATAGTTTAAGTTCATATCATAATGGTGCATCTGGTCGTTGCGGTTCGGGTTCCTGCAGATGTAACCATTGGAATACATCTGCGTGTGCCATCTCTTCTCTGAACGAGCCATCTGCTGCTTAGGATCCTGCGTGGGATGAGGAAGGTCGGGTGTCACATCCGTCACCTGACTATTGGCATAGGCATTGAAATGTGACAAGGCACGGTCTGGCCATCCCAGCACATCACCCAGATAACCGGCACGCCATCCGGCTAGGGGCATGCGCCATCCCACACAGCCATGCAACCATGTCGTACCGTCCCAATCACCATCGGCAGCCAGCACGAGGGCACCACCCAGCGTGTTGATATAGGGGTCGGGGGTGTTAAACTGAATGCGACGGCTCATCATCTCGAAATGACGGGCAGCCTTTTCGAAAAGCTGAGATGCCTCGTGAGCACTTATCTCCACCACTTCGTTCACCTTCATCACCACATAAGCCTCATGCCGCGTGGCATCCGAATAGGTAGCACCGCTGACCTTCAAGCCTTTTTCCTCTGCATCGGGTTCAAAAACACCGGGCTTGTCGGCACCGATGTCACCATTGCGCTGCAACTTGGGTTGTGCTATCTCACACACCTTCACCTGGACGTCCATATCTTGTGTGAAGCCTTTACCTTGGAAATGCCATACGGCACCCTCCTCGTCAGGCAACGCCACCACCTTAACATATAAGGTAGCTTCACCCCACTGCTTATCGCGAAGCTCATAGCTCCTTATGCCACTCTCATAGATGGACTTGCAATAGGTGGTAGCATCCAAAGCCACACCGCCCACCGTCATACGGATGTTCCTATGGTGGTTCTTCTTAGCCACAGCAAACACTGGTCTGTCACTCGTTTCCAGACGCCAGTCGCTAGGCGAGCCATACAACGCCCGCGTAAACCGGTTCGTTCCGTTCACCGTCACAAAGGCCCTTCCCTCAGGCCAGTACTGTTGACTGCGTGGAGCACCCGGAGCGGTGGAGTTATACGACATAGACTCAATGTAGTCGCCTATCCTCTTGGGCTGTGCACAGACGGCAGTAGCCATCATGCCAAGCATTAATGTAGTGATTAGTTTCTTCATATCGCTTGCAAAGATACAAAAAAAAACCGACTGTCATCACGACAATCGATTTTAAAAACAAACTACTTAAAAACTAATCTACTAAAACAAATCAAAAAAATATCTATTTTCTTATGAAGTCTAATACTATATTATCGAAACCCTCCTTGTTTCTGTGTGCAAAGGTAGAAACTTTTCGGTTAGCTTACAAGTATTTATATGCGAAATTGATACCGTTTTTGACATAAATCAATACGAGTGTTTGATATTTTTACCAAACACCCGTATTTGAAAAGTTTAGCTTACAAATTGATACTATTTCAACCTGTCTTTTACATCATGCCTCCCATGCCTGGGGCACCACCCATCGGCATAGCGGGTTCCTTCTCTGGCTTGTCGCAGATGAGGCACTCGGTGGTGAGGAACATGCCAGCAATAGAAGCGGCATTCTCCAAAGCTACACGGGCTACCTTGGCAGGATCGATGACGCCAGCCTCGCGCAGGTCCTCGTACTTGTCCAGACGAGCATTGTAGCCGAAGTCTCCCTTGCCCTCACGAACCTTCTGTACGACAACGGCACCTTCCTCGCCAGCATTGCTGACAATCTGACGCAGAGGCTCCTCAATAGCACGGCAGATGATGTTGATACCGGTCTGCTCATCGGCATTGTCACCCTTCAGGTCAGCCAGAGCCTGCTGAGCACGGATGTAGGTCGTACCACCACCGGCAACGACACCTTCCTCGATAGCTGCACGGGTAGCGCAGAGAGCATCGTCAACGCGATCCTTCTTCTCCTTCATCTCTACCTCGCTGTTAGCACCGACATAGAGCACTGCTACGCCACCTGCCAATTTGGCAAGACGCTCCTGCAGCTTCTCCTTGTCGTAAGAAGAGGTGGTGAGCTCGATTTCCTTCTTGATCTGAGCGATACGGTCCTGAATGGCCTGCTTGTCGCCGGCACCATTGACAATGGTGGTATTGTCCTTAGAAACAGTAACCTTGTCACAGGTTCCCAGCATCTCCAGGGTAGCCTGCTCCAGCTTCAAGCCCTTCTCCTCGCTGATAACGACACCACCGGTCAGGGTTGCGATGTCCTCGAGCATAGCCTTACGACGGTCGCCAAAGCCAGGAGCCTTGACAGCGCAAATCTTCAAGCCACCACGCAGACGGTTGACAACCAGTGTGGTCAGAGCCTCAGAGTCAACATCCTCAGCGATAACCAACAGAGGACGGCCACTCTCAGCAGCGGGCTGCAGGATAGGCAGGAAATCCTTGATGTTAGAAATCTTCTTATCATAGATAAGGATGTACGGATTCTCCATCACGCACTCCATCTTCTCAGAATCGGTTACAAAGTAGCCAGACAGGTAGCCACGGTCGAACTGCATACCCTCGACAACACCGATGTGGGTATCGCGGCTCTTGCTCTCCTCGATGGTAATGACACCATCCTTGGAAACCTTGCGGAAAGCCTCAGCCAGCAGTTTACCAATCTCCTCGTCGTTGTTGGCAGAAACAGTAGCCACCTGCTCAATCTTGTCGTAATTGTCATCTACGCGCTCAGCATTCTTCTGGATGAAGTCAACAACGCTCTTAACAGCCTTGTCGATACCGCGCTTCAGGTCCATAGGATTGGCACCTGCAGTCACATTCTTCAGACCCTCGGTCACGATAGCCTGCGTCAGAATGGTTGCGGTTGTCGTACCGTCACCTGCATCGTCACCGGTCTTGGAGGCAACGCTCTTGACGAGCTGAGCACCTGTATTCTCGAACTTGTCCTCCAGCTCGATTTCCTTGGCAACGGTCACACCGTCCTTGGTAATCTGGGGAGCACCGAACTTCTTCTCGATGACAACATTACGACCCTTAGGACCGAGTGTCACCTTTACTGCGTTTGCCAACTGGTCAACGCCCTGCTTCATAGCATCGCGGGCGTCAATATTGAATTTAATATCTTTTGCCATAATAACAATTCGTAATTATTAATTCATAATGCATAATTATTTCTCGATAACTGCCAGCACGTCGCTCTGGCGCATCATCAGATACTTCTCTCCCTCGAACTCGAGTTCTGTTCCACTGTACTTGCCATACAGCACTTCGTCGCCTGCCTTGAGGACCATTTCCTCGTCCTTGGTTCCCTGACCAACAGCCTTGATGGTGCCGTGAAGGGGTTTCTCTTTGGCAGTATCAGGAATGATGATACCACCGATCTTTTCTTCTGCGGGGGCTGGCAATACCAGCACGCGGTCGCCTAATGGTTTGATGTTCATAATACTTAATTTTTTAATGTTTGAATTAAACTTTCTGCCACTTAGGTAGCGAAAACCGTGCCAGACAGTCAGTGGCTGACAGTTTGGCAGAAAGATTTGAACATTAAAAATCCGGAAGGGAAGGAAATGCTAAAAAATGTATAAAAATAGGTAGTATAAAGAAAAATGATTAACTTTGCAATGGAATATAACGGCATGTGCCAAGAACACGAAACTTGAATAACTAAAATTACAAGAAGATGAAGCAATTTTTGAAGTATGTATTAGCTACGGTAACCGGTATTGTCCTGTTACTGGTAGTGGTAGGCATTCTGGGAGCCATCTCCCTAGTTGGACTGGCAGCAAAGAGTGCGGGTAGCACGCAAGTAGAGGAGAACTCAGTGTACACCTTGAAACTTTCAGGTATTATGGCGGAGCGCACTGCCAGCAATCCTCTGGCTGAACTGACAGGACAGGTAAGTGAAAACCTAGGACTGGACCAACTGCTGACTGCTATCCGAAAGGCTAAGGAGACCGAGGACATCAAAGGCATATACATTGAGGCTGGTGCCTTCAGCAGCGATACTCCTGCATCAGCACATGCCATCCGCGAGGCCCTGCTAGACTTCAAGAAGAGCGGTAAATGGATTGTAGCCTATGGTGACAGCTACACGCAGACCACCTATTATATTAGTAGTGCGGCTGACAAGGTGTACTTGAACCCAGAGGGAATGGTGGACTGGCACGGACTAGGCGGAGAATCATACTATATCAAGGACTTATTGGCCAAGTTTGGCGTAAAGTTCCAGGCTGTGAAAGTTGGAAAATACAAGAGTGCTGTGGAGATGATGACTGCTGACCAGATGAGCGACTACGATCGCGAGCAGACGGAGGCTTATCTGAACGGTATCTGGAAGGTGATGTTGAACGACGTGTCCAAGAGTCGCAAGGTGAGCGTTGACTCGCTGAACGCTTATGCTGACCAGATGATAACCTTTGCCGAACAGAAGGAACTGGTGAACAAGAAGATGGTGGACAAACTGTTATACACTGATGAGGTGAAGGGAGAAATCAAGAAACTGCTGAAGATAGACGAAAAAGAAGAAATCAAGCAGTTAACCACTAGTGAAATGATCGATGTAAAGAGCAAGAAGCAGGAAGGCGACGAAGTAGCTGTCTATTATGCCTATGGCGAGATTGTTGACTCAGAGACGGGCAGCATGACAGAGAGAGAGCACAACATCGTGGCCAACACCGTATGTAAAGACTTGGAGAAATTGATGAATGACGACGACGTGAAAGCAGTAGTGCTACGCGTTAACTCTCCTGGTGGTTCTGCTTATGCCTCAGAGCAAATCTGGCGTGCCGTTACCAACCTGAAAGCCAAGAAGCCTGTGGTGGTTTCGATGGGCGGCTATGCTGCCAGCGGTGGCTACTATATCAGCTGTAACGCCAACTACATCTATACAGAACCCACCACACTGACTGGTTCTATCGGCATTTTCGGTATGTTCCCGGATGTAAGCCAATTGCTGACACAGAAACTGGGCGTGAAGTTCAGCGAGGTGAAGACCAACAAGCACTCCGCCTTTGGAGCTATGTCGCGCCCATTGAACGCAGAAGAGACAGCTCTACTGGAACAGTATATCGATCGTGGCTATAAGCTGTTCCGCAAGCGTGTAGCCGATGGCAGAAAACTGAGCGTTGAGCAAGTGGAAGAGATTGCTCAGGGTCGTGTATGGCTGGGTAACGATGCATTGCCCATCAAACTGGTGGATGCCGTTGGTTCGCTGGACGATGCCGTGAAGAAGGCCGCCGAGCTGGCTAAGCTGAAGGAATATCGTGCCACCAGCTATCCTGAAGAGGAAGACTGGCTTAGTGATCTATTCAACAGCGTAACGAAGAAGAGCTACCTTGACGAGGAGATGCAAGCTGCACTGGGTGAATACTACGAGCCCCTGCGCTTTGTGAAGAACTTGAATAGCCAGAATGCTATTCAGGCAAGGTTGCCTTACATTATTAATATTAAATAGTATCCATTTACAACTTGGAAGGCGATTTCATTAGAATCAACAAAAGTCTGTTACCCTTGAGTTGGGTTTATGGGCATATCGTAAGCCTGCGCAACTTGATGTTCGATATGGGCATTCTGAAAACGCGGACATTCGATGTACCTGTCATATCAGTGGGAAACATCACCGTAGGCGGTTCAGGGAAGACCCCCCATGTGGAATACCTCATCAGACTACTGAAAAAGGATTTCAAAGTGGCGGTGCTAAGTCGCGGATACAAGCGCAAAAGTAAGGGGTTCATCTTAGCAGACGAGAGTAGCACGGTAAGTGACATTGGTGACGAGCCGTACCAGATGAAACGAAAGTTCAGAGAAGTAGCAGTGGCAGTCGATAAGGATCGTTGTCATGGTATAGACATGCTGGACGAGTGTGGAGTAAAACCCGAAGTGGTGTTGCTCGACGATGCCTTTCAACACCGATACGTCAAGCCTGGAATCAATATCCTGCTAGTGGATTATCATAGACTGATAACCTATGACAAGATATTGCCCGCTGGCAGACTGAGAGAGCCCAAAGAGGGAAAGAACAGAGCAGATGTCGTAATCGTGACAAAATGCCCGAAAGAGATGAAACCGATAGACTATCGTGTTATCACGAAAGCGATGAACCTCTACCCGTATCAGCAATTATTCTTCACCACCATACAATATGGTGGACTGAAACCGATATTTAATGGAGCTCTTTTGGAAACAGAGGAGCTGGCGAACCGAAACGTGTTACTGCTGACAGGCATTGCATCGCCGATGCAGATGATACACGATCTCTCACCACAATGCGGGCACTTGCAGCCACTATCTTTCAGTGACCATCATCACTTCAACGGGAAGAACGTACAACAGATTAACGAGACCTTTGCCATAATGGAAGGACCAAAGTGTATCGTAACTACAGAAAAAGACGCTACCCGACTAGAGGATTTGGAAGGACTGAGCGATGAGGTAAAAGCCAGCATCTATACGTTACCAATTGCTATCCAGTTCTTACAGGAACAGGAAGAAACCTTTAACAATTTAATAATCAACTATGTACGAAAAAATTCAAGAAACAGCATCCTGGCTCAAAGAAAGGATGAAAACGAACCCAAAGACAGCCATCGTACTGGGAACGGGTCTCGGACAATTAGCTTCAGAAATTACTGATAAGTGTGAATTCCCCTACACGGAAATTCCCAACTTCCCCATATCAACGGTGGAGGGACACTCCGGCAAGCTGATTTTCGGAAAGTTGGGTGGTGTGGACATTCTGGCCATGCAGGGTCGTTTCCATTACTATGAGGGATATTCCATGAAGGACGTTACATTCCCTGTTCGTGTGATGTACGAGTTGGGAATCAAGACTCTTTACGTGTCGAATGCTGCCGGTGGTATGAACCCCGCCTTCAAAATTGGCGACCTAATGATTATCACTGACCATATCAATATGTTCCCCGAACACCCACTGCGTGGAAAGAACTTCCCCACAGGCCCTCGTTTCCCAGATATGCACGAGACATACGACATGTCGCTTATCAAGGAGGCTACCGCTATTGCCAAGGAGAAGAAAATCCGTGTGACCTATGGTGTCTATGTAGGTGTGCAGGGCCCAACCTTCGAGACACCTGCTGAGTATAAGATGTACCGTCTGCTGGGTGGTGATGCCGTTGGTATGAGTACAGTTCCCGAGGTAATTGTGGCACATCACTGTGGCATCCGTACCTTTGGCGTAAGCGTAATTACTGACCTAGGTGGCTTTGATGTCCCCGTAGAGGTAAGCCACGAAGAGGTACAGGAGGCAGCCAATAAAGCTCAGCCACTGATGACTGAGATTATGCGTGAGATGATTATCCGTGCCGAACGCATCGAAAGCGCCACAGCAGAAAAATACAATCAAGAACACCCAACAGAGAAATGGAAATCCAAAAAGTAGGAGAATTTGGCTTGATAGACCGGTTGACAAAGGACATCAAGCCGCAGAACATATCAACCAAGTACGGCGTAGGCGACGACTGCGCCGTACTTCACTACCCAGAATCTGAGGTGCTAGTAACCACAGACATGCTGATGGAAGGTGTACACTTTGACCTGACGTATATCGACTTACAACACCTGGGCTATAAATCGGCTATGGTGAACATCAGCGACATCTTTGCCATGAACGGCACACCACGGCAGATGACAGTTTCAATGGCACTGAGCAAACGCTTCAGTGTGGAAGATATGGAGATGTTCTATGGCGGACTGCGTATGGCCTGCGACAAATGGGGGGTAGACATTGTAGGTGGCGACACGACAAGCAGTTACACAGGGTTGGCCATCAGCATCACATGTATCGGTGAAGCCCTGAAAGAAGATATCGTATATCGCAACGGGGCAAAGGAAACTGATTTGATTTGTGTCAGTGGAGACTTAGGGGCTGCCTATATGGGATTGCAACTATTGGAAAGGGAAAAGGCCGTCTTTTACCAGATGGTCGATGAAGCCAAAAAGAAAGGGAAACCCGCTCCAGATTTCCAGCCAGACTTTGCTGGCAAAGAATACCTCTTACAACGCCAGTTGAAAACAGAGGCCCGTGGTGACATTATCCAAAAATTGCACGAGGCAGGCATCCGTCCAACAGCCATGATGGACATCAGCGACGGATTGTCCAGTGAATTGATGCACATCTGCAAACAGAGTCATGTGGGATGTCGTATCTTTGAAAAACAAATACCCATCGACTACCAAACGGCAGTGATGGCTGAGGAGCTGAACATGAACGTGACAACCTGTGCCCTGAACGGTGGCGAGGACTACGAGCTGCTGTTTACAGTGCCCATTGGAGATCACGAAAAAATACAAGACATGGACGACATCAAGATGATTGGCCATATCACTAAAGAGAGTCTCGGACAGATTCTCGTCACACGCGATGATCAGGAATTCGAGTTGAAAGCTCAGGGATGGAACCCGTTGACATAATAAAGGGCCGCCCCAATGGCAGTACAAAACTCCGCATACTTGGGTATGTGGAAATGTACGCCATAAAACTTCTCAAGATTAGGATAGATCTCTTTGCACTGAGGCAAAAGGGTCAGGTTACCTATCAATACAAAATCCTTGATGCCTGAGTTGAGGGCGGACAGAATGGCCGCTGAGCCGATGGATTGTAGCACTAGAGTTATGATGCCAAGGGCAATATCCTCCTTGGGAGCATCATACTGGGCCTTCGAGAAAAGGGAAGCGGTGGCATCCATCGGCAAACCGGGAAGCGGACGGTTGGAGATATCACCGATAGAAAGGTTGATATGATGAATATCACCCTGAACTGCGAGACTCTGAATCTGCTCGGGGTCACGCGTATTCAACATCACACGACTCAAGCCCTGCAGGGTTCCCCCTCCTATCCCTATACCTCCTATGTGCTGGATATGCTCGCCATCACACTGCACAAAACTTGTACCAGTACCCATAGAGACAACAATAGCCTTCGTCAGCCCACTCTCAAAGCGGGCACCTAAACCATCAGCCACAAACTCATCAGTTTTGCCTGTAGGCAGTCCGTAAACAGGTTCATTAATATAGGATGAGCCAACCCCCGTAACCATTACCTGTTCAACATCACTCAAGCTGATGCTATTGTCGTGCAAATATTTTCCAAAAGCGCCATAAAGTGATGTCACCGGATCGGCAGCTGTAATGCGGATGGGGGATTTCACCTGATAGTCACGAATTCCGACAATCTTTGTGGTAGAGATACCTACGTCAATTCCAATAATTATTCCCATAGTTTTTAATGTTTATAGAAAAACCCCTGCTAGAGAAATCTCTAAGTCAGGGGTTTCATAATGAAAGGAGGAGTGGTACCTCCAGGAATCGAACCGGGGACACACGGATTTTC